>JAQTOA010000004.1 GCA_028713555.1 Sterolibacterium sp. | reverse complement strand
CAATGCGCCACACAAATGATCAAGATATCTTTGCAAGTCGTCGTACATTTCCATCACCGTCTCCTGTCGATCAAAGATATCTCTTTATCGGCAGATTGGCGGATTTATTGACACAGTCAAACTAGGCGTCCTTTTTTATTATGCCCCGACGTGACTCAGGTCATGCCGGGCTATAGCTGAATTAGGCAGGGGATTACTTCGCTACTTGCTTTTCCCGCAGTTCGTCCAGGGTCTTGCAGTCAATGCAAAGCGTCGCCGTGGGGCGAGCTTCAAGGCGCTTCAGGCCAATTTCAACACCACAACTGTTGCAGTAGCCATATTCGCCGTTATCGATGCGATCCAGCGCTTCGTCGATTTTCTTGATAAGTTTGCGCTCGCGATCACGGTTGCGCAACTCGAGGGCAATGTCCGATTCCTGGCTGGCGCGGTCATTCGGATCGGCGAACACGGTTGCCTCATCCTGCATGGTGTGCACAGTCCGCTCGACATCGCCCAGCAACTCTTCCTTGAGTGTCTGGAGAATCTTGCGGAAGTGCGCCTGCTGTTTGTTGTTCATATACTCTTCTCCCTTCTTCGGCAGGTAGGGTGGAAGTTGTCTATGCTGGAATTCATCGATCATCGGGTTGCAGTTCATCAGCGGAAAAGGGAGCTTTATAAACGAAATGCGAGCGCGCCGCAAGTTAAAATATTTTGCATTATAGAGAGGAGAAAATTTGACCCGGAACAATGGTGCGCGTAGAATGCGCGGCTCTCGGGGCGTAGCGCAGCCCGGTAGCGCGCTTGCTTTGGGAGCAAGATGTCGGAGGTTCGAATCCTCTCGCCCCGACCAGTGACCGATGGGTGCCCGTAGCTCAACCGGATAGAGCACCAGCCTTCTAAGCTGGGGGTTACAGGTTCGATTCCTGTCGGGCATGCCACAGTGCCGGTTTGATTGGCACTGTGGGTTGATGACAGTGATTTGCTGATGTTTTGCAGCACCAGTGGTGGCCGTAGCTCAGTTGGTAGAGTCCTGGATTGTGATTCCAGTTGTCGTGGGTTCGAGCCCCATCGGCCACCCCAAGTAATCATTTAAGCTGCTCGAACAGTAACCCAAGAATCTTCCTGGAAATATCGGATTTTTCCACACCGCCCTCACGCGTTAGAACTTGAATGGTGCTGGTATTGCCTGCGCTTTTAATGTGAATGCGGTATTGTGGAGTTTGACTCAAGTCAGGTTTGCTACTCTTCCAGAATGCCAGCCTGGAGAAAAATCCTTTCTCTTCTTTCTTGCTGTTGTCTGATTCAAGGTCGATGTAACGCACGAAGTAGAGGCCTTGCGCGCGGTCACGATCTTCCACGGTAAAACCAACGCGATCCAGCGCCAAGCCAACTCGACGCCAGGAGCGGTCGAACGGTTCTTGCAATTCAAGGGCGCCACTACCGTCTGCGGCTTGAGCCAGCTTTGCACGTTCTTGCTTCTGCTCGGTCGTGATCAGTGTTTTGGCGCGTTCCTCTGTGGAACCGAGGCGTACCATCAGGCGCCTCAACATCTCCGCTTCGAGTTCGGGGTCGGCCTGACGAGGCTGCCAGCGTGTCTCGGTTTTACCCTCATTGATATATATTTCATATACACCGCGGTGGCTGATATAAATTTCAGTGGTGCCCGTTTCTGCCCCTTTCTCTAGGCGAGTACGGAATTTGTCGCGTTCTGAGGTCGAATACATCGCGTCAAGCACACTGCCGATCGTTCTGCGGATAAAGTCTTGCGGCAGTTTGGCACGGTTCTCGTTCCAGTCGGTTTCCATGATGCCAGCTTCAGGTTTTTCGACACTGATGGAAAAACCAGTTTCCCGCCAGAACTCCTTGATGCCAGGCCAGAGCTGGTCCGGTGTGCCGTTAACAACTAGCCAACGTTGTGTGCCAGAGCGTTCAATGCGTACTTTGTCCACTTGCGGCAATATATCCGTGGACGTGGCGGCGCGAGTCTGGCCGCTACGTTCGCCGGAATATGCGGAAAAAGTGGCTGTACTCCTGGCACTGGCGTCGGGCATAGCATAACGATCGTCGCGGCTAGGCGCAGTAAGGTCAGGCGGGACTTCCAGAGACGGCAGCTTGGCCGCTGATTTGTAGTCGATCTTTTTCGATTCGAAAAGCGTGCCGCCACAAGCAGCAAGCGTAAGTGCGGCGAGTATCAACAACGAAGACAAGAGTGGGTTACGTTTCATGCGCGCCTCGTGAATGTGCGTCAATTCAAATTAAATCTTAATGTCCGCGTCGCTCAAGGCAATTCGGACACGTTCGTGGAACTCCGGAGAAAGCGGAGTCAGCGGCAAGCGCAATCCATCAGTCATATGCCCCATGCGCGCCAGCGCCCATTTGACCGGAATCGGATTGGCCTCGAGAAACAAATTGCGATGCAAGCCGAGCAAACGGAAGTTGATTTCGCGCGCCAAGTCAACTTGGCTGGCCATGGCTGCGGCGCACATGGCGTGCATCAAGCGCGGCGCGACGTTGGCGGTGACAGAAATGGTGCCGTGACCACCGAGCAACATCAGCGACAGTGCGGTGGCGTCGTCGCCGCTGTAGCAGGCGAAGCCTGGCGGAATCCGCTTGATAAGATCGCTGCCGCGTTCGATGTTGCCAGTGGCATCCTTTATTCCCACGATGCCGGGCACATTGGACAAACGCAGGGTGGTGTCGTTGGACAGGTCAGCGACCGTCCGCCCGGGCACGTTATACAAGATCATCGGCAGATCGACCGACTCGGCGATGCTCCTGAAGTGGCGGTAGAGCCCTTCCTGAGTTGGCTTGTTGTAATAAGGCACAACCGACAGGTGGGCTGTGGCGCCGGCTTGCTTGGCGAATGTGGCCAGCTCGATTGCCTCCCTGGTCGAGTTGGCGCCGGTGCCGGCGATCACTGGAATGCGTCCGGCGACCTGTTCGATGACGCAACGCATCAACGCACAATGCTCGTCGAAATTCACCGTCGGTGATTCGCCGGTGGTGCCGACGACGACGACGCCGTCGGAGCCCTCGGCAATATGCCAATCGATATAACTTCGCAGCCGGGCCAAGTCGAGGCGACCGTCAGCATGCATCGGCGTGGCGATGGCTGGAATTGATCCTGTAATCATGGACTGCAGTCCGAAAGAAAAAAACTGATTTTACCTGAACTAAAGATCAGCCAGCACTTTGATGTGTGCCGCGACACTACGCGCCATTGCCGACAGGGCGTAGCCGCCCTCAAGCATGGAGACAATACGTCCTTGCGCGGAGCTTGCCGCAACCTCCATTATTTGCTGCGTCACCCAGCTGTAGTCGGATTCGACCAAGCCCAGGGATGCCATATCATCTTCATAGTGGGCGTCGAAACCCGCCGAGATGTAGATAAGTTGTGGTGCGAATGCATAAAGACGTGGCAGCCAGATATCACTGACGACTTGGCGAAAAGCGTCGCCGCGCGTGCCGGCGGGCAGCGGTATATTAAGCATGTTGGCCGCAGGATGGTCGGTGCCACAAAACGGGTAGAAAGGATGCTGGAAAGTGCTCACCATCAGCACCTTGTCGTTGCCGGAAAAAATATCCTCGGTGCCGTTGCCGTGATGCACGTCGAAATCGACGATGGCGACCCGTTCCAGGCCCCACGCCTCGATGCCATGCAGGGCGGCGATGGCGACATTGTTAAAGAAGCAAAAACCCATGGGCTTGGTTCTTTCGGCATGATGGCCAGGAGGCCGTACAGCGCAAAAGGCTGTCGATACGGCGCCTTGCATCACCAGGTCGGTGGCCAAAACGCCGGCACCGGCGGAACGGAGCGCTGCGTTCCAGGTGCCTGAATTCATCGCCGTGTCTGGATCGACGTGCACGATGCCATGCTTCGGCGCGCTCTGTTCGATGAACTCGATGTGTTTGCTCGGATGGGCGCGCAGCAACTGCTCCCGAGTCGCGAGTGGTGCATCGTAGTAGGCAAGGTGAAGATCAATTCCGGATGAAATCAACCGATCGTTGATGGCGCCAAGCCGATCAGGACACTCCGGATGATGGGCGCCCATGTCGTGCTGCCAGCAATCTCGATGAGTAATAAATGCAGTAGTCATGCCATCTGGAGTCGTAACAAGCTTACAATTTACGAGAATTTTACATTATCCTCTGTTTAACCTCATAGACGTAAATCCCTAGATCATGCATTCATCCGGCTTACTGTCACCCCTCGCCGAAATCATCCGCCAAGCTGGCGGTGTTATCCTCGGCAAGGAACGCCAGGTTCGCCTGTCGCTCGCCTGTTTGCTGGCGCGCGGCCACCTTCTGATAGAAGACTTGCCCGGCGTCGGCAAGACTACCCTGGCCCACGTGCTGGCACGACTTCTCGGTATGCAGTTCCAGCGCATTCAGTTTACCAGCGACATGCTGCCAGCCGATATCATCGGCGTTTCCGTGTTCGATCGTACCAGCGGCGGCTTTACGTTTCATCCGGGACCGATATTCGCCCAACTGGTTCTTGCCGACGAAGTTAACCGCGCCACACCCAAAACCCAGAGTGCTTTGCTGGAGGCAATGGAAGAGCGTCAAGTGACTACCGAAGGGGAAACCAGGCCTTTGCCAGCTCCATTCTTCGTCATTGCCACGCAGAACCCTTCCCATCAGATCGGCACCTTCCCGTTGCCAGAATCTCAGCTTGATCGTTTTCTGATGCGCATCGATCTTGGCTATCCCGATTTCGATGCCGAACGGGAATTGCTGCGCGGCGCCGATAGACGCGAGATGATCTCAGGCCTTAGCCCTTGCTTGGCCGCTGAAGAGTTGGCTGCCTTGCAACAGGCAGTGACCAAGGTGTACGTTGCCGATGCGCTGATCGACTACATCCAGGCCCTGGTTACCCATACGCGTCAGTCGCCAGATTACCAAGTTGGCCTGTCGCCGCGCGCGGCTTTGGCGCTGTTGGGTGCGGCGCGCGCCTGGGCGCTGTTGGCAGGGCGCGATCATGCGCTTCCCGAAGACGTGCAGGTGATCCTGCCGGCGGTGGCACCGCATCGCCTGCGGCCGGCTGGCGATACCTTGATGCGGCTAAATGCCGCGCAGATCGCTACTCGCTTGATTGAGGCAGTCCCGCTGCCTTGATACCTGGTCACCGCTAATAGAGTGTCCACATGCTTGCGAGCCCTGTCGCCTTCTTGCAGGAACGCTTCTACCGTTGGGCACTGCGCGGGCACCCACCGGAAGCCTCACCGATCAGGCTGACACAGCGCCGGATATTTGTGCTGCCAACGCGCCAGGGACTAGCTTACGCAGTCTCGTTGCTGGTGATGCTGATCGGGGCCATCAACTACAACCTGAGCTTGGGCCATGCCCTAGTGTTCCTGCTTGCCGGCCTGGGTGCTACAGCTATCCTCCACACTTTCCGCAATCTGGCCTACTTGCAGATTTGCCCCGGTCGTTGCGAACCGGTATTCGCAGGGGAACATGCCCGCTTCGGTATTGTTCTTGCCAATCAGCGTCGAGAATCACGGCCGTCGGTACGCCTGCGACTGCCAGGCCAAGTGCCGGTCGACGTCGAAATTCCAGGACAGGCCAGCATCGAAGTCGGTCTTGAGCTATCCACGTCCTCTCGTGGCTGGTTGCCGCTGCCGCGGGTTACGCTGGAAACCAACTACCCGCTGGGCTTGATTCGCGCCTGGAGTTACGTCGCCCCCGATCAGCGTTGCCTGGTCTACCCCTCGCCAGCCAGTGCGGCGCCGCCATTGCCAGCGATGCCCGGCGAAGGCTGCGGCGCCGCTCATCAAGCCTCCGGCATGGAGGATTTTTCCGGGTTGCGCCTGCACCAGCCCGCGGATCCACCACGCCATGTCGCCTGGAAGAGCGCTGCGCGTCAAACTGAGGGGCCGTTGTTGACCAAACAGTTCAGTGGCGCTGCGGCACAAACCCTGTGGTTCGACTGGGAGATGCTTTCGGCATATGGGGATACCGAACGTTGTCTTTCCGTGATGACCCGCTGGATATGCGATGCACACGCTGCCGGATTAACCTGGGGGTTGCGCCTGCCGGGCAAGGAATTGGCGCCCGCTTCCGGCAACGCGCACTTTCATGCCTGCCTCAAGTTGCTGGCGCTATATGAGTAACGCCCCCAAACGAATATCTGCACCGCTCTCAGCCAAGCAATCGCTTTGGTTGTTCGGTACTGCCGTGCTGGTTTTTGCTCCGTTGGCGCCGTACCTGCCGGAATGGTTAAGCACCCTGACCAGCCTGATCATGGTTTGGCGTGGCGTGTTGTTGTGGCGCCACGCATCGCTGCCCCCGCGTTGGCTGCTGGTAGTTATGGTATTCGCCGGCGTTGCCGGAATCGCGTGGCATTTTCATGGCTTGTTTGGCCGCAACCCCGGAGTCGCCTTGCTGGCATTGCTGTTTGCTTTGAAACTGCTGGAAATGCGTAGTGTGCGGGACGGTTTTGCGGTCGTACTGCTGGGATATTTCTTGACGCTGACACAGTTTTTTTACGCCCAGAACATCGGCAACGCGGCTGTGACGCTGGCGGGGGTTGCCTTGACCACCGCCACGCTGGTGATTCTCAACCACCGACGCCAGCCGGCGGGCCGGGCGTTGCGTCTTGCCGGCTTGATGCTGTTGCAGGCGGTGCCTTTCATGCTGGTGTTGTTCGTGCTTTTCCCCCGGGTACAGGGACCGCTTTGGGGACTGCCCGTCGACGCCTTCAGCGGACTCACGGGGTTATCGGATAGCATGACGCCGGGATCGATTAGCCAGTTGAGCCAGTCGGATGCCATCGCCTTTCGCGCCAAATTCACCGGCGAATTCGAGGGCAGGGCGCCACCGCAAATCGTGCTTTACTGGCGCGGCCCGGTATTGAGCCTGTTCGATGGCCGCACCTGGAAACTTGGACGGGTTTTCGTCAGCAGCAGACTGCCCTATCTGCCGCGTGGCGCTGCGGTCAATTATGCAGTGACGCTGGAGCCGCACTACAAGCCTTGGTTGTTTGCCATGGAACTGCCGGCGACGATTCCGGCCGAAGGCCTCATTGCCAGCGACTATCAATTATTGGCCAAGTCGCCGGTGCGGGTGCGACTGCGCTATCAAATGACCTCTTATCCTGAAATTATGGCCGGCGTTGACGAAGCACCAGCCATCCTCAGGGAAGCATTGCAACTGCCGGCGCTCTTTAACCCGCGTGCCCGTGCGTTGGCCGAGCAGTGGCGCGCGGAGCTGGGTGCCAATGACACAGGGATCATTCGGCGTATGCTCGATTTCTATCGTCGCCAGACATTCATCTACACGCTCTCGCCACCGCTGCTGGGCAATCATTCCGTGGACGAATTCCTGTTCGACAGCAAACGCGGCTTCTGCGAGCATTTCTCGGCAGGTTTCGTATTCATGATGCGCGCTGCCGGGATTCCGGCGCGCGTCGTGACTGGTTATCAGGGCGGCGAGCTCAATCCGATCGACGGCACCTTGATCGTGCGGCAATCCGATGCCCATGCCTGGGCCGAGGTATGGCTTAAGGGACGCGGCTGGTTGCGCATCGACCCGACTGCGGCGGTTGCGCCGACGCGCATCGAACTCAACCTTGCGCGGGCGTTGCCAGTGGGGGAGGCCCGCCCATTGTTGGCACGACCGGAGTTCATGTGGCTGCTCCAGATGCGCTACCGTTGGGATGCGCTGGCTAATGTGTGGAATCAATGGGTGCTCGGCTATAATCCACAGCGCCAGCGTGAACTGCTGGCCAACTTGGGCATGCCTTCGCCAGACTGGCAAAAGATGACAGCCGTCCTGACGGGGTTTTGCGGAATACTGTTGCTTGGCTACACGGTTTTGGCGATATACCAGCGGCAGCGACTTTCTCCAGTCCAGGTGGCTTGGAACCGGTTTTCCAAGATTCTCGCCCGCCGCGGTCTGCCGCGAAAGCCTTGGGAAGGCCCATATGCCTATGCTGAACGGATCACCGCGAATCTGTCCGTGGAGCAATCCGCGATGGTGGCCGACATTGACGAGGTTGTGGATATTTATGCCCGCTTACGTTACACCGAAACCTCGCCGATACAGGCGACAAAACTACTTCAGGACATGAAAGGGCGAATCTCAAGACTCGCACAACGTAAGCCATGAAAGTTTGGTTGCGCGTCTTGTGGCTGCTGCTTGCCTCCTGCGCCGCATCCATGGCCTTTTCCGCCGGCAGTTTCGCCACCCGTCCGGAGGTGCAGGCTTTCATCACAGAAATGCAGGAGAAGCACGGATTTGATGCGGAGAAATTGACGCTTTCCTTCGCCCGAATCAAACCGATCCCAACAGTCATCCAAGCCATTCTACCGCCACGCGATTCGACCATACGCTCTTGGCAAGCCTACCGTGCCCGCTTTGTCGAGCCGAAGCGCATTACACTGGGCTTGAATTTCTGGCGGCAGCACAGTGGTGCCTTGCTTGTTGCGCGCGAACTGACCGGGGTACCTGAAGAAATCATCGTCGCCATCATCGGCATCGAAACGATCTACGGCCGCAATACCGGCAAGTATGGAGCGCTCGCCGCGCTCGCCACGCTGGCCTTCGATTATCCCCACACTGAGGCGACGAACGCCGCCGCGCGTGCTGCGTTGTTTCGTCGCGAACTTGAGGAATTGCTTCTGTTGGCGCGCGAGACGCGGCGTGATCCGCTTTCGTTTACCGGCTCTTATGCCGGGGCCTTGGGCTTGCCGCAGTTCTTGCCAAGCAGCGTGCGGCAGTACGCCGCCGACGGGGATCAGGATGGGCGCATCGATTTGGCAACCAACCCGGCCGACGCTATCGCCAGCGTCGCGAATTTTCTCAAGGCACATGGTTGGGAACGGGATGGGCCCGTCACGGGAGCCGCCAACGTGGCAGGAGATAAATTTGCAGCGCTGATCGAGGAAGGCATCGTTCCGCGCCTCACCCCCAGCGAATTGCTTGCCTTTGGTGTTACCAGCAGCGATGCTCCGGAATTTCCGGCGGCGTTGATTGATCTTGTCACGCCACAACAGCCGACCGAGTACTGCCTTGGTTATCACAACTTCTACGTGTTGACGCGTTACAATCGCAGCAGCTTTTACGCGATGGCGGTGCATGAACTGTCCCGGCAACTGCGCGTACGTCGCTCAATTGAGAATACGCCCTAAAGAAAAACCTCCTTGGTCACACCGTGGCGCGAGAGGTTTTTTCTGAGTTTCTTCAACGACTCAATCTGTATCTGGCGTACCCGTTCGCGGGTCAGTTCGAGATCCATGGCGAGCTGCTCAAGCGTAAATATTTCGCAGCCGTTGAGTCCATAACGCCGCTCGAGCACATAGCGTTGATTGCTGGAGAGTTGCGTTACCCACATGCTTACCAGTCGTCCCGTTTCGGCATGCTGGAGCTGGTTTTCCGGACTGCCGCTGGGGTCGGCGGAAATGGCGTCAAAGGCTGACAGTTCCGGATCGATCTCTAGCGGCGCATCAAGCGAAGCAGTGCCCTCGTTGAGGGCCAATATCCGGTGTATTTCTTCAACCGGTTTGTCGAGCAGGTGCGCCACTTCCTCGGCGCAATTCTGCATACCGTGAGGGCCATCGTCATCCAAGTGGCGCAAAGCACGCAGGATAAGATTCAATTCCTTGACGACATGCACCGGCAATCGGATGGTACGCGATTGGTTCATGATGACACGCTCGATGTTCTGACGTATCCACCATGTCGCATAAGTCGAAAAACGAAAGCCACGTTCCGGATCGAATTTTTCCAGGGCGTGCATTAACCCCAGATTGCCTTCCTCAATCAAATCCTCGAGGGGAATGCCCCGATTCAAATAATGCTTGGCGATGTTGACCACCAGCCGCAGGTTTGACACGATCATTTTCTGCCGGGCAGCGAAGTCACCGGCACGAACTTCCCGCGCCAAAGCCAATTCTTCGGCTGCGGAAAGGAGTGGATTTGCGCCAATGTCGTTTAAATAAAGTTGGGTAATGTCGTTGAGGAATCCGTTGCGTGCACTACCCGTGTGATCTGGGGCTTCTTCGGCCTCCTGGGGTTCGACCGCATCAAGAATATTTTCCGGATCCTCTCCATTGGAGGATTCGAACGGCAAGTGTGCCTTGGGTTGATCACTTTCGTCGTCAGGGACTGCGGTCTCGTCCATTTGTTACCGAGCCGGAAGGAACTTCATGGGATCGACTGGCTTGCCCTGGTGCCTAATCTCGAAGTGCAGCTTCGGCTGATCACTGTCGCTACTGCCAATTTCGGCGATCTTCTGGCCTTTGGTCACGGTTTGTTCTTCCTTGACCAGGATGCGGCTGTTATGGGCGTAGACGGAAAGGTATGCGGCGTTATGTTTGATGATGAGAAAATTGCCATAGCCGCGCAGAGCGCTGCTGACCAGGATCACTTTGCCAGCGGCCGCAGCCTGCACCGGATCACCCGTTTTGCCGGCGATGTCGAGGCCCTTGGTGCTGCCATCGACAAAATTGTTGACCAGCTTGCCCGCCGTTGGCCAACTCCATTCCACCGCATCGTCCCCGGCAGGGGCTGGCGCTGGCTTGACGACAGGTTTCTCAACAGGCGCCGATCTGGTTTCCGGTATTATTTCGATGGCGGAAACCGGTTCTGGTTTTTGTAATTTAGCCATGGCTTCTTCCGAATAAGGTAGCTTGCCACCTTTCGGTTCGCGTTTGAGCATCTCGGTGTCAGGGGAAGCCGAGGAACTCCCCACCGGTTGCGAGGTTTCAACGGCTGCTGGTATCGAGATGGGCTTGGCTATCGCCACCGGCGCCCCAGCCTCAGGCTCGGCTATTTTAACGCGCAATTGTTGGCCGACCTGAATCTTGTTCGGATTGTCGAGATTGTTCCAGGCGGCCAGATCCCGGTATGACTGACCATGTTCAAGACCGATGCTGATCAGCGTGTCGCCTTTCTTGACGATGTAATAGCCGGGTGGGGCGATGGCCCCCGGTGCCAGCGCAGACGAACCTCCTACTTGCTGATCCCCTGGCTGGGCAACCGGTGCGGCGCGATCGATCACTGGTGCTGGCTGCTGGCTGGCGCAGCCTGCCAGCAGCCAGACTAAAGCCAAGAGCAAGCCACTGGTCGCCATGTTTTGGGATAGCTCCATTATTCGATCCCCGTCACCAAAGGCACAAATCTTACCGCATCAAAACGCGTCTCGGAATAACCGGAATTATCGGTTTTGCGTTCAACCAGAGTAAGAATCTGATCACCGTTGCCGCTGCTCCCCAAGGGAAGCACCAGGCGCCCGCCTGGCGCCAACTGGTCAAGCAACGCCTGGGGCACCCGGGCTGCCGCTGCCGCAACGATAATACTATCGAAAGGCGCGGCTGCCAGTAGCCCCAAATTACCATCGGCATGTTTCAGGCGGACGTGATTCAGACGCAGTTGCGCCAGGTGTTTTCGCGCCCTCGCCAGAAGCGGTTCGATGCGCTCGACGGCGTACACTTCGCGCGTCAGCGTTCCCAGAACCGCCGCTTGGTAGCCGCAGCCGGCGCCGATTTCAAGTGTCTTGCCCAGTACCCGAGCAGTCGTTCCGTTGAGCAGCAATTCGATCATGCGCGCCACGACGTAGGGCTGTGAAATGGTTTGTTGGAAGCCGAGCGGTAGGGCGGTATCCTCATAGGCGCGCGATGCCAGCGCCTCCTCTACGAAAATGTGACGCGGCACCGCGCCCATCGCGGCGAGCACCCTTTCATCGCGGATGCCTTGCTCGCGCAGGCGCTCGATCATGCGTTCGCGCGTACGCAGCGAAGTCATGCCGATGCCGCGATGGAGAGAGGCGTTCATGACTGCACCCCGCTATCCGGGCCGCTTCCGAACCAGCGCTGCACCGAGGCAATCCGGGCGGCGTGCGTGAGATCGATCTGCAAGGGCGTCAATGAGGCGTAGTCGTTGGCTACGGCATAAAAATCCGTGTCCTCTCCGGCATCCTGGGCCGCACCGGCGGCGCCTACCCAATACACGGTTTCGTTGCGCGGCGTCTGCTGTTTTACTACCGGCTCAGCCTTGTGGCGCTTGCCCAGGCGGGTCACGCGCAGACCCTTGAGTTGATCGTAAGGTATGTCGGGAACATTCAGATTGAGCAGCAGGGGTTCCCCGCCGAAATCGGGCAAGTCGCCCTGCTGAAAACGTTCGACGATCCGACGCGCCACGCGTGCCGCCGTATCGAAGCAGGCTCCCGTCTTGCTGGTCAGAGATACCGCCAAGGCTGGCACGCCGAGCAGATAGCCTTCAGTGGCGGCGGCGACGGTGCCCGAATAAATGGTGTCGTCGCCCATGTTGGCGCCGAGGTTGATGCCTGAAACAACCATGTCGGGCAAATGATCCAGCATGCCGGTCACGGCGAGGTGCACGCAATCGCTGGGGGTGCCATTGACAAAGTAAAAACCGTTGGCGGCACGCCGCAGGGACAAGGGTCGATCAAGGGTCAGGGAATTACTGGCGCCGCTGCGCTCGCGCTCCGGGGCAACCACAGTCAGCTCGGCGATCTCGGCCAAAGCTCGGGCGAGAGTCTCAATTCCCGGAGCAAAATATCCGTCGTCGTTGCTCAACAGGATGCGCATGCCGGTAGTTTACAACAGTGCCGCCGAAAAGTCGCTCGGTCAGATCAATCCGCGCGGGGCTCAATCGCTCGGCATGGATTAGACTTACCATTTCCCTCATCTTGGTTGCGATAGTATTCTTATGCTCGCGCGTTTGCTTCGACTGTTATTGCTATTTGAGTCGTTCGCGTATTTCTTCCTGGGTCTAATGCTGGTGAAACTTGCCGGCTGGACTCCTACCCGTGTATTGATGCTGATAATCCTGTTGGCATTGGCATGGCGAACTTGGGCAATACTCTTCACATACGTTATTGCATTCCTCAGTCGTTCCCCACTGCCCGCCGAATACCGAATTGGTGTCTTTCGTCAGTTGCTTGAAGCTTTACATGAAGTGGGGGCATTTGGCGTACTGTTGGTGATCGAATTACTCGACCCAATTTTCCTCAAACCGGACGCCCAATCCAAACCGTCTGATGGGCAGATGCCATTGTTGCTGATCCACGGCTACTGCTGTAACAGGAGTTTCTGGTGGTGGCTTAAACCACGCTTGGAAGCGCGCGGTCGTTGCGTTGCGACCCTGACGCTGGAGCCGCTATACGGCAGTATCGATGGCTATTCCGAACTGGTCGCGCGGCGCGTGAATGCCTTGTGTCGCGATACTGGTGCCCAGCAGGTGATACTGGTTGGTCATAGCATGGGCGGCTTGGTGGGGCGTGCTTATCTGCGCCGCTATGGGGAAATGCGCGTAGCCAGGCTGATTACTCTCGGTACGCCTCACCAAGGGAGCGTTATGGCTGGTCTCGGATTGGGGCGCAACGCGCGCGAAATGGAGCAGGGCAGTTCCTGGTTGAGAGACTTGGCGAAGTCGCCGGTTCCGGTACCTTGCTTTGCCATCTATAGTCTTCATGATAATTTCATCAGGCCGCAGATCAGTGCCATGCTTAGCGGCGCCGAGAATCACGCGCTGGCGGGTATCGGTCATCTGGCAATGTCTGTCTCGCCGGCCGTATTGGAGGCGCTGCTTTCGGCTACGTCAAGCTGAGCATGCCGTGGAACACCGAAGACGACCTGCGTATGTCGGGCCTTTTGCCACAGACATCCGATCGGGTAGCTTCGTAAACTCGCCTGCGGCTCAAGCAGCGAAACCGCAAACCACCACCTGTAGCCGCCGTTGCAGGTAGCACAGATCTGACTCGACGAGTGCCGCAAACTGCTAATGACTGCTTTTCGATGAACTGAACAGGAAGTGATAAATGCTTGAGGAAAAACTGTCTAGCCGATATAATCTGCATCCTTATTGCGCCCGTAGCTCAGATGGATAGAGTACTTGGCTACGAACCAAGGAGTCGGGAGTTCGAATCTCTCCGGGCGCGCCAAAATACCTAGATTAGCCGGTTAGCCGACACTAACCGGCTTTCTTTTGCGCGATATTTTGCGCGACTTTTCTCTTTCATCACTGGTTTCATCACCCATTCACCACTCGTAGCAGCGTTCGGGTGCCTTGGCGATCGAGGACGCGGTTGGCGATCTCGATCAGCCTGCCGATATCGGCACCGGCGTAGTGTTCCGGCATCGACCTGGCCTTGTGGCCCATGAGGGCATTTCTGTCTTCCTGAGCGACCCCGGCCAGGCGCAAGCGAGTGGCGAAGGTGTGGCGCAGATCATGCACCCTTACCCCAACCAAGCCCGCAGACGTCCGGGCGGTCTGCCAGCCGCTATTGTTCATCGTATTAACTCGATCGCCGTTGCGGAACGTGAAGACAAAGTCCGACTTCGGCGTTCCGTTCTCGAGTTCCGCTGCGCTGGCCAGCTCACGCTGCTTTTCTACAATCGACCATGCGGCGTCGTTGAGGATGACAACATGAGGCACGCCGGTCTTGTACTCCTCGGCCGGCACGATGAACACACTGCGGCCGACCTCCTGGACCTTTTGCTCCCAGGACCAGCGCAGCCCGCACACATTCTCGTCTCGAAGCCCCGTGTTGACGTCGAACAGGGCCATCTTCTGGAGGTGTGGCGGCAGCTTGCGAAAAAGGAGGTCCTGCTCCTCCCAGTTCAGGGGGTGCGGCGGGCGTTGGCGCTCCTCCTCCATGGTGATGAGAGGGGGTGCCATGTCCAGCCAGGGGCGGCTGGATTCATCGCGCCATGATCTGGCGGCCCGGGTAAGGACTGTCCTCACGACTTCGAGCGATCGGTTGATGGTGGTTGGGCTGACCGGCCGGGCCGGCTTACCCGGCACCGCCGGCAGTCCCGCTCGCCGATCGGCCTTGAATGCCTCCAGCGTCGCGTCGTGCACTTGGTGGATCTCCAGAGCTCCGATGTAGGGTAACAACAGCTTGATGTGCCATGCGATCACCTCGACCGATCGTTTTTGCTTCGATTCAATCAGGTACCTTTTCGCGCAATCAGCGAACAGAGGTCGATGACTGCGTCGACGGTTCCCATCGCTTTCACGCCTGGCGAGCTCGCTGGCGAGCCAGCGTTCCGCTTCTTCCTGTGATACCTGTCCGAGCCTGGCGAAGATTCGTTCCCCGCGCCAGACCTTGTTGACGGTTCTGCAACCGTCTTTTTCGAGGGTGATACCCCTCGTTCTCGTGTGGCCCATGATGTTTTTTCTCCTGATGACACCTTGGACCGCCCGTTGCGGGCCTTATGTTGATCCGCCAAGGCGTCGAGGTCAAGGCGGTCGAAGGCTATACCCTTCCGGCCGATCGGGATTTCGGTCAGTTTCGGGCGAAAGTCCTTGTCGAAGACGGCGCGGCACATGCCAAGATAGGCCGGTGCGTCCTTGTAACGGATGAATCGCGGCTCTGTCATGGCTTACTCTTGGGTGCGGTACGGAACGCCATCGCGCCACGGGTAGTCTCGGGCGATGGCTTTGGCTGTGCGCATGATGATGTCCCGGCCCCGTTCGTCGGTTCTGCGGACGGCGACAACCAAATCCATGAACCACGGAGAGAGATTTGTCCAGCCTAGTTCGCGGGCCAGGGCGAACACCGCTTCGATCTGTGCTGTAGTTGGCGCCGGCCGCTTCTTTCCGTCCGGCAGCGGTGGCGGGCAGCGCTTTGGCTCGGTATCCGGGCGCCAGCCCAGTTCGCGTAGCGTGGCGAAAACGGCCTGGAGCATCTCGGGCGTAGGGGCGGCCGGCGTCCTACCGGCGGGCGTGGTTTTCTTGTTCGTCACGGTAGCCCCCTTACTTGGCGCAGCCGTGACTGCGTGACATGGGCTTGACCACCAGCCCGAAGGGCGCATCTTCCGGGCAGTGGGACAGCGCCAGTTCCGCCGCCTCGCTGCTGCAACGCGAGATAGCAGAAAAGGCCAGGGTATATCCGGGGGTACGCAGGGTGATGGAGAAGCCCCGAAGCGGGCGAGAGGTGCGCGTGGGCGTGGGTTGGGCGTGTGCCATGGCTAGCCCTCCCCGCGGATCGGCAGGGCCAACGGCACGGCGTCGATCTCGGTCAGCGTCGGCGTCGGGATGCCCAGCGCGTCGTTGATCTGGCGCAATTGGCAATGCAGGTTGAAGCGCTGCATGGGATGTTCAGCCGCCAGCAAATACTCCATCGTTTCGCGGCTCTGTCTTTGCAGGACCGGCGTTTCCTTGAACCGCAGCCCGTCGCGCGCCCGGCGCTTGATGCCGGGGATCGGCAGCACGTGGCTGGCCTTTTGGCGCAGTTCGGCGATCAGCCGGGCTTCGATGGCATTAAAGGCGGCGATGTACCTTTCTTTCCATGCTGCCGCCTCAGGCCCGGTGAAGCCCATACACAGGAAAGCAAAACCGTCGCGGGTGATGTTGTATTCCTGTCGAGGCTTGCCTTGCTCGTCGATGTAGTTAGCCGACTCAAAATTGAGTTGGCGAAACCCGTCCGAGCAGTCGAGTTTGGCAATATCGCGCAGGACGTTGAAGTGACGCTTGCCGAAATGTTCGGCGATCTGGCGAGACGTGGTGGTAATGCTGCCGTTGTGGATGGCGAGGGCGATGTCGTTCATGGCAATCTCCTACTAAGCGGTTGAAGAACCGCTCTCCCGCTTCCAAACGGGAGGGCGGATCGTGCAGGTTGGAAGACCGGAAGTAGGCACCGGCGAGCCCGAGGGCTCCCCACACGACCCGCCCAAAACTGGGGCGCGCCATGCAACGGACGATAAAAAACCGCGCTGCGGCGGTTCGTCCGCCTACATTCCGGGCTTCCAAACCCGACCACTGAATTTACAGTGACAACGAAAGCATAGTCGGGCGCGGGTAACATGTCAATACTTATTTTTAACTTGACTAGGCTTATCGCTGTCTTATAATTCAGCCGATGAACCGGATTGAGTGGAACCCCAAGGCGCTGCGGCAAATGCGCAAGCTGGAGAAGGCCGATCACACGGCGATTCGGAAGGCGGTGAACGAAGAATTGTCGGACTTGGATCAGGCTCGCAACGTCAAGGCGCTGACCAATCACGACTACCAGTACCGGTTGCGGGTGGGGCGCTTCCGGGTGTTTTTCAACTTCGACGGCGGGATCAAGGTCGTCAGCATCGAGGAGGTGAAAAAACGCGATGAACGAACCTACTAAAGTGCAGGTAATCAACGCGCCAGACGGCACGCCGGCTTTCGTGGTGATCCCGTATGACGAATACGTGAAACGTAGCGCCGTCGAAGGCGGGTATGTTCCCAACGAAGTAGTCGAAATGAGCTTTGAGCGGGAGTTCTCGCCGATGAAGGCGTGGCGTGAATATCTCGGCCTGACGCAAGCCGAAGTGGCCGGGCGACTGGGCATTACCCAAGCGGCATTCGCACAGCTTGAGAATTCTCCGCGTCCACGCAAGTCGACGCTACAGCGGGTGGCAGTGGCGCTCGGATTAGTCTTCGAGCAATTGAATTTTTGAGTCATCACCGCTCCCCCTCGAGGGCGATCTCTCGATGCAAGTCATCCAGCATTTCGTCGGTCAGCGGCTCGATGTCCTCCCAGGTGTTGCCGAAAATGTCCTGGCCGCAGTGCTTGCACGGATAGAGATCGTAGCCAAAGGTGAAGGACGGCGAGTCGTTGCGGTGGCCGCGCCAACTGCAAAGTGCCCAGCGTTTGATCCGCTGCGGCATGCGTCCTTGGCTATAGAAGATTAGCAGGGCGAGGTAGGCACAGTTGGCCGCGGTGACAAAGATGCCGCCGGCGAAGCTGAAGGGCTGGCCGAGGAAGGGGTAGTAGTAGATATTCCAGAAGCCCCAGGCGGTGAAGAAGAACACCGCGGGGATCGAGAGGCCGCGCACCTGGCGATCACGACGCAGCACGGCGCAGTGATGCAGCACGGCCAGGCCGGCCAAGATCTCGAAGGATCCGTTGATGAGGTCCTGGATCATGACGACTCTCCCTCGACGATGGCGAAGGCGGTCATGGCTTGCTGCCTGGCCGCGGTGAGCGTTGCAGTGATCTCCGCGGTGAATCCGCTGACGAATGCCTTGTCGGTGACGTCGAAGTAGCGCGTCAGCGCCGAATGCAGCGTGGCCGCGGCGGCGAACAGGCGGCCGTTGGCTTCAATGGTTTTGCGCGGCAGGCCATCGCCGGAGGTGGCGGCGCCGATCATGCGGCCGGCGGGGTCGTGAATGGTGGTGTAGCCGGAATGATCCGCGATGATCGCGCGGTTCGGTCCCGGGGAATACTTGCATGACATGGTGCTCTCCTTGGGTAGGGTCGCTGCCGGCGCGTGATCGCAAAAGGCCAGCAGCAGGAAGTAGAGGAACACGACGATCCAGGCTTGGATCCAGTGTTCCGGCTTGGGGTCGAGGTCGCTTCTCATTTCGCGGCGTCGACTACGTAGCGGTGCAGGGTGGTGACCGACCCGCGCGTCGTCAGCCGCGTGCTGCGGCCGTTGGGCAGCTTGCGGCAGACGATGTAGTCGGTCTTCTTGCCGTCGTCCTTCTTGAGGATGAACATCCCCTTGGCGTGGGCGATCTGGCAGGCTTCGCGGAACACTTCGTGCGGCGGGCGCGGGGCGGTTTTCGGCATGGCGGCTCTCCGTTCAGGCGGTTTCGAGTTCTTGCTCGCGCTGCGCTTCCTGGGCGTGGCGATCGCGGATCTCGTCGGCGAGCAGCATGAAAGCCGGGTCGTTCTCGCCCCAGACGGCATAGCTGGCGATCATTTCCAGGGCAATGCGGCGGTGTTTCTCGTCGGCGTTGATGAGCAGCGCGGCGACGTTGACGGGGTTGTGGTAATTCCACAGGTGCAGGGTCAACGCCTGCAGCCGCTCGGCTGTTGTGTAGGTGCCGAGAATTTCCTTGCGGTAGCGCGCGAACGGGCTGGTGTCGTTGATGGACATATCGGCATAGGCCGACGTGACGCATTCGGCCAGGCGGTCGGTCACGGTGACTGCGCGGGTGATCTGCGGTTCGGCTAATTCCGAGGTCAACACGCCGTCGTTGACGGCATCGAGCACCTGCTGTGCGGCTGTCAGCAGTTCTACGACGGTAGTGCGGTGGTGAATCGAGTAGCTATTTCTCATGGTGGTTTCTCCTTGGGGTGAAACTGCGAAAATCGCTGCGCTAGGCAGCCTTGAAAACCCAGCACTTGACGGTGCTGGGCTTGGCGGGTGCGCCGTTTTCCCGGCGCAGGTTGTAACGATCATGGATGGCGGAGTTGACCGGCTTGATGCCGACGAACTTGCGCACGCGGCTGGTCTTCAGCAGTTTCTTGAGGTCGCGCAGCTCGGGGATCTGCTGGCGGCGGTCGGCGGCCAACATGACGAAGTGGTTAAGGTTGATGGCGATCTCCTCGTCGTCCTTGCGCGCGTGGTTGAGCAGCGGGATCTCGTCGTCGCCGTTGATGAGGTCGTAGATGTCCCAGAACTCCTGCACCACCTGGTGGTCGGCGTTGATGGCTTCCTGTCGCTCGGCGGCCATGTCTTCGATGAAGGCGTGCGCCAACTGGCGTTCGGTGGCGCCGAGCGGCACCACGTGCGCCAGGGCATCGACCAAGGCGGCGAGCTGGGCGTGGTTCTTGACGATGCGCAGATTGCGCACGCCGGCGACTTTGAGCAGCGCCTTCTCGTGGAACGGCACACGCTCTTCGAAGGTGGCCAGGATCTGCTTTTCGGCCATGGTCGCCTTGAGGACGAAGCCGGAAAGCTGATCGACGGGGATCTGCCCCAGGGCGTCGGCCGCGAGCTTGGATTCCGGGGTGTGCGAGGCCGTGTCGAACCCCACGTGCAGGATGCGCTGCATGATCGCGTCCGATGCCGCTACGCTGGCGTTCTGGCTGATCACCAGCGCGCCGCGGAAGGGCGGCTCGTAGGTCTCATTGCCGCTGTTCTTCACGCCGCGCGAATACACGCTGCGGCCGTTGAACAGGGGCTTCATCTCATCCCAATTGAAGCCCTTCTGCTTGTTGCGGTCCTCCTCGGTGCGGTCGCCCTCCATCAACACCACCGGCAGGCCGGAGACCTGGCTGAAGTTGCGCGCCCGGGCGGCCATGGTCGATTGGCTCGGGTCGAAGCCTTCGTAGTCCGAGCGGCCCATCAAGCGCCAGAAGAACTCGATCAGCGTCGACTTGCCGGCGTTGGGTTCACCCACGAGTTCAATGAAGGGGTAACTCTTGTGGCGTTGGCGGATCTGCTCGGCGAACAGGCTGCCGAGCCAGAAGGCCAGCGCGACGATGCCCTTGTGGTGATAGCATTCCCACAGCAAGGCGACCCACTCGGTGGAAAAATCCTTGAGGTCGGTGTTGATCGACAGATCCACCGAGCGGTTGAGGCTCTTGATCGACAGCCGGCCAAGGTCGAAGAAGTCTTCGTCGTTGAGCGGCACCATCTTGCCATCCTTGACCGCCACGTCGTTGAACACCCAGGCGCCGTGGTCGCGGCTGTAGCCGATGAAGTCGACGGTCTCGACGGTTTTGATGCGCGCCAGCCACAGTTTGAGCATGGCGTCGAGCTGGCCGGCGGTGCCGGTGAACACCGCACCGGCGGCGACGCCGAGCAGGCGCTTTTTAAATTCGGAGGCCGAGGACAATTGCCCGCCGGTGAAGGTGTTGTTGACCGAGGGGCCGTCGTGCGGGAAGTCGACGCGGAAGTAGTACCAGGACTCGTCGGTGAGCAGGTTGGCTTGGTAGTAGAGGGCCGTGGGGTAGCAGTTGGCGATTTCGGTGACGGTGTTGGATTCGGCCAGGGCGAGGTCGCGCTTTTCGTCTTCCGTCTTGGTTTGGTCGTCCTGGTACTGCTCGCGCACCTTGGCGTAGCGATCGAGGTCCAGCTTGAACCAGTGCAGCCGGCTGTCGAACTCGAAGCTGAAGCTGTTCCAGCCCTTGCGGCGGTACATCAGCAGCGCCTTTTCGCTGGCCGTCTCTGCCAGCAGCAGCGCGCCCTGGTAGCGGTACTCCTCGATGTGCTTTTTCTCCAGCCGGCCGCGCTGGTGCATATCGTTCCAATCGAGCTTGGCCTTGCCTTCGAAGGCGATCACCGCCGCGGTGGCTTCCCAGCCTTCCTCACGGCTGCGCTTGACCCACTCCTTGGCATAGCGCCGTCCGGCGCGGTCGCCGTCGAGGCCCCACACCAGCTTGGGCCGTGGCTTGTCCGACGCCTTGCACTGCTCGGCCAGCGCGGCAAGCGACGTCGCCGGATAATTGTTGCAGCTCATCGCCGCCACCGCCGCGCGGTCGTGGTGCAGATGGGCGATGGTGTCGAAGATACCCTCGACGATCCACAGTTCGTCGGGGATTTCCGTCAACGACGGCGGCTGCCACCAGGTGCCGGCATATTTGCCGCGGAAGGTGGCCTTGCGGTCGCCGAAGCGTTCCGGCCGGTCGATGATGCGCTCCCACCAGGCGCCGCCGGCGAGGGGGAAACGTACGGTGGCCGAGCCGATCTTCTTTTCGGCATCCCAATAGTTCTCCTGCACGTACCAGCCGGCGATCCGCGTCAGGTCGAAACCGCGCGCGCTCTTCAGGTAGGCGTCGGCCGCGGCGTTGGGCAGTTCGGGCGTGGCCTTGTAGCGGTCGCTCCAGCTCGAGAAGAGGTCGCTGTAGAGTTCTTTGACGTGGAACTCGACGCCGCACTTGTTGGCGCGCTCGCAGCGCAACACCCAGGGATGCTCGGCGTTGGTGAACATCGACTTCTTTCGACAGGTCGGGCACTCGCCTTTGCGGAGCCAGGTGCCGGCTTCCTTGAAGCCATAGTCCCGTTCTAGTCTGGAGCGGATGTCGTTGTGTAGTCGGTCGTCCATCGTTTTTTGGGTAAAAAAAGTCCTTGCATGCCTCTAAAGGCATGTCGTTGTCATCGGTCTGGAGGAGTTACGGTTTAGCCGTTAGCTGCTGTTCAAGGCCATCTCGCGGGGGTTCTGGCATTCCAGAGCCAGGCCAAGCTGCTTGCTGTCCGGCTTCACGTAGGAAGGTGAGCGCGGGGATATCGGGATGTAGACTTTTTCGTCCGGCGTCATCGAGGGCGCGATGGTGCGCACCGCCGAGGTGTGCGCGACCCAGGTGTGGGCGCACTGGACGTTGGTGCATTGGATCTGGTGCTCCTGAACCGTGTCGCTCATCGGGCGGCTGGTGCGGATCGTGGCCGGGTGCTTGCAGTGGGGGCACTTGATCCTGATCATGTCAAACCACCGCCGCAATCAGGAAGGCGCAGAGGACAGCCAGCGCCAGCATGGCCAGCAGAGTCGCCAGGAAGGCTCCAATGAATCTCATGATTGGCCTCCAGGCTTCTTTCTCCGATGGAGCAGGCGGCTCATCAGGCAGAGCGCCCGCTGTATGGCGGTGGCGGTACGTGACAGCTTTACCTTGGCCTGTTCCGGCTCGCCGGCGTCGATGCCATCGAGCAATTGCGACATGGCTACCTGGGCATCGGCCGAGGTCGACACCATCGCCTGGAAGTGCAAAAGAACCGTGTGGTCCTGGTCAGCGTCCAGGCCGGTCGCTTCGGCGATTTCTTCCCGCGCACCGAGGTCTACCGGTGCCAGCAGCGTATCGGCCATGGCCAGGCGGCGCTCCATCGGCATGGCGGCGAGCACCGACCAGATGAAGTTGAAGGGCAGCAGGTTCTTGTCTTTGGTGGAATCGTCGAGCCAGCGGAAGACGCGGTCGGCATTGACGCGCATGCGCTCGAAGGTGTCGCGCGTCGGCGGGTCGAAGTGGATGCCCGTCAGCCGGTCGAGGCCGAGGCGCTCGTGCGCCTGGACGATCGCGTCGACCACCGTCTCGCGGCTCCAGCGTTTCGACTTGCGCCAGTCTTCGACGTGGTCGCGGACGATGGCCAGCGGGGTGCGCGAGGCGGTCATGATTTCTTGACAAGCAGAAGAAAGCCGCCGGCCCTGCTGCCGATGACGCCAACGCCAATTTTCCATGTTCGAGAGGTCAACAGGCTCTTGAGCAAGACGGGCGAAATGCGACTAGGCTGCATGGTGTGCCTCCGTTTGGCGGCGCCCGAAGAACAGAAGCTGAGGCCGTGTGCCGTAGTCGACGCAGCGCATTTCACGGATTGCCGCGTGGTTGGCATCGATCTCCGCCAGGCGGGCATGCCAGGCTTCGTTGGGTGATGTGCCGGCGTCGTAGGCTTTCTGGTGAGACGGTTCGTTGAGCAGATCGGCGAGCACCTGGAGTTCGCTGCGGGTGACGCGGTTCTTGCTCATGCTGAAGCCGGTGTGGCTGCGCGGCTCGGCATGGCGGTCGACGAGATCCCCGCGCGTGCCGACATAGAACCGGAGGGCGACCTTACTGATGTGCGTCTGGCGCTGCATGATCTTGGCGGCGGGCGGAGTTAGGCTTCGACTATGGAGGCGGTCATTTCTTTTTCGAATATCCAGCACTTCATGGTGCGGTCATTCTGTGCGCTGTTGACCGCCTTGAAGCCGACGAAGCGCGGGGCGCGGGAAGCCCGGAGCAGGCGGCGCAGTTCGGCGCCGTCTGGCAGGGTGAGCTTGGCCGCTTCCGCCGCGGTGCGGACCTGCGGCAGGTTGAAGGCGATCAGATGGGGGTCGCGGGCGTGGTTGAGTTTGCCGCCCCAAATGTTCTGGAGGGCGTCGAAGATGTCCCAGAAATCCTCCAGCAGCGGGCTTTCATGGTCGGGTACGGTTTCGTGGCCAATTTCCGCCAGGGCCGGCGTGGATAGGCCGAGAAGGCGCGAAGCGTGATCGAGTTGCTCGTGCATGGCGCGGCGCAGGGCCGGATCGGTCGCCCTGTACAAGTCCTTGAGCAGCGCCAGGCGCTGGCGGTGGGCGGCGAGTTGTTGCGGGACGGTGATCGGGGCCGCGCCTGGGCGGGTGGCGCTGCCCTTGGACCAGTAATCCCACAAGACATCGTCGCATTCGTCCTGATAGCGCCCGATCTTGCCCCGCAGTGCCGGATTGATCTTGGTGAGGTTGATCGAATACATCCAGGCGGGAAGTTTGCGCAGCGGCAGGCAAACCATTTCGTACTGCTTACCATCTGCCCCAGTTGTGGTGATTATCACCATAACTGCCCTGAACTTGGAGGCCAGCTTGGAATGTTGAGCCTTCCAATCCAACCCCATGTTTTCGACGAGGGGTTTCATGGCCACATACGGTTCGTTGTCACGGCCAACCAGCACGACAACGTCTTCATAGAAGGGCACGGGGAAAAGCTGTTCGCTTGGCATGGTTCTCTCCTTCTCACTGAACGGTATGAATCGCTGCCCGACTCAAGGCAGCGGGATGGTTTTCGCCGGTTTCCTGCGCGCCGCCGAGGCTGGCTTTGACCTCGTCGGGGCTCATGCCCAGATGCGCCGCCAGATTGTCGAGCGCATAGACGGCGGTGCCGTCGTCCAGGTAGCCGGTGGGTGCGGGAATCAGGCCCAAGGATTGCGCCTTGACGTGAAGGCGCCGCTGGAGGGACGGCGGCGCGTATTCGAGCATGCGGGCCATCGCGGCTCTCGCCGTTGGGAGATGTGTCAGACCGGCGTCGACATAGATGCCGTATTCCATGGCCGCGTGAGCAAACTCGGGGGATGGGGTTTCGTCTTCGTCCATGGCGACTGCGGAAGTTTCCGTGTTCATGGCAGCCGCTCAGACGATTTCGGGCGTCAAGCCGTTGGCGGCCCACGGGTCGCTCTCTTCTTCGGCCCAGTCCACGCAATCGGCGATCTCGTGAGCGGAAAGGATATCCGCCTCGGCAAGGTACATGGCTTCGAGGCGCCGTGCATCAAGGCTGCCACCGGTCGAGTAAGCGGCGATAAATTGGGCGCGGCGCGGATAGGCGTCCAGATCGGCGAAGGCGACCAGGTGGTTGCAGAAGAGGAGCCGGGCGCGCTCGTCAGGCGCATCGCCACGGGAATAGGAACTGCCAAGGATGAATATTTCCATTGGCTCGGCCCGTGGCGCGAGGCTCATGCCGGGTTCCCGATGGTTGACGTGCTTGGGGGTCATGACTGCCCCCGCTCAATCTGCTCCATGCCGCGCAGGACCAGAACGCGCGCCATGGCCGATACCGCGCGGTTGTCCGCGGCGGCGATCTTTTCCAAGCGCTTGCGCTCCTCCGGGAACAGGGCGACCGCGACACGACGATCCATGTCCACGCCGATGGGAGAGCGCGAGCCGCGCATACGCCGTTGTTTTACGGGCATGTCCATTGGTGTAACCTCCTATAAGTGCATTTAACGATACCTTCGAGATATTATGGTAAGGAAAAATAGACTTGTCAACGGTCATGGTGACGATTTATCGACCATAGGGGGGCGACTGTGGGCGGAGCGTGATCGCCTGAACCTTAAACAGGTGGATTTATGTGTGCGTATGGGCGTCAGTAAGAGCACCCAAATTAAATATGAATCTGGTGAGAGTTTTCCTGACGCGCAATACCTCGCGGAACTCCATGAAATTGGCTTCGACGTGCTCTACATCATTACAGGCACTCGCTCTACCGAGGCCATGACGGCCGAGCATCAAAATCTGATCGAGGCTTATCAAGATGCGCCGCTTCCCTTGAAGATCGCGGCTTTCGCCGTGTTGGTGTCGCCCTTCATGAATGAGATCGGGAAAGTGCAACGCGACCCAGGCTACTACCGTCACGAACTCAAGGGTGAAAACGACGTTCGCTACGAGGCCCACCGCAAGGCTGAGATCGCGGCGGATGCGCCCAAGGACACCACCGCGACTACCCGGAAAAAGCGTCCCAAAGAGTGAAATAAAAATTGCAGTTCCAACATCGGAACTGCTCCTACCGAAATGGCGCCTTGACATTCGTAATCGTTCGATTACAATTAACTCATGTTCTCGATCAAACCTCTTCCGGAATTCACCGCATGGCTGTGTGGCCTGAAAGACGGAATGACGCATCGCCGTCTCGCTCGCCGACTGGAAAAGGCGCAAAGCGGCAACCTCGGCGACGTGAAGCTGGTGGGTGGGGGTGTTTTCGAGATGCGCGAACATTTCGGGCCGGGCTGGCGCATGTACTACGTGCAGCGCGGCGCGGTGTTGATCGTGATGTTGGGTGGCGGCGACAAATCGACACAGGCCGCCGATATTGCCAAGGCCGTGAAACTCGCGGCGCTCATTGAGGAGTAAACCATGACCAAGAAAATCCGTATTGCCGACTTGCCGGAGTTCGACGTTGCCGAGCACCTCGACAGCGAGCAAGCCATGGCAGAATACCTGACGATTGTGTTGGAAGAAAACGACCCAGCGGCGTTGGCGCAAGCGCTTGGCAGCATTGCCCGCGCACGCGGCATGACCGATATCGCCAAGGCGTCTGGCATCACCCGCGAGGCGTTGTACAAGGCGCTACGGCCGGATGCGTCGCCACGCTTCGACACGATCAGCCGTGTCTGTGCGGCGCTGGGTGTGCGGTTGGTGGCGCAAGTGGCGCACGCCTGACGCTACTCAGGCATCTGTCGTCTTGATCTGGATTATCGACCTGACGGACTTTTTGGTGCGGTATCGGATGGCATAAGCTCGACCCGCTGACGCTGCTGTTTGGCCTTGCGATTGGTCAGAATAAAATCTTCCGGAACGAGTTCAGGGAGTTTTGAAATCCTCTTCACCGCCGTCTTCACGCGTGCACGGTATTCGTTTTTTGTCATTGATATCCCCGAGTCCTTTTGATTTTGGGTATTGCCGGTATTGCCATTACCCCGGTATTTCAGTTGCCCTGATCTCCAACTCCAGCGCTGTAGTGTAGCCGTTGTCGCTGAGGCTGTGCGTGACGCGCGTGGCGATCCAGTCGGTGTTGTCGATATCCGGCTTGAAGCCGGAAACAGCTACGGGCACGCCGGGAAACAGCTCCGGGCGGCCGTAAGCCAGATCGATCTGGAAGCTGGCCAGTCCGCGCCCCAGCTTGAGGTATTCCGAGCGCGCGGCGAGTTCGGCGTTGTGCTTGCTGGCGTAGACGTGTCGAACGGTTTTGATCTGGTCGGCGGAATGGTCAAAGGCGGTTTTCGGTGTGCCGTAAATTTTCTGCGCGTCCTTTTCGGCGAGCTTGACCGCGTTCCGATGATTTTTCTCGTCGTCGGCGCGCCCGTAGGATACCTCTCCCTTGAGCTTGCCGACACGGTCGTCGTAGGCGGCTTTGACGCCGACATAGTCGCCGGGTTTTTTCTTGAGTTTTTTCCATGCCTCGATGCAGGCGCGGTCCGCCTTGGCGCGACTGACGTAGGTTTTCGGCAGGGACTTGAGCTTGGGCGCGCGTTCTGGTACCGGCGCGGCCACGGCCTTCTTCTTCCCCTTGGCGATGGCTTCTTCTTCTTTGCCCCAAACCACTTCGCCTTTCTCGCCCTTGCCCGTGTCATAGTAGGTAGTACGTACCGCCGTGAAGCTCTCGCGCTCGGCGAGGCTGAAGCGGTGCTGGTCGCCATCCTGTCGCGTGATCGTCGCTACGGGGATGGGTTTTCCTGAGGCGCTGCAGCCCAATCCTGCCGGCAGGAACAGCAGCTTGCCGGCTTTTACCGTGGCGACGGCGTCGAATAGGCGCGCCAGCCTGGTCAGCAGGTTGGCCGAGGATTCGTTGGTCTGGTCGATGTGGTCGATCACCTTGTCGTCGAGCGCCGGTGCGATGAGGGGAAGCAGGTCGTTCTCGGCGGCGATGGTGCTGACGATGGCGCCGAGCGTGGTGTTGTGAAACGAGCGTTCCATTTGCGTGACGAGTCCATCGCGCAGATCCGCGCTGCGAGCGCGGATGGTGAGCTGGTCCGGCGCACCGCTGTGCTCGACTTCGTCGACGGTGAAGCTCCCTTTGTCGATGAATTTGCCATCCTGCCATCCCAGCGCCACACGGATCTCTGCACCGCGCGGCGGCAGATCCAGCTTGCCATCGGTATCGTCGAGCACGATGTCGAGCTGGTCGGCCTCGAAACCGCGATTGTCGGTGAGGGTCAGGCTGACGAGCCGCCCGGTGATTCTGGATGTGATGTCCTGGCCGTCGCCACGGATCGAATAGCGCGGCGCAGGATGGCTTTCGCCGGTCACCGCAATGCGCCCAAGCTGCTGTCGATCAGCCCGCGCAAGCTTTGGTCGAGCGTCCCGAGCAGGTTCTTGTCGAGCATTGACCCGACCAGCGCCACATCGTCCGTGTGCGTGAGCTTGAGGCTGAAGTCGATCTTGCGCGCGCTGCCGTCCGAAAAGAAAATTGTGCCGGTTTCGCTGAGGTCTTCGATGACGAAGAAGCCGTAGGCGGTGCCGCTGCCGTCGATCAGCGGCCAGGACTTGCCGCTGTCCGCCATGGCGCGCAGCAGGGACAGCGAGATCTTGCCGCCGGTGATCTCCGGGTAGAGCGTTCCGGAGAGCGTGATGGTGTCGTCGCCCGGGCCGATGAACTGCCGCGCCGGCCGCTTGCCGATGCGCGAGGATGAGGGGTGCCGCCATTGCGTCTGGCGCTGGAACTGCTGGTAGGGCACGGTGTGCAGTCCGAAGATGAAGAGGCCATAGGCCATCATCGCCGAGACTTGCGGCAGCAGCGAGCGCGCCACGCCGGTGGCGATGTTGGTGGCGATGCCGTCGACGACCTTGCCTTTCAGCACCTCGCCGACCTTGCCATCCATGATGTCGGTGACCTTGCCGCCCAGGATGTCGCCGATGCCCATTATTCGCTATCCGTCAGCCGGCTGCGGCCGCGCGCGGCGCGCTGGGCATCGAGGCTGCGGATCTTGCGTTCCACGACCTGGGCGAGGGCGTTCTCGTCCATGCCTGGCGCCGCGTAAATTTGGAAGATGTAGGTGTTCCCTCCGGCGTTGCCGGCTGCAGCCATGCCGGCCGGGGCGATGGCTGGACGGGTGTCGATGCGCGGCAACTCGCCGGCAAGCGCTGTGCCGCCAATCAGCACGCCAGCGCCGGCGGCGGTGAGCTGCTTACTGATGCCCATCAGCGCTGTCAGCGGGCCGTCCTTGCCGCCGAGGATGCCTTGTTCAAGGCCCTCCATGGTGTAGCCGCCGATCTGCGCGAAGACGCGCGATGGGGAATGCATGTCGAGTGGTCTGCGCATCCACTCTGGCATCAAGTTGGCCGTCTTGGAAATAATTTCCTTGAGCGCTTTCCAATTGCTGACGATGCCATCGATCAGTCCGCCCACGATGTCCTTCCCGAAGTTGAAGAACTTTCCGACGAGTTCCGCAACCGAAACGACCAACTCGCCCAGCCATAGGCCGAAGCCTTTGCCCTTTTGCGTGGCCGCGTCCAATTCTTCGCCGGTGCTCTGGAACGGTTCAAATAGCTTGCTTACCCAATCCCAAGCGCTTTTGAGGGCGCCGACGAGCCAATCCCACACCGGCTTCAACGGGGCCAGCGCTTCGCCAATGACTTCGAAGGCACCACTGAACAGGCCTTCGAGCGGCGCCAGGCCTTCTTTCAATCCTTCCCAAAATCCGGAAAAAAAGGCCTTGATCGGCCCCCAGTATTTGATGACCAACAGGGCCGCAACGGCAATACCGGTGATGACGAGGCCAAGGGGGTTCATCAGCGCCGCGCGGCCGACGAAGATCAAGACTTGACCGATGCCGCGCAACGCGGCGCCGATACCGCTGAGCGTGGCTTGGGCACCGCCTTTGAGCATGTTCCACATGCCCATTCCCGCATCGGCGGTAATACCGGTCACCCCTCGGGTACGGACATGGCTGATAGCTGCGGTGAACTTGGTCGCGGCGGCGGTGCGCGTGGCCAAGATCGATGCCCATACTTGGCGGGTGTAGTCGGCGACAGCGAGTCGAGCGACAGAAAGGCGTGTTTTAAGCTCGCCCCCCAAGCCGATTGCCCAGTCTTTGGTGTTGGCCCGCGCCTGCTTGGAGGCCACCGCAATCTTCTCCAGTTTTGCTTTGAAGGAGCCGGAGCCGGGTGCTGCCGCGTGCCAGGCGTCTGCCACGCGCTGGCCCATGGTCTGGGCTGCCGACTGGATACTGGTGAGGGTGGGCAGCAATTTGCCGAGTCGTTCCCCTACCTGCGGGGCACCGAGGCCCAGTGTTGTGATTGAAAACTTGAGTAGCGCTAGTGGACCAAGGACCGCAGCGGCGGCCAATGCCAGTGCGCCGACTGCGGAAACGCCAATCGCCAGCCATTTGACGTTTGTCATCAGGCCGGCGGCCAGCGCCGGGTTTTCTTTTGCCCACTCGCGCACCGCCTGAATAATGGCGAGCGTCTTCTCCAGTGTTTCGACCAGTGCCGGTTTGAGGTGCTTACCGAGGTCGCTGGATAGGTTGAACAGCGAGTTCTTCGCCATCAGCATGCGGGAATCGATGGTGTCTTTTCTGGCATCACCTTCCCGCTGCATCGATCCCTTGGCGCGTTCGGCATTCACCAGGCCAAGTTGCTCACGATACACGGTCAGATTCTGCGCCAGCTTGGCGGCATCGTCGCCGTATTCCTTGCCGAACAGGCGTGTCGCGGCTTCGAGCTGCTTTTCCTGCGGCAGGGCCTTGATCGCCTCCAGTACCTTGATGATGGTGCCGGTGGCGTCCTTGTTCATGCCAAGCTGTAGCGCCTTAGCGTCGAGATTGAGCAGCGCCAGGCCGCCCCTGAAGCGCTTGGTCTGCATGGTGGCGATCGAGAGTTCGCGAATCATCGCGTTCGAGGCGGTCGCCGCAACTTCCGGCATGGCGCCGAGCGACAGGAAGGTGCTGCCCAACGCCGCCGCTTCCTTGAAATTCATGTTCACCATCTGCGCGGTGCCGCCGATGCGTTTAAGCACTTCGATGATGTCGCCACCCTTGGCCAGCGCATTGTCGTCGAGGTAGTTGATGGCGTCGCCCATTTCGCCGATGCGGTCGATGGGCTGCTTGAAGAGCTGCGCGACTTTTGCCATGTCCTCGCCGAGGCGGTCGACCGGCAGGTCGAAGGCTTGCGCCATCGTGGCGGTGACCTGGGTGTAGGTGAGCAAGTCTTTCTTGCCCTGGATGCCCATGCGCGCACCGGCCTCGACGATCTTGGCCAGCTCGACGGTCGTCATCGGGATGCGCTCACCCATGGCCTTGATGGCGTCACCCATTTCGTAGTAGGTAGCGGTGAGCTTGCCGTTGTCGTCGCGGGCGCCATTGACCTGGCGCGCAACGCCCAGCATCGCCGTCTCGAAGGTGGCGTAGTCCTTGGTCGCCTTCACCGCCGGCAGACTGATGGCGGCGCCGGCAACACTGGCCTTGAGGCCAAACCCAACGAGCTTATCGCGCCCCGCCATCCATTTGTCGCGGGTTGCCTGGGCGGCATGCAACCGCTGCATTTTCTTGCCGTGCTCTTCAGCCGCTGCGGCTTGCTTGTTGACTGCGGCTGTCGCGGCATCCATTTTGGTCTTGAGGTCGCGCTGGTAATCCGAAAGTTTCTTGGTATCAACGCCTGCGGCGGCTAACTCGTAGCGCAGGCGTTGTTTCTTTTCAGTCAGTCGGTTTGCTGTGGCTGCTAGATTCCTGGCTTTCTCGGTAGCCTCGGCGAGCGCCCGCTGCATCTTCACGGTCGGGACGGCTGTGGCGTCCATTTCCAGTTTCAGCCTTTTGACCAGCTCGCGTGCCTTGTCGAGTTCCTGGGCGTTGATGCCGATAGCTTTGCCGGTGCTGCGCCACGAATCGATCAGCTTTTGTTGATTGCTCAGTTCCCTGAGTTGATCCTTTGCCGCGTTGAGCGCCTTGGACAGCGCAACGCTGGATGCCTTCATGGCTTGCATCGGCCTCGTGACTCTGTCGACGGCGGCGAGCAGGACTTCAAGTTTGAGTTTCTCGGCGCTCATTCTTCCGCTCCGCTACGTACACGGGCGCGCTCGCGCCATGCGGCAAGCTCGGCGATTGTCATGCCGTCCATTGCTGCCGGTGGCCAGTGGAAGATTGTCGCGATGTCGGCCATGGCGTTTTCGACCAAGCCCGGCAGGGCTATTCCCTCGCCGATTTCGGCAACAAAAAACCGGCCACCTCGCTGGCCAGCGCCGTGAGGTCGGCGGGATCGAGAGCGGCAACATCGGCTTCGGTGAGCGTCGGGTCGCTTATGCGCGGGAGCACCTTGGTGACGGCGTTGACGTCCATCTGCAACAGGTCCGTGAGGTTGAGGCCGCGCAGCTCGCCGGCATTCGGCTTGCGCAGCGTGATGCTGGTGATTTTGGTTTCGCCGCGTTGGAGCGGCGTTTCGAGGGTGATGGGGTTGTTCACTGCGTTCTCCTTGGTGAGGTTTGCTTCTCCGCAGGCCCCCTCATGCACGGCGGGGGCTCTGTCGTCGCTGCCGCCCGGGTAAGCCGTCTTCCCGGGCCTTCTTCGGCGGGGGGTGTGCAATTACGCCAGGCCGATGGCCTTGCGCTGGTCGGCGAGCATGTCGACGTTGTTGACCTTCTCGACGAAGTTGAGCAGGTCGATCTCGATCTTTTCCTGTCCATCGACGGTGAGCTTGTAGTACGTGAGCGTGCTTTTGACGGTGAGCTTGCCCTTTTCGCCGCCCTTGGCGTCGCCCGGGTCGAGCTCCTCGTGCCGGCCACGCACGACGACCTCGACGGCCTGGACCGCGCAGGTGTCGTCACGCTGGTAGGCACCGGCAAAACGCAACATCACGCCGTCTGCCTTGGTCGTGCCGTACTGCTCGAACACCTGCGCCATGAAGCCGGCGCAGGAGAACTCGATTTCCAAGCCTTCCTGGCCAAGATCGACCTTGGCGGGGCCGTTCATGCCGCCACCGCGAAACTCGTCCATCTTGCGCTTGAGCTTGGGTAGTTTGACCTCTTCGACTTTGCCCATGTAGCCGGCGCCGTCGTTGAAGAGATTGAAGTTCTTGAGGACTGAGGGGAGTGCCATGTTCGTGCTCCTCGATGAGTGGATTAAACGGCGACGGCCGTAGCGAAGTCGGCCAGGTAGCGGTCGGTGATGCGCTGGCTGAAGTTCAGGTTTTCCAGCGGCGGCACCGGGGTGTAGTCGTAGTCGATGTAGAGCTTGCCGTCTTTGAGCGTGGTGGCGCTGTTGGCGTCGGGGTTGTACCAGGCGCTGCCGTCGATGATGTAGCCCTGCGCCTTGAGTTCGCGGAACTTGGCGTTGATGCCTTCGATGATGTCGCGCGCCAGGCTGGGGTTGAGCGGCTTGTCGACGGCCCACAGGTGCGCTTCGGCCATGGTGTCGGCCAGCACCTGGGCGGTGCGGGTGTAGTTCTCGAAGGCGAACAGCGGGTCATCGGAGCAGGTGCGCGATCCCCAGAAGCGGAAGCCGCCTTGACGTACCAGCGTGGTGACTTCGCTGGCGTTGAGCACCCCGGCATCGGAGGCAGGATCTTGCAGATCCCAGAACACGTCCTTGCTGACACCGGTAACGCCGTTGATGGAGACGTTGGAGAGGGTCTTGTGCCAGCCGATCTCTTCGTCGATCTTGGCGCGCAGGCCTGCGGCGCGGGCGGTGGTCATGCCGTCGACGGCGGCGCTGGTGGTGGTGTCCCAGGCGAGCAGATCGGGCCAGATCACCATGACTTCGCGCTGACCGAAGTTGTCGCGGTAGGTGATGGCGTCTTCCTTGGTGGCTGCGCCGTTGGCGGTGACGTAGGCGAAGCCGCGCAGCTTCTGCGCGATCGATACCATCGCGGTGGCCACCGGCAGGGTGTCGAGGCCTGGACATACGATGATGCGCGGCTTGACGGACAGCCTGGTTTGCGCGCCGAGCAGCGCCTGCAGGCCGGTGTATTGGCCGTCTTCGGTGACGGTGCCGATAACGTTGGTGTTGGTAGCGGCAACGATGGCCGCGGGATCCGCGCCGGCGCCTACCGCGACGCGCACGACAACCACGAGCGCATTGGTTTGGTCGCCGATGGCTTTGAGCGCCTTGGCCAGCGTGCCCACGACGCCGGCTTTACCGAGCGCGGCAAGGACGCTGGTGACGAGGACCGGCGTGTTGAGCGGGAAAGCCACCGCGTCGGCATCGGTCGCCGTGGCGACCAGGCCGATGACGGCGGTGGATACGGTGCGGATCGGTCGGGTGCCGTCGTTGGCTTCGATGACGCGTACGCCGTGGTGATAATCAGTGGGCATGATGGTGGTCTCCGGTAAGGTGATGCGATGATGTACGCCCGCGCGCGCGGTGGAAATGGCGGACGGTTGTAAATACGGTGGTTACATCAGGGCGGCTCATTGAACGGGCTCGCCTTCGTCGGGTTCGATGTTGCGATCGCAATGGCCGGGGTCGACCAGGTCGATCAAGCGGCAGAGGATGCAGCCCCAGCGTTTCCGGCGGCGCTGGGCTTTGCCGGCGGTACTGCTGATGGTTTCGTCTTCGCTGCCGGGCTTGCCGACCAGGGCGGCGTTGAATGCCTGGTCGTTGGCCACGGCCACCGGCCAGGCGCGATCACTGCCGAGCAGGAGCGCGCCCAGGGCGATCAGGTTGGCCAGCAGCGCGAGCAGCAGCGAGCCGAACCAGAGACCGAGGTGAGCGAAGTAGCGTTTCACTGCACGATGCCGGTCAGGATCGCGGCCTTGCGCTCGGCGACATCGAGTTCCACGCCGGCCGCATGCACGACAGTGAGCGTGTATTCGATGGCGTTTTGAACCGAGGCCAGGGACAGGTCGACTTCCGAAGTGCGCGGATCGTCGAGCAGACCCCAGAAGTCCTCCATCACCGGATCGGTGGCGCGCAGCGCCTTGGCCGCGATGCGCTCCGGGCTGGTGAAGAGCATTTTGAAAGCGATGGGGCCAATCCTGGGAGCGGGCGCGGCAGGGGCGGTGAATTGCGGCCCGTCGACCAACTCGATCAACCAACCGACATCGGCGAGGTTGTCGTCCGGAACTTCGAAACACTCGGCGCCGGGGATGCTCGACGACATCTTGACGTCGGCGGCAGCGGCTTTCCCGACGCCGATCACCACACCATCCAAAACGAAAAGGGTTTTCATGGTAGGTCCTCCTCGATGCAAGAAATGAACACGTTGGCGGCGGTGACCGAGACGACCGTCAGGGTCTGTCCAGCCCCGACGTAGGCGACCAGGTTGCTCAGAACTGAGTTGGTCAGTAGCCCAACCGTCCCGTTGATAGTGACCGAGGCTGCCGCGGTCCCGTTGGCCGAGACCAGTACTTTCGAATTGACGGTTGGGGAATAGGTCAGAGTTCCCGCCCCCGCCACAGTGCCCACGATTCCAGTGGCCATCTTGTTCTCCTTAGTTGATGTAGCGCCGGACGCGGCTCGATGCTTGGATGCCTGACATGACGATGCTGTTGCCGAGGACATTCATGCGTTGCCCCGGCGGGCTTTGGCTCTGCGTATCGACGTTGTAGGGCTGCGCGAAAGCCGTCGCCAGAGTGGCGTTGCCGGTGTATTGCACGGGCACCGATGCGCCTTGCGCGGCGCTGGCTGAAAAGACGCCGATGGGAACGAGCTTCTGGACAAACATATTGAGCAGGCCGATGGCTAGCGCGCCTCCGGATTGTTGCGCGCCGCCGAAAACCGCCAGATTCGCATTCGGGTTGACGGCTGTCGGCAACGCGAACAATACCGGGGGCGATGAGCCGCAGCCCCCGTGGGCGGCGGGAATGGCACCCACAGGGTTCACCAGACTGGCGTTGGCATCGAATACTGCCGACACGCCAGTGCCTCCGATGTTGGCCATGATCGATACGCCGCCTTGCTTTATCGGCAGCATGCTGAGGACCGCACTGGAGCCAACCGCCAAACTCAACACGCTGTAGAGGACGGATTTCAGCAGCGTCCCGGTGGTGCCGCTGACGTATGCTAGAACAGTATTCCCGGTGGTGCCGGTCGAGGCCACCGCGACATCGCCACTTGAAAGCGCAGCGATCATCGGCCAGGTGGCTGTCATGGCGGTGCCAATGGATAAGGTGGCACCTTGCTGCGCGCCGGCGGCGTTGAAGACGGCGACCTTGAAGGACCCGTTGATTGTGACGGTAGCGTACCCGCCGCCCGCTAAGACGCAGACGTTGGAATAGCCGCTGTTGCCGCCGCCGGTTGCTTGAGCCGCGACCGCAACAGCCCCGGCATTGGTGTATTTAACGACTTTGGTACCAGCGGCCACCGTGCTGTAAGCCACTACGAAGCCGCCCCCTTGTGCCGCAGTAAAAGAAGCGGCAGTGACATATCCGCTCGCAGCAGCGTCGATTGTGGTGTGATTTGCGACGATGGTGCCGGCGCTGTTGTAGATGACGAATTTGTACCCGGCGGTGGACGCGTAATAGGCCAAGGCAAAGCCGCCGTTGCTCAAGGCCACGGCAGAGACATACCCGCCGGCTGCGGTGGTCGCGGCATTGACCGTTGTAAGCGCCTTGACCACCGCGCCAGTGTTGTCGTAGACCGCGTACTGGAACCAGGGCGCTACGTTGCGGAAGAACGCCAGGGCGAAACCGCCACCGGTCAGCGCGCAGAGGGAGACGACGAAGCCGGTGGCATCGATCGCCGCGACGTTATCGACAGAAACAGTAGCTCCTTGTTGTACTCCGAGGCTGTTGAAAATGGCGAATTGCGGCGTGAAGTTGCCGGTGCCGAGCTGCCACGCGACCACGTAATTCCCATTGGATAGCACGGCACCGGCAAAGGTGCTCTGCCCCGTCAAATTGGCAGAAGCATTGGAAGCATTGACCACGGGTGCGCCATCCGGAATGATCGGTACACTCGAGAGAAAAGTATTGGTAATCGGCGAGGGGGCAGATACAGGACGAACCGCGTTGAGCATGACGCTTGGGTCTGCGCCCATGTAGGCCAGGCTGTCCGCACCGAGCACAGCGATCTGCCCTTGTGTAACCGCTTCGCCGGTGGTGACTGTCGTAGTGATGGCGGGCGTAGCGGAAGAACCGCCGACTCCGGATCCGCTGCCACTGTTTATGTAACGTCCCATGTTTTCTCCTTATTCTTCGAAGCCATGAACGCGAACGGTGACGCTCGCTGCGCTCGAAAATACGACCACTTTCTCCTGACTGCTCATGGCCATGCCGGTCTCTTCAATGACGCCACCCGCGGGTAGCACAAGATCTACCGGCTCGATGTAGTCGGCATTGGCTGGCGCGGCCGGAGCGACGTAGTTAGACGGGCAGATGGCCAGTCGCACCGTGACGGCGTTGATCTGATCGCGGTTGACGAGGCGGATATTCGCCATCGCTGTCTTGCCGTTAGTCACGGAATAGACCGACGTATAGGCAGCGGCAGCGAGGGCTGCTTTCCCCAAGAGTCCTTTTGCCATTAGAGTTGCCCCATGAAGTAGGAAATCGAAGATGTCAGGTACTGCGGGTGCGGGTTCGCTTCGGCGTCGTGCTCGGCTACCGCGGCGGCGGCGATGGCGATACCCTCGGGTTCCGTCAGGTACTGCGGGTGCGGGTCGAGGGCCGCTTCGTGAGCCGCGATGGCGTTGTCGATCGACTCGAGCGTGGCGAGCGTCACGCTCGGATCCACGCTCAGTTCGACGACGGCGGTGTTGCTGACCTGGATCACCATGCGGATCGCCAGGTCGCGGGCCGCGCCGTCCACCGGCAGCGGCTTGTCGGTGGCGGGGAAGTTGCCCATGGCGAGCAGCTTGTCGCCGGCGCCGGATCCGCCGATCAGGCCGATCTCACGCACGGTCCAGCCGCCGACATCAGTCGGGATCACGGCTTCGACGATCAGCCAGGTGGGGTGGTCCGGATCTTCGATAATGCTGCTGATCGCCACGCGGTGGACTTCGTTCACCAGCTCGGTGGCGATGGCGGAGGGAACGACCGGATCGCCGTTGCCGTCGCCCACGGCCAGGTGGGTGATGGGCACATTCTCGATGGTGTTGGCTTCGGCCGCGGCCCATTCGGCGGCGCCCACGGTGGTGAGTAGAGTGTAGAAGATTGTCATTGTGGATAGACCGTAGTTGTTCCCCAGTCCTGGCCGCCGATGCCGACCAGCACGCTGGCGCTGGAGCGGCCGATGAGCCGGGTTGAGAAGTGGCTGCGGGCGGGCTTGGCGGCACGCACCTGGCGCTCCATGGTTTCCAGTTCCGCGATGCCGATGCCGCGGTCCTCGATCTCGATGTCGGCACGGAAGGTGTGCGTGGGGCCGGGCGGCGTCATCTGCCACCATTCGACCAGGGCGGCCTGCCGGCCGGTGACGACGACGGCCTGGCGCACGGCGCCGACGGTACCCTTGCGGCGGTGGATCTCGATGGCGGCGGCAACCACGGCGCGCTGGGTGGCCTCCGGCCAGGTTTGATCCCACTCGTCGACCGATAAAGCCCAGGCCAGCCACGGCAGCGATGCCAGCGGACAGGTGGCCGGGTTCCACAGGTCGCCGATGGGGACCGGCAGGGTGGTGATGCCGGAGGATTGTTCCACCGCCCGCTCAAGGAAGGTGGCGTTCGGCGGCAGCAGGGAGACATAATCAGACATCGGTGCTTCCCGCGACGGTGATGGTGATGTCGGTGCAGTAGGCGGCCTCGCGAGGGCCGCGCGCGATGTCGGCGACCGGGGCGGTGAGGCTTACCCGCTGTACGCCGGACTGATGCAGGGCGGCCAGCAGGCCGGTCAACACCACGTCGTAGCCGAGGCGGTGGATGTTGGCTACGTAGGCTGCCACGGCGGCCTGGGCGGCGGCTTGCACCGGGCCGGCGGCGGGGCCGGGGTAAAGGGTCAGCTCGGCGGTGACGACGTAGGTGGATACGCTGGCGGCTTCGACGGTGACCAGGTCGGTGAGCGGTCGCACGGTCTCGGCATTGAGAGCGGCTGCCACGATGGCCAGCAGGGGGGCATCGGGCACGCCGTCGCCGCTGTTCGACAGCACGGTGACGCGCACTTCGCCGGGATCCGGGCTGTCGACCGCCACGTCTTTGACATCGCCGGAGGAGGAAATGGCGTGGAAGCGATAGGCGGCGGTCGGGCCGGCGGTGGAAAATCCGTCGACGGCGAGCTGGGTGCGGGTGCGCAGGCTGGCATCGGTTTCGTAAGTCGGCAGCACCGGGGGCGTGGCGTCCGGATCTCCGGGAGCGGTGACCAGGCGGGTGACGCCGAACAGGGCGGACAGGTTTTCCAGGTCGGCGCCGGCGGCGCTGGCCAGCATGACGGCGCGGGCAGCATCGTTGATGCGCGCGCGCAGCGTCAGCTCGGCATAGCTCATTTCTTCGAGCAGCTTGGTGAGCGGCTCGGATTCCAGGGCCAGCACGGCGGCGATCGCGGCTTGTTCGTCGATCGGGTAGAGGGAGATCAGGCGCTGCTTGTGGCCTTCGAGTATGGCCTCGTAGCTCAGCGTCTCGACGACGTCGGGGGGCGGCAGCAGGGATAGGTCGATCGCCGACATCAGAGCGCCACCTCAAGAGTGACGGGGTTCCCATTGCCAGGGCCATCCAGGCGCTGTCCTTCCAGGGACACTTCAGCACGGCCGTCCACTGTGACGGACACGTCCACCGCTGTGACCAGCACGCGAGGTTCCCAGCGCCTGATCGCCATCACCGTGGCGGCCATCAGGCGCAGCCGGTTGGTGCCGTTTGCCGGCTGGTCGATCAACAGCGGAACAAGCGAGCCGTACTGGCGACGCTCAACGCGGGAGCCGATCAGAGTGGTGAGGATGTCGCGGATCGACTGGCGGATGTGGTCTATCCCGCTCAGGGCGCGGCCGGTGACGGCGTTCATTCCGCTCATGCCGGTCCTCCGGTGTTGCCGCTGCCCGGCTGCACGCCGGTGTGATGGTGGCTGTCGAGGACGATGCCGTTTGAACTGAGGGTACCGCTGGTTTGTGTGAGGCTGCCGGTGATGACGTTGTTATTCGCGCCACCGGTACCGGCGATGCCGTTGCCATAGGTGAGCAGGTCGTCGACGGTGGCCGTACCGTCGACTTGCACATCGCCATCGACATGCAGGTCGCCGGTGCAGTGCGTCGACGGCGTGTCGAGTGTGACGGATACCGCCGCCTGGATGAGAGCGGTCTGGATGCCGGTGGCGGTGAGTGCTCCGCCCGCATGGTCGTAGGCGATGCGGGCGCCGTCAGGAAATTCGGCGACGTGCAGGTCGCCGTCGCCGCTGGGCGCATCAAGATCGTCGCAGAAGATCGACGGCGTGACGATGCCGTTGGCCAGTTCGCCGCTGGGCGACAGGATCATCACCTGCTCGCCGACAGTCGGCGGGCTCCAGGTGCGCGTCGTTCCGGCACGGGCGGTTTTCCACTTGAGCCAGTCGGTGAGCAGGCTGCCGGTATCCACGCGCACGCGGCGCGCGGCGAGATCGACTTCGGCAACGGTGCCGATGCGGATCAGGTTTTCCAGACGGCGGGAGAGTTCGGCGATGTCCATGGCGTTGTCACTATGCCGTCGCGTGCGCGCGTGCCGAAGTCGTTGTCGTTGTCATAGCGCGTCTTACATCATCCAGCGAGGTGGGCCAGGACCGCGTCTTCGATGTCCGCGATCTCGGGGTCGGTGAGGCCGAGCAACTCGCGTCTGGGATAGTCGACCTCGGGACCGCCCTTGCGGTCGACGCGATCGCGCAGGCCGTACTGGTGCACTTTCGCCATGTGCTGCACCTGGCCGGCGAAGGTGACGACGGCGGCTTCCGGCGTGGCTTCGACTTTCATCCAGCGCGCGGTGCGCAGCTTGGTAAACATCTTGCGGCGGACGAAGCCTTTCTTGCGGCGCAGGCGCGGACGGCGCGGGGCGTAGAGCGTGCCGTCCGGGTTGAGCTGGTCGGCGATGCGGCGCGACTGGCTGGTGCGCAGCCGGGCGGCAATGACACGGGCCAACTGACGGCGCTGCGCCGGTTCGATGCTGTGCAGCAGGCCGGCGAGACGCGCTTCGAAGGGGGCCAGGTCGTTTCCGGTGGTCATAGTTCTTCGACCGGCGTGCCGTTGACGAAGACTTGCCACGGCGCGGGTCCGCCGAGATCGGGCAGCACCGGCTCGTCGCAGTGGGTGGCGGTGTAGTGGCCGGGCTGTTCGGCGTCTTCACGCACGATGACGCGCTCGGTGAGCTCGAGCATCAGCTCGACGTCGACCTTGTCGTGATCGAGGATCTCGGCATCGAAGCTGATCGGGCTGTCCGATTTGTCGGTGTTGAGCAGCAGGTCCGGCTGGTTGATCGAGATCCACGCGAGCAATGGCACGATCAGGGTGTCGGCATGGTCGGTGAAGTCCTTGACCAGGATGTGTGCCTTGTAGCGGTATTCATACGACAGGCTGCTGAAGCGGCATGCGACGCTGCCATTTTCGATGTAGACGTCGAGCCTGTCCGGATCCTTGCCGAGCGACGGCACGTTGTCGGCGAGGTGCTTGCGCAGGGCGATGAGCTTCTTCATGTCAGCGGCAAGCCTTGACGGCGGCTTCGAGCTCGTGCTCGTAGCCCTTGCGCTGCTGGCGTTCGGCGCGCAGTGCCTTGGTCTGCGCGTAGATGTCGGCGCCGATCGGCAGGGCGTCAACGGCGAAGCTCGGCTGTTTCGGCACCGGCGCTTCGCATTTCTCGCCGATCGGGATATCGACTTCGGTGACGACCGGCGCCGGCGGCAGGGTGACGCAACCGGCGAGCAGGACAATCAGCAGCGGCAGGAGCATCTTCATCGCTTGCCCCTTTCTTCGCGCAGCTCGTCGTCGAAAGCTTCGCGGGCCGCGATGCACGGATCCGCTCCAGGAAGCAATTTCAGGCCGAGGATGCCCTGACCCCTGGCGAAGAACGTTTGCGCCTCGCCTTGGGCCTGGATCGCGGCGGATTCGGCTTTTTCTTTGCGCCGCTTCGCTTCGGCGCGCAGGGTATTGATGGCGGCGTTCTGGCGGTCGGTGGCGGCGGCCAGGGTGAGGTAGGCGCGCTCCATTTCGCCGGACTTGCGGTTGGCTTCGGCGATCTGCGGCTCGTAGTGGCGTGCGGCGAGCCATGCGCCGGCGGCGATGCTGGCGAGAACAGCGACCAGGATGGCGATGCCGGCGGCTGCCATGCGGTAGGGGGCGGGGATCAGGTCGATCACGTCGCGACTTCCTCGGCGCCGGCGTGCCGCTCGTAGGCGCGCGCCAGCTTGGTGTCGTAGAGGTTTTCCTTGTAGGCCGGGCCGTTGTAGAGCTTGGCGACCTCGGCCCACTTGCGCGCCTTGAGCGCCTTGTGCAGGGCGGGGTCGGCTGCGACAAAGGCGACGAAGGCGGCGAGGTGCTGCGCTTCCGATTCGCCCATCGCGTCGACGAAGGCCTGGACGCTGCCGTAGCCGCAGGTCTGCCAGTGGTAGCCCATGATCTGGAACTTTCCCCAGCTCGCCGATTCGTTGGCCGCGTCGCTGTCGATCTGCCGGGCCAATTCCAGGCGGTACCATTCCTGTGCGCCGCCGCGGTAGCCGCCGCGCTTGGGGTTGACGAGTTCGGTGTATTGCCGCGAGAGGGTGTCGACGTCCTTGCCGGCATCCTTGAGCCGCTGGTACATGACGTGGCGTTCGAACAGGATCACCGGGCGACCGTTGGCCAGGAAGCCGCTGCCCAGGCTCTCGACTTCGTTGATGGCGAGGATCGCGGCCGGGCTGACTTCCAGCGCCTGCGCTGCGCGCTCGATGTCGGCGTGCGTCAGGTGTTTCGGCGAGGCCAGGTTGCCGGACAGCAGATCCAAAGTCTTCTGGCCGGCAATGCCGTCGGCGACCAGGCCCTTGCGCTGCTGGTATTCGCGCACGGATTGTTCGGTCTTCGGGCCGTACCAGCCGTCCGTTTCCACTTCGAAGCCGGCGGCGGCGAGTTGGTCCTGCAGGCGGCGCACTTCGGCGCCGGTGTCATTCTTGCGCATGGCGGGTTCTCCTGATGAGGCGATAGATGGCGTTCTCTGCAGTCGATGTGTGGAAGAGTTCGACGACATTGCCGCGGCTGGCGATCAGGGCCAGCAGCAGCACGGAATGCAATACGAGGTCGGCCACGCTGGGGGTGGGTAGAACGCCCAGGGCGGCGCGCAGCGCTTCGGTGCCGGAGGCGACGGCGATCGCGTAGGCGAGCAACGCGGCAAGAGGGCGATATTGAGATCCCTGGCGGCGGTAGAACACCACGCGCAGGCAAAGCAGGGCGCAGAGGCAGCCGTAGATCAAGATCATTCCGGTCGCCTCCCGCGCACCAGATCGATGAGTTCTCCGAGGTTCCGGTCCAGCAGCCAGAGCAGGGTCTTGATGACGAGCGTGGCGGCCAGCAGCGCGCCGACGCCAGGCGATACCGCAACCGCACCGGGGATGATCGCCGAGAGTATTCCCGCGGTCATTTGCGCAGCCAGGATGCCGGCGCCAAAGGCGGCCAGCAGATAGCCGACTTTCTTGACGACCGTCAGTTCGTCGGAGGCCAGGACGAACACCACCGAGCCGCTGAAGGCGCCGAGCACCACCGAGGCATCAACGCCCGGGAACATGGCGAGCAGTGCCACAGTGGCGACACTGGCGCTGGCGGTGGTTGATGAGATGGGTTCGGCCATGTCAGTCCCAGAGTTGTACGAGGTTGGTTTGGGCTTCTGCCGGCAGGCTGTCCGGCAGGTCGACGGCGGTGCCCATGGGCAGGACGGTCCCAAGCGCAGCAAGGCCTGGGTTGGCAACGAGAGCCGCTTCGACGACGCCGGAGGTGCGGCCGAGGTGGCGGTGGCAGAGCAGGTCGAGGGTGTCGCCTTGTTGTGCGATGACTTGCATCAGATCAACTCGATGGTGGTGCGGCCGAGGCCCTGGATGTCGCTGATCGCCCAGCGGGCGTCGCGGCGCAGGTCGTCGATCGGGTTTTCCATGACGTCGGCCTTGCGGTCGCCGCGCGCGGTGGTGTCGTAGTCTCGGTAGCGCTCGATCAGGCTGGCCTTGGCGGTGCAGCCGACCGCGCGCAGGTAGCGATGGGTGTGAATGGTTGCGCCGGCGATCTCTTCGGCGGGGACGTCGGCGAGGGAGTCATAACCGGCGGCAATTTGAACCGCGCGCCAGCCGCTCAACTCGGTGTTGACGGCGGCGATGGCTTCGATCAGCGCGTCGCGCAGCCGCGGGGCGGTGACGGTGGTGTCGATGCGCTGGGATTCGCGGATCTGCGCCGGGTCGATCTCGGGCCAGAAGTCGCCGTTCTCGATCGCGTCGTCAGCAGGTGCGTCGGCGGGTGAGGTTACGACGAAGCTCATGGTCCTCTGCTGTTAGGGGGCGGTGGTCGGGGGCTGCACCGGGAAGGAGGGGACCCGGTTTCGCCCCCGAGCCGCCCGGCTGCGGGGTCCGCTCTTTGTCAGCCGCCGGGATTGCCGGCGGCGGAGTTCTTGATCTCGCGCTCGAGGCGCTCGATGTCTTTCTTGACGCCGACCTTGTCGTGCAGGGCCAGGGCGCGCTTCAGGTAGTCGACGGCTTCGGTCTTGTCGCCTTGCTGGTCGAGGCCGTAACCGATGGCCTTGAGCAGCTTGGCGCGGACTTCGTCCGGCATGTCTTCGGCGGCGACGAGGTTGCCGGCGGCGATGAGATCTTCCGTCACGTCGGCGCCGATGCCGTCTTTCTGGCGCAAGGCGTAGTCGGCGAACTCTTCGGCGATCAGGCAGCCGGTCGAGCGCTTGTACTGGTCGGGCATCGCCAGCTTGTGCTTGATGGCGTAACCGGCGATCTCCAGCGCGTAAAATAAATTCCCGACATCGATGTGCCAGACCATGATGGTCATGAGCACGTCGTCTTGCACGCCTTGGTCGCCCTTGAGCACGCCTTCAATCCACGGCGTGTATTCAGGCAGCAGTTCGCGCTTGATTTCGGCACGGCGGTCGAACGACTGGACGTCGTGCAGCCGCCGCTTGTCTTCGGTGAGCTTGGCGAGCATCAGCTCGTAAGCGTTGGCGTCGGCGCGTGCGGCCGGTGTCGATGCCTGGCGCTGAGCAGCTAATGCGCGCTGGAAGTACGCGCGGGCGGGACTAAACGGTCGGTTCATGATCAGGCAGGCGGCGTCCAGGTTTGAACGATGTTTTCGACGACACAGCCGCGGCCGTAGTCTTCGATCACATAGGCGTCGTTCGATGACTCGAAGTTCTCGATCTGGTCGCGCGCCGCATTGTCCTTGATGGTTCGGCGGCGGGCGCCGTCCTGATAGTAGATCGACAGGTTGTCGTAAGTGGTGATCATCAGCGAACCGTCCGGGAAGTACGGCACGCTGACCGCCTGCAGTCCGCCGACGCGCTTCTGGCTGATGATGATGTCGGTGGCCAGGGTTTCGGTGGCAGCCTGTGTCTGATTGACCAGCGGGAAATATTTGTCGTGCAGCAGGTCGCGGCCAAGGATGACGACCAGGCCCGGATCGTTGCGATACCACGGTTCGAGCAGCGACGCGACGACGTCGAACACCAGGGCGTCGAGATTGACATAGTCATGTCCGGCCGCAGCGCCGATGCGGACTTCGTCGGAGTCGGCGGTGGCGCCTTCCGCCATGACGCGGGCGGCGGCATCGGTGCGGTACTTTTGCAGCCAGCCGATGTTCACATCTTGCAGCAGCGGGTTGGTCGCCCGGTTGGAGGTGGCGGCACGGCTGGTGCCGTTGAAACCGATCACCATGCGGTCCAGCGCCTGGCGTTGGATGATGACATCGCGGATGCGGGTCTGGAAATCGGGGAATTTTGCCCAGGCGTCCAGCTTGGCGTAGCGAATGGCGGTGTCGTAGTTGGTTTGCGTACAGTTGTAGCCAGTCGTGTCCAGTGAGGTAGGATCGGTCGGCACGCGGTCGGCGAGGGTGGTGTCGGTGGTGCTGGCGACGGTGCTACCGACGCCCAGGCCGAGCTTGTCGCCCTGCTGGGTGGTTACACCCATGATGTTAATCCTGCCGAGGAAAGCGCTAGATTCCTGAATCTTGCTTTCCAGTTTCTGCTGGACGCTGGGTGTGACGGTGAATTTTTCGGTCACCGAGGGAACGCCATTGAGCCGGACGAGCTGTTCCAGGTAGGCGTTGAAGGCGAGGCGGGTTTCTCTGCGCATGATTTGCTCCGGTTGGTTTCTGGGTAGGTTCGGTGATCTGTAGATCAGCAGTCGGTCGCGGTTGTGCCAGCGTTGCCACCTGCAGCAGCCGGGCGGGTCTTGTCGGTCGGCTCGGCGTCGAGCTTGGCCTTCAGCGCAGCGAAGGCTTCACGGTCGACTTTGATTGTGGCCGTCATGGTCTTGAGTTCGGTCTGCAGGGCAGCGAACTGGTCGAGCAGGTCGCGCTGCGCTCCGGCGACGGCTTCGATCGCCTTGCCGGTGTCGGCAAACCGATCCTCGTCTTTTTTTTCCTTGCCGGTGAGTAGCGTCTTAACCTTGGCGAACAGTGTTTCGCCAGCCTTGGCCTCAGGTTTTTCAGGTTCCCACTCGATCATCAGGCCGCCGCCGTCGAATGAATAGACACTCTGCTTATCCGCCGAGAATTTCATGGTCTCAGTGCCGAGACTGGCAGGCGTGTCGGTGAAGGCCAGGCCGGTAAGGTAGGCGATGCCCTTGCCGACAAAGTTGGCGACAACCTCCATCGATGCGAACAGCTTCTTTCCCGCTTTTTGCATCGCGACGACGGCATCATCGGCTTCGACCACTGCGGTGAGCTGCAACTTCTTCTCTCCGAGGATCGTGGCCTCTTGCGTTCCCAGCGTCACGACTTTACCGTAGGCGCTAAACAGGCTGTCCGGCGCGAACGAGAGCAGGTGCTCCAGGTTGGCGACGGCGGTGTAGACCTTCGGGTCGTAAGCAGCCGACATTTGGAGAATCATCTCGCGGCTGATATTGCGGCCATCGATGGTCGGGCCTTCGGTGGCGATGACAAACGGCTTGGATACTTTCGACATGTCCTGTCCCTCGTGCTGGTGGCGAAATTGACAGGCGCATGGTCGGCGGACGCGCGCGCAGAGGCAATGCCGGACAGATGTAAGAGGGCGTTTTACAACGTCGCCAGCTAGGGCGGGGGGTGCGCGGTGGGCAGACTTCGCGCATGGACATGGCAGTCGACCCCGCTTTGAAGATCGAAGCCGATGCGCAAGATCCGCGCAGGCGCGCCCGCACGCTGTATTGGCAGGGTTACAAGATTTCGTACATCGCCAACGAGCTGGGCGTAAAGCCGGGCACGATATCGAGTTGGAAACGCCGCGACAAGTGGAATGAAACGCACCCGCTTGATCGCGTCGAGGATGCCATCGAGGCGCGGCTGATTCACCTGGTGGCGAAGGACATCAAGTCCGGCGCCGACTTCAAGGAGATCGACCTGCTCGGCCGACAGTTGGAGCGCGCCGCCCGGGTGCGCAAGTTCAACGGCGGCGGCAACGAGGCGGACCTCAACCCGAAGGTCGCCAATCGCAATATCAGCATGCGCAAAAAGCCGACGAAGAACGATTTCAGCGAAGAGCAGCAGCAGCGGCTGCACGAGGCGTTTATCGACTCTCTGTTCGATTATCAGAAGGTCTGGTATGACGCCGGGCTTGAAGAGCGAATCCGCGACATTCTCAAGAGCCGGCAGATCGGAGCGACCTGGTACTTCGGCCGCGAGGCGCTGGACGACGCGCTACGCACGGCGCGAAATCAGATTTTCCTGTCGGCTTCAAAGGCGCAGGCGCACGTTTTCAAGCAGTACATTCAGCAGTTCGCCAGCGATGCTGCCGGCATCGAGCTGCGCGGCGATCCGATCATCCTGCCCAACGACGCGCAGCTCCATTTTCTCGGCACCAACAGCCGCACGGCGCAGAGCTATCACGGCAACCTCTACATCGACGAGTATTTCTGGATTCAGAAGTTCCAGGAACTACGCAAGGTGGCCTCGGGCATGGCGGCGCATCGGCACTGGCGGCAGACTTACTTTTCAACGCCTTCGTCACTGCTGCATGATGCCTACCCGTTCTGGACTGGGGCGCTGTTCAACAAGGGGCGTCCGAAGGACCAGCGCGTGCAGGTCGATATTTCGCACACGGCGCTGGCCAAGGGCATGCATTGCGGCGATGGTCAGTGGCGCCAGATCGTCACGATCGAGGATGCGCTGGCCGGCGGCTGCACGCTGTTCGATCTTGAGCAGCTTCTACTGGAATACGGGCCGGCCGAGTTCGAGAATCTGTTCCGCTGCATGTTTATCGACGATTCGATGTCGGTATTTCCGCTTTCCGAAATGCAGCGCTGCATGGTCGATTCGTGGGTGGTGTGGGACGACGTCAAGACTTTTGCAGAGCGCCCGTTCGGTTACCGCGAGGTGTGGATCGGCTACGACCCGTCGCACACTGGCGACAATTGCGGCTGCATTGTGATGGCGCCGCCGGCGGTGCCCGGGGGAAAGTTCCGCATTCTCGAAAAGCACCAGTGGCGCGGCATGGATTTCGAGGCCCAGGCCGAGGCCATCCGCAAAATCACCGAGCGCTACAACGTCACCTACATCGGCATCGATGTGACCGGCATCGGCCAGGGCGTCTTCCAGCTCGTCAAGCAGTTCTTCCCGGGCGTCACGGCTTTCACCTACAACCCGGACGTCAAGGTGCGCTTGGTGCTGAAGGCCAAGGACATCATCACCAAGGGCCGGCTGGAGTTCGACGCCGGATGGAATGACCTGGCGCAGTCTTTCATGGCGATCCGCAAGACCACCACCGCCAGCGGCCGGCAAGTGACTTTCGAGGCCAGCCGCTCCGATGAAATCAGCCACGCCGACCTGGCGTGGGCCTGCATGCATGCCCTGGCGAACGAGCCGCTCGAGGGACAGACCGTGCGCAATACCAACATCATGGAGATTTACTGATGAGCAAAAGAAAACACCGCAATAGCACATTCGGTCACAGTGCAGCCGTGGCCACAGCTCCCGAACCGTGGCCAGCCCCGCCTGCTACCGCAGTCAAGCCAGCCGAGCCACACATTGAGGCCTTTACCTTCGGCGATCCCGAGGCCGTGCTCGACGCGCGCGAGATCCTCGAATACCTGGAGTGCCCTCTCATGGGCAAATGGTACGAGCCGCCGATCTCCATGGATGGCCTGGCCAAGAGCTACCGTTCAGCCGTGCATCATGCCAGCGCCATCATCGTCAAGCGCAACGTGCTGGTGTCGACTTTCATCCCGCACCCGCTGCTGACGCGCACGGCGTTTTCTCGCTGGGTGCTGGATTATCTGGTGCTAGGCAATGGTTATCTCGAGCGGCGCGATGCGCGTTCCGGCAGGGTGATGAGCCTCGAGCCGGCTCTTGGTCGCTACGTCCGCCGCGGGGCGGATCTCGACACCTATTGGTTCGTCCAGGGCTGGCTGCAGGAGCATGAGTTCCCCAAGGGCAAGATGTTTCACTTGATGGAGCCGGACATCAATCAGGAGATCTACGGTCTACCCGACTACATTCCGGCGCTGCATTCGGCCTGGCTCAACGAGTCGGCCACGCTGTTCCGCCGGCGCTACTACAAGAACGGCAGCCATGCCGGGTTCATCCTCTACATGACAGATGCCGCGCAGCAGGAGGCCGATGTCACCAAGCTTCGCGAGGCGTTGAAGAATTCCAAGGGGCCAGGCAATTTCCGCAACCTCTTCATGTACGCGCCGAACGGGAAGAAAGACGGGATCCAGATTATCCCGGTGGCCGAGGTCGCGGCCAAGGACGAGTTTACCAACATCAAGAATGTGACCCGCGACGACCAACTCGCCGCGCATCGCGTGCCGCCCCAACTGATGGGAATCATGCCCCAGCAGAACAGCACTTTCGGCGACGCCGAGAAGGCCGCGATGGTGTTCGATGCCAACGAGATACAGCCGCTACAGGCGCGCTTCCTGGAACTCAACGAGTGGCTCGGCGAGGAGGTCGTCAAGTTTGAGCCCTACACCCTGGCGAAACAGGCGGCGACTGTGCCAGGGGCGTAACCACCTGACACAGCCACCGATTCACTCGACTATTCCTGCATGTTGTACGGCACGCCATCGCGCCACGGGTAGTCGCGGGCGATGGCTTTGGCGGTACGCATGATGATGTCCCGGCCCCGTTCGTCGGTTCTGCGGACGGCGACAACCAAGTCCATGAACCACGGAGAGAGATTTGTCCAGCCCAGTTCACGGGCCAGGGCGAACACCGCCTCGATCTGGGTCTTGGTCGGCGCCGGCGGTTTCTTGCCGGGCGGCAGCGGTGGCGGGCAGCGCTTTGGCTCGGTATCCGGGCGCCAGCCCAGTTCGCGTAGCGTGGCGAACACGGCCTGGAGCATCTCGGGCGTCGGGGTGGCTGGCGTCCAGCTGGTGGGCATGTTTTTCTTCGTCGTCATGGCGGCCCCCTTATCCGAGCACATCGGCATAAACGAGCTGGCCGACCAATTCATCGTGGATGCCGGCGCGCTTGACGGCGAATTCCGGCAGGCCGTGGGGGCGCACGCTGATACAGACCGCGAACCCCTCAGGGGCCTGGTCGAGGGCTATGGCGAGCGCTTGGCCTTTGCTGGGCGCGAGGGCCGTGAACTCAAGCTTCTGGCCTTCGGTGCCGACGGTGACAGAGAATGCCCGAAGCGGGCGATGGGCGCGTGTGGACGCAAGGACGGGTGTGGGCATGATGGCCATGGCTCAACCCTCCTGACCATCGGCATCAAGAGGCTCGAATACCCAGCATTTCACCGACTCTTGGGAAATACGGCTATTCACTGTCTTGATATCGATAAAACGCGGCGAGCGGCACGCCTTTAGCAAGTGACGCAGTTCCGATAAATCGGGTAGTTTGAGTTTCGCCGCCGCCGCGGCCGCGCGCATCTGCGGCAGGTTGAAGGAGATCAGGCCGCTGCCGCGGGCGTGGTTGAGCTTGCCGCCCGAGAGGTTCTGAAGGGTGTCGAAGATGTCCCAAAATTCTTCAAGGACGGGACTTTCGCAGTCCGGGCGGGCATCCTGGCCGATGTCGGCCAGCGCCGGCGTCGACAGCCCCAGTAGCCGCGACGCATGGTCGAGTTGCTCATGGATCGCCCGGCGCAGCGCCGGATCGGTGGTCTTGTGCAGTTCCTTGAGCAGTGCCAAGCGCCGCGGGTGGGCCGCAATCTGCTGATTGATCGAGACCACGCCCCGTCCCATCATCTCGCGCGGGACTTGGCGACCCTCCAGCACGTCCAGCACCCACTTGCGAAACTCTTTTGCCCGCTCGGTACGGGCCAGCATACCGATTAGATAGCAGCCGCGCGGCGAGAAGATGCGTACCTGCTGGCGGCCTCCGGCGGTGTCAAGTTCGACGAGCCGGGTCATCTCTTCGGTGAATTCGTCGGCGTTCTCGCGGAATAGCTTGCTGACGGAAAGATCGGGGTTTTTGTAACTCAAGGCTAAACCGATTTGGTTTACCCTTAACCACGGCACGTTGTGAATATCGACGACATCGAACTCGGTTTCGTGAAACGCGAGCACCGAGCCGGTCTGGTTTGAATTAGCCATGATGGCCTCCTTGTGATTGAGAATTTACCCACCGCAAGCGGGGAGGGCGGAGCGCTCTCACGGCACAAGTCCGTCGGGGCCTCGCGGCTACCCGACGCTCCACCCAAAATCGGCAGAGCAGAAACGACAAACCCGCCTGACTGGGCGGGGTACAGCTTGTGCTTGAGAGTCGCCAGTATCCTGCCGGCCTCGGCGCATGTCAAGTGCCGTTTCTTGTTTCCAGCCCATAGCAGGCCCGTAGCCGCACCCACCACGACACCCCAGCCGCATCCCGATCGCCTCACTGCGCCCCGCCTCGCGCCCGCCACATGCACAAAACCGGGTCACCTTCCCCTCCAGCGCGCGGTCGGGACCCCGCCTCGCCTGCCCGCTTTATAGGGTTGAAATTGTGCATGTGCAGGCAGACGCCGGATCGGCGCTACGACAGGACTTCCTGGGCGACAGATCGGCCTAGGGCGCGCTGCAAACGCATGCGCTCTAGGTATGCGGATTAGGGCAGGGGGTAGATCACCCTCTGGTAGGGGCCGCTTTCCGGTTTGAGCTTCGGAAAATGGTAACGAAGGTAATCAGCACCATGATATGCATCTAAGTTATTGTTTTATTAATGCGTTGAGCATTACCCATGAAGGGTAACTTCAGGTAACAAAAAAGGTAATGTCTATGCAACGTACTGATTAAATGGATTATTGATTTTGTTAAATGTGACGGTCTGAAAGGGTAACGACATCACCATAGAGTTACTATTAAATTACCTATATCTATTTGTCTTAGACCCTTGTTTCGTCTAATGTTGCGCCTCACTTCTTATACAAGTTACCTTTGTTACCTTTTTCCGAAGGCCCCACTTTTTTGAATCATTGCGCCCACATCACGCGCGCGGGCACATGCGCGCGTTGGAACTCACTGCTATAATGCCGCGAGCGGTTCTGCTATCGCAGTTGGTGACGGTGTGTGATTTTTGCGCGACTATTGCGCGACTTATTGGGCGCCAAACAACTCAACCGGGCGGAATGCTTGCAACGAGCGGTTCCAAGTGGTTGATTTATGTAGGTGTCCTGCGCTCTCGGTAGGCTACGAACCAAGGAGTCGGGAGTTCGAATCTCTCCGGGCGCGCCAGTCTTATCAGGGGGTTAGTGATGGTTAATCACTGACCTCTTTTTATTTTTAGCGACATGACCCCAATAGATAAGCGTAGTGCTGAGCGATATCATGTGCGATGGAAAATTGCCTTGATTTTCGATGAACTGGAGCATAAACCCACATATCACGGCAGAACCCACGATCTGTCGTTGATCGGCACGGCCATGCTTACCCACGTCAATGTATTTAGCCCTTCTCCAGTGGTTATTCTCTTGGCTCCACCCCCGTTACACCGGAATCATCTACCAAGAGTAATTGAAATCAAAGCACGCCAGGTGTACGCGGTGTATTCAGGGGCTACCTCCTGTTTTCGCCTCGGGTTTGAGTTCATCGATTTCAAGGACGACGGCTTGCAGGTCCTCACGGATAGGCTGAAACATCACGTTCCTAAGGTTAACCATGAGAAAATAGCCTGATGATTATTGCGGTAGCTAGTCAGCCGATGGTTTGCAGTCAGACAAAGGAGTTGTTGCAGTGACAAACAAGGTCGCATTGATAACTGGAGTTACGGGACAGGATGGCTCATATCTGGCCGAGTTTTTACTGAACAAGGGGTATCAGGTCCATGGCATCAAACGGCGTACGTCGCTATTCAACACGGATCGTATCGATCACTTGTATCAGGACTTGCACGAAAAGGATGTCCATTTAATTTTGCATCACGGGGACCTGACGGATTCGAGCAGCCTGATTCGCATTATCCAGCAAGTGCAGCCGGATGAGATCTACAATCTGGCTGCCCAATCGCATGTGGCGGTGTCATTCGAGGAGCCTGAGTACACGGCGAATTCTGATGCGCTTGGCGCATTGCGGATTCTCGAGGCGATCCGCATCCTTGAACTGGAGAAGAAGACTCGTTTCTACCAGGCATCCACTTCAGAACTGTACGGGTTGGTGCAAGAAACGCCCCAACGGGAAACCACACCCTTCTACCCGCGTTCTCCGTATGCGGTAGCCAAGCTGTATGCCTATTGGATCACTGTTAACTACCGTGAAGCCTACGGCATCTATGCCTGCAATGGCATTCTATTCAACCATGAGTCGCCCGTCCGCGGCGAAACGTTTGTGACCCGCAAGATCACTCGGGCGCTGGCGCGCATCAAACTGGGCATGCAGGACAGTTTGTACCTGGGTAATCTCAATGCCATGCGGGACTGGGGGCATGCCAAGGATTACATCGAAGTCCAGTGGCTGATGCTGCAGCAGGACCAACCCGAAGACTTTGTCATCGCCACGGGCGAACAGCATAGCGTGCGAGATTTTGTCGATGCCGCGGCGGCGGAGTTGGGGATTACCATGCGCTGGGAAGGTTCTGGGGTGGAAGAAAAGGGCTACGATGGTGATGGACGCTGTATAGTACAGGTCGATCCTCGCTATTTTCGACCCACAGAAGTAGAAACCTTGCTCGGTGATGCGAGCAAGGCCCGGGCTAAGTTGGGTTGGACTCCCAGGATCACATTCAAGCAATTGGTTGCAGAGATGGCACGGGAAGACCTCAAAGAGGCTGAGCGTGATGCACTGATAAAACATCATGGCTACAAGAGTTTTAACCGACATGAGTGAATCGAAGAAGAGTGCCGTTTTGCCTTTTAAAAAACAGCATGGACAGCTTGGGTAAAATTTTTGTGGCGGGACATCGTGGCCTGGTCGGGTCTGCGCTGGTGCGTCGTCTATCTTCTGATCAACCCCGCATCCTGTTGCGTACTCATAACGAACTGGATCTGACTGAACAATCGGCGGTCATGCGGTTTTTCGAGAGGGAGCGGCCGGAGTATGTTTTTCTGGCGGCGGCCAAGGTCGGGGGGATACACGCCAACAGCACTTATCCGGGCGATTTCATTTATTCGAATCTGTCCATCCAGACCAACGTGATCGAAGCTGCGCGGCGTTATGGCGTCAGCCGGCTACTATTCCTTGGATCGTCCTGTATCTATCCTCGCGATTGCCCTCAACCGATGCGTGAGGAATATCTATTGAGCGGAACGCTGGAAGCCAGCAACCGGCCTTATGCAGTGGCGAAGATCAGCGGCATTGAAATGTGTGGTGCGTACAATCGGCAATATGGCACTCGGTATCTGGCGGTAATGCCCACCAATTCATACGGCCCCAACGACAATTATGATTTGCAGAACAGTCATGTCCTGCCGGCTCTGATTCGCAAATTCCATGAAGCCAAGACGCGCGGGGATGCAACAATGACCGCATGGGGTACGGGTTCCCCCAAACGGGAATTTGTGTATAGCGACGACTTGGCGGATGCTTGCGCTTTTCTGATGAATTTGCCCGACGTCGAGTACGACCGGTTGATTGCCAGAGATCAACCCTTGATCAACATCGGGACTGGGGAAGACCTGACAATCCGGGAACTGACCGAAACCGTAAAATCGGTGGTTGGATACTCAGGCGTTGTCGCGTGGGATAGCGACAAGCCGGATGGGACACCCCGCAAGTTGCTTGACATATCACTCCTGACTTCGCTGGGCTGGAAAGCGAGGATTGGCTTGCGAGAAGGCATTGCCTTGGCCTATCGGGATTTTCTGAAAATATTGGCGAAAGAGAATAACCCATGAAGTTGCTACCGGTGGTTTTATGCGGTGGTTCCGGAACGCGACTCTGGCCGCTTTCCCGTGAGCAGTATCCTAAGCAATTGCTGGCGCTGACGGGCGATCACACCATGCTGCAGGACACGGTATTGCGCCTGAACGACCAGATCGGCTGGGATGATGCCGAAATATTGGCGCCGCTGGTTGTGAGTAACGAGGAATACCGTTTCATCACGGCGGAGCAACTGCGTCAAGTGAACGTCAAGCCGCAGGCACTGATTCTTGAACCCTGTGGCCGTAACACCGCACCGGCGTTGACATTAGCCGCTTTATACGCGCTATCCCATGGTGAAGATCCGCTGTTGGTGGTGATGCCAGCCGATCACATCATGAATGACGTGGCGGCTTTTCGTGAGGCAGTTCATCTCGGCGTAGCCTGTGCCGAGCGCGGACAACTGGTAACTTTCGCTATTAAGCCCAGCGAAGCGCATACGGGTTATGGCTATATTCGCGCCGGAGCAACCTTGGCGGATGGTGTCAGCGAGCTTGCGGAGTTCGTCGAGAAACCCGACCGGATAACTGCAGAGCGATATCTGGCGAGCGGAAATTATTTCTGGAATAGCGGTATTTTCATGCTCAAGGCGTCATTGTGGATGCAGCAGATTCGTCGTTTCCGTCCGGATATCGCGCAGGCCTGCGAAGCAGCCATGGCAGGAAGCGAGATTGACCAGGATTTTGTGCGGGCCAATCGCGAGGTCTTTGCTGCTTGCCCTGCCGATTCGGTCGATTATGCGGTGATGGAACGCTTGACCGCTGATGGAACTCAAGGAGTTTCGCCGGCAGTCGTCATTCCTCTGGTGGCTCAGTGGTCGGATGTGGGCGCATGGAGCGCACTGTGGGATATCGGCAGGAAGGATGAAGCCGGCAATGTCCTACGAGGTGATGTCCTGGCAGTTGATACTGAAGATAGCCTGGTCATCTCACAGGGTCGCCTGGTAGCCTGCGTCGGGTTGCGCGATAGCGTGGTCGTCGAAACGCCGGATGCGGTGCTGGTTGCCCATCGTGATCGTATCCAGCAGGTGAAGGAAATCGTATTAAAACTCAGGGCGGATAAACGGCCAGAATCTGATGCCCATCGCAAGGTGCACCGACCATGGGGATGGTATGACAGCATCGATAACGGCGAACGTTTCCAGGTCAAACGCATTGTGGTTAAGCCGGGTGCATCGCTCTCGTTACAGATGCACCACCATCGGGCAGAGCATTGGGTAGTGGTCACCGGAACCGCAAGAGTGACGTGCGGTGAGGAGGTTTCCATCTTGTCTGAAAATCAATCGACCTATATTCCCCTGGGAATCATGCACCGCCTTGAAAATCCCGGCAAGGTGCATCTTGAAATCATTGAAGTACAGTCGGGAACCTATCTTGGCGAAGACGACATTGTGCGTTTTCAGGATACTTATGGCCGCTAGTTGGACATAGTGCCTTCAGTAGGGAGATCCGATGCCGATCACGGCCAGCGATCTGGTCAGAGATATCAAAGGGTTGGTGACCGTGCCGGATGTCTATATACGCATCAACCGTTTGATCGATGACCCGCAAAGCTCTCTTACGGATATCGCCAAAGCCGTTAGCCAGGATCCTTCCTTTACCCTGCGGCTGCTACGGGTCGCCAACAGCAGTCTTTTCGGTTTTTCTTCGTCCGTCACTTCGGTCGCCAAAGCTGTCTCCATCATAGGCACTGCCCAGATCCGCAGCCTGGCTTTGGCGATGTCCGTCGCTAAGAGCTTTGCCGGCTTGCCCAACGAACTGGTCTCAATGGAAAATTTCTGGCGGCATAGTCTTTTCTGTGCCCTGATTGCCCGTCGCCTAGCGAAAGAGACACGACGATACGTTGTTTACGGCAGGGCTGTTGCATGACATCGGTGAACTGGTGATTTTCAACCGGTTGCCCGAGCAAGCCCAGGAAGCTTTACTGATGGTGTTGGACAGCCAGGACGGACTTCAGATATACCATGCCGAGCAACAGGTGATGGGTTTGGATCATAGCGGCGTGGATGGCGAATTGGCACGGCAATGGAACTTCCCTCCGCTATTGCAGGAATGCATTGCCTATCACCACGCTGCGGTAAGCGCCGGACTTTATCCAAGGGAAGTGGCGGTGGTTCATCTGGCCAATGTTTTCCCGAGAATGGTGGTATATTTTCCTGTCACAGGCAGGGCTAAAGTGAAGCGTTTGCGCTCTCTGCACAACAACGTGATTGCAACAGAGTGCCTATGTGGAGAACCTGCAACTCAAGCCGGTTGCTGGCGAAATAGAACTGTTCTAGCCTATACCTGTGCCAGAAGCGCCAAGCCGTTGACACGCGGTAGTAACCGGGCAAGTCCCAAGGCAGGCAGCGCTGCGTGCAGGCGCTCTGGCTGCGCGCTGGCTAGCAAGTTCAGGCGCCCGCTGTCGTTCGCCTGATTACCGATTGAGCGTACGACCTGTTGAGCGACTGCCGCAGCGACATCGACAAGTTCGGCACGACCCGCGACCAGTGTTCCGAGTAAGGGCGTGAGGAAACTGTAGTGGGTGCAGCCGAGTACCAGGCGGTCCACGCCACTGTCGAGTAAAGGCAAGATTTTTTCTGCCACTTCGGCAGCGAAGCTCGCTTCATCGAGATGCAGTGTTTCGATTCGCGTCGCCCAACCGGGACAGGCTTCAATATGCACGGCTACATGGTTGGCATGACTGCGAATCAGGCGCATCAGACCAGCGCTTCGCGCCGTCGACTCTGTTGTCAGCACGGCGATACGTCCAGTTCTGGATGAGGCGGCGGCGGGTTTCACGCCGGGTTCAACACCGACCACTGGAATGTCTGGATGCTGTTCGCGCAGAGCTTGCACTGCGGCAGCGGTAGCCGTATTGCAGGCGACGACAATTAGGCGACAGCCGTGCTCGGCGAAATATTTTCCGATTGTCAGTACACGGCCGCGAATGAATTCGTCCGGTTTGGAACCGTAAGGAAGGTGGGCTGTATCCGCCAGATAAGTAAGGTCAGCGGTCGGTAAAGCCTCGGCGATGTGAGCCAACACCGAGAGGCCGCCGAGGCCTGAATCGAATACCCCGATCATGGCGGGAATGAGTGCCGTGCTGGTTATTTCTCGATGGTCACGCGCGTGCTTAAGATGACATTGGTAAAGTCGCGCTTCAGCGAGGGGCTGTGGTACCTAGCCTGAACCGGGGCATCGGCGTAAGCGATGGTGTTACCGGCTTTTACCGTGATGGTTGGCGAGACGACCCAAAATTTCTTATTGCCGTCCTGGACTTCGATATATGTAAAGCCCTTGGTGTCGATGGAGGAGAGTACTTTGCCCTTCTTGGTCACAGGTGTTTCGGTTTTGGCCATGTCTGCTGCACCCGAGACGGGGTGGCTGGCCGGTAAAGCGGTCGTGGCGGGAGGATTGGCGATTGCAGCGAGAGAGACCGCGGCAAATGCGAACAGTGCTGCAATGGTTTTCATCATTGGTTCCCTAGGATGATTGAAGCTTGGTTTGAAATGGATGCAAGGTTCAGGCCGTAACGACCGGAATCTTGCCAATCTTCGCCTGCCATTCTTTTGGCCCGGTCTGGTGCACCGAGGTACCTTTGGCGTCGACAGCAACAGTGACCGGCATGTCCTTGACCTCAAACTCGTAGATGGCTTCCATGCCGAGATCGGCGAAGCCGACCACCTTGGAGGTCTTGATTGCCTTGGAAACCAGATAGGCGGCGCCGCCAACGGCCATCAGGTAGGCCGAGCGGTGCTTCTTGATGGCTTCAATTGCCGCAGGTCCGCGTTCGGCCTTGCCGACCATGGCAATCAGGCCGGTCTGCGCCAGCATCATTTCGGTGAACTTGTCCATCCGTGTGGCGGTGGTCGGGCCGGCAGGGCCAACTGCCTCGTCGCGCACGGGATCGACCGGACCAACGTAATAAATTACGCGATTGGTGAAATCCACCGGTAGTTTCTCGCCCTTGGCCAGCATGTCCTGGATGCGCTTGTGGGCGGCATCGCGGCCGGTAAGCATTTTGCCGTTGAGCAGCAGAGTCTGGCCCGGCGTCCAGGCGGCGACTTCAGCGGGTGTCAGGGTGTCGAGATTGATGCGCGTCGAGGTCTTGGTGTTTGGCTGCCATGTGACCTTGGGCCAATCATCCAGGCTGGGCACTGGCAGTTTGGCCGGGCCGGAACCATCCAGTTCGAAATGGATGTGGCGGGTTGCAGCACAGTTGGGGATCAGGGCCACGGGCAGGTTGGCAGCATGAGTGGGGTAGTCGAGCACCTTGACATCGAGCACCGTGGTGAGGCCACCGAGTCCTTGCGCGCCGATGCCCAGCGCATTGATCTTGTCATAGAGTTCGAGACGCAGTTCTTCTGCGCGCACCAGTTTTTCGCCGCGCGTCGCCTTGGCCTTGAGCGCATGAATATTCACCGGCGCCATGATGGATTCCTTGGCCAGCAGCATGGCTTTTTCCGGCGTGCCGCCGATGCCGACGCCGAGGATGCCAGGTGGGCACCAACCAGCGCCCATGAGGGGCACGGTCTTGAGTATCCATTCGACGAGATCGTCGGAGGGGTTGAGCATGGCGAACTTGGTCTTGGCTTCGGAGCCGCCGCCCTTGGCGGCGCAGATGACTTCCACATGATTGCCGGGAACGATCTCGTAATGGACCACGGCGGGCGTGTTGTCCTTGGTGTTGGTCCGCTTGCCGGCGGGATCGGCCAGCACCGAGGCGCGCAGAGGATTGTCCACGTTGGTGTAGGCACGGCGCACACCTTCGTTCACCATCTCCTGCACCGAGAGCTTGGCCTCCCATTGCACTTGCATGCCAACCTTGATGAACACCAGTCCAATGCCCGTGTCCTGGCAGATGGGACGATGGCCTTCGGCCGACATGCGGCTATTGGTGAGAATCTGGGCAATGGCGTCCTTGGCGGCGGGAGATTCCTCACGCTCGTAAGCTTCTCCGAGCGCCTGGATATAGTCCAGCGGATGGTAGTAACTGATGTACTGGAAGGCATCGGCGATGCTCTGGATAAAATCGTCCTGGTGAATTGTGGTCATTGCGGTTTCCGTCCGAAAAGCGATTAAAAACTCACGCCGGTTATTCTAACATCCATGCTAGAACGCGTCAGGAGTGCCTGTCTATTGCGTAAGTCGAGTGTAAGATAGCAGCGGTCTAATGATTACGTTCTTTGCCGAGAGGAGAGATGAAAATGTCGTCCACGATTGAGTCGGTGTCTCAGGAAAGCCGGGTTTTTCCGCCTTCCGCCGATACTGTCAAGAATGCCACGATCTCTGGCATGGCCGCATACGATGCGCTATGCAAAGAGGCGGAACTGGATTACTCCGGCTACTGGGCGCGCTTGGCGCGTGAGCATATCAGCTGGAAGCAGCCATTTACCAAGTCACTTGACGATTCCGCAGCTCCCTTCTTCAAATGGTTTGCCGATGGCAAACTCAACGTTTCATACAATTGCCTCGATCGCAATGTGGAAGCGGGCCTTGGCAACAAAGTGGCGATCATTTTTGAGGCTGACGACGGCAAAGTCAGCAAGGTCAGCTATCGCGAACTACTGGTGCGTACCGCTAAATTTGCCAATGCCTTGCGTGCCCAAGGAATCAAGAAAGGTGACCGCGTCATCATCTACATGCCGATGTCGATCGAGGGTATTGTCGCCATGCAGGCCTGCGCCCGCATCGGTGCGATTCATTCGGTGGTGTTCGGCGGTTTCTCCGCTAAGAGCCTGCAGGAACGCATTCAGGATGCCGGTGCGGTGGCCGTTATCACCGCCGACGAACAATGCCGTGGCGGTAAGAATATTCCGTTGAAGCCGGCTGTCGATGAAGGCATCGCCCTGGGAGGCTGCGAAAGTATTCACTGCGTGATCGTCTATCGGCGTACCGGCGGTCCCTGCAATATGGTTGCCGGCCGGGACAAGTGGTGGCATGAAGTTGCTGCCAGCCAGTCCGAAGTTTGCGAGCCTGAATGGGTCGGTGCCGAGCATCCACTGTTCATCCTCTACACCTCGGGTTCCACTGGTAAACCGAAGGGCGTCCAGCATTCCTCAGGCGGTTACCTGCTGCAAGCCATCCTGACCATGAAATGGACTTTCGACATCAAGCCGTCGGATGTCTTCTGGTGCACCGCCGACATCGGCTGGGTCACCGGCCACACCTACACCACTTACGGCCCGCTGGCCTGCGGCACTACCGAGATCGTCTTTGAGGGTATCCCGACCTATCCCGATGCCGGCCGCTTCTGGAAGACCATCCAGGATCACAAGGTTGGCGTCTTTTATACCGCGCCGACTGCCATCCGCTCCTTGATCAAGGCGGGAGCCGACCTGCCGAAGAAGTACGACCTTTCCTCGCTGCGCATCCTCGGTACGGTCGGCGAGCCAATCAATCCCGAAGCCTGGATGTGGTATTTCAACGTGGTCGGTGGCGGCCGTTGCCCGATTGTGGACACCTGGTGGCAGACCGAAACCGGTAGCCACATGATCACGCCGTTGCCGGGTGTCACGCCACTGGTGCCAGGTTCCTGCACGCTGCCTTTCCCCGGAATTCAAGCCGCCATTGTGGACGAGACCGGCCATGAGGTTGACTGGGGCAAGGGCGGCTTCCTGGTCATCAAGAAATCATGGCCAGCGATGATCCGCACCATCTGGGGCGATCCCGAGCGTTACAGCAAGTCCTACTTCCCAGAAGATTTCCACGGCAAGTTGTACCTCGCCGGCGATGGCGCGGTGCGTGATGCCAAAACGGGTTATTTTACGATCATGGGGCGCATCGACGATGTGCTGAATGTTTCCGGCCACCGCTTGGGCACCATGGAAATCGAATCGGCGCTGGTCGCCAACCCACTGGTGGCGGAAGCTGCGGTGGTGGGGCGCCCAGACGACATGACCGGCGAGGCGGTGTGTGCCTTTGTCGTTCTCAAGGGTACGCGGCCATTCGGTGAAGAAGCAGCGAAAATCGCCAATGAATTGCGCAATTGGGTCGGCAAGGAAATCGGCCCGATAGCCAAACCCAAGGACATCCGCTTCGGCGAAAATCTGCCGAAAACCCGTTCCGGCAAGATCATGCGGCGTTTATTGCGGGTGCTGGCGAAGGGCGAAGAAATCAGCCAGGACGTGTCGACGCTGGAAAATCCGGCGATCTTGGAACAGCTTAAAACTAACGCCTGACGAAAAGATCGAGAGGAGGAGGGGGAAGGGCGCCTGCCGGCGCCCTTTTTCTTGGCGCAACCGACAGGGCGCACCTACTTGGAGGTGGAAACCCTCCCCATGTCCAGCAAGGGGAAGTGAGCATAGAGGCCAGGAAATTCTATGCCTCTATTCCGGTATCAGATACATTAACAGGCCGGATATAAGACTGCAGCCTTTACCCATTCGCTACCATGCCAAAATCACTTGATCTCCGGGAGGCATCCATATAAGACTCCCTATTTTTCGTCAGCACAATCGGCTATTTCTTGATTGCTCGTTTGAATTCGGTACAAAGCCGTCCGGGTGCCCACCCCAAGCCCGACGTGATCCGACGGGTCGCCGAGAGCAGCCGTCGATGAACCGTATTCCAGCAATTTTTTTGTGGCGATAGACCGGATCACCCACCTCTCATCGCTCAATAGTTCGCAGAACAACTTTTCGTGGGATTTCGTAGCGGGGAGTTTCTTCAACGACAGCAATAGGAATTCGTCATCTTCCTGGACACTCGACACCATCTTCTCATCCGTTTTGGGCATAGCTTTCAGGGCCGCGATGCGCATGGTCCGGTCTTCCGAGCGATACAGCGCCGCGATCCGGCCATGCAGGAGTTTCGCGAACTCGGGCCGCGCTGCAAGTCCCTGGAGTGCCGCCAGCTGCAGATCTCTGTTTCCGGAATCCAATCCGTCCGCCAGCAGGTCCGGAACATGGACCGGGTAGTCCCGGGCGCCCCATTCCAACACCCATGCCCGGACTGGAAGCGGCAGACCGGGCCAGTGCGCCTTGAGGAGCCGGTATCCGCTCTCGCCGGCGTCGTGCTCCAGTACCCTCAGGGCCTCTACCCGCAAAGGGCCGCAGAGTTCCGCGAGCCATGCATCCAGCGTCTGCGCGTTCAGCGGGGGCAGCGCGCTGTCTTCCCTGTTCGCGAGCAACGCCACCCGGATCGCCTCCCGCTTTCCCAGGTCGTTGAACTGGCTCATGATGTTGGCCGCAAGTTGCGCTTGCCTCGGCATCGCGTCGTTGAAGAGAGCGGCCGCTAAGAAATCCCTGATCTGCTCCGCCGGCCGTTCGGCAAGCCTGGCTGCCGCTGCCAGCATGATCTCTGGGCACTGATGCATGAAAAATCCGATTTTGTACGCTTCCAGATATTCCGGAGCGTCGATCGCCGTCATGGCCGCAAAGAAGCCGGTTTTCAAGACATTGCCCTTGGCGGCGCGGAACCTCTTGTCCAATTCGGCGGTCAGATCGCCGCCGCTGTTTCCGTAGGAAAGGGCTTTTTTCGGGTCCACGACTATGGCGCGAAGGACAGCGGCGATGATGCCCAGATCCCCGCTGTCGAGGGCGGCGAGGATGTCCTCCGTGCCGTTGATGACGACTTTTTTCTTTTCTGCGCTCATCCGCTGCTACGCGAAGACCACTTCGATTTCGTCCATCGTATTGACCGTCGATCTGGCCGTAGGGGAGGATGGGACATCCCCCCCGATTTTCACCCCTTCGTCCTGCAGCCGCCAGGAAAGGTGGAACCAGTCCTCGAGGACATTCCAATCGACGGAAAATGACAGCGAAAGGACCGCAAAGAACGTGGCGGATCCGAATATGCCGAATCGGAAATCTGCACCGGTACTGAAGGTGAAATACATATTGAGGTATCTCGTCAATGCCGCGGAATTGTATGTGGGCATAGCCGGGGCGGGATCCTTTCTCTTCCCCGTAACGGTATTGGTGCTGCTGTCAAAGGTCAAATCCCCGAATACGTCATTGTTGAACGGACCGTTAAACTGAATATTCTTCAGGCTCACCTGGAACGGGAAAATCACACCGACATTAATCCCCAGGGATACGTCGCAATGAAGAGTTCGAAGCGTTCGGTCAAAAAGATATAGGCTGCCGGTGAACTGATAAACGTTTCTGTCCCAATTGACCAGGAGGCGATAGATGTCAATCGCCTGCACCAGGCCCGGATAGGCCTTCATCTGCATGTAATCGCCGTTATGAATGTTCTTCACCCCCGCCGGGAAGACATACTCGGCCGACCAGCCGGACTTGTTGAACGTGCCCTGAGCCTCGTCGACCAGGCCCCAAAGCATGGGCAAAATCATTTTCGCAGGTGGGATCTGGGCGATCGGAAGCCGGGGAGGTTCGATCATCTTGAGTTCAGTGTCGGTAAGCCCGCCCCGTTCCTTGATCCTTTCGAAGGTCTGCCGTTTTCCCTGGAGATCCTTCTCTTCCTGCGGCGTGAGATCTTGGTTGGCAATGTAATCGCGCAATCCTTGAATAATCTGGATCGCATAATAGATGATCTGGATAAAATCGAGAGGGATGACGAAATTGATATCGTCCGTCGTGTGCCAGTCGAATGCCGGCCACCACCCATCCCAGTGATCGAATTCGTACTTCTCTCCCTTGAAGCTGATATAAAACGAATGCGACGCGCCCCACTGGATGCCGGCCTTGAGCGCGTCATTCGCGACTTTCACGTGTAGGGCGTTGGGATCGTCCTTGTCCCCTATCAGATCGACGACATCCAGCCGCGCGGCCCATGCCGGACCGTACACGCCGTAAAAGCCCGCATGCATGATCTTGAACTGTCCCCTGAAGCCCAGGACCTCGCCTTGCTGATCGAGCATGGTTCCATAGGGGGCGTAGGTCAGGTTTATGACGCCCAAGGACGGGACCATCGGGTGGCCCTGCGTCAGCATCAACACATCCAGCGACGGGTCCGTATTCGTTGAAACTCTGATCGTAGTCATGACTCCTCCTTTCGCTTAGACGGGAATACCGAGCACTACGGATTTTTTCCCGCTTTCGAAGGTGGCCAGAAACACCAGCCGTCCCTTGCCGTCGACCATGTTCCGGACAGCGCCGAAATCGAGGGCGACGATCCGCTCGCCGTCGGTTTCGATCTTTTCCCCGACCCCGAGGATGCTCAGAACGGAAACCCTGTTGAATAGGCACAACTCCGTGCCGCGGTCAGTCATGGTGCAGAAGTGCAGCAGTCCGTCCTTGCCGATGAGGGGACCGGAAAAACCGACTACCTTGTTCCCCAGGGGCGTCTGATCGCCGGTTCCGAGCACCCGCCGGTCATCCAGATACAGGACCGTACTTGTCTCACTGGTTACGATGTGCGCGACGTTATTATCGCCGCCGATCCGGGGACCGTGAATCGCATCACCCCGAATCGCGTCGAGCGCTGCCGCACGGGAAAGACTGAGCGACCGCGACGCCGCTTTCAGGCTCCGCGTGGCCGGCTGGCGTACGTTGCCGTGCATAAGGGCCGTTTGCTCGACCCTGGTCCCGCCGAGTAGCCCACTATTGGACAGACCCGGGGGAACGCCGCAGGCGATTTGCGCGACATAATCGCCACTCTCATGGTGGCCGTCGATCAATCCGACATTGCTCACCGTAGTGCCTGCCCCTGACACCAAGTCTCCCGAGGACAGAGCCAGACTACCGTTGTCGCTCACCCCCCCGTCGGCCAGGAAGAACAACCCCTTCTTGGGGGCGTTTTCGCCTTCGGGGAGAAAATGGCTGACCAGCAGGAGCGCATTCGTATCGTCGAGATTCAGGTCGCCGAAGCTGGCCGCGAACTTGCCTTCCATCCCCGGCAGGGCGTCATGTGGATTGACTACGGGCACCAGACCGTCCTTGTTCTGCTCCAGATATATCCTTGGGATCCCGCTCTGCTTGTCCGAAACACGGATGGCGAACCTGCCGTGCCGATTGGTGCTCCCTATATGGAAATGGTCCGCTTCGACACCGTCCCGGAGGATGTCGCCCTCCCGCAGGATCTTTCTCGTTTGCAGAACGGCCGGTTTGGCTCCAGTGTAGTCAATCGAATACTCATAGACGCCGTGGGCGCCCCGGCTGTCGACACAGTGAGCAAGAACCTCCTTGTTGTCATTGATCATGAGCACGGGCGACAGTGTTGACGCCGTAGCTCCCGTTGGAAGCGCATCCCCCGTGCTTATCACTGTATAGAAGGCATACCCGTTCGGTACCGGCAAGGCAGCGTCCCCACCATCACCGCCACCACCGGACCCCGATCCGCAGGCCGTAAGGAACACCCCTCCCATTCCGGACGTCATCAGCTTCAGGAATCCTCTTCGCTGCATCGTCGTCATAATTCCTCCCACGACTGATATCGCGCACCCAATAATGGTCTACAAATCGAGATGACGCGATTTGAAGGATAGAAAATACAAGTCTTTGACAACCAAATCTTCTCCATCCTTCTCGGTTTCCCCGGGGCGCAAGGGATAAATCAACCCGGGCAGAATATATGCTGCCCGATGGAACAAAAAATACTCTGACTGCCGTATTTTTGAAATACCCAGAAACAGGTAATATTTGGCGTCAGCGTCTGTCCTTGAAAGGATAAGAAGCCTAGCTCTACCACATGGGGTTTCGCGAGCCAATTCGGCGCTCGACGCTGGCTGATGTCAACGAGTCGCGCGACTGGCGCATCCATGCCGACTTCGCGCAGCGCCTGATTGGTCAGGCCAGAGCGCTTTATGCTGGAGAAGACTTGGGGCTGGAATGAACCTGTGGCGTTGAACGGCCACCGAAAGGTGGCCACCAAGAATTGGGGCCACGTTAGCGACCCCTTATAGCCGCTTTGAGCGGCTCACAAACTAAAGCCCCCGGCTTTGCCGGGGGATATTTACTGAAGTGGTGCAGTTGTCGCTGGCGTCATATACCGGCTCTGGCCGCAGCATTGAAGATATCACCAGTGCACGGCTGCGCACCGTCAAGACCCGGCTTGGTACGATCGCTCTGGATGGCACCAAGATTTACGCCAATGCCTCGCGTCCTAGCGCGCTCTCCTAGAGGACAGGAAATTCTATGCCTCTATTCCGGTATCAGATCAGGATTTCGTCGGCGTGGAGCAGGTCGGCGTAGAGTTCCTTCCTGATCACTTCCCCGTTGCGGCGGGCCTTGGCCGCCGCCCCGAGGATGTAGCGGCGGGCGATGAACAGCTTGCGGCTGTTCTCTTGCGCCTCGTCCATGAGCAGCCAGCCCGTGTATAGATAGCTGTAGATCTCCACCAGTTCCTTGGCGGCGACACTCTGGAACTGCTTGTCGGTATTCTCCGTGACGAACTTCACGGCGTCGAGGAACAGTAGCCGCATCGCTTTCAGTTCGTCCGCCAGGCTCTCCAGATTGCCGGGGATGTCCTGCTGCTCGTGGGCGACGAACCAGTCCGCGAAAATGTCGTTGATGACACCGCCGATGGCCGCAATGATCTGCAACTGCGAGGTACCCTCGTAGATGTTGGTGATGCGGGCATCGCGGCACAGGCGCTCGACACTGAACTCCTTCATGTAACCCGTGCCGCCGTGGATCTGCAGGGCATCATAGGTGACCTTGTTGGCGTTCTCGCTGAGCACGTACTTGGCCATGGGGGTCAACAGGGCGGCGTTGCGGGTCGCCTCCTTGAGCTTGGCGTTCTGCGCCGAGGCATCCTTTCCTTCCACCTTCAACTGCTCGACCCGCTCCTCCAGCTTGGCTCGCAGGTCCACCCAATGGCAGGCGGCATACAGCAGGGAGCGGTCGCTCTCCAGGGTGACGCGCATGTCGATCAGCAGATTGGCGACCACCGGGATGTTGTAGATGGACTTGCCGAACTGTTCGCGCGCCTTGGCATAGCGCAGGGCCTCCGCATAGGCGGCCTGGGAGATACCCAAGGCCTGGGCGCCGACGCCAAGGCGCGCGCCGTTCATCATGTCCATGACATACTTGATCAGGCCGAACTTGCGCTTGCCGACGAGCTGCGCCGGGGTATCGTTGAACTGCAGCTCGCAGGTGGGCGAGCCGTGGATGCCGAGCTTGTTCTCGATGCGCCGCACCACCACGCCGTCCTTGCCGTAGCAGACGAACATGGAGAGGCCCCGCCCGTCCTTGGTGCCCGGCTCGGAGCGGGCCAGCACCAGCAGGATGTCGGCATTGCCGTTGGTGATGAAGCGCTTGACGCCCTTCAGCCGCCATTGCCCGCTTCCGTCCTGGTCCTGATAGGCCTGCATATTGACTGCCTGCAGGTCGGAACCCGCGTCCGGTTCGGTCAGGGCCATCGCGCCGGAAGAACCGCTGGCGAACTGCGGGAGGAATTCCTGGCGCTGCGCCTCGTCGCCGTACTTGTGGATGGTCTCGGAGATATCCTGGAGGCCAAACAGGTTCATCAACGAGGCCTCGGCGCGCGAGGTCATCTCGATCGCCATCACATAGATGGTCATGGGCAGGTTGATACCCCCATAGCGCCGCGGCAGGATGAATCCCATCAGCTCCGCCTGGGTGAGTTGATCGAGGGCCTGCTGGGTGCCCTTGGCATAAGTCACCTTGCCATCGGCGAAATGGCTCCCCTCCGCGTCGATCGAAGCCGCCTGCGGGGCCACCGTGTTGGCCATGATGTCGCCGACGATCTCCAGCACCTTGCGGTAATTGTCCAGGGCATCCTGATAGTCGGTCGGGGCGTAGTTGTAATGAGCGGCATCGGTATAGCCCTGTTCGAGGATCTCGACCGCCTCCTGGAGTTGCAGGCGATCGAAATGGAACAGCAGATCGGTATTGTCAGTGAAGAAATTGGCCATGGCTCGATTACTTTAATTTGTGTTTGTAAGCGTCGATGAGCAGCGGAATCACCTCCATCACATCGCCAACGATGCCGTAGTGGCAGATCTGGTCACGGCGTCCGCCAGCGGGCTCGACCCACATATCAGCCCGGCGGCGGCCGCCTACCAGGTCGAGCGTGTCGCCCGCGCGAGACCGTGACCGCTCTCGTCGCCAGAAATACGGAAGGCCGGCAGCTAGGGCTCTTCGGCGAGCCGGGGGTGAATGTGCTCAATCTCAACCTGGCACTCGACGCTCAGGGTCCATAATTTTCACCCCACGGCCAAACAGGTTCCGTCATTTGACACTTGGATAAGCCGGTCTTACATTCCACAGTCGTACTCAACTCTTCGCCAATCAAATGCCCGGCCAGTTTTCCGATTTCTACTACAGCCTCGATGCCGACCCCGCCAAGCGCGGCAAGCAGTTCGAGCACTTCGTCAAATGGTTCCTCAAGGCCGATCCTGAATGGGCGACCCAAGTCGACCAAGTCTGGCTGTGGGATGAATACCCGGAACGCTGGGGCGTGGACTGCGGCATTGATCTGGTGTTTCGTCACAGAAACGGCGAACACTGGGCCGTGCAGGCCAAGTGCTACTCGCCCGACTACGACATCACCAAGCACGATGTCGACAAGTTCCTCAGCGAATCCAACCGCAAAGGCATACACCACCGCCTGCTGATCGCCACCACCGACCGCATCGGCGGCAACGCCAGGCAAGTCTGCGACGCGCAGGAAAAACCCGTCATACGTTTCCTGCTCTCCGACTTTGAACGTGCCGCGCTGGACTATCCCGCCAACGTTGCCGCACTCGCGCAAGGCAAGCGCAAAGCCCGTCCCACGCCGAACGACGGCGATCACGACCACCAACTCGAAGCCATCGCCGCCGTGGCGCTTGGGCTGCAAACGGCAGACCGTGGCCAGCTCATCATGGCCTGCGGCACCGGCAAGACTTACGTCACCCTGTGGATCAAGGAGCGGCTTGCCGCGCAGCGCACCCTGGTGCTGGTTCCCTCATTGGGCTTGCTCTCCCAACTGCTGCGCGAATGGACCTTCGCCGCCGCCACGCCGTTTGAAGTGCTGTGCGTCTGCTCGGATCAAACCGTCGGCACCAAGGGCAACGATGAAGCCATCCACAGCGTGGCCGACCTCGCCTTCCCCGTCACCTCGGATGCGGATGAGGTCAGGAATTTCCTCGGCGGCACAGGCCATCGGGTGGTCTTCTCCACCTACCAATCTACCGCCGTCATCATTGCAGCGCAGGCCGATAGCGCCATCCCCGCCTTCGATCTGGTCGTGGCGGACGAAGCCCACCGCTGCGCCGGCAAGGTCGGCAGCGACTTCACCGCCGTGCTCGACAACGCACAGATACGCGGCCATAAACGCCTGTTCGCCACCGCCACCCCGCGCACCTACGCCAGCACCGTCCATAAAGCCGCCGAAGAGCGCGGCGTCGAAGTCGTCGGCATGGATAACCCCGCCCTGTTTGGCGAGGTGCTCTATGCTCTGCCGTTCGGCGCGGCCATCGCCAGAAAGCTGCTGACCGATTACCGCGTCGTCATCATCGGCGTGGACGACCCCACCATCGCGCAGTGGATCGCCAAGCGCGAACTGGTCAGCACCGGCACGGGCATCGAGACCGACAGCGAATCGCTCGCCGCCCAGATCGGCCTGCTCAAAGCCATCAAGGACTACGACCTCAAGCGCGTCATCAGCTTCCACAGCCGTGTCAATCGCGCCGAAGCCTTCACCGCCGACATCCAGAACATCATGGAGTGGATCGGCGACGAACATCGCCCCAGCGGAACCCTGCGCACCGACTTCGTCTCCGGCCAGATGCCGGCCAACAAACGCAAGCTCAAGCTCGATCAACTCAAGGCCCTGAGCACGGACGAACGCGGCGTGCTGAGCAATGCGCGCTGCCTGTCCGAAGGCGTGGACGTGCCCTCCCTCGATGGCGTGGCGTTCATCGATCCGCGCAGCAGTCAGGTGGACATCATCCAGGCCGTGGGCCGCGCCATTCGCCTCAGCCCCGACAAAAAGGCCGGCACCATCGTCCTGCCGGTGTTCATCGCCGCCGGAGAAAATGCCGAAGACACAATTGAGGCAAGCCACTTCAAACCCATCTGGGATGTGCTGAACGCACTCAAAGCGCACGACGACGTGCTGGCTTGTGAACTGGATCAGACCAGAACATCGCTGGCTAAAAATCCAGGCGCAGGTGTCAGTGCCGGAGGCCTGCGCAAAATTACTATCGACCTGCCTGCCACAGTAGATGCTGATTTTGGCAGCGCACTGCGCACCTATCTGGTGGAGCAGGTTACGGCATCTTGGAACTTTTGGTTTGGGTTGTTGGAGGTATTCGTAGAACGAGAAGGGCATGCCAAGGTTCCTATAGATTACAAAACGACAGATGGATATCGAGTCGGTGGATGGGTAAGTACCCAACGAACAACGAAAGACAGCATGACAGCGGAGCGCAAAGCACGGCTGGAAGCGTTACCCGGATGGGTTTGGGATACTCGTGAGGATGCTTGGGACGTCGGTTTCCGCTATCTGAAGGAATTCGTAGAACTTGAGGGGCATTGCCTAGTTCCTGCGCTATACAAAACAGAAGATGGGTATCGAGTCGGTAGCTGGGTCAATATCCAACGAACAACAAAAGGCAGCGTACCCACAGAGCGGAAAACGCGACTGGAATCATTACCCGGCTGGAGTTGGAGTCCCCGTGAGGACGCTTGGGAAGTAGGCTTCTGCTATGTGAAGGAATTCGTAGAACGTGAGGGGCACGCCAAGGTTACTAAGAGTCACAAGACAGCAGATGGATATCCGGTCGGTAGTTGGGTAAATACCCAACGAACAACAAAAGACAGCTTACTCACAGAACGCAAAGCGCGACTGGAATCATTACCCGGTTGGATTTGGAATGCTCTTGAGGTTGCTTGGGAAGAAGGGTTCCGCTATCTTAAGGAGTTCGTAGATCGAGAGGGGCACGCCAAGGTTTCTCAAGATTACAAGACGGAAGATGGATATCGTCTTGGTAGCTGGGTGCGTGTTCAGCGAAATTATAGAGAGAGCATGACACAAGAGCATAACGCACGACTGGAGGCATTACGCGGTTGGAGTTGGAATACTCTTGAAGATGCTTGGGAAGTAGGTTTTAACTACCTCAAGGAATTTGCGGATCGAGAAATCCACAGTAAGGTCCCGCGAAAATACAAGACCGCAGATGGATACCGGCTAGATATATGGGTCGGCACACAGCGAGCGCATAAAGAGAGCATGACACCAGAGCGCAAGGCGAAACTGGAATCATTATCCGGTTGGAATTGGAATCTTCTTGAGGGCGCTTGGGAAGAAGGGTTTCGCTATCTTAAGGAATTCGCAGATCGAGATGGGCATGCCAAGGTTTCTCAAGATTACAAGACGGAAGATGGATATCGTCTTGGCGCATGGGTTGGCAGGCAACGGCAATCAAGAAACCGAATTTCAGTGGTGCGCAAAACGCGACTTGAAGCATTGCCAGGTTGGCGTTGGCCTGAACGCGCGTTATTAAAATGGGATGATTGGTTTAACTGTCTTAAGGAGTTCGTAAGTCGTGAAGGGCACGCCCGCGTGCCGGCCAATTTCAAAACCACAGAGGAGAATAGACTCGGCGTTTGGGTGAGTAACCAGAAGTCAAAAAAGGACACGTTATCAGTTGAACGCAAAGTATTACTGGAAGCATTGCCCGGTTGGGTTTGGCGGGTTGAGAAAACGCATGGTCCTCTATAAGTATCTCCCGCATCAATTTGCTGATGTGGTTCTACGCGGGGAGATACTGTTCAGGAATCTATCCCACTTTAAGCGATTAGAATGCAAAACGAGAGGGGATGCAACAGAAGGCATCCACCGGGACAGGCCTGAAACAGGCGCGACTATTGAAAACCTGAGTGTGGGTGGAACGATCAATGGCGACTTCACGTTCTTGAACGAAATTGAATCCGACTTGGTGTATGTGTTCTGCACTTCAGAAATTTTTGATAAAACGCTATTCTGCGATTTCGAGGTGGATTGCTGCATTGAAATATACAATTCTGATGAGTTTGCCAAGCGAATCCAAAGAAAAGTGATGTCACTCGCTTCAACCAACAAATCTATCGGGTTACTCCGAGGTTCCGCAAATTATTACGATCCGGGCAATGCCGTTGAGTTTGATGTTAAGAATCCAAGGACGATTGCGTTCGCAAAAGACATTTCCTATGCACATCAAAAGGAATTTCGTTTTGCATTTGGCAGAGGAAAAAAATCTTTTTGCATCCAGGAGTCCATTGTTATCAGCAAACGCTACGATTTTCAGGCAGCAGCGGAATCCAGTACAAGGGCTGAAAAGAAGCTGTTGATTGGCTCCGTCAAAGATATTGCACGCATTCATCCTGAGTCGCCTTGCTTCAACAGCCCGCCTGTATAGGGTGTGAGCAATTGCTGCTACGACTAAAGATGTCTGGTGCATTTTAACTTTCATGAGTCCACAGGAAATCACAATGGCATTATCGATTTGGGGTGCGATAACAGGAACCATTGGAACTGTTGTAGGCCTGTTTGGTTTGTGGCTCCGATTCCGGCAGCATGGCCTAGACAAAGCAGGGTTAAGCTGTGAATCTGATTTTGGCTTTGAATCCCCCACTCGCAATCAGCACAAAATCATTATTCGCTCCACCGGCAGAAGACCGGTGACCGTTGATGCCATCCGATATTTCATTGTTCCTCAAGGTACGTGGCACAATTTTTTTAGAAAATGGCAGCACCGTAAAGGTCGATGGATTAAGGTTCAGCATCTACAACCCAAAGTGAATCTCACTGAGGGCGAAAAAACCGAAGTTCCCATTCAGCTCAACTCTGAAGGACTGAACATCCAAGAAATATACAAGGCTGAGGTAATAGACCAAACCGGAAGACATTGGGAAGTTAAATGGCCTTCACTCTCCAAGCTTTGCATCATTGCTACTACAGAGCAGATGGGCTCTTTTGAGAATCAGAACGAGTCGCGTATATGTAGTGCTATTGGCTATAGGCTTGGCGAGAAATTTTATTTGGAAACAAAATTCAACACGATACCGGGAAGACCAGGTGTTGCTTGGGGGCGCAGTTTTTGGCTACCGGACTTACAGACCTATCACGATAAATACAAAGACGTAGAACAAAATCAATGTGTCCGGTTTTTGGCCGCAAAGATTGATGAAATTACATAAAGATGTAGAAAAGTAGGCCAGGTTCAATTTACTCCAATGGGCAAACTGGAAATCCAAGAGCCTGTCTGAAATTTTGTGTGTGAGGCATAACATGTCGAAAGAAAGGAACATGTATGCCACGCAAGAAGAGTTAAAAGGGGCCGTGTTCGGATTAAATTTGCAAGGCACAGGCGAGCATCAAATGGGCCAGGTTCGGGCCGAATGTTTACTCGCTTGACACGGGCCGACTGATTGGTGCCCCTAATTGAAAGTCCAAAAGTCATCAATGGCTAATCCATGATCTCGTCCATTACCCAGCGACTTATTCGGACTAAACGTACAGCACACGCAACTCATGTGACTGTGCTCTCCCTCGCCGTCAATGTATTTGACTAATGTACCCAACCCACAAACGGGACATTTGAGCCATTCGGTACCCGCTTCGTAGGCATGTGGATTGTGATTGCTGGTTTCAACCTGTGCCAGTATTTCGTACCGAAATCTCTCGGCGCTGTCATCAATTCTGCGCGTATCGTCTGCGTCATTTAGCGGGTTATGGTATGCAGCACGCCCAAGCTCTTTTAGAAACGCCAGTTTTTTTCGGTCAACCGCGCCGTGTTGCCCCATTTCGACGATTTCATTGATTGGATCAATGTCGCAGGCAAGCTTCTTGTTGTACCAATAGTTACGGCCGGAGGAAAATTGAGGAATACAACCTGAGTTCTTGAACTGTGGCAAGTCTGACAAACTTACCATAAAAGGGAGCAGGTATTTGGAAACCATCAAATCGAAAGCCGAGTAATCCATTATGAACATGCCACGATGGATGATTCTGTTCCTTAGCTTATTTAGGTGTTTCAGGAAATCATGGTTCTTCTGGATGAATCCAAAAGTTTCATCAAACACCTTGTGCTTAATCAATTCGACTATTCGCTTAAGCGCTTCACCAAACTCTACAGACGTCGGCGAGTCGTCCGGGTCTTCGGCGAAAGACTCCTTGTTGAGCATCCTGCACAACAAAACAGCGCTAGATGGTAGCTCCTTGCAAGCAAGGAGAGAATGCTTTTGACGGAGCAATTCTTTGAGCGCTAGCTCGATACCGTGATGAAGGTGAAGAATAGCCTCGGTGTATGCCTCAATATAGTCAAAGCAATTTTCCTTCCGCCAGAACATTTCATTGCTTGAGCTTCCTTTTGTCACAGTGGTCGTTTCTTCACTGAGTCCAGCGACTTGAACTGTCGAGAAGTAAGCCCTTAATCCCGTGCGGAATGAGATCTGCGCCAGTCTAGGAAATGTTGACGGCAGCAGATGAGATGGAAGATCAAGTTCGCTTTGCAAAAAGCCGGCTTCAAAAAGTTGCTTCAGAGAATTGGTAGCCATTCGTTGCCCCTACGTGTATTTGAACCGGGCAAAAGGGGTCGGGGCCGGACAAAATTCGCGGCTCTGAAGCGCTGCCGCTACCCAGCTTCGACGATGCTCACTGCCTCGGCGGGCCTGACGATGCGAATGCCGTTGTACTTGCCGCCCAGACTATGCAAATGCTTGTCGCCTGAGACGATCAGATCGGCGTTGGCGGTCAGGGCACAAGCCAATACCTGATCGTCGGAGAGGTCGGCTGTAATGGTTGGCGGGATTGCCGCAGGCGCTATGACGGTAGCCAATTCCGCATAGCCCAACACCAATTCTTCGCGCGGCAAGCCGGTGGCGGCAAGCGCCTTGGCGAACTTGGCGCGAGTCAAAATGCTGGCCAACTCAGCCAGCAAGCGCGTGCTGGTAAAAAGTTCGAGTTCGCCGGTTTGCGCCGCATCGAGCAAGCGTGCCGGCGCGCCGTTCCACAATAAGCCCGACGCCACCACGTTGGTGTCGAGTACCAGGCGCATCAGCCCACGGCCTGGCTGCGTTGCGCGGCGCGATGGGCATCCACTTCGTCCTGAATTTCATCCAGGCTCATGGGCGGGATACCTGCCGCCGCTACCCGCTTGCGTGCCTCGGCCAGTTGCGCGATACGGCGATTGCGCACGGCTTCGCGTAACAGCGTTTGCAGAATATCCGGCTCCAGGAGTCCCATCTGTGCGGCATCCTGCGCCAAGCGATCCGGCAGATTGAGTTTCAGTTCCAATGTCGTCATGGTAACTCTCCATTTTGTAGGCTACAGGGAAAGGATAGGAAATTCAATCGCACATTTGAGAGAGTATCTGCGGGTTTGGTAGTCGTAGTCAATCGTGGAATTCCAGTAGAACGCCCCTGTTTGCAGTCGGAACTGTGGCTTGATCTGTGCCTGTGACAATCAAAATGGCGGTACTTGATCATTTTGATTGTCGCAGGCTCTGCTCGACCGCGTGAAGAAAAATATGCAACGCCACGTTCAGGATGGCTACAGGAAAAGGCGATCAGGAAATCGTGTCCGCAGTCGATACAGCGGGCGCGGGCGAAGCCGTCATAGCGCGCTCTCTTAGAGGACAGGAAATTCTATGCTCCGGTATCAGATAAGGATTTCGTCGGCGTGGAGCAGGTCGGCGTAGAGTTCCTTCTTGATCACTTCCGCGTTGCGGCGGGCCTTGGCCGCCGCCCCGAGGATATAGCGGCGGGCGATGAACAGCTTGCGGCTGTTCTCTTTTGCCTCGTCCATGAGCAGCCAGCCCGTGTATAGATAGCTGTAGATCTCCACCAGTTCTTTGGCGGCGACACTCTGGAACTGCTTGTCGGTGTTCTCCGTGACGAACTTCACGGCGTCGAGGAACAGGTGCCGCATCGCTTTCAGCTCATCCGCCAGGCTCTCCAGATTGCCGGGGATGTCCTGCTGCTCGTGGGCGACGAACCAGTCCGCGAAAATGTCGTTGGTGACAGCGCCGATGGCCGCAATGATCTGCAACTGCGAGGTGCCCTCGTAGATGTTGGTGATGCGGGCATCGCGGCACAGGCGCTCGACACTGAACTCCTTCATGTAACCCGTGCCGCCGTGGATCTGCAGGGCGTCATAGGTGATCTTGTTGGCGTTTTCGCTCAGCACGTACTTGGCCATGGGGGTCAACAGGGCGGCGTTGCGGGTTGCCTCCTTGAGCTTGGCGTTCTGCGCCGAGGCATCCTTTCCTTCCGCCTTCAACTGCTCAACCCGCTCCTCCAGCTTGGCTCTCAGGTCCACCCAATGGCAGGCGGCATACAGCAGGGAGCGGTCGCTCTCCAGGGTGACGCGCATGTCGATCAGCAGATTGGCGACCACCGGGATGTTGTAGATGGACTTGCCGAACTGCTCGCGCGCCTTGGCATAGCGCAGGGCCTCTTCATAGGCGGCCTGGGAGATGCCCAGGGCCTGGGCGCCGACGCCGAGGCGCGCGCCGTTCATCATGTCCATGACATACTTGATCAGGCCGAACTTGCGCTTGCCGACGAGCTGCGCCGGGGTATCGTTGAACTGTAGCTCGCAGGTGGGCGAGCCGTGGATGCCGAGCTTGTTCTCGATGCGCCGCACCACGACGCCGTCCTTGCCGTAGCAGACGAACATGGAGAGACCCCGCCCGTCCTTGGTGCCCGACTCGGAGCGGGCCAGCACCAACAGGATGTCGGCATTGCCGTTGGTGATGAAGCGCTTGACGCCCTTCAGCCGCCACTGCCCGGTTTCGTCCTGATAGGCCAGCATATTGACTGCCTGCAGGTCGGAACCCGCGTCCGGTTCGGTCAGGGCCATCGCGCCGGAAGAACCGCTGGCGAACTGCGGGAGGAATTCCTGGCGCTGCGCCTCGTCGCCGTACTTGTGGATGGTCTCGGAGATATCCTGGAGGCCAAACAGGTTCATCAACGAGGCCTCGGCGCGCGAGGTCATCTCGATCGCCATCACATAGATGGTCATGGGCAGGTTGATACCCCCATAGCGCCGCGGCAGGATGAATCCCATCAGCTCCGCCTGGGTGAGTTGATCGAGGGCCTGCTGGGTGCCCTTGGCATAAGTCACCTTGCCATCGGCGAAATGGCTCCCCTCCGCGTCGATCGAAGCCGCCTGCGGGGCCACCGTGTTGGCCATGATGTCGCCGACGATCTCCAGCACCTTGCGGTAATTGTCCAGGGCATCCTGATAGTCGGTCGGGGCGTAGTTGTAATGAGCGGCATCGGTATAGCCGTGTTCGAGTATCTCGACCGCCTCCTGGAGTTGCAGACGATCGAAATGGAATAGCAGATCGGTATTGTCAGTGAAAAAATTGGCCATGGCTCGATTACTTTAACTTGTGTTTGTAAGCGTTGATGAGCAGCGGAATCACCTCCATCACATCGCCAACGATGCCGTAGTGGCAGACGCCGAAGATCGGCGCTTCGGCGTCGCAATTGATGGCAATGATCTTGCTGGCGTCCTGCATCCCGGCGCGGTGCTGGATCGCCCCGGAGATGCCGCAGGCAATATACAGCTTGGGACGCACCGTGACGCCCGTCTGGCCCACCTGGCGGGCATGGTCAATAAAGCCGGCGTCCACCGCCGCCCGGGTACCCGCGACCTCGCCGCCGATGAGATGGGCCAATTCGTGGAGAATCTGGAAATTCTGGAAGTTCCCCATGCCGTAGCCGCCGGAGACGATGATCGGCGCAGCCTTGAGGTTGACCTTGCTCTCTTCGTGATGCCGCTCGATGATGCGCACCAACTGGTCGGCGGCGTCGGGGGTATAGGGAACCGGCGTGATGCGGCCATCGACCGGCTGCGTCACGGGCACCTTCTCCATGACCCCCTCCCGTACCGTGGCCATCTGCACCGGCGAATCGGGACAGATGATGGTGGCGATGATGTTGCCGCCGAAGGCCGGGCGGATCTGCAGCAGGAGCTGGGGATAGTCCTTGCGCAGATAGGTCACGTCGGCGATCTGCAGGTCGGTGCAGTCCGCAGTCAGACCGCTCTTGGTATGGGAGGCGACCCGGGGCGCCAGGTCGCGGCCGATGAAGGTGCCGCCGAACAGCACGATGCGCGGCTGGTGCCGGTTCACAAGTTCGCTCAGGATGCGGCTGTAGGGCAGCGTATTGTAGTGTTCCAGTTCGGGGTGATCGGCCAGCAGGACCTCGGTGGCCCCGTAGCGGAAGGTTTCCTGGGCCAGGCTTTGCATCTCATGGCCGATGACCACTGCCTTCAATTCGCCCTGCAGGCTCTCTGCCAGCTTTCTGCCCTTGGAGAGCAATTCGAAGCTCACTTCGGCCGGCTTGCCCTCGCGCTGTTCAATGAACACCCAGACTTGTTTATTCTCGCTCATAGGGGCTATCCGAAGATGTGGTCTTCCATCAGTTTATCGATCAGCGCGTACATGCCGTCCTTGGTGGCGGGTATGCTTTCGTGCTCGCTCCCGCCGAGAACCACCGAGTCGATCTTGTGCACCTTGGTCGGTGAACCTTTCAGGCCACAGCGGTCGGAATCGACATCCAGGTCATCGGCCGTGAGGGTCGGAATGAACAAGCCTTTGGCAAGGTATTCCTCTTTCAACTGATCGATATACAGCAGGGAATTGGTCTCGGTCATCTTTTCCAATTCGAGCAGGCTCAAGGCGTTCTTATAGGCCATCACCCGTTTGGCGCGGAAGGGACGGGGCGTCGCGGCGTCCTTGATCACGGTGATCAGCAACGGGAGGGTGGCTTCCAATATCTCGAAACCGTTGTCTACCTTGCGTTTCACTGTAATGGTCGAACCCTCTGCCTGGAGAATTGCCTCGGCATAGGTGATCTGCGGCAAGCCGAGTTTCTGGGCGGTCTGCGGGCCCACCTGGGCGGTGTCCCCGTCGATCGCCTGGCGGCCGGCAAAGATGATGTCGTAGGGGGCCAGTTTGCGCAGGGCCTCGGACAACACGTAGGAGGTCGCCAGCGTGTCGGCACCGGCGAATTTGCGGTCGCTGACCAAAATAGCCTCATCGGCGCCCATATAGAGGCAGTCGCGCAAGAGGTCCGAGGCCTTGAGCGGCCCCATGGTGACTGCCCGCACGGTACCGCCATAGCGATCGCGGAATTGCAAGGCCAATTCCAGTGCCACCTTGTCCTCAGGATTGAAGATAGTGGGTAGTTTGCTGCGGTTGACGGTACCGTCCGGCCTCATCACCTGACCGGAGATATTGGCCGTATCAGGGACTTGCTTAACCATTACGATGGAATGGTAACTCATGCTCTGCCTTCTGAAATGTTTAGTAATGGGTTGATGAAGGGGGGCAGTGAAGGTCTTTAGTGGCCTAAACCATATAACCAAGGGCTGGCTTTTTTCAACTGTGGCTTGGTGCGTGGGCCAGCGTGGTGGTGTTGAAGCCGCCGTCGACATACATGATCTCGCCGGTCATGCCGCTGGCCAGGTCGGAGCAGAGGAAGGCGGCAGCATTGCCGACTTCCTCGATGGTGACATTGCGGCGCAGCGGCGCATTATGGGCATTGAACGACAGTAGCTTGCCGAAATTGGCGATGCCGGCGGCCGCTAGGGTCTTGATCGGTCCGGCGGAGATGGCATTGACCCGCGTGCCCTCCGGACCGAGGCAGGCGGCGAGGTAGCGCACCGAAGCCTCCAGGCTGGCTTTGGCCGGCCCCATGACGTTGTAGTAGGGCACCGTGCGCATCGCACCGAGGTAGGACATGGCCAGCAGCGCGCCGTTGCGCCCCTGCATCAGCGTGCGGGCGCCCTTGGCCAGGGCGGGAAAGCTGTAGGCTGACACTTCGTGGGCGACACGGAAGGCTTCGCGCGACAAGCCGCTGAGAAAGTCGCCCTCGAGCGCTTCAGTGGGGGCGTAGGCTATCGAATGGACCAGCCCATCCAGCCCTCCCCAGGCCTTGGTCAGTCCTGCAAACAGCGCGTCGATTTGCTTATCCTCGGCGACATCGCAAGCATAGAGGAGTCGGCTGTCAAATTCAGTGGCCAACTTGGCGACGCGTTCCAGCACGCGCTCGTTCTGGTACGTGAAAGCAAGTACGGCGCCCTCACGATGCATCGCCTTGGCGATACCGTAAGCAATCGAGCGGTTGGAAATCATGCCCGTGATTAGAATGCGCTTGCCGGATAGAAACCCCATTGTTCCTCCACGAGTAAAAGACCGGGTGGATTATAACGGATAGGCGTTGGCACAGTATGGGTTTAACCATGCTCGGCAAGGATTCAGATTCCCCGTGGCAATCTGAGATAATGCCGACATGGTTTCCGTGATTCACGCCCTGCCTCACGCCGATGTCGATGCCGATACGCTCGATCTGCTCACGACCGGACTGTCGGCAGAAGGCAGAGGGCGTATCGAGAGCGTCCTGACGCTTATCACCAGCCTGTATGGCCAGAGCGAACTGGGTACCGGCGAATCGACGTTGAAACATGCTATTGGCATGGCATTGATTGCGGTTTCCCTGAATCTTGATCTGGACACGAGGCTGGCAGCGCTACTCTTCGCAGTCGCCGGGCATCTTGGCAAGGAACGTCCTTGGCGCGAACAGGTCAGTATGCAATTCGGCGAGACGGTGGCGCGTCTGGTCGATGGCCTGGAGCGGCTCAACGGCTTGCGCCTGCTGACCCGGCCGCAAGCTGGAACCCCCTCTGAAGTAAAGGCGCAGACCGAAACCCTGCGCAAGATGTTGCTGGCGATGGTCGAGGATATTCGCGTGGTGTTGTTGAGGCTGGCCAGTCGCACCCAAAGCTTGCGTTACTACACGGAGCACCCAGGCTCTCGGCGCGAGGACATCGCCCACGAAAGCATGGAAATATACGCTCCGCTGGCTAACCGGCTTGGCGTCTGGCAATTGAAATGGGAACTGGAGGACTTGTCGTTTCGCTTCATTGAGCCAGAGACCTACAAGCGCATTGCCCGCATGCTCGACGAAAAACGCGTTGAACGCGAGCAGTTTATCGCTAGCGCAATTGTTCGTCTCAAGGCGGAACTGGACTCGGCCGGTATCGACGCCGAGGTATATGGCCGGCCCAAGCATATTTACAGCATCCGCAACAAGATGCATGGCAAGGACCTGGATTTCGCCGAGGTCTACGATGTGCGCGCCTTGCGCATACTGGTCGCCGAAGTGAAGGACTGTTATACCGCACTCGGGTTGGTTCATCATCTGTGGCAGCCGATCCGCGGCGAGTTCGACGATTACATCTCGCATCCCAAAGGCAACGATTACCGCTCGCTGCATACTGCTGTGCTGGATGACGATGGGCGTCCGTTTGAAGTGCAGATCCGCACCCATGAAATGCACCGTCATGCCGAATTGGGCATTGCCGCCCACTGGCGCTACAAGGAAGCCGGCAGCCAGTCGAAATCTGCGAGCCGCGCTGATTCGGCCTACGACGACAAGATTGCCTGGCTGCGCCAGCTGCTCTCATGGCGCGACGAAATCACCGACAGCGCCGAGTGGGTACAACAGTACAAGCGCGCCGCGCTGGATGATACGATTTACGTGTTGACCCCGCAGGGGCGCGTGATCGATCTAGCCCGTGGCGCCACGCCGATTGATTTCGCCTACCGTCTGCACACCGACCTTGGTCACCGCTGTCGCGGCGCGCGCGTTGATGGCCAGATGGTGCCGCTCAATACGCCGCTGGCCAACGGCCAGCGGGTTGAAATCATCTCTGCCAAACAGGGGGGGCCGTCGCGTGATTGGCTCAATCCGGCGCAAGGCTATCTGGTCACCAATCGCGCCCGGCAAAAGGCCAAACAATGGTTCACTGCCCAGGAGGAAGCCGAAACCCTGGCCCAAGGTCGCATCTTCGTTACGCGCGAGTTGCAGCGCGAGGGGCAGACTCAGGCCAACATCGACGAACTGGCGCAAAAACTTGGATTCAAGAGCGGCGACGAAATGTATCTGGCTGGCGGGAGGGGCGAACTGGGAATGCGCCAGATTCAGGTGGCGTTGCGTGGCGAAAGCGAGGTCGCACCGGCAGAACCTGAGATCCATACCCGGCGCAGCAAGGCGGTGGACACCGGCGGCGGTATTCTTGTCGTCGGCGTGGGCAAGATATTGACCCAGCTTGGTCGCTGCTGCAAACCGGTGCCGCCGGATGCCATCTCTGGCTTTGTCACGCGCGGCAAGGGTGTCTCGATCCATCGTGTCGAATGCAAGCATTTCAAGAGCATGTCGGCAAGTGCTCCCGAGAGGGTGATCGAAGCGACCTGGGGAAATGCCGTAGAGAAAGTCCAGCAGGACGGACTCTACGCCGTAGATATGATTGTCGATGCGCACGACCGCCAGGGTTTGCTGCGCGATATCTCGGAAGTTCTGTCGCGCGAAAAAATCAATGTGACGGCGGTTAAGACCCTATCGCGCACCGGATCGGCGCGCATGTCTTTTACCGTCGAGCTGCATGGCGTGCCACAATTGCAGCGCATGCTTATGCTGGTGCGTGAGGTGCCGGGTGTGGTCCGGGTGTGGCGCGGCTAGGGCCCGGACTGGTGCTTAAGGGGGAAGGCGAGATGGGGATTTTCTCAGTGATTTAAAGCCAGTAATCAACATTGACAGGGATGAAACGGTAAAATCGTGTGCTTGAATTTGCTATCTCTTTTCAAAGACCCATACATTGTATGGGTCGTCGTTGTGGTTCAATCAGAACAAGGAGAAACTTTTTATGTTGTCTTATCAGAATGCCCTAGTGATCACTGGAGGGGCCAGCGGAATCGGGGCGGCGTCAGTTCAGGCGGCACTAAGGCGCAATTGGCTCGTTGCCTGCTGTGATGTGCAGCCGTTGGACAAAATACCTGAACCGCTTCTGACGGACAACTCACTCTACATCCAGGCCGACGTCAGGAATCCCGAGGCTATGGCGCAGTTTGCTCGGCGGGCAACCCAATTCTTCGGCGACCGTAATCGCGATGTCGTTCCGCAAATGGGTGTGGTCGCCTGTGCGGGTATCAGTCGTCGTGGCGATCCGGAACAGGTCAAGCTGATGAAAGACATTAACGAAGGCGGAACATACAATCTGCTTAGGGCGTTTGCAGATGCTATCGGAAAACAGGGACTTTTTGTTGGATTGAGTTCGATTGTGGCTGCGGAGGGGATCGCTGTCGCGGGAGATGAGGAATATAGACTAACCAAGATTGAGGCGGCAAGAATCGCAACTGATGAGGTCGCTAATTTCAATGTGCGCGGGTTTGCCGTTGCACCCGGGGCCATCGATACGCCCATGACGCGTCACGAGGCGATCTTTGCCATGCTTCTCCTCGGTGCTGCACAAGTTTTCGGGAAGCCGGATCATGCGCATCACGCGGAGATTACCCAACTGGCAAGAGTCCCTGAGGGTTCGACGCCAGCCGATATCTTCAGAGGGCTGATGGGACAGGCGCTTACCGGTGAGGAGGACTTTAGGCGTGTGCAGGCGAGCATGACGAAGGATCCGTCTCTGGCAAGTGTAGGCAAGGCCTATATGCTCTACACAAACCTAAAGGGAGCAGACGGCCAGATTCGTCCGCGACCCGAGTTGATTGCTCGTTCGGCAGAGGTTCTTACCGCCCTTGATATTGTCATTGGTCCTGAGGTTGTTGCCGATCAGATGATCGGTCAATTAGCTACGGGTGAAGTTCCCGAAGGGAGCCTACTGCGGGCCTACAGCAGGAATGGAGAAGACCGCATCCGCGAGCTCCTCAGGGCATTCGGCGGATAGGGCAGATGAGAACAGCAGGCATCATTGGGATGCAGTGTGGGAACAAGCTCTGGCTCTGATACTTCAGTAACATTGCGATCGAATTCGGTTGGGGGAATGGGGCTTTTATGGCGGGTTTCTTTGGAAACCAAACAACCACCGGCTGATGCCGGTGGTTTAAACCTTATGATCGACAATTAAGCCATGATCTCCAGTATGCTCAAACGCTTGCCGCCAGTTCGGCGAGGAGATCTTCTTGGGCGCAAATGCGCGCTCGACGCGTGGCTCGGACGGCGAAGTCGCCGTGCTTGTCCATATCCCAAGCCTGGCTGTTGTCCGTCAGATAGGGGCGCAAACCTTCCTTGATGACGCGTCGTTTGAGTTTGGGGTCGAGCACCGGGAAGCAGGACTCGATGCGGCGGAAGAAATTTCGTTCCATCCAGTCGGCACTGGCGAGATAAACCCTTTCTTCACCGTCCGCGTAAAAATAAAATATGCGCGAATGCTCGAGGAAGCGTCCGATTACCGAGCGCACGCGAATGCGCTCGGAAAGTCCTTTGACCCCGGGACGCAGAATGCAGCTGCCACGCACGATCAGATCGATCTCGACACCGGCCTGCGAGGCTTCATAGAGCGCCTCGATTATTTCCGGTTCGACCAGAGAATTCATCTTGGCGATGATTTGCCCCTTGCGGCCGGCTTGCGCCGCTGCGGTTTCGGCATGGATCGCGGCGAGTGTCATGGAATGCAGGGTGAATGGCGCCTGCCACAGATGGCGCAGGGTATGGGCCTTGCCCAAGCCGGTCAGCTGCTTGAAGATCTCATTGACGTCCTCGTTGATCTCGTTATGACAGGTGAGCAGGCCGAAATCGGTGTAGAAGCGCGTCGTGCGCGGATGATAGTTGCCAGTGCCGAGGTGGCAATAACGCCGATAGCCACCAGACTTGCCGATTTCTTCGCGGCGCAATACCTGGAGCATCTTGGCATGCGTCTTGTAGCCGAAAACGCCATATACCACATGCACGCCGACTTCCTCCAGGCGCGCAGCGATATTCAGGTTGGCTTCTTCGTCGAAACGAGCCATCAACTCCACCACGACCGTAACTTCCTTGCCTTGCTGGGCAGCGCGCAGCAAGTGTTCCAGCAGCACCGAGTCGATTCCGGTGCGATAGACCGTCATCCGGATCGCCACGACCTGCAAATCGTCGGCGGCCTGCTGGAGGAACTGGATTACCGGCGTGAACGACTGGAATGGGTGATGCAGCAGGATGTCTTGCTTGCGGATGCTGGCGAAGATGTCGAAACGTTTGGCTAGCGATTTCGGCAGGCCGGGTTGAAATGGCAGATACTTCAGGTCGGGACGATCGACGCTGTCAGGTACCGACATCAGTCGAACCAGATTGACGATGCCCGGCACGCGGAAAATATCCGTGCGGCCCAGACCGAACTGCTGCAACAGGAAATCCGCCATGACATCGGAGCAGTTGTCTGCGACTTCCAAGCGTACCGCGTCGCCAAAGTGACGTTGTGGCAACTCGCCCTGTAGGGCAGTGCGCAGGTTCTTCACCTCTTCGTCGTCGACGAACAGGTCGGAATTGCGCGTAACGCGAAACTGGTAACAGCCAAGCACATTCATGCCGGCAAACAATTCACCGACATGCTGGTGCAGCACTGAGGAGAGAAAAACAAAACCGTAGTCGATTCCGGTCAACTCCTTTGGCAGCTGGATTACCCGCGGCAGGGAACGCGGCGCCTGGACAATGGCAGCGCCCGAACTACGACCGAAGGCATCCGTGCCATCCAGTTCGATAGCGAAATTGAGACTTTTGTTGAGCACACGCGGGAAAGGATGGGCCGGGTCGAGTCCGATCGGCGTCAGTACCGGCATCACTTCGCGAAAGAAGTAGTCGCTGATCCACTTGCTTTGGGCTTCGTTCCACAGAATGCGGCGTAGAAAGACGATGCCTTCGGCGGTCAGGGCCGGCAGAATCGCATCGTTCAGCAGTGCGTATTGCTCGGCAATCAGCGTGTGCGCCTGCAAACCGACGCGGCGGAAGACTTCCTCCGGTTGCAGGTTGTCTGTCCCGGGCGTATGGCTTCCGAGCTTGATTTGTTCCTTGAGGCCAGCAACACGAATTTCAAAAAACTCATCCAGGTTTGACGAGACGATGCAAAGAAACCGCAGCCGCTCCAGCAGTGGTACCCGGCTGTCGGCGGCTTGCGCCAGGACACGGCGGTTGAAGGCGAGCAGTGAAAGTTCGCGGTTGAGAAAATGATCTAAAGGATAGCGACGGGGAGTTGGCATGGGGTTGTTGTCGGCCGATTAAAACACGGTGGCGACATTATATGTTGATCTTTCCCTGAACCCTCACGTTGTCGCAAGAACAAGGCGGCCAACTTGCGTGTGCGAACAAAGCTGGCGACCAGGCCGCCATCCTTCAATTCAACATCCAAGATCGCAATGAAGATGACGCATTGCGTTTTCTTAAATGGATGCGCAACCTTAAGTATGGATCACCCGGGTTGGGTAACTCTAAACGAGTGCCGACATGATGCCAATGGGTTCAGCGCGCCATATGGGAATGCGCGCGCTGTTTGCCGCCAGCTAAAATTTTTTTCTAGGCGCTTCGGAAGCGCTTCCCATCGGGGTTTCATAGGGAAGAGAAAGCGCGATACCAGCGTGAGGTGATCGCCGCTGGTATCTTCTTCAACTGAAGGCTATGCTCAGGTAATGGTCCAGGTTTCGCCGCTGTGGAGGAGCTTGGTCAAATCACCCTTGCCCCTGCTGGCGCGGGCATTTGCGGCTTGCTGAGTGTTCAAGTCCTGGTATGCCGGAGCTTTGACGGTGCGGAAAACTCCGATTGGCACCGGGAATTCCGGCAGGGCGAAATGGGACAGGAAGAAAGCCAGTCCGCCGTGGGTATCATGTTCGTCATGCACGACCAGATCGGCTTCTGTGACACCGTTCTGCCCCACCGTAACTACTTCGGGTTCTAGTCCGCGCAGGCGGATTCCCTTGTTGTTTTCTTTGCCGAACCGTAGCGGTTTGCCGTGCTCCAGCACCATCCTGGTATCGGCGCGGGTAGCTTTGTCGGTAATGGAGTCGTAGGCGCCGTCATTGAACACGATGCAGTTCTGATAAACCTCGACGAACGCCGTGCCATCGTGTTCCGCCGCACGCTTTAGTACCTGCGCCATGTGTTGCTGGTCGGAGTCCACCGTGCGGGCGACGAAGGTGGCGCCCGCACCCAACGCCAGTGCCACCGGGCTGAACGGCCGGTCGATGCTGCCCAGTGGCGTGGTCTTGGTTTTCTTGCCCATTTCCGAGGTGGGAGAATATTGTCCCTTGGTGAGACCGTAGATACGGTTGTTGAGCAGGATGACCTTAAGGCCGATATTGCGACGCATGGCATGGATGAAGTGGTTGCCGCCGATGGCCAAGGCATCGCCGTCTCCGGTAACGACCCACACTGACAATTCCGGCCGGGAAAGCTTCAAGCCTGTGGCAATGGCTGGAGCGCGGCCATGGATGCCGTGCATGCCGTAGGTCTCCATATAGTACGGAAACCGACTGGAACAGCCAATACCCGAAATAAAGGCAAAATTCTCACGCGGGATGCCGAGTGTCGGCATCAGCTTCTGGATTTGCGAAAGTACCGCATAGTCGCCACAACCGGGACACCAGCGTACGTCCTGGTTGGTTTCGAAATCCTTCTTGGTGAGCTGTTTGAGTTCGGTAATCTGGTTCATGGTGTCTTCCTTAGCAGAGTTCCATAATGCGGTCGTAAATCTCGGACACCTTGAAAGGCTTGCCCTGTATCTTGTTGAGCTGAACCACATCGCACAGGTAATGCTCGCGCAATAGTTTCGAAAGTTGGCCAAGGTTGAGTTCCGGAACCAGAACCTTCTTGTAGCGTTTCAGCATATCGCCCAGATTGGACGGCATCGGGTTGATGTGGCGCAGATGAACTTGTGCAACGGATTTTCCTTCCGCCGCCGCCATTCCTACTGCTTGGGAGATGGAGCCGTAGGTACTGCCCCAGCCGACAACGAGCACGTCGCCCTTGTCCGGTCCTTCAGCTTTGAGCGGCGGGATTTCCTTGGCGATTCCGGCTACCTTGGCTGCGCGTGCTTCGCTCATGCGCTGGTGGTTGAGTGGATCGTGGGAGATGTTGCCGGTGAGGAAATCCTTCTCCAGCCCGCCGATACGGTGCTCCATGCCGGGCGTGCCGGGACGAACCCACGGGCGCGCCAGGTTCGCGTCGCGGGCATAGGCCTGGAAGCCCTCCGCTTGGCTACGGTACTTCACCTCAATCTTGGGCAGGCTGCTGACGTCTGGAATCAGCCAGGGTTCGGAGGCGTTGCCGATGCCGCCGTCCGTCAGCAGAATTACTGGCGTCATGTATTTTACGGCGAGACGGACGGCCTCGATGGCGCATTCGAAACAGTCCACCGGCGAGTGGGCCGCGATCACCGCCACCGGACACTCGCCGTTGCGACCGTACACCGCCTGCAACAGGTCGGACTGTTCGATCTTGGTCGGCAGTCCTGTTGAAGGACCTGCGCGTTGCACGTCGACGATCACCAACGGCAACTCAAGGATTACCGCCAGTCCAATTGCCTCGGTCTTCAGCGCCATACCAGGGCCGGAGGTTGAGGTCAGGGCAAGGGAGCCACCATAGGCAGCACCGATCGCCGAACAGATGCCGCCGATTTCGTCCTCGGCCTGAAAGGTGGTGATGTTGAAGTGCTTGAGATTGGCCAGTTCCTGCAGGATTTCGGTTGCCGGCGTGATCGGATAGGAGCCAAGGAACATCTGCACGCCGGAAAGCTCCGAAGCGGCAGCGAAACCCAGTGCCGTGGCATGATTGCCGGTGATGCTGCGATACTTGCCTGGACGGACATTCTTAACGCTCACCTGATAGGTGGTGGCGAACATCTCGGTGGCTTCAGCATAGGCGTAACCGGCAGTCAATGCAGTGGCGTTAGCATTGGCAATCTCAGGCTTCTTGGCAAATTTTTTGTAGATGTCGGCAATTTCATTTTCCAGCGGACGGCTGTAGAGGCACATCATGAGACCGAGTGCGTAGTAATTCTTGCAGCGTCCCACCTCTTTTTTCGACAGGCCTGAATCGCGCAGGGCTTGTGCGGTGAATTCGGAAATATCAATGCGGTAAACGCGATAGTTGTCGAGGCTGCTGTCTTCGAGCGGATTGCTTTGGTAGCCGGCCTTTTCGAGATTGGCGGGGGTAAATGCGCCGCTGTTGGCAATGATCAGGCCGCCGTGCTTAACGTCGGCAAGGTTGGTCTTGAGCGCCGCCGGGTTCATTGCCACCAGTACGTCGGGGGCGTCGCCCGAGGTGAATACCTCGCCCGAGGAGAACTTGATTTGGTAGCCGGAAACGCCGTACACCGTGCCGGTTGGTGCGCGGATTTCAGAAGGATAATCCGGATGAGTGGCGAAATCGTGGCCGGCTTGGGCCACCGCCTTGGAAAATTCAGTGCCGGTAAGCTGCATGCCGTCGCCGGAATCCCCGACGAAACGGATGACTACGTTGTCGACTTCTTCGACTTGTCGAGCGCCAGTATTAGCTTTGCTCAGGGTTTCTGCGTTTTCGATGGTGGAATTCATTACGGTCATCGCTCTGGTTCTAGGGACGCGCATTTTACTGGTTTTCAGTAGCGCAATCAAAAATTCTAGTCAGCCTTTGACTTCGATCAAATCGGATGACCATATAAATAATATGTTTCTTTCTGCAAATTCTCGCTTGTATCGACAACTTGTGTTGGTGCTTACGGTGGCCAAGATTCTGCCTCAGAATGAAATGACAAATGGGCGTCAGCGTCAGAAATCCGGCCCCAAGTTTTTTCGAAGAATCAAATGAAATTAATTCGAAGACACAATGATGGCGTTATGATTCGACGCATATCCACGGACAGGCAAGGCTAATGAGCAATGCGAAGAATCGTTTTGACCTTCATGAACTTGCTGGTGCATTCGGTGACCTCGGTACCTTAATTCCCTTCGTAGTGGCTTATATCTCGATCCTGAAAATGGATCCGGCCAGCCTCTTTCTGGGTTTTGGCGCCACATTGATTGCAGCTGGCATTTACTACCGAACGCCGTTTCCCGTCCAGCCGATGAAGGCTATTGGTGCTGCAGCGATTACCCAGACGGCTGGCGGGGTGGCGCTTACGTCAACGATGGTGGTTGGCGCGAGCGCCGCCACGGCTGCGATCTGGTTGTTCCTTGGCCTGACCGGGATAGCTACGCGTGTGTCAGCATGGATCCCTCGTCCTGCCTTGTTGGGCGTGGTCATGGGCTTGGGATTCGGTTTCATGCTTGAAGGTATCCGAATGATGTCGGGGCAGTGGGAAGTGGCCGCCGTCCTGTTGGCGCTGACGCTGGTGTTGCTTGCCCGTTCCCGCTTCCCCGCTATGGTCTTGTTGCTGTTTGCGGGAGCGGCAGTTGCGCTGTTTCAACAACCGTCTCTCTCCGGCGACCTGGCGCTGATCAAACCTGTCTTACGCCTACCGGAATTTGCCTGGCCTAGTTTCGGATGGCGGGATATATGGTTTGGCGCAGTTTTCCTGGCGTTGCCACAATTGCCACTTACCTTTGGCAATGCATTGATCGCCATCACCGAGGAAAACAATCGCCTGTTTCCCGATCGTCCGGTTTCGGAACGGAAGGTCGCACTGTCAACTGGTCTGCTCAATCTCTGGTCGAGCGTGGTAGGTGGCATACCAATGTGCCACGGTGCTGGCGGTATGGCTGGTCACGTCAAGTTTGGCGCGCGTACCGGTGGCGCTTCCATCATGCTCGGGGCATTGCTCTTGATTGTCGGTCTCTTCTTCGCCGATTCGATTGGCACCTTGTTTCGTCTATTTCCCCCCGCTGTATTGGGGGTAATTCTCTTTCTGGCCGGTACCGAGTTGGCTACGGGGAGCCGTGATCTTGGTTCCGAGAAGATTGATCGCTTTATCGTGCTATCCACCGCCGCATTTGCCGTGTTGAATGTGGGCATAGCCGTGATATTCGGCATTGTCGCCTACCATGCTTCCAAGCGTGGTAGGCTCAAAGTCTAGCCTAACAGGGGAGACCTGCCCGGCAGAGCCCTGATCATTACCCACATCTTTCCATGCCATTGGGGTATTTAATAAAGTCTATCGTAAACAGTCCATTGCAATATTAACCTCGGTGTGCGATGAGATGGCAATTGATCTGAGATGTCGGCAGAAGAGCAGGCTGCTGACCGCGACTGGGCTGAGAACGAACTCGGCAAGGTTGCGCCGGGCGATGCACGGCTGACGTCACGCTTGGTGACGTTGGCGCGATCTCTCGCTCGTGCGCCGGAAACATCTCTGCCCCAAGCGCTGCCGAAATGGAGCGAGCTGAAAGCGACATATCGTTTCTTCGATAATGCCAAAGCCGTAGCGGAGCACATTCTTTCCGGGCACATTGAAGCGACCTGCTTACGCATTAGGACGGTACCAATCGTGACGTAGCCTACTCCCCAATGTTTGCTATATCCCTTCGACTGGCTTAGAGTCCAAACATTCATTCGAATGCACGGAGGTGGAATGGATCGTATAGGCCACTGGGAAGGTGTGTATTCGACAGTCCGCGAACACGAACTCGGCTGGTACCAGGTGAAGCCAAATACCTCGCTACGCCTGATTTCCGAGCTTGGCATCGGCCATGGCGCTGCGGTTATTGATGTTGGCGGTGGCGCATCCAACCTGGTGGATCACTTGCTCGACCTGGGCTTCCTTGACATCACTGTGCTCGACATTTCGGCAACTGCTTTAAAGAGCGTTATGGTCCGTCTGGGAATGCGCGCTGCTGCCGTGAAATGGTTGACAGGGGACATTACGCAATTGAAGCCGGTCGGGCCTTACAAACTTTGGCATGACCGGGCTGTTTTCCATTTTCTGACTGACCCAAAGGATCGTGCAACTTATGTGTCGATCTTGTCCAATGCCGTGCCTGCCGGCGCTCATGTCATCATGGCAACCTTTGCCGACGATGGACCTGAAATGTGCAGCAACCTGCCGGTCTGCCGCTACAGCCCGGAACAGTTGAGTGCGGAATTGGGGGATGGATTCGCTTTGCTCGAATCGCTGCGTGAAACGCATGTCACGCCATCCCAAGGCCAGCAGAATTTTATCTACTGTTGTTTCCGTCGCTGCTGAATCAACGCTGCGACCAATCTAACGAAACTCACAAAGAAAAGCCACAAGCAGAAGCCCCTTGTGCATTCCGCTCAAGTGGTCAAGGCGCTAGATCAGGCCGCAGCGCGGCTGGCGCGCTTGCGATCGATTTCCGACAGATAACGCTTGCGAATACGAATCGATTTTGGGGTGATTTCCACCAGTTCATCGTCGGCGATGAATTCCACCGCGCTTTCCAGCGTGATCTGGATTGGCGGTACCAGTCGCACGGCTTCATCAGTGCCCGAGGAGCGGATGTTGGTGAGTTGCTTGCCCTTGATCGGATTCACCACCAGATCGTTGTCGCGGCTATGCACGCCGATGATCATGCCTTCGTAGAGCGGATCACCGTGCGAGGCGAACATGCGGCCGCGATCCTGCAGTTTCCATAAGGCATAGGCCACCGCCATGCCGTTCTCGGCGGAAATCAACACCCCGTTGCGACGTTCGGCCATGAGTCCGGCGAGCGGGCCATAGTCGTCAAAAACATGACTGGCCACACCCGTGCCACGGGTCAGGGTCATGAATTCGCCCTGGAACCCGATCAGGCCACGCGCCGGGATGCGATATTCGAGACGAACCCGACCCTTGCCATCCGGTTGCATGTCTTGCAGTTCACCACGGCGGCGGCCGAGTTCCTCCATGATTGCGCCCTGGTTAGTTTCCTCGACGTCCACCGTGAGCAGTTCGTAGGGCTCCTGTTTCTCGCCATTGACTTCTTTCATGATCACACGCGGCCTCGACACCGCCAGTTCGTAACCTTCGCGGCGCATGTTTTCGAGCAGGATGGTCAGGTGCAGTTCGCCGCGCCCGGAGACCAGGAATACATCGGCATCCTCGGTGTCCTCGACGCGCAGGGCGACATTGCCAAGCAGTTCCTTTTGCAGGCGCTCTCGTATCTGGCGGCTGGTGACATATTTCCCTTCTTTACCGGCGAAGGGCGAAGTATTGACCTGGAAGTTCATGGTCAGGGTTGGTTCATCCACTTTTAGCGGTGGCAGGCCAACAGGATTTTCGACATCGCACAGCGTGACACCGATGCCTACCTGCTCAATGCCGGTGACCAGGACGATGTCGCCGGCTTCGGCTTCTTGCGCCAGTTCGCGCTCCAGACCCTTGAAGACGAATATCTGGTTCACCTTGGAGCGGCCTTTGGCTTCATCCCCGTACATCACGGCGACTTCCTGCGCCGGTCTGATGCGCCCATGCGTGATACGGCCGATGCCGATGCGTCCGACATAGGTGGAGTAGTCGAGAGAGCAGATCTGCATCTGCAGTGGGCCATCGACATCGACGTTAGGTTGAGGCACATGTTTGACGATTGCCTCGAACAAGGGACGCATGTTGCTTCCCTGCTGGCTTGCGTCGAGCATGGCGTAACCGTTCAGCGCCGAAGCGAAAACCACCGGAAAATCCATCTGTTCTTCGCTGGCGCCGAGCTTGTCGAACAGGTCGAAAGTGTGGTTGATGACCCAGTCCGGACGGGCGCCGGGACGGTCGATTTTGTTGATCACGACAATCGGCTTCAAGCCCAGTGCCAGCGCCTTGCGGGTAACGAAGCGAGTCTGCGGCATCGGCCCTTCTACCGCGTCGACCAATAGCAGCGCGCCGTCCACCATGGATAAAACACGTTCCACTTCGCCGCCAAAGTCGGCGTGGCCAGGAGTGTCAACGATGTTGATATGGGTGCCCTCGAAGTCGATCGCGCAGTTCTTGGCAAGGATGGTGATGCCGCGTTCGCGCTCCAGGTCGTTCGAGTCCATGACGCGCTCGGTCATTTGCTCGTGGGCGGCAAAGGTGCCGGACTGACGCAGCATTTGATCCACCAAGGTGGTCTTACCGTGGTCTACGTGGGCGATGATGGCGATGTTGCGAATCGAACGGGACATGGAATTTTTGCAGTGCACAATGAGGGCCGGCATTTTAGCACAGTTGGTCGGTTAGTCCTATCAAGTATTTGATGCCATGTTAGAATTTGCAATTCTCACGACAAAGGCACTGAGTATGCTGGCAATTATCGGTGGTAGCGGCTTAACTCAACTGTCCAGTCTCGATGTCTTACGCCAGCAGGTGGTGCGCACGCCATATGGGGAGCCCTCCGGAGCGCTGAGCTTTGGCCGTATTGGCTCTCAGGAAGTGGTATTTCTGGCACGTCACGGTTTTGGGCATACGATTCCCCCGCATCTGGTCAACTACCGCGCCAACATCTGGGCGTTGGCCGAGGCTGCCGGTGCCACGCAGATCGTCTCGGTGGCCTCGGTCGGCGGCATTCGCCCTGATCTCAAGCCGGGCGTGCTGGTGGTTCCTCACCAGATCATTGACTACACTTGGGGTCGGCAAATGACTTTTCACGACAGCCGAGATGCTCGGGTGGTGCATACCGACTTTACCGAACCCTATGATGAAAGGCTGCGCCGGCTGTTGATCGCGGCAGCGGCAAAGGCTGGCGAAAAAGTTATCGATGGCGCCGTGTATGCCGCATCGCAAGGCCCGCGTCTTGAAACCGCCGCCGAAATCGACCGCATCGACCGCGATGGCGCGCATATCATCGGCATGACCGGCATGCCGGAGGCCGCGCTGGCAAGGGAGGCAAGGGTTCCCTACGCAGCCCTGACGGTGGTCGCCAATTGGGCCGCCGGACGTGCCGATAGCACCCATGCCATCCAGTTCGAGAATGTCGAAGCTGTGCTGCAAGTGGCGATGGTGCAAGTTCGCAAGATCATCGAGCACTTCTGCGCGACGGGTGACTGCGCATGATTCGCCCGATTTTGCGCATGGGCGATGCGCGCCTGCTGAAGCGCGCCCAGCCTGTGGAAGGATTCGATACCCCGGAATTGCATGAACTGCTTGCCGACATGCGAGAGACGATGGAACATCTCGATGGCGCTGGCCTGGCCGCACCGCAAATCGGCGTGGCGCTTCGTGTGGTGATCTTCGGCTTCGAGGCCAACGCCCGTTATCCCGAAGCGGTGCCCGTGCCCTACTGCGTGCTGATCAATCCGCAACTTACACCGCTCACGGACGAGGAGGAGGAGGGATGGGAAGGCTGTCTCTCGGTACCCGGCTTGCGTGGCGTGGTGCCGCGCTGGAAACGGATGCGCTATAGCGGCTTTGACACCCAGGGCCAGCGTTTTGAACGTGAGGTGGATGGTTTTCATGCACGCGTGGTACAGCACGAATGCGATCACCTTGACGGCATACTCTATCCGATGCGCATCAGGGACTGGAGTCGCTTCGGGTTTCAGGATGTCTTATTTCCTGATGGCAAATCGCCCGTAAGTGAATGAGAAAAAAGTCACGAATTGCGACGGTTTGAGACATTCTGACGCTGAGGTGGATCGCGCAATTCGTTAACGCTTTGAATACCTTTAGAATGCACGCACAGGCTAGAAAATGATCCCGCCATGACGCAAGCAACGACAACCTTCGGTTTGAAGAATTTCCTCGGGCGCAATCAAGTTTCCGGAGATTTTTGGGGTGGCTTGGCAGCCATGCTGGTCGCGTTGCCAGCAGCAATCGCATTCGGCGTCACGGTGTATGCGGCGATTGATACCTCCTATGCGGCTGCAGGTGCGCTGGCAGGTGTGATTGGCGCTAGCGTCATCGGCTTGTTTGCTTCGACCCTGGGCGGTACCGATCGTCTCATCAGTGCGCCCTGTGCGCCCGCTGCCGCAGTACTCTCAGCCTTTGCCATCGAATTGGTCAAGCAGGGTATTGATGCGAATGTGATCGTGCTGCTTCTGGTTATGCTGGGCGTTATTGCCGGCATGATGCAGATTTTGTTCGGCTTTATTGGCATCGGACGGCTCATTAAATATATTCCCTATCCTGTGGTGAGCGGCTACATGAGCGCCGTCGGACTCATCATCATTGGCAGCCAGATTCCCAAGTTCGTTGGTGCGCCTGTCGGTACGCCTTGGTACCAGGTGCTGATTTCACAGGCGATGTTGGACTGGCGCAGTATTGCCATTGGCACGGTAACGGTGGCGGTGGGCATTATTACCCCCAAACTGACCCAAAGAGTGCCAGGCACGCTATTAGGTATCCTTGCCGGGCTGGGTACCTACTTCGGACTTGCCTCACAGGATCCGGCATTGTGGATGGTCAGTGGCAATCCGCTGGTGATTGGGCCGATGGGTGTGACCACTGAAGGGTATTTCGCTGAGACCAGCGGCCGCTGGAATGAAATCGGCGAACTGCGCCTAGCCCAGATTGCCGGTCTGTTTGGAAACGCGCTGACGCTTGCTGTGCTGCTTTCCATAGACACGCTGAAAACCTGCGTGGTCCTTGATCAACTGACACGCTGTCGCCATGACTCCAACCGCGAACTGATCGCTCAGGGTATTGGCAATGTCGCCTCGTCTGCCGTAGGCGGCATCCCGGGGGCGGGCACAATGGGAGCCACGCTGGTCAACCTTTCCAGCGGCGCCCGGACCAGGGTTTCCGGCGTGATAGAGGGCGTGCTGGCCTTGATCGCCACCCTGGTCCTCGGCTCTTTCATCGCCTGGATTCCGGTTGCCGCGCTGGCCGGTACCCTGATCGTGATCGGTGTGCATATGATCGACAGGGAGCCGCTACGCTTCATTGAATCGCGTGCCACGGTGTTCGACTTTGCCGTGGTGCTTGTCGTAGTGGTGGTGGCCCTGACTATTGGCCTGATCGCAGCATCGGGCGTTGGCGTGGCGATGGCCATCATCCTCTTTCTGCGCGAGCAGATTGGCGGGGCGGTGGTGCGCCACAAGGTTTATGTCAATCAGATGTCCTCCAACTGGTATCGCCCCGAAGCTGAAATGCATATTCTCGAACAAAAGGGCGATCAGGCTGTCATTTTCGAATTGCAGGGCAGCCTTTTTTTTGGCACTACCCAACAGTTCTATTCGGATATTGAAGCAGAACTCGCAACGCGCAGTTATGTGATTCTCGACTTAAAGCGTGTCCAGTCGCTCGACGTCACCGCTGCTCACATGCTGCGCAATGTTCGAGACGCTTTGCAGGAGCGCGGGGCGATGTTGCTATTGAGCCACGTTGGTGAAAACCTGCCCAACGGCCGTAACCTGAGAGAATTCCTCGAACAAACTGGCGTGACCGGACCTGAGGAAAAGACAGTGCGTATCTTCCCGGAATTGGACGACGCCATCGAATGGGTCGAGGACCGCATTCTCGGGGAGTCGGAAACCTCCCCAGAATTCGAGATGCCAATAGAGTTGCATGAAATGGAATTGTTTCACAACAACAAGGACGAGACGCTTAAAGATCTGGAAGCGCGCATGGAAAAACGTATCTACCAGCCTGGCCAGACCATTTATGCGCGCGGCGAAGTAGGTAAGGAGGTGTATTGGATTCGCCGCGGCACGGTGCGCATCTTTGCCCCCTTGGGCGCCGGCAGAACCCGGCATATCTCCAGTTTCGGGCGGGGCGACTTTTTTGGCGGTCTGGCCTTTCTTGATGGCAACCCGCGCAGCAACGATGCTATCGCTCTCAACGAAGTTGAGGTATATGTTCTTTCGCGCGATCAATTCAATCGCATTTCAGAGGAACACAAGAAACTGGCCTTCAATCTGGTTACCGCCCTCGCGCGCACTCTTGCAATACGCCTGCGCCATGCCGATACTGAAATGACCATGTTGCGGGAGTATTAGTGTTTATGGTGGGATACTGTCGAATGGTGGATGACAGCGTCTTCATGCGGGAAGCCCTGTCTTTGGCCCGCGAGGCCGCGACGTGTGGCGAGGTGCCGGTTGGCGCCGTCGTGGTAGATCCGCAGGGGTTGATCATTGGACGCGGCTTTAATCAGCCCATCGGTCGAAGCGACCCGAGTGCCCATGCCGAAATGTTGGCTTTGCGAAATGCGGCGACACATCTGAACAACTACCGGCTGCCCGGTTGTACTTTGTATGTAACCCTTGAGCCCTGCGCCATGTGCGCAGGCGCCATGCTGCACGCTCGCTTGGCCCGTGTAGTATTTGGTGCCGCCGATTCCAAGACCGGAGCCAGCGGTAGTGTGATCGATCTTTTCGCCGAAACGCGTCTCAACCATCATGCGCAGGTCGGCGGCGGAGTCCTGGCGCTGGAGTGCGGGGCACTGCTGTCGGATTTCTTCGCAGCGCGTCGCTTGCGCACCGCCTGGGGATAATGGCTTAATCCGACATGGATATTTTTATCAGTCTGCCGGCGCAAACGCTGGAACTCTACGAGGCGGGCTCGTTGCTGCAACGCTATTCGGTGTCCACCGCGAAAAATGGCGCTGGCGAGAAAAACGGTAGCTTTTGCACGCCGCGTGGCAAGCACATCATACGCGCCAAAATCGGCGCCGGGCAGCCAGAAAATACCGTTTTTGTGCGCCGTCGACCAACCGGGGAAATATGGACCCGGGATCTGTCCAACCAATTCCCCGGGCGAGACTGGATATTGACCCGCATTCTCTGGCTTTCTGGTTTGGAGATCAGATTCAACCGACTTGGCGGCGTCGATACCATGCGCCGATATATCTACTTGCATGGAAGTCCGGATGTTGTGCCGATGGGGGAACCCGGCTCGATCGGCTGCGTTCGCATGCGTAACTGCGACATCATCGAACTGTTCGATCGGGTAAAACCATATATCACGGTGAATCTCGGCGACTATCGTATTGAATGCGGGGATTGGCCGAGCGTGAACGTGCATGCCCAAGCGATAAGACATGTGGTTTTTATACAAGAGCAGGACGTTCCAAGAGAAATGGAATTGGACGAATCCGACATCAGTTCGCACCATGCTCTGGCTTACGATGCGCAGGGGAAAGCTATCGGCACCGGTCGCTTATTGCCTGATGGTCACATTGGCCGTATCGCAGTTTTGCCCGAATGGCGTGGCAGAGGTGTGGGCACTGGGTTGCTGCGGTGCTTGCTGGAAGTCGCCGTTATCAGCGGCAAACGACGATTTGCATTGAATGCGCAGAGTCCTGCGGCAGGATTTTATGCCCGCTTCGGCTTCAGGTCGGAGGGCGCTGAATTCGTTGAGGCAGGGATCTCCCACCAGAAGATGACGCTATCGCTTCAAGCTTGAAGCGATAGCGACTACGATTTCCCGAGCGAGCACCGGGCAGCCAGGTTTGCTCATCGAAAGTCACGAATTTCTGCTGATCCACGCGCAGCACGGTGCATGAACGCGTTCCGTAATTTGGCGTGCAAACAAAGGCTGCCGAGAGAGTGCGCTCCCAATCGAGGCTGACGCCGGTACGCGGCAATTCGCTGTCGTCATGAATACTTTCATCGCGTAAGAGTTGGAACAGCGGTGCTTCTTGCGGTAGCGCAGTGAGTGCTTTTGCCAGATCCGACTTGCCTTGCGCCACCTTAGGCCAGGGGGTATCGAGCAAATGATTGCTGAGGCCATAAATTCCGGTTTCGAGATGCTGTAAGACGTGGCCGGTTTCTCGATTACGGTTGGAGAAATGCCACAGTCCATCACTCAAAGTGCCGCAGAGAAGATTGAATCCGTTGTATTCGACTGCGTTGATCGCCAAGCCGGCCAGATAATCCGGTGAAGTCATCGTGCCACCCAGGAAATCGCTTACTAGCCTACCCCGAGTAGGAGCAGCAGGGCGAACATTTCTTGGTTCGCGAAAGTTGGTCAGCGCAGCGAAACGACCTTGCCGGGTAATACCCATCCAAGTGCCGCCCGCTGCAAGATCGCGGCCAGCAAGAATATTCGGCGCATTTTCCCAAAAATGAACTGGCAACGTGGGTCGGGCAAAGAACTCGTCGCGATTGGCCGCGACAACCAGCGGATGGTGTGGATGGGCCTGCCAGGCCAACAAAATCAAACACACGGTCGTGGTGTGTACGAGGTTAACAACTCAGACGCCGGGTTCTCCATGGGGAGTAGCCTTTTCAGCAGCTTGCTGATCTTCCTGAGGATAGGGCAGCGGAAGCAAAGCCAAGTGCGGACCGGAAGGATTACCCAGATACACTTCGCCAGTATCGGCGCAGGTCGATTGGATCACTGCCAGCAAATCGCTTCCTCCTAGCGGTGAGGGAGCGGCATTGACCACCTGGCCGCATGGCTGTTCGCCTGTTTCTGGTGCATAGAGGTGATCGCCGGCGTTTATTGTCAGGGCGTTGCCCTCGATATGTGCCCGATACATGCGCCGCTTGATTTTGCCCAAATACTTCGTGCGGGCAACGATCTCCTGCCCTGGATAACAACCTTTATGGAAACTGACGCCGCCAATCAGATCGAAATTCACCATTTGCGGGATAAACTCTTCATAGGTCAAAGCTGTTATGGACGGTATGCCGGCAACAATTTCCAGCCAGTTCCAGGCCGAAAAACCTACTGGGCGGGCCGTTCCAGTCAATTCCTGCCAGATTGCCGGTGCCTCCGAGGTATCCAGTGCCAGCAGGATGCGTCGTTCATCGAGGCGAATTAGCAGACCGCCGTGCTCAATCCGCAAGCTTCTTAACGGGATAGGGGGTACCGGAGCGAGTCGATTCACTGCGGTTTCGAATTGCGGGCCGGACAAGCCTAGCAAGACCCGCTCGTCGCTGGCATCGGTCAGCTTGACCTTGGAACGCAACACATACATCGAAAGTTTTTTCAGGATGACGGCTTGCAGATCGGCAGGAACAGCGATCATCAGGTCGGGTCCCTCACGCCATAACAACAGCGTGGCCAGCAGACGTCCCTTGGGGTTGCATAAGCCGTTACGCTGTACCCCGTCGGAAGATAACCCATTGATGTCGTTGGTTAACATGTTGTGTAGAAATATCGTGGCGTCTTCGCCACTGGCCCTGATCAGGCTTAGGTCCGTGAGTGGGGTGATGACTGTGGCTGATTGGGCGCTGAGCAGTTCCTCTGCTTGGTTTCCGAAATCGTAGCCTTCCCTGCGGGCACCTTTTTGCGCCAGGAAGTTGATCCAATCCTGCTTCATATTGATGAGTTCTTTAGAGATAAGATGGGTTGCGTTATTATAGACTCAACCGATCACTCTGCCTGTCCGCCTGAACCTCGCATTCCTTCCATGCAATTTCTTAAACGACTGATATTACTAGTTATCTTGTCTTCTGCTGGTTTTGCTGCCTGGTTGGTTTGGTTTGCGACTACCCCTTTGTCCCTGAGTGGAAGCAAACTTATAGATTTCAGCATCCCTCCCGGACTTGCTCTACGGGCAGCCTCAAAGCAAATGGCCGATGCCGGCCTAGGTTTTAGTCCTTGGCAATTCACCCTGTTGGCGCGCTTGCTGGGTAAATCGGCTGAGGTAAAAGCTGGCGGCTATGAAGTGGAGAAGGGCGTGACCCCATTGATTCTTATGAATAAATTGACTCGTGGTGACTTTAGTCAGGCAGAAATCGTCTTCGTCGAGGGAAAAACTTTCCGTCAAATGCGCACTACGCTAGATAGTCATCCGTCAGTAAGACATGACACGCTAGGCTTGAGTGACCAAGAAATTCTATCCCGTATCCATGCCAGCGAAAATCAACCTGAGGGCTTGTTTTTTCCTGATACCTATCTGTTCGCAAAGAATTCCAGTGACCTTGATATTCTCCAGCGTGCCTATCGGGCAATGCAGCAACGGCTTCAAGTTGAATGGCAGAAGCGTGATCCATCAACGCCGTTGCCGACGCCTTATGCAGCACTGATCATGGCATCAATTGTCGAGAAGGAAACTGGCCAAGGTGCTGATCGACCGATGGTCGCAGCCGTTTTCACCAACCGGCTGCGTCTCGGCATGCTGCTTCAGACTGATCCCAGCGTGATTTACAGTCTCGGCGACAAATTTGATGGCAACCTGTACAAACGCGATCTACAAACTGATACTCTTTACAATACCTATACTCGTCCCGGTTTGCCGCCCACTCCTATTGCCATGCCTGGGCTGGCTTCGTTACAGGCCAGCTTGCATCCGCCAAATTCCGACAAACTTTACTTTGTCGCGCGTGGTGATGGTTCAAGCGAGTTTTCGCGTAATCTGGAAGAGCACAATCGGGCTGTAAATAAGTATCAGAGAGGAAAATAGCCGGTGAAAGGCAAATTGATTACCTTGGAAGGTATTGATGGAGCAGGAAAAAGCACTCACCACGGGTGGCTGGTGGAATTTCTGCGGCAGCAGGGCAAGCGGGTCGTGGCGACCCGTGAGCCGGGCGGCACCCCACTCGGAGAAAGACTGAGGGGGATGCTCTTGCATGATCCCATGCATCTTGAAACTGAGGCATTACTGATGTTTGCAGCTCGTCGCGAACACCTTGACAAGGTTATCCTGCCGGCGCTGGCGCGGGGTGATTGGGTGGTTTCCGATCGGTTTACCGATGCAAGCTTCGCCTACCAGGGTGGCGGACGTGGCTTGGCCAAGGAGAAATTGGATATCCTGGAAACTTGGGTGCAAGGCACCTTGCAGCCCGATCTGACATTATTATTTGATGCTCCGATTGAGGTCGCACAGGCCCGCTTGGCAAGTTCCGGCAATGCGCCTGACCGTTTTGAACAAGAACAGAAGGCTTTTTTCGAGCGGGTACGTCGTGCCTACCTCGAAAGAGCCAAGCTCGCACCGCAACGGATCGCTTGCATTGACGCCGCGCAAGGGTTGGACAACATTCGCTTGATACTTGAAAAAAACGTTTTATCTATCTGTTAATGAATATATTCAAGTGGCAAAAAATCCTTTGGGGACAGCTTCTGGCGAACACGAAGAATCTGCCTCATGCACTGCTGATGGCCGGACCGGAGGGTGTGGGGAAATTGGCTTTTGCCCAAGCTTTTGCAGCTCGTCTTCTGTGCGAACGTCCGGGATCTGACTCGTTTGCCTGTGGTCATTGCAGTTCCTGTACCTGGTTGGCTTCAGACAATCACCCCGATTTCCGCATAATCCAACCCGAAGAAGAAGTCGGGGAAAATACCGAAGAAGGTTCTCAGTCCACTTCACCCTCGAGCAAGTCAGGGACGGGACCGATCCGCGTGGATCGGATTCGCGCCTTGGCGGATTTCGTATTTGTGGGAAGCCACCGCCACGGATGTCGGATAGCTATCATCTCGCCAGCCGAATCTTTGAACCCAACAGCCGCAAACGCTCTTCTTAAAATACTTGAAGAACCTCCTGCAGGTGTTTATTTTATATTGATATCCAGTTCATGGCAGCGACTCATTCCCACGTTGCGCAGTCGTTGTCGGACGATATTGTTTGGACGCCCGGATCCGCTTCTGGCGGAACAATGGCTGGCTACGATAGGAGGAAAATCAGCGTCTGAACTTCTTAAATTGGCAGGAGGCGCGCCGTTACTTGCCGCCAACTGGATGGAACAAGGAAATCTGGACTCTTACCATAAGGCCATTGAGGCTCTTGCGGATAAACCGTCCGACCCTATTGCGATGGCTGCACGGTGGGGTGTCTTGCTCAAGTCCGGGCAAGAATTTGGGCTACCGCAACTGGTCGAGGCCGTGCAAAAATGGGTATTCGATTTGATCCTCCTAAAAATAGCCGGCGGACTGCGTTATCACGAGGCTTGGCGTAGCAAACTGGAAGTGTTGGTGACTAGAGCCTCAGACACGGGTCTGTTAATTTGCTACCAGGATATTCTTCGGATTAAGGCCGTGGTTAGGCATCCACTGAATACCCAACTACTTCTTGAAGATCTGGCTACTCGCTATCTGCGGCTGATGGCAACGGGCAGGGCATGAATGGCCTGCCATCTGTTTTATGAGAGGCAATCCGATGTTGGTTGATTCCCATTGTCACCTCGATTTTCCTGAATTCTCCGGAAGGCTGGATCAAGTAATTGATTTAATGAATAAGAATGGGGTTGGATATGCGCTTTGCGCTGGCGTCACACTGGAACGTTTGCCAGCGATGTTGGCGCTGGTTGAAACTTATCCCCGGTTATTTGCAGCTGTCGGCGTTCATCCTGATAATCAAGAGGGCAAGGAACCCGATGTTAATACTATCGCCGAGTTGACCCTTCATCCCAAAGTCGTTGCGATTGGGGAGACCGGGCTTGATTACTCACGCCTCGAAGGGGACCTCACTTGGCAGCGTGATCGCTTCCGAACTCATATTCGTGCTGCTATTCAAGCAGGTAAACCATTGATTATTCATACTCGCGCATCGGCGAAGGATACCTTGCGGCTGATGCGTGAAGAGCAAGCCGAGCGTGTCGGCGGGGTAATGCATTGCTTTACGGAAACGATGGAAATCGCTGAAGCCGCCATTGAAATGGGATTTCTAATATCCTTTTCCGGCATCGTTAGTTTTAAAAACGCCAAATCGCTTAAAGATGTTGCGCGACAGATACCGCTGGACCGGATGCTAATCGAGACAGACGCGCCTTATCTTGCTCCGGTTCCCCATCGAGGCAAAACCAACGAACCCGGCTATGTACTGCATGTCGCAGAGGAAATTTCCCGTCTTCGTGGCATATCTCTCGACAGTATCGCAGATGCCACCACGCGTAATTTTTTCAATTTGTTCCAGCCATTAGGCTCGAGAAGCCCATGAAGCGGCTTTTTGGCAGGATTTGTCGGCTAGCCATCTTGTTAGCTACTTTCCTAGCATCCTTTGCCGTTCTTGCCGGTGCTTATGATGACATGCTGGAAGCAGTCATCACAAAAGATAGGGGGAAAATTTACCACTTGCTCCAGCGCGGCATGGACGTCAATACAACAGATCGCAGTGGCAATACACTGCTCATGATGGCAGCGCGAAACGACGACCACTCAATGGTAGAGTTTTTATTAAGAAACAATGCCAATTCATTGATAAAAAATAAATATGGCGACTCCGCTTTGATGCTGGCGTCGCTCCGTGGAAACTTGAAAAGTGTTATTGCGCTCGTTGCTGCAGGCGCTGAAATTGATCCTGAGGGATGGACTCCGTTGATCTATGCTGCCTTCGAGGGACATGCCGAGATAGTGCGCTACTTGCTGACGAAAGACGTGGATATCGACGCGCAGTCCGAAAATGGTACTACCGCACTAATGGCGGCTAGTCGCAATGGTCACTTGGAAATCGTTAAAATTTTACTGGCGCAGGATGCTGACGTCCATCTTGTTAACCAAGACAACTTAACCGCAGGGGACATGGCATTGGCTGGGAGACATTTTGCAGTCACCAATCTATTGAAATCTTCGGGAAATCATTAGCAATAGTCGATGAATATCGACGAATATCTCGGTTTCCACACTAAACACGGGTTCCGTGAATTCTTCAGGGATGCCCCCCCGGGATTACCATCACGCAGTTGCGTTCCACTTTGGGCGCCGTACAAGCCGTGGGTTTTTAGCCATAAGAGCGGCGGAAAAAAGCCCTGCAATGCAGGGCTTTTTTTGAATCGACTGAAGCTACTATTGCTTGGTGCCGATCACTTCGATTTCAACGCGACGGTCAGGCTGTAGGCAGGCAACCAGCTTCTTGTTGCTGCGGTGATCCTTGCCCATATTCTTGCACTTGTCGCCAGTTACGGGGTGCTTTTCGCCCTTGCCTTCGGCGTAAACACGGTTCGGCTCGAGTCCTTTGCTAACCAGGTATTCCTTGACGCTGGCCGCGCGTCTTTCGGACAGACTCTGATTGTATTTGTCGGATCCAATGCGGTCGGCATGACCAACGGCGATGATGACTTCAAGCTTGATATCCTTAACTTTGCCAAGCAGTCCATCAAGAGTCGACTTGCCTTCTGGACGCAGAACAGCCTTGTCGAAATCGAACAAGGCATCCGCCGCCAGTGTTACCTTTTCGGCGGCAGGCTTGGGCGCAGCAACCGCCGGTTCCATCGGAGCTGCGCGTGTCTTGGCGGGCGATGCTTCTTTTTTAACCAAGTCAGGATCGCATTCCTTGATAGCTATTGCCGGTGTCCAGCGGGGTGTTCTCCAGCACAGACCGGCGCCACTCATGACGACGTTGCCCCGGGCATCGAAGATATAGCCTTCGTTAACTTCAGCAAAGGCAGCCGTAGCACATAGACTTGCGGAGACAAGTAGCGCAATTTTTGTTAATTGTTTGGTCATGGTGTCCTCTTGCAGTGGCAATAAATATCGGTGAAGAGCCGATCACAAAAGCGCAAGCAGCTCCGGATCAAGAACCCAAGCGATTATGCCACAAGTTTACTATGGCAAGCAACTCTGATGTTTCGATAGTCTGCAATTTATTCTCAATGACACAAGCATTTCCATCAACCCAGACATGGCTGACATGCTCGCGTCCAACGACATGCACAAGATGATATGCCGGACTGAAACAAGGCGCGAGACTGAAATCCTCGAAGCTTACTGCACAAATGTCGGCCTGTTTTCCGGCTACCAGCGAGCCGCAGCGCTTGTCTTGGCCAAGCGCTGCGGCTCCGTTCAGCGTGGCCATGCGCAGCACGGCGTGAGCACCGAGGGTGGTGGCATCATGGCTTGACAGCTTGGCCAGCAGTGAGGCAAGGTTCATTTCGCGGAACAGGTCAAGTCGGTTGTTGCCGGCAACTCCATCACTACCCAGACCGAGTCGTACGCCGCGTTGCGCCAAATCATGAACCGGGGCAATGCCACTGGTCAGTTGCAGGTTCGAGGTCGGGCAGTGAGCGACGTGGCATCCTTCTTCCGCAAGCAAGACGATTTCACTCGGCTCAAGGTGAATCGCATGCACTGCGATCAGGCTCGGCCCAAGCAGACCGAGGCGGCGTAGGCGTTCCAGCGGACGAATGCCGTGTTGCCTGATGCTTTCTTCAATTTCCTTGCGGGTCTCATGAAGATGGATATGGATTGGCAGGTCAAGTTGGGCTGACAGCGTGGCGATACGTTCGAAAGTCTTGTCGGCGACAGTGCACGGTGAATGCGGAGCCATGCAAAATGAGATCAACGGCTCATCGCGCAGGGTATCGCGTGCGCTTAGGCCCTTGCTCAGATAGTCGTCGGCATCGGCGGCATAAGCAGAGGGGAACTCGGTTGCCAGGATGCCTAGCGATGCGCGCATGCCCAAGCGAAGCGCCGCATCGGCGGCGGCCTCAGGATAATAATACATATCGTTGAAGCAGGTGATCCCGCCACGCAGCATCTCTGCACAGGCCAAAAGCGTGCCGTCGCGGACAAAGGCTGGTGAAACATGCCGGTCTTCGCCCGGACAGATAGGCTGGTTCAGCCAGTCCATCAGCTTGATATCATCAGCATAGTAGCCGCGCAGCAGCGTCATGGCAGCGTGGCTGTGCAGGTTGATGAAGCCGGGCAACAACACGTGATTGGACAAGGTCACCGTATGGCGTGGCTGGAATTGAGCTTGGGCATGTTCCGTAGGCAATAGACTGACAATGCGCCCAGCGTCGATGGCGACAGCATGATGTTCCAGCGTTATGCCTGGTGGCTCGATCGGGATGATCCAGCGTGCTTCGATCAGTAGATCAATTGTTAGCATGGTTATCCATCGCACTAGAAAAACACCGCCAGTGCACGGAGTTGCAATAAGATTGCATGGACATTTTTATTCGACTAGATCGCACTGATCGACCGCATAACCTTTGCTGGCGTGTTTCAGCACGGCGTTATTAGCCTGTGATTGGGCAGCGGTGAGGCATAGGGCTGAAGTTAGGACTGCGACCAGTTGTTCTTTCGGCCGTATTCACGCTCAACTTATTTCTCCCTTTGTCAGTATGCAACGTGGATATGGAACGATGCACGGCATCCTATTGTTTTTGAATTTAAGCATAAAACTCAGGCAGCTACAATCTTCTGGCAGGTCTTTACGGCAGTGTTTGCAACTGGGCGGGAGCTGGAATGCGGGCCATGATAAAATTACCTGATCTTGCTAGGCGCACCAGCCCTCTGCTCCACGAAAATTCCGACGATGACGAACACGTTTGCTAAAGAAACAATTCCGATTAGCCTCGAAGAGGAGATGCGCCACTCCTATCTCGATTACGCCATGAGTGTAATCGTTGGTCGAGCACTGCCCGATGTCCGCGATGGTCTCAAACCGGTGCACCGGCGTGTACTGTACGCCATGCACGAGCTTAACAACGACTGGAACAAGGCTTACAAGAAATCGGCGCGGATCGTCGGCGACGTGATCGGCAAATACCATCCGCATGGCGATACCGCGGTTTATGACACGATTGTGCGTATGGCACAGGATTTCTCATTGCGTTACATGCTGGTCGACGGGCAGGGTAATTTCGGTTCGGTGGATGGCGACAATGCCGCAGCGATGCGCTACACTGAAATACGCATGGCCAAGATTGGCCATGAGTTGTTGGCCGATCTGGACAAGGAAACTGTCGACTTTGGACCGAACTACGATGGTTCGGAGCATGAACCGCTGGTCCTGCCCGCAAAAATTCCTAACCTGTTGATCAACGGCAGCTCGGGCATTGCTGTTGGCATGGCCACCAATATTCCGCCGCACAACCTGGGCGAAGTGGTCGATGCCTGCCTGGCATTGCTCGGCGATCCAGAGATCAGCATCGATAAGTTGATAGACATTGTTCCCGCGCCGGACTTTCCCACCGCGGGTCTGATCTACGGCGTTTCTGGCGTGCGCGAGGGCTATTTGACCGGCCGTGGCCGGGTCATCATGCGTGGCCGCACGCATGTCGAGGATCTCGAAAGGGGGGGGAAACAGGCGATCATCATCGACGAGCTGCCCTACCAGGTGAACAAGAAGACGCTGCTGGAAAAAATCGCCGAACTGGTCAATGAGAAGAAAATCGAAGGCATCACGCATCTCCAGGACGAGTCCGACAAGTCCGGCATGCGCGTGGTGATCGAGCTTAAGCGCGGCGAAGTGCCTGACGTGATTCTCAACAATCTGTACAAGCACACCCAACTGCAGGACACCTTTGGCATGAACATGGTGGCACTACTGGATGGTCGTCCGCGCCTGCTCAATCTCAAGGAAATGCTGGTCGCATTTTTGGCCCATCGCCGCGAAGTCGTCACCCGGCGCACGGTGTTTGAGTTGAGAAAGGCCAGGGAACGGGGGCACATTCTCGAAGGCTTGGCGGTCGCTTTGTCCAATGTCGATGAAATCATCGCGCTGATCAAGGCCGCGCCTACACCTGCCGATGCCAAATTCGGCTTGATGGCGCGTACTTGGCATTCGACACTGGTCAATGAAATGTTGGCGCGTTCGGCCGCAGAAGCCTCGCGCCCGGATGGGCTGGCGCCGGAATTCGGCATGTCGAAGCGCGGCTATCTGCTTTCCGACGCGCAGGCTCAGGCGATACTTGAACTGCGCTTGCAACGGTTGACCGGCCTGGAACAGGAAAAGATCGTCACCGAGTACAAGGAGGTCATGGAATTCATCGCCGATCTGCTCGACATCTTGGCGCGACCCGAGCGCATCACCCGCATCATCGGCGACGAATTGGCCGCTGTCCGCACGCAATTCGGCGACAAGCGCCGTACCGAGATCGTAGTCAATGCCCAGGATTTTGGCATAGAGGATCTGATTACACCGCAGGATATGGTGGTGATGCTTTCGCATGGCGGCTATATCAAGGCTCAGCCGCTTACCGAGTACAAATCGCAGAAACGAGGTGGGCGTGGCAAACAGGCGGCGGCGATTAAGGAAGACGATTTTGTCGATCATCTGTTCGTTGCCAATACCCACGACTATATTCTGTGTTTCTCTAATCGCGGCCGCGTGTATTGGCTTAAGGTGTACGAGGTGCCGCAGGGCAGCCGCAATAGCCGCGGCAAGCCGATCGTAAACCTTTTCCCGCTCGAGGAAGGGGAGAAGATCACCGCCGTGCTGCCGGTCAAGGAGTTCGACGAGCAGCATTATGTCTTCATGGCTACCGCTATGGGTACTGTGAAGAAAACGCCATTATCCGATTTTTCCAATCCTCGCAGGGCCGGCATCATCGCCGTCGGTCTGGATGAAAGCGATTTTCTGATTGGTGTGGCGATTACCGATGGCAGCTACGACGTGATGCTGTTCTCCGACGCCGGCAAGGCAGTACGCTTTGCCGAGGAAGACGTGCGCGCCATGGGCCGTAATGCCCGCGGTGTGCGCGGCATGCAGCTGGGCAAGGCGCAGACGGTGATTTCGATGCTGGTTGCTGCTAACGAGGATTTCTCCGTGCTTACCGCTACCGAGAACGGCTTCGGAAAGCGCACCTCGATCGCCGAATATACGCGGCATGGTCGCGGCACCAAGGGTATGATCGCAATCCAGACCAGCGAGCGTAACGGCAAAGTGGTGGGCGCGCTGCTGGTGCAGCCAGACGATGAATTGATGCTGATCTCAACCGGAGGAGTGCTGATTCGCACCCTGGTCAATCAGATCCGCGAGATGGGACGCTCGACGCAGGGCGTCACATTGATTAACCTCGACGATGGCACCAAGCTCGCCGGGATAGAAAAGATTATTGAAACCGAAGACCTTGACCAAGGAGATTAGATATGACACGTGCAATTAATTTTAGCGCAGGACCCGCAGCTCTGCCCGAAGATGTGCTGAAGGAAGCCGCGGCGCAAATGCTCGATTGGCACGGTAGCGGCCAATCCGTCATGGAGATGAGCCATCGCGGCAAGGAATTCATGTCGATTGCCGCGGCAGCGGAGGCCGACCTGCGCGAATTGCTGGCAATCCCCGCCAACTACAAAGTGCTTTTTCTGCAAGGCGGCGCCACCCTGCAATTCGAGATGATTCCGATGAACCTGCTGGCCGGCAAGACCTCAGCCGATTACGTGCATACCGGCGAATGGGCGAAAAAGGCCATCAAGTCCGCCAAGACATTTTGCCAGGTGAATACCGTGGCTTCCGCCGAGGACCAGAAATTCACTTATGCGCCGGCCCAGGCCGACTGGAAGCTCAACAGCGATGCGGCCTATGTTCATTACACCGCCAACGAAACCATCGGTGGCGTCGAATTCCACTGGACGCCAAATACCGGCAATGTGCCGCTAGTATGCGACATGTCATCGAATATTTTATCGAAGCCGATCGATGTGGCCAAATACGGTCTGATCTATGCCGGCGCGCAAAAGAACATCGGCCCGGCGGGCTTGACGATTGTCATCGTGCGCGAGGATCTGATCGGCAAAGGTGTGCCGACGCCGCCGACCATGCTTGATTACAAGACCCATGCCGACAACGAATCGATGTACAACACTCCGCCGACCTATGGCATCTACATCGCCGGCTTGGTGTTCCAGTGGCTCAAAAAGCAGGGCGGGCTGGCCGCCATGGAAAAAAAGAACATCGAGAAGTCCGCGCTGCTCTATGATTATCTCGACCAGAGCCAGTTCTTCAAGAACCCGGTGCGCAAGCAGGATCGTTCGCGCATGAATGTGCCGTTTACGCTCAAGAAACCCGAACTCGACGAGGAGTTCCTCAAAGGCGCCAAGGCGCGCGGCATGGTCCAACTCAAGGGACACCGCTCGGTTGGCGGGATGCGCGCCTCGATCTACAACGCCATGTCAATCGAGGGGGTTAAGACCCTGGTTGAATACATGAAGGAGTTCGAGAAAAATCATGGCTAATCAATTCAAGGTTCTTATCCTCAACAAGATTTCGCAAAATGGTCTGAAGCGTCTGCCGGCAGAGCGCTATGACTGTTCCAAGGAGGCGGCTGATCCCGATGCGGTGCTGGTGCGTTCCGCAGACATGCACAAGCTTGAGATTGCCGCATCTGTCAAGGCGATTGGTCGCGCCGGTTCGGGAACCAACAACATCCCGGTGAAGGCGATGTCCGCTCGTGGCGTACCGGTATTCAATGCGCCAGGCGCCAATGCCAATGCGGTCAAGGAACTGGTGCTCGCCGGCATGCTGCTGGCGGCCAGAAACTTGCGCGGCGCCATGGATTTTGTCGGCGCTTTGGATCCGGCCGATCCCGAGATGGAAAAGAAAGTCGAGGATGGCAAGAAGACCTATGCCGGTTACGAACTTGCCGGGCATACCCTGGGAGTGATCGGCCTGGGCAAGATCGGCTGCCTGGTCGCCGATGCCGCAATCAAGCTGGGCATGGAGGTATACGGCCACGACCCCGATATCTCGGTGGATGCTGCCTGGAGTCTGCCATCGCAGGTGAAGAAGGCCAACAGCGTGGCCGAGGTGCTGAAGAAATGCGACTTTGTCTCGTTGCATGTGCCACTGGTTGATGCCACGCGTAATCTGATTAACGCTGACAATATCGGACAGATGAAGGCCGAGGCGGTACTGCTCAACTTCTCGCGCGACCCGGTGGTCAATGTGGATGCCGTGCTGGCCGCGCTGGAAGCCAAGAAACTGGGCTGCTATGTTTCCGATTTCCCCGGCCCGAAAGTCGTTCGCCATCCACGCGTGATCTCCTTGCCGCACCTCGGCGCCTCGACCGGAGAAGCGGAGGAAAATTGCGCGATCATGGTTGCCGACCAACTGCGCGACTATCTCGAGCACGGCAATATACAGAATGCGGTCAATTTTCCGAATGTGGCTTTGCCGCGCGAATCGGCTTATCGCCTGGCCATTGCCAATGCCAATGTACCCAATATGGTCGGCCAGATTTCGACGGTGATGGCGCAGTCCAAGCTGAATATTCACGACATGATCAACAAGTCGAAGGGCGATATCGCCTACACGCTGGTTGATGCGGACAGCGCCGTGCCGAAAAAAGTCGTGGCTGCGATCGCCGCCATCCCGGGCGTGCTGGCGGTTCGTTATCTGCCGTTGGAAACCTAGAACGTGGCAGATGACTGCGATGAACTAGGCAAGCTGCGCAAGGATATCGACGGCATCGACGATGAGGTGTTGCGCCTCATCAATCGGCGCGCGCAGTTTGCCCATCGCATTGGCGAAATCAAGCAGGGCAACGTCTATCGGCCGGAACGCGAGGCGCAGGTGCTGCGCAGGATCGCCGAGGCCAACCCGGGCCCGTTGCCGGCGGTGGCGGCCCAGCAGATTTTCCGCCAGATCATGTCGGACTGCCTGGCGCTGGAACAGCCGTTGCGGATCGCTTACCTCGGCCCGGAAGGTACCTTCTCCGAAACGGCTGCGCAGAAGCATTTCGGCTTGGCGCCGCAACTGACGGCTTGCCTTAGCATCGACGATGCTTTCCGCGCGGTTGAGGCAGGCAATGCCGACTATGCCGTGGTGCCGGTCGAGAACTCCAGCGAAGGAGCGATTGGCCGCACGCTCGACCTGTTGCTGAGTTCGCCATTGAAAGTCTGTGGTGAAGTGACTTTGCGGATTCATCAGAACCTGCTCTCCAGAGCGGATTCCCTGGCTTCGGTGAAGCGGCTTTATTCGCATGCCCAGTCTCTGGCGCAATGCCATGAGTGGCTGAACCGCAGTCTCGCGCAGCTTCCCCGGGTGCCAGTGGCGAGCAATGCCGAAGGCGCCCGTTTGGCCGCCGACGATGCCGAATCCTGTGCCATCGCCGGCGAGGCGGCGGCGAGCCGCTACGGTTTGAAGGTGCTGGCGGCGAATATCGAGGACGACCCCAACAACACTACGCGCTTCCTGGTGCTGGCCGACCACGATGCCGGTCCTTCGGGGCGTGACAAGACCTCCTTCGTCTGCTCGGCGCAAAACCGTCCCGGTGCCATGCTGGGGCTTCTGGGGCCTTTGGCGGCGCATGGCGTGTCAATGACCAAGTTCGAATCGAGGCCGGCGCGCGGCTTCGGCGGCGGACGTTGGGAATATGTATTTTTTGTCGATGTCGAGGGCCATCTGCAGGATGCCGCGGTGGCCACCGCCTTGAAGACGCTCTCCGAGAGCGCCGGTTTTGTCAAGATCCTCGGCAGCTACCCGGCGGCTATCCTGTAACTACCCGAGTACTTCATCATGAGCATCGCCGCCCACGCCCCGCCATACATCCGCGCCATTTCTCCCTATTTGCCGGGCAAGCCGATTACTCAACTGGCGCGCGAACTGGGCATTCCGGTTGACCGCATCGTCAAACTTGCGTCCAACGAAAACCCGCTCGGCATGAGCCCGAAAGCGCGCGCTGCACTGGAAATGGCCATTGCCGGGGTCGAGCGCTACCCGGATCAATATGATCTGGTCAAGGCGATTTCAGATCATTATGCACTGGGGATGGAGCGGATCGTCCTCGGCAATGGCTCGAATGATGTCCTTGATCTCGCCGCGCGCGTCTTTATTGCGCCGGGGCGTTCGGCGGTGTTCTCTCAGCATGCCTTCGCGGTATATCCGCTGGCAACGATGTCGGCCGGCGGCGAGTGCATCCAGGTCCCGGCAAGAGATTACGGCCACGATCTGAAGGCCATGCAGGCCGCGATCCGTCCCGATACGCGGGTCGTATGGATCGCCAACCCCAACAATCCGACCGGCACCTTCCTGCCCTACCCGCAAGTCCGCGCTTTCTTGCAAGCGGTGCCTGAGCATGTCGTGGTGGTGCTTGATGAGGCATACAATGAATACCTGCCGTCGGCGCAGCGCGAGGACACGCAAGCCTGGCTCGCAGAGTTTCCAAATCTGGTCATCACGCGCACCTTTTCCAAGGTGTATGGACTGGCTGGGCTGCGCGTCGGTTTCGCCATGGCGTCGAGCGAGATTGCCGATCTGATGCACCGCGTCCGCCAGCCTTTCAATGTAAACAACCTGGCGCTGGCCGCCGCCATCGGCGCCTTGGACGATCATGTGTTCGTCGCCGAAAGCTTCCAACTCAACCGCCGCGGCATCGAACAGATTGTGGCGGGCTTGAAGCGCCTGGGCCTCGATCACATTCCAACGCACGGCAACTTCGTTACTTTCCGCGTCGCCGATGCCAGCGGCGTGAATCTGCGCTTGTTGAAGCAGGGCATCATTGTCCGACCGCTGGCCAATTACGCGATGCCGGAGCACCTGCGGGTGACCATTGGCCTCGAGCAGGAAAATGCGCGCTTCCTCGAAGCCTTGGAAAAATCGCTGTGACCCGGTTTCGCAAAGTCGTCGTCTGCGGAGTCGGACTGATCGGAGGCTCCTTCGCGCTGGCGTTGAAAGCTGCCAAAGCGGTTGACGAAGTCGTCGGCATGGGCCGCAGCCGCGCCACGCTCGATGAGGCGCAGCGGCGCGGCGTCATCGACCGCAGCGCCACCGGCTGGGAAGATGCTCTGGCCGGCGCCGACTTGGTATTGTTGGCGATGCCGGTTGGCCAGATGGAAATTGTCATGCACCAGTTGGCACCGCATCTTGGGCCATTGACTCTGCTCACTGATGGCGGCAGCACCAAGCAGGATGTGATTGCGGCCGCGCGCAAAGCGCTCGGCGGTAAAATCAATCAGTTCGTCCCCGCGCATCCGATCGCCGGAGCCGAAAAGAGCGGCGTGGCGGCGGCTCAGGTCGATCTTTATCGCGGCAAGCGCGTGGTGCTGACGCCGCTGCAGGAAAATGTGCCTGCAAACGTTGAAAAGGTGCGCGCAGCATGGGAAACCTGCGGCGCCAAGGTTAACGAATTGGCTCCGGATGAGCACGACAGTATCTTCGCGGCGGTCAGCCATTTGCCACATCTGCTGGCGTATGCGCTGGTACATGAACTTGCCGGACGCGAGGATTCGGAGCAGCTTTTCAGCTTCGCCGCGGGTGGATTTCGCGATTTCACTCGGATAGCCAGCAGCCATCCAGAAATGTGGCGGGATATCTGCGTTGCCAATCGCAGCGCCCTGATCAGGGAACTCGATGCTTTCCAAGGTGAACTGATGCGTACCCGGGTATTGCTTGCCAGCGCCGATGGCGCAGGCCTGGAAGCGATGTTCAGCAGTGCCCACGCTCGGCGCGACGCATGGCTCGAATCCATTTCGCCACCGGGCGAATAAGCATGGAATATCTGGATCTGCCGCCGGTAACTCATGCGGCCGGCATCATCCAATTACCCGGCTCGAAAAGCATTTCCAATCGCTGCTTATTGCTTGCCGGACTGGCCGAAGGCACGACGGAAATTCGCGACCTGCTCGACTCCGACGACACACGTGTGATGCTCGATGCCTTGCGCAAGCTCGGTGTCAGCATGGAATCACTCAATGGCAATGCTTGGCGCATCGCTGGTGTCGGTGGCGCGTTTCTGATCAAGGAAGCCGACCTCTTTCTCGGCAATGCTGGTACGGCGTTTCGTCCGCTGACGGCGGCGCTGGCGCTCTGCGGCGGGCATTACCGGCTCTCCGGCGTGGCGCGCATGCATGAGCGGCCGATCGGCGACCTCGTCGACGGCCTGCGCCAGGTCGGCGCGGACGTAGGTTATCTGGGCACCGAGGGTTTTCCGCCTTTGGAAATCGGGCCGGCTGAAATCAGGCTCGATGCCCCGATCCGAGTGCGCGGCGATGTTTCTTCGCAGTTCCTGACGGCGCTGCTGATGGCTTTGCCGCTGACCGGGCGCGCGGCGGTCATCGAGATGGCGACGGAACTGATTTCCAAGCCTTACATCGAGATCACGCTGAACCTGATGGCGCGTTTCGGCGTATGCGTCGAGCGTGTAGGCTGGCAGCGCTTCGCGATCCGGTCCGGACAGCACTATCGCAGTCCGGGCGTGGTGTATGTCGAAGGGGATGCCTCGGCGGCATCGTATTTTCTCGCGGCGGGCGCGATCGGCGGCGGACCGGTGCGCGTCGAAGGCGTTGGTCGCGCCAGCATCCAGGGCGATGTGCGTTTTGTCGAAGCCTTGCAGGCGATGGGCGCGCAAATCGCCATGGGGGATAACTGGATCGAGGCCCGTGCGCCGGCCAGCGGCAAGCTCAAGGCTTTTGACCTGGATCTCAACCACATTCCCGATGCGGCAATGACCCTGGCCGTGGCGGCCCTGTTTGCCGATGGTCCCTGCATCCTGCGTAACATAGCCTCCTGGCGCGTCAAGGAAACCGACCGCATCATGGCGATGGCGGCCGAGTTGCGCAAAGTTGGCGCCATAGTGGAAGAGGGTGCGGATTGCCTGCGGATTCTTCCTCCGGCCAAGCTTTCGCCCGGTACCGCGATTGATACCTACGATGATCACCGCATGGCCATGTGCTTTTCGCTGATTGCGCTCGGCGGCGTAATGGTGCGCATCAACGAGCCGGACTGCGTTGCGAAGACCTTCCCCGAATATTTCAGCGAGTTTGCCGGAATCCTCAAATGAGCCAGATTCCTGTCATCGCCATCGACGGTCCTTCGGCATCCGGCAAAGGCACGGTTGCCGCGCTGGTCGCGCAAAGACTCGGCTACCATTATCTCGACAGCGGCTCCTTGTATCGCTTGACGGCGCTGGCTGCGGCGCGCTCCGGTGTGCCATGCGATGACGAAGCGGCGGTGGCAGGGTTAGCCTTTGCCTTGCCGGCCGAATTTGCCGGCGGGCGAACCATCCTGGACGGCGAGGATGTAACCGATGCGATTCGTAGCGAGGCTTGCTCGGCCGATGCCTCCAGGGTTGCTGCTTTGCCGACGGTGCGCCGGGCGCTGCTCGAACGCCAGCGGGCCTATCGACAGGCGCCGGGGCTGGTGGCCGAAGGGCGCGACATGGGTTCGGTGGTGTTTCCCGATGCCCTGCTCAAGGTGTTTCTGACGGCCAGCGCCGAAGCGCGCGCCGAGCGCCGTGTTAAGCAGTTGATCGAAAAAGGGATGTCTGCTAATATCCACACCCTTTTGCGGGACCTGCAAGAACGCGATGCGCGCGATGCCGCGCGTAGCGTTGCTCCCCTGCAAAAAGGCGCGGATGCCGAACTGCTCGAAACGACTCAACTTACCATCGAGCAGGCAGTGCAGAAAGTGCTGGTCTGGTACCGGTCACGTTTCCATTCACTGCATTGAGCAGCGTGTGTAGCATGGGGTTCCCTGCAACTTTCAAATCGAGGGGCTTCACAGGTGCCGTTTGACGCGCCAGCGTCGGCGGCGGTTATCAACTTACTGCCGTAGGGTTTAGGGATAGTCCTTTTAAATCGCGGCGAACAGGTTCTTACAACAATGTCCACAGCTACTGCAACCATTACCGAAACCGTGCCTGGCATGGAAAGCTTCGCCGATCTTTTTGCTGAAAGCTTGTCGCGCCAAGAGATGCGCGCCGGCGAAGTGATTACCGCCGAAGTCGTCCGCGTTGATCATAATCACGTGGTCGTCAATGCCGGCCTCAAGTCGGAAAGTTTTATCGCCGTCGAGGAATTCAAGAACGAGCGCGGCGAAATCGAAGTCAAGCCCGGCGATTACGTTATGGTCGCCATCGAGATGCTCGAAGACGGCTACGGCGAGACGCGTTTGTCTCGCGAAAAAGCCAAGCGCATCGCCGCCTGGAACGACCTCGACAAGGCCATGACCGAGGGTACCCTGGTCAAGGGCATGATTACCGGCAAGGTCAAGGGCGGCTTGACCGTCATGATCAATGGCATCCGCGCCTTCCTGCCCGGTTCGCTGGTGGATATCCGCCCGGTCAAGGACACCACGCCGTTTGAAGGCAAGGAATTCGAATTCAAGGTCATCAAGCTCGACCGCAAGCGCAACAATGTGGTTATGTCTCGGCGTGCCGTGCTTGAAGCTAGTCAGGGTGAAGAGCGCCAGTCCCTGCTGGAAAATCTCAAGGAAGGCACCATCGTCAAGGGTATCGTCAAGAACATCACCGATTACGGTGCCTTCGTCGATCTCGGCGGCATCGATGGCTTGCTGCATATCACCGACTTGGCTTGGCGTCGCGTGCGCCATCCGTCGGAAGTGCTGACGGTTGGCGATGAAGTCGAAGCCAAGATCCTCAAGTTCGACCAGGAAAAGAATCGGGTCTCCTTGGGCATGAAGCAACTCGGCGACGATCCGTGGGTGGGCATTGCTCGCCGCTACCCGTCCGGCACCCGCCTGTTTGGCAAAGTCACCAACCTCACCGATTACGGCGCTTTCGTCGAAGTCGAGCAGGGCATCGAGGGCTTGGTGCACGTTTCCGAAATGGACTGGACCAACAAAAATATTCATCCTTCCAAGGTTGTGCAACTGGGCGACGAGGTCGAGGTGATGATTCTCGAAATCGACGAAGAGCGTCGCCGCATTTCCCTCGGCATGAAGCAGTGCCAGTCCAATCCGTGGGACGATTTCGCGATCAACCACAAGAAGGGCGACAAGGTCAGCGGCCAGATCAAGTCGATTACCGACTTTGGCATATTCATTGGCCTGCCGGGCGGCATCGACGGACTGGTGCATCTGTCCGACCTGTCCTGGTCTTCCACCGGTGAAGAAACCAAGCAGAAATTCAAGAAGGGTGATGAGGTCGAGGCCTTGGTATTGTCGATCGATGTGGAAAAGGAGCGCATTTCCTTGGGGATCAAGCAGATGGATGGCGATCCCTTTACCAGTTTTGTCGCCAATCACGACAAGAACAGCATGGTCAAGGGCACCATCAAGAGCATTGATGCACGCGGGGCTGTGATCGATCTCGGCGGCGATGTCGAGGGTTATTTGCGTGCTTCTGAAGCCAGCCGCGACCGTGTCGAGGACTTGCGTACGCTGTTCAAGGAAGGCGATTCGGTCGAAGCGATGATCATCAACGTCGATCGCAAGACGCGTGGCATCAATCTCTCGATCAAGGCCAAGGATCAGGCCGAGCAGAGCGAGGCGATGCAAAAGTTGGCGGCCGAGAGTGGCTCCGCTTCGACTGGCACGACCAGCCTGGGCGCATTGCTCAAAGCAAAGTTGAACAACCCACAAGCATAGCGTGTCGAGTTGGCCATGACTAAATCCGAGTTGATTGACAGGTTGGCGGCGCTTTTCCCGCAACTGGTGGCGAAGGATGCCGATTTCGCCGTGAAGATGATCCTTGATGCGATGACTGGCGCACTTTCGCGTGGTGACCGCATCGAAATTCGCGGCTTCGGCAGTTTCGCCCTCAACTACCGGCCGGCTCGCACTGGCCGCAATCCCAAGTCGGGTGAAAAAGTTCTAGTAGCGGAGAAGTATGTACCGCACTTCAAGGCCGGCAAAGAACTGCGCGAGCGCGTCGATCTAAGCAACTGATCGACTGTCGCCCCCTGAGTTGAGCACTCAGAGGGTTTGAACTAGTCCGGGCGATATTCGTTGCCATTGGTTGCGGATATCGCCGTTTTCCTGTGTAAATGCCGATGCGAATTTTAATTTGGCTAGTGCGGGCTGTGATCTTTGTGGCGCTATTTGGCTTGGCCATTAAAAACAGTGCGCCAGTCGACTTGCGCTTGTATTTCGACGTCGCCTGGCAGGTCCCGTTGTCGATGGTGGTCCTTGGCTGTTTTGCCGCAGGAGCATTGCTGGGCGCCACCGCCGCGTTTGCTACTTGGATACGGCAGCGTCGAGAAATCGGACAACTGCGCCGCCAATTGTCTGTCCAACCCAAGAGCGGCGCACGTTCTACCGCGCCGGATTGAGATGAGCAGCGCTTTCGAAATTCAACTCTGGTGGCTGCTGGCGCTACCCTTGTTCTTTATTCTCGGTTGGATCGCGGCGCGTATCGATATCAAGCATCTGGTGCGCGAGTCGCGCACGCTGCCGCGTTCTTACTTCAAAGGGCTTAACTTTCTTCTCAACGAGCAGCCCGACAAGGCCATTGAGGCATTCCTTGAGGCGGCCAGGGTTGATCCGGAAACCATCGAATTGCACTTCGCTCTCGGCAATCTGTTTCGTCGCCGTGGCGAGACCGATCGCGCCATCCGCGTCCATCAAAACCTGATCGAGCGCGACGTTTCACAAGGCCAACTGAGCGATTTACAGCGCCTGCATGCACTAGCCGAACTGGGACATGATTACCTCAAGGCAGGCTTGCTTGATCGCGCCGAGGAAGTTTTCCTCAAGCTTCGTGATACGACCCGTGACGAAGAGGCGATGCGTTGCCTGCTGGAAATCTATCAACAGGAAAAAGAGTGGCAAAGAGCCCTCGACATAGCCTGCAGGCTTCCCGAACATGCGGGTCACCTGTGGCAGAAGGAGATTGCCAATTTTCATTGCGAACTGGCTTCGTCGGCTTTGCCTCGTGGCGATATCAAGGAGGCTCGTCAGCAGCTTGATGCGGCCCTTGCCAGCAACCGCAAGTGCGTGAGGGCGACCATCCTGCAAGGCGAAGTGGCTTTGGCCGAAGGGAACACGGCCGCTGCAATCGAAGCGTGGCAGCGTGTCGAGCAGCAAAACCCGGTCTATCTGGCACTGGTGGCGAACCGGCTGATCGAGGCCTTCAACAAGGCGGGGCGCAAGGAGCATGGGATACAGTTGTTGCGGGGCTGGTTTGCATTGTATCCATCGCTCGATCTGCTCGACGTCGTATTTCAGTCCGAATTGCAAGCTGGCAGGACGGAAGCTGCCTATCAACTGGTACGTGATGAATTGCGTCGCAACCCGACGCTGCTGGGTCTCGACAAGTTACTCGAGGCGCAAATTTTGCTGGCGCCGCCGGAACGCCGCACCGATCTGGAACTCATCAAGAACCTGATCCACAATCATACCCGGCGTGTCGCTCGCTACTGCTGCGACAGTTGTGGTTTCAAGGCACGTCAGTTCTACTGGCGCTGTCCCGCCTGTGGCGGTTGGGAAACTTATCCACCAAAGCGGACGGAAGAATTTGATTTAACTCCCTGAGGACCCACGGATGAAAATCACAGTCATCGGTACCGGTTACGTCGGCTTGGTTGGTGGAGCCTGCCTCGCCGAAGTTGGTAACGACGTAATCTGCCTTGATGTCAGTGCTGAAAAAATCCGTATTCTCAATGACGGGGGTATGCCAATCCACGAACCCGGGCTGGCGGCTATGGTGGCCAAAAATCGCGCCGCCGGCCGGCTCCATTTCACCACCGATATCGCCGTTGCTGTCGCCCACGGTAGCATTTTGTTTATTGCTGTTGGCACTCCGCCGGACGAGGACGGTTCGGCTGACCTTCAATATGTTCTTGCCGCCGCCCATAGCATCGGCTTGCACATGACGGGTTACAAGGTTGTGGTGGACAAGTCCACGGTGCCGGTTGGCACTGCCGACAAAGTTTGTGCCGCGATTGCCGAAGCACTGAGCGAGCGGGCCATGGAGATCGACTACAGTGTCGTCTCAAATCCGGAGTTTCTCAAAGAGGGTGCGGCAGTCGAGGATTTCATGAAACCCGATCGCATCGTTGTCGGCGCCAACGACTCACGCGCCATCGAAATGATGCGTCAATTGTATGCACCGTTTCAGCGCAACCATGAGCGCCTGATCATCATGGACGTACGCTCGGCAGAGTTGACCAAATATGCGGCCAATGCCATGCTGGCGACACGCATCTCCTTCATGAATGAACTGGCCAACCTGTCCGAGAAACTCGGCGCCGACATCGAGTTGGTGCGTTCCGGCATCGGCGCCGATCCGCGCATCGGCTACCATTTCTTATATTCCGGCTGTGGCTACGGCGGATCCTGTTTTCCCAAGGATGTACAAGCGCTGATTCGCACCGCAAACGAGGCGGGCCAACATCTGAATATTCTCACTGCCGTCGAAGCTACCAACCAGGAACAGAAACAGGTTCTACCCGCGAAGATATTCAAGCGTTTCGGCGAGGACCTCTCAGGGCGTCGGTTTGCCTTGTGGGGTTTGGCATTCAAGCCGAATACCGATGACATGCGTGAGGCCCCCAGCCGCATCCTGATCGACCAACTCCTGGAGCGCGGCGCTACCATCAACGCTTACGATCCGGTCGCCATGAGCGAGGCACAGCGCGTCTATCATGGCGAAATGCGTATCCGTTACGTCACTAATCCAATGGCCGCCCTTGAGGATGCCGACGCGTTGGCAATTGTTACTGAGTGGCAGGAATTCAGGAGTCCCGATTTTGCAACCATCAAGGCCACGCTCAAGCAGCCGGTGATCTTCGACGGCCGCAATCTTTACGATCCTGCACAAGTCCGGGCAGCCGGCATTGAATATCATGCCATCGGAAGAAAATGAAAAGCCGATTCTAGGATTGTCATGCTTATCCCTGATACATCAAAAGCCCGCGTTCTAATCGTTGGCGACGTCATGCTTGATCGCTACTGGTTCGGTGAAGTCAGCCGGATTTCTCCGGAAGCGCCGGTACCCGTAGTCAAGGTTGAAAGAGTCGAAGAACGCCCCGGCGGAGCGGCCAATGTGGCACGCAACGCCGCTTCGCTGGGTAGTCAGGCGATGTTGTTGTCAGTGATCGGCGAAGACGAAGCAGGGCGATCATTGGCGCATCTACTGAATACCGAAAATATTGCAACCAGTCTTCACAAAGACGTCCAGCTTTCCACTACCGTCAAGCTGCGCGTTATCGGCCGACAGCAACAACTGTTGCGCATTGACTTCGAAACCTCTCCGGCGCACGAGGTGCTGCGGGCTAAACTTGCCGAATTCGAGCAGCGCCTGGCGCAATGCGACGTGGTCATACTCTCGGATTACGGCAAAGGCGGCCTTGCTCATATCACCGACATGATCCGGCTTGCTCGCGCAGCCAATAAACCAGTGCTAGCCGATCCGAAAGGCGACGATTTTTCCCGCTACGCCGGCGCTACACTGCTCACGCCGAATCGTGCGGAATTACGCCGGGTTATCGGCCAGTGGACGAACGACATGGAATTGGCTGAGAAGGCCCAACTCCTGCGTGCCGACCTCGGCCTGGAGGGCTTGCTGGTGACCCGCTCGGAGGAGGGCATGACATTGTTCACCGCAGACGGTATGCGGCACGAGCCAGCCGTGGCACGCGAGGTTTATGATGTCAGCGGTGCCGGCGACACGGTAATTGCAACCCTGGCGGTAATGCTCGGCAGTGGCTTGGATCTTGGTCCGGCGATGCATTTTGCCAACCGCGCAGCCGGCATCGTTGTCGGCAAGCTGGGCACGGCTACTTGCACGCTGGCTGAATTGCAGGCAGCGTAATCACGAACTATTCGTCATAAGGAATTCTCATGTATTACGTCGTTACCGGCGCGGCTGGGTTTATCGGCGCCAATCTGGTCAAGGGGCTGAATCAATGCGGCATTGACAACATCATCGCAGTTGACAACCTGAGCCGCGCCGACAAGTTCAGAAATCTGGTTGGTTGCGAGATCATGGATTACCTCGACAAGTTGGAGTTTCTCGAACTGGTTGAAGGTGGTTATTTCGATGGCGATATCGAGGCTATCCTGCACCAGGGAGCATGCTCAGACACTATGGAAACCGATGGCCGCTACATGATGGAAAACAATTATCGTTACTCGGCGACTCTGTTGGATTTCTGCATCGATCAGGAAGTCCCGTTCCTTTATGCTTCATCGGCTTCAGTGTATGGCGGTGGCAAAGCATTCAAAGAGTCGCGCGAGTTTGAGTCGCCACTGAATATCTATGGCTATTCCAAATTCCTGTTTGACCAGCGTGTTCGACGGCGCCTGCGGGATGCCATTTCTCCGGTAACTGGTTTTCGCTACTTCAATGTCTATGGTCCTGGCGAACAGCATAAGGAACGGATGGCCTCGGTAGCCTTGCATTTTTTCAACCAGTTCCGGGCCGAGGGCCGTGTCAAGCTATTTGAAGGCTGTGATGGCTACGCGAATGGCGAGCAGCGGCGCGACTTCGTTTTTATCGACGACGTGGTCAAGGTCAACCTGTATTTCCTGGAGCGGCGGCAATCTGGAATATTCAACCTCGGCACTGGAAGGGCGCAGTCGTTCAACGATGTTGCTGTCGCGACTATCAATGCCTGCCGGGTCGCCAAGGGCGAAGCTGACTTGTCACTGGTCGAGATGCAAGCACAGGGGATAATTGAGTACGTGGCCTTTCCCGCGGCATTGAAAGGCAAGTACCAGAGTTTTACCCAGGCCGATCTTTCCAACCTGCGTGCGGCCGGCTACCACGACGAATTCGCCACGGTGGAGCAGGGCGTAAGAGAATACGTCAAACATCAGTCATATTCCTGAAACTTGAACGAGGAGAAATCATGAAGAAGCTGCTTTATGTCTTGTTTGCTTGGCTCGTTGCCATACAGTGCGTCTTTGCCGCCATCAACATCAACTCGGCCTCCGAGGCCGAACTCGAGAAGCTGCCGGGGATCGGCCCAGTGAAGGCCAAGGCGATAGTCGAGGAACGCAGTAAAAATGGTCCTTTCACCAGTGTCGAGGATGTCAAGCGCGTAAAGGGTATCGGCAACGCCACCCTGGAAAAGTTGAAAAGTGAGATTACGGTAACCGGGGCCAGCGCGTCACCCAAGGCGGGCACCAAGACTGCTGTTGCGCCGGTACCGAAAGGGGCCGCAAAGCCCGCAGTAGACGACAAGAAGGTTGGGAAGAAATAGTATTCGCAGCCGCGCAGGACATCTGATTCTATGCTCCAGACTTTGGAAGATTACGTCGGCAATACGCCCCTGGTGCGTCTCAAGCGCATTCCGGGCGTTGTGAATGCGCGGCGCAACAATGCCATCCTGGCCAAACTGGAGGGCAACAATCCGGCCGGCTCGGTCAAGGACCGGCCGGCGCTGTCGATGATCCTGCGTGCCGAGGCGCGTGGCGACATCAAACCTGGCGATGCACTGATTGAAGCCACCAGCGGCAATACCGGCATTGCGCTGGCGATGGTCGCGGCGATGCGCGGCTATCGCCTGATTCTCATCATGCCGGAGAACCAGAGCGTCGAGCGGCGTCAGGCGATGCGAGCTTACGGAGCAGAACTGATTCTGACGCCGAAGGCTGGCGGCATGGAAGGCGCCCGCGACCACGCCGAGAAGTTGCGTGACGAGGGACGCGGCATTATTCTCGATCAGTTCGCCAATCCGGATAACCCGCTCTCCCACTATCAGGGCACCGGACCGGAAATTTGGCGCGACACGACCGGCTGTATCACTCACTTTGTCAGCAGCATGGGCACCACTGGCACCATCATGGGTGTCTCGCGTTATCTAAAGGAGCAGAATCCCGCAGTGCAGATCGTTGGCTGCGAGCCTGAGGAAGGTTCGCAAATTCCCGGGATTCGCAAGTGGCCAAAAGCCTACCTACCGAAAATTTTCGATCGCAGCCGTGTCGATCGGGTCGAATCGGTAAGTCAGGCCGATGCCGAGGAGATGACGCGGCGTTTGGCTCGCGAAGAAGGCATCTTTGCTGGAATCTCCTCCGGAGGCGCACTGGTTGTGGCCTTGCGCCTGGCTACCGAGATGGAAAATGCCACCATCGTCACCATCGTATGCGACCGTGGTGATCGATATTTGTCAACGGGCGTGTTTCCAGCATGACTGCGACGCTGGTCTTTGACATCGAGAGCATTCCCGACATCGCCGGCTTGCGCTTGTTGCACGAACTCGACGCGACACTCTCCGATGCTGAGGTGGCAGAGTTCGCTTTCCAGAAACAGCGCGCCAAAAGTGGCAACGATTTTCTGCCGCTGCATTTGCAGCGTATCGTGGTAATTTCCTACGTGTTGCGCGACAGCGAGAAGTTCCAGGTACGCTCGCTGGCCGAACCGGAATCGAACGAGGCGCAGATCATCCAGCGTTTCTTCGACGGCATCGAGAAATTCACACCGCAACTTGTCTCTTGGAACGGCGGTGGCTTCGATCTGCCGGTACTGCATTATCGTGGGTTGATTCACGGCGTCGTTGCGTCGCGCTACTGGGAGATGGGCGAAGGCGACTACCGCGACAGCCGCGATTTCAAATGGAATAACTACATCAGCCGTTACCACTCACGCCACCTTGACCTGATGGATCTGCTGGCAATGTACCAACCGCGCGCCAGTGCGCCACTCGACCAACTCGCCAAGTTGATGGGCCTGCCCGGCAAGCAGGGCATGGCCGGAGACGCGGTATGGGGAGCATGGCTGGATGGCAAAATCGACGAGATCCGCGACTACTGCGAGACTGACGTGGTCAACACTTATCTGGTCTACCTACGCTTTCAGAAAATGCGCGGCATACTTAGCGCCATCGAACACGATGCCGAGATCGACTTCGTGCGCAGCCAACTGGGAGCGCTGAATAAGCCGCACTGGCAGACGTTCTTGGCGTGAAAGGGATAAGTTCAGCGCGAAACGATGGCGCCGCCGACTAGTTTGACTCGTTCGCCAATGCGCCAAGGCGGCATGCTGCTGGAGTCGATCAGCCGCGTAGAGCCATCTTCCATGCGTACAGCAATCTGGTAGCTGACAGTCCGGTGCTCAGATTTCTCGATAGTATTGCCGAGCAATCCGCCGCCGACTGCGCCCGCGATGGTGGCCAATGTGCGTCCGTTACCCTTGCCGATGTTGTTCGCCAAAGCGCCGCCGAGAACTCCGCCGACAATAGCGCCCCCTCCGCTTGCTGGGCCTTCATTGGTCAGTTCACGCACACTGGCGATGATGCCGCAATTGAAGCAGGGCGGCGGCGCAGCGGGAGCGGATGCCACGGTTGGGGGAGGTATGTAGTCGGGCGGAACGCCGCTATCGAGGGGAGGCGGCAGCATCGCCGAAGTCTTCGGCATCTCCTGGTTAACGCTTGCCTTTTTGTGACGTTTTGCCGACGATACCTTGTTGGCGGGTACCGTCGGTGTTTGTGGCGTGGTGATGGGAGTCGCCGTCGCCTCGGCTGCAGCCACCGGTTCGGTTGGGGGCGCCGGCACGGTCACGGGCGCTACTGCGGCGATTATAGGTTGCTCCGGGGCCAATCTGGTAGGCAAGATTCCGGTTAGCGCAGCGATGCCGGCCAAGGACAGCAGCGTCACTGAAATGCCGGCGATCCACAACACGGGATGTAAGGAAGAGGTTGAGGCAGGGTTGGGAGTGGTTTTCATTTTCAAAATATCATGAGTGCGAATCAGCGGGGCTGCGGCGCATATCCTGGGGGAGGTGGCGGGGGGTAGGAAGAACCCGCCGGCGCCAAGGGAACACTATCAGCCGGTGCTTGAACCCGGCCGCGCGACATGGCGCCGGAGACCGGCACCTGTTCCCCCTTTGCGTACATGCACTGGATGTACGCGTGGTCATAGTTCCGCTGAGTTGCGTAAGCGGAACTTTGGGCGGCACCAGTCCCAGCCATGGTCCCTACTATCAGTCCGGTGCCGGCGCCTGCACTGGCACCCTCATGTCCGCCGCCGATAGCTGCCCCGGCGATGGCGCCTACCAAAGTGCCGACAGCGGCGCTGCGCACACCGGAATCGACGGCAGCCTGGTCAGCGCCGGTACCACCGACCAGGTAGTGGGCATACTGACGGCATTCGGCATCGTCGCTACGGAATTGTTCGAAGTTCTTGCCTGTTCCGGGCAATGCCATCACGCTGGGGCCGGTTGGCACGGAGGCGCATCCGGCGACTAATAGCAAGGGCAATACAGCAGCTAGAAAAGTGGTTGATGATTTCATGGCGGCAAATCCTTAAACAATAGACAATAGTTGATGCAATTATCATGATAAGTCCCGGCAAGGCTCATGGTTGCACAGGGGGCTGTGGCAGTGTTTTTTGCCATCCGCCAGGGCACTCCTTGACGTAAGGGTAGTACCCCTTTGCCGTGGTGCAGTAGTACCAGTAATTGGTCAGTGTCGCAGAGGCGGATGCAGTTGGTGCGGCAACTGCCGACGGCTGTTCGATATACACTTGCGGTACTGGGCGCTCGATCACAATCGGCGGGTAGTAGTAAGGCGGTGGCTGGTAGTACCATGGCCCCCAATAAGGAACAGGACCGAACACAACGCTGAAATGCGCATGCCCTCTGTCTGCCCAAGCACCGCTCAGGCCAGCTGCTCCCAGAAGCAGAAGCGCAATCGTCAATTTGATCGCTTTCATGGCAGCCTTCCTTTCCTCTTGATCATGTCGGCCGGTCTATTATCAACCGACTGTGCCTTGCGGTGACGAACATTGGACATTAGGCGTGTAAAGGGATTGCATCAAGCACGGTGTGTTTTGTAAGAAATTGTGTGGTTTGTACGATGTTGATGTTGTCGCCAAGGCTCGTACCCATCGCCGGATGGTCTTTCATCTGCTAGACGCAAAAAAGCCTCGGGAGGGAGCTTTTCCACGTCGCCGTTATTTCGCATAATGTGCATTATGTAAAATAAGTCAAGAAAGCCACGAACTCAGCCGACGTGTGACACGTTGCAGTTTGGCCCCGCACCTCGCCAGTCTTGGTATTGAATGCGGCGCGAAACGACAATGTGCCGTGCCGGAAGTACTCGAACCCATGGTGTTCTGCACGTCTGGGCGACAGCAGCAAGGCTTCAATCTGGTCAGTAACCTTGCCGCGTCGGCTCTTTCCTTCCTAACACTGGCTTGCCGTTGCAGTTCCATTCGCTCACTCGTGGTCAGTTTCATCGCTCCCAACATTGACCGTATTTCCAGAAAACGGCGGTTTGGCAAGCCAGATCATCAAGACGAGACCGAGAAGCACCATGGTAAAACCGAGGAAAATTTCATTAAAGGAAATCTGGTAGGCCTGTCCGGTAATTATCTGATCGAGCCTGGTCAAGGCCAGTTGCGTGTTACCGTGTCCCAATGAACCCAGCGCCTCAACAGCGCCTGCGCTGCCCGGCGTAAATCGTTCTGCGAGTTGCGAATGATGGAGTACCGCTCTGGTGTTCCACAGGTAGTTGCTGATGGAAACAGAAAAACCGCAACCCAGCGTACGCAGGAACATGGCGAGCCCGGAGCCGGCGGAAATTTCCTCGGGTTTCAGGTCGGATAGCAAAATGGTCATTATTGGCATGAAAAACAGGGCTACCCCGATTCCCTGAAACAGTTGCACATAAACGACAGTAGCAAAATCCACTTGCATATTGAAAGTGCTTCGCAGGAAATAGGGAATTGCCATGGCAACAAAAGCCATCGACGTTAATAAACGCAGATTCAGGCGGTGCGCATATTTCCCGATCAATGGCCCAAGCAGGAGTGGGAAAAACCCCTGTGGCGCCACCGCCATACCGGCCCATAAGGGGGTGTAATGGAGTTGGGTTTGCAACCATAGCGGAACTAGCACACTGCCGCCGAAGAAAACGCCAAAGGCGAGCATGTAGCACAACGAGCCGACAGTGAAATTGCGATGGCGGAATATGTGCAAATCGACGATGGGATCCCTTTCGGTAAGCTCCCAGATCAAGAATACCGCCATTGATATGGCGGCGGTGATGGCGGCGGTGATGATGAAATTGGAATTGAACCAGTCTTCATCGTTGCCCTTGTCGAGCAGGATCTGAAGCGCACCTACGCCAATCGCCAGCGAGATGAGGCCGACATAGTCCATCCTCGCCCGTTGCGTCTGTTCTTCCGGCTTGTGTCGCATCTGGCTCCAGACCACGTAACAGGCGAAAACGCCGACCGGCACATTGATGAAAAAAATCCAGGGCCAGTTGTAGTTGTCGGTAATCCAGCCGCCAAGAATCGGTCCCAGGATCGGAGCGACTACAGACACCAAGGCAATCACCACAATAGCCTGCGCACGCCTGTTGTCAGGGAAGAGAGAAATCATCAATGCCTGCGTGACGGGATATATCGGCCCCGAGACGAAGCCTTGCAATGCACGAAAAACAATCAGCATTCCCAAATTGGCGGCTGCACCGCAGAGCACAGATGAGAGCGTAAACAACACCATAGTTGCGATAAACAGCCTGACTTCACCGATACGTCGCACCAGCCATCCGGTGAGCGGAAGCGCAATGGCCATGCCCACGGCAAAGGAGGTGACTACCCAAGTACTCTGCTGCGCAGTTGATCCCAAATTGCCAGCAATAGTGGGCAGCGATACATTGGCAATGGTCGAGTCGAGCACCTGCATGAAACTGGCCAGCGCCAGCCCGACTTTACAGAGGCCAGGATGGGCTGGTCGGAATGCGGGACTCATGTATGGCTCGGACGGATTTGGCGCGTTGCGGTTGCAGCGCCGGAATTGGCGCGGAGGATCGCATTGATGCGCGCCTCGGCATCGGCAAGCTGCCTCAGGTAGATATCCGTTGTGTAGACTGGCTTTCCCGGAGAAGATTGTGACAGCATCGGGCCGGAGCGATCATGCATGTCGACCTCGACGTGCATCGACAGACCAATACGCAGCGGATGCTCGTTCAACTCCTTGGCATCAAGAGCGATACGCACCGGCACCCGCTGCACGATTTTGATCCAGTTGCCGGTCGCGTTTTGCGCTGGGAGCAAGGACATTGCACTGCCAGTGCCGATGCCGAGGCTGGCGACACGACCGTGGTATATCAGGGCGTCGCCATAGACGTCGGACCGTACCTCTACCGGCTGGCCAATGCGCATGTGTTCGAGTTGGGTTTCCTTGAAGTTGGCATCGACCCACAACTGTTCGAGCGGCACCAGTGCCATCAGCGGCATTCCCGTAGCAACATGCTGTCCGACCTGGGCGCTGCGCTGTGTCATATAACCGGTTACTGGCGCCAGCAAAGTGCTGTGGGCATAATCGAGATAAGCTTTTCGTACTAGCGATGCCGCCGCCTTCACTTCCGGATGCGTGGCAATCGACGTGTTGTCGGTCAGGGCGATCGTGGCGGAAAGCTGCTCGCGTGAAATCACGACGGCACGCTCCGCCGATTCGAGCGCGGACTGCGCATGGACCAACTCTTCCTTCGCAATCGCTCCGGAAGCATCCAGTCCGCTTCGGCGCTCGACATCGTCACGCGCGCGCCTGAGAACGACCTGCTTGGCGGAAAGATCGGCACTTTGTCCATCGACATTGGCATAGAGGCCGCGCACCTGGCGCACGGCGCGGGCCAGTGCTGCTTCTGCCTGTTCCAGGGCGACCTGAGAGTCGTTCGGATCGAGCTTGATCAACGGCTGTCCCGCCTTAACCAGCATGTTATCGTCGACACCGATCTCAACGATGGTGCCGGGTACCAGCGGAGTCACTTCGACAATATTGCCATTGGCATAAGCATCCTCGGTGCTTTCGAACCAGCGGCCATGCAAGAGATAATAGGCGCCACAACCGATGGCGACGATGACAATGACCGCCGCCAACCCGACCAGCAGGAAACGGCGGAGTCTGCTGCTGCCACTCAACGGAATTTCTGGGGGTGAAGTGGAATTCATGACGAAACCTTGCTTGTCTGCGTCGTTGAAGGCGGCGCATTGGGCGCTTCAGTAGCGTAGCCGCCGCCCAGCGCATGCACCAGTTGAATCGCGGTATCGATTTGCTGCCCACGGATTTCGCTAAGCATCATTTCCGCCGCCAGAACCGACTGCTCATCGATCAGCGCCTCGATATAACTGCCGATTCCGTGCCGGTAGCGCTGCATGGCCAAAATCCACGCTTCGCGCGCAGCGTTGACCGACTGCGACTGCGCTGATTCCTGCGCAATCAGCGCTTGTGTCGCCTGTATCTGCAGCGCAACTTGATTAAATGCGCCCACCAGCGTCTTGTTGTACTGGGCAACCGCAATATCATATTCGGCGTTGCGTCCAGCCAAGTTGGCGCGCAGCCGGCCGGCGTCGAAGATCGGCAGGGAAATGGCCGGCGTCACCGAGTAATAACGACTTTGCAGCGACATCAAATCATTGGTGTGGAGCGATACGAGGCCGATGGCAGCGCTGAGATTGAAGCTGGGATAAAAACCTGCCTTCGACGCATCGATGTCGCGTTGCGCAGCCTCTGCACGCAGGCGCGCAGCAACGATATCCGGTCGACGACCGAGCAAATCGGCGGGGAGGTTGCCGGGCACGGCCAGCTGGACCGGCTGAAGCACAGACGGTCGAGTAATTTCAGTGGCGCGATCCGGCCCTTTGCCGATCAGGATGGCGAGTGCGATTTGCTCGCTTTCAATGGCCTGAGCGGCTTGCGCAAACCGTTGCCGGGTAGCTGCGGCTTGCGCTTCCGCCTGGTGTTGCTGGGCAGTGCTGTCAATACCGGCTGTAACACGTTGAGTGACAAGCTCAAGCAGGTGCTGAACGCGTTCCGCGTTCTTTCGTGCGATGTCATGTACTTGGTAGGCATTGCCGAGTCGCGCATAGGCACGCGCGATATCCACCGATAGCGTAAGCCTGGCCGCCTGGGCATCAACTTCACTGGCGCGCTGACGGCCAAGCGCCGCTTCCCAGGTGGCACGCTCGCCACCCCAGAGATCGACATTGTAACTGCCGTTCAGGCCCAGCACCTTGGGCGTGAAATTCAGATCACTGGAGGAGGACGGCATCGCGCTGCTCGGAATGCGGATGCCTTGTACCATGGCCATTGCGGAAATTGAGGGAGAACGCAACGCATCGGCATTCATACTCAAGGCACTGGCTTGGCGAACTCGTGCGGCAGCGGCGGCAAGGTCGGGGCTGGCTTGCATCGCCTCATTGATTAACGCATCGAGTTGTACATCGCCAAGTGAATGCCACCAGTCTTCCGCTGGCCAGTTGCTGGCGTAGCTGGTGCCGCTATTCGCCAGTGACTTGTTGGCGGACAAGGAAGCTGGGCTAGCGATCACGCCCTGAGTTAAGAGTCCTTCGCTGCCGGCGCACCCCCCCAACATAATCCCCAACAACAGCAGCTCCGAAGTTGCGGCATAACCCCGTCGGCATAGGTTTGTTAATTTATTCATGGACATAACTTCAGCACCCTACTGCCTGAGTTAGGCATCTATGTAGTCACGAATGCGGTGAAGGAAACCGAACAACTGGGTCTGCTCGGCATCGCTAAGAGCCTCGAGAACCTCGGTATTAGCCTGCGTTACGCAGTCCCGCATTGAATCCCAGACTGCCCTACCCTTCTCGGTCATGGAAACCTCAATCGCACGCCGGTCCTTGGCGTTAGGGCGCCGCGCCACGTACCCCTTTCCCTGCAGGCAATCCAGTAGCCTGGTCAGTGCGCCGCCATCATGTTCGACACCGCGCGCCAATTCGGTCGCACTCAAGGACTGACACTGGCTAAGTGCATATAACACCCGGAACTGAGTGAAGTTGATATCAAAACCCTTGGCCACCAGAAGGCGCTCACCACGCCGGATCAGGTTGAGACGAACCGACAGCAGCAAGAGACCAAAGGTCTCCTGCTCGGTCGATTTCGGTTTTGTTGTAGTGTCTCGGTTAACCACGTCGTCATTATATATGCCATGGCAAATATTGCTATGGCAACCAAACCAAAGTCCCGCGACTGGAAATGCACAGGAGATAACGGAGCCCCGCCAGACCTCGAATAGAGTGGCGTTCTCGAGACAGTCATCTATTTGGAGAGAAAGGAAGAAGGAGCGATGGCGTCTTTGGCACAGACAGCGCCTTCGCTCAAGCTTACGAATTGTCGCTAGCCTGTGACTAAAACGCTAATTCAGGAAGAAGGCAACCCCCAAAGAGTATGTTTTTGCCTGACCTCCTCGAATAAACAGATGGCTGCAGCGACGGCGACATTCAAGGACTCACAACCCGGCGCCAATGGAATAGTGACGCGCTTCCCGGCAGCAGCTTCCAAGGCCGGCGAGATACCGCAGCCTTCACTGCCGAATAGCCAGGCCAACTTGCCTGTCAGATCCTGCCGGTAGATTATTTCAACGCCATGTGCCATTGCAGCCACCGTCGTGCCAGAAAACCCTGTCATGACGGCGAGCAGATCCGCTTGCTCATGTAAGCGCAAGTCAAAATGAGCACCTTGAGCCGCCCTCAGCACTCGCGGCGTCCATACACCTGCACTGCCAGGACCGAGGAATACGTCGGCGATGCCCGCTGCTGCTGCGGTACGCAGAATCGAGCCGACGTTGCCGGCATCCTGAAGGGAATCGAGCAAGACGCAAGAGCCGCTGACGCTTTCACTCGATGGTACGGGAATGTTGATTATCGCGGCGATACCGGTTGGGGTGGCCAGCCCGCTAAGTTCACGGTACAAACTGTCGCCCATCAAGATAGTTTCCACAGCCGCCAAGGAATCGCAGAGTGCCTGGATTTCAACCTGTGCAGCACCATGCTCACTAATAACCAACTGCACGGGCAGTCCGACCTTTTCATAGTATGTCGCGACAAGGTGGGCACCCTCAAGCAGGGTCATTCCCATACGACGCTGTTCACGAGCATCATCGGAAAGAGCCTTCAAAGCCTTGAAGGTCGGATTGGCACGTGAAGCAATCCGTTTCATCCCTCAAGCAGGCGAAGTACTGGTGCAAAACTACGCCGGTGAATGGGCGCAGGCCCATAGAGACGCAATGCCGCCACATGAAGTACGGTCGGATATCCTTTGTGGCGATCCAGGCCGTATTCCGGATAGATAACATGCAAGCGCAGCAGCTCGGCGTCTCGCGCGGTCTTGGCCAGAATTGAAGCAGCACTGATGGCGGGAATCAAACTATCGCCTTTGACGATGGCCCTTGCCGGCATGCTAACCAGCGGGCAGTGCAGGCCATCAACGAGGATCTCATCCGGCTCTATCCGGAGCGCCTCGACTGCCCGACGCATAGCCAGCAGGCTGGCTTGGAGGATATTAATGGCATCGATCTCGACGACGCTGCTGCTGGCAATGGCCCAAGCCAACGCGCGTTCCTTGATTTCCTCGGCAAGCCGATTACGGTTCTTTTCCGAGAGTTTTTTCGAATCCCGCAAACCTGCAATCGTCCTGCTTGGGTCAAGTATCACCGCTGCCGCAAATACCGGACCGGCTAGTGGGCCGCGCCCCGCTTCGTCAATGCCGGCAACCTGCTTCATGCGTCCTGCATTGAAGGGAAAGAGGGGAGTTTTTTAAGCAGTGCCGGCAGAATCGCTGACGCCGCCTTCTCGGCCGTATTTTGTCGCAATTGCCTATGCATCTGGGTGAATAGGTCATGCAAACCAGCGCGAACTTTCTGGTCGCCTACCTGGTTGGCAAGAGCTTGGGCAAGATTGTCCGGGGTCGCTTCGTTCTGCAAAAATTCCGGTACGACAAATCGTCCGGCAAGAATATTGGGCAGTCCGACCCAAGGCTGATATTTCATCCGGCGCATCAAGCTCCACGACCAAGGTGACATCTTATAAACGATTACCATCGGTTTCTTATACAATGCGGCCTCCAGCGTTGCCGTCCCACTTGCCACCAGCACGACATCGGCAGCAGCCATGGCATCTTGCGCATGGCCAAATAGCAAGGTCAATTGCAGCTCCTGGGCGCCATGTTGCCATAGTCGATTTTCGAACTGCAGTCTGGTCTCACGCGAGATCAGCGGCACCAGGAAACGCGCTTGCGGGAAAAGTTGATGCAACCGCTTTGCCGTTTCAATGAAGGTTTCCGCCATGAAATGCAGTTCAGACTGTCTACTGCCAGGCAGCAAAGCAAATACCAGATCGTCTTGGGATAAATTGAGGCGCTCCCGCGCCGTTTCCTGATCGGGTTCCAGCGGAATCATATCGGCCAGCGGATGACCGACGTAAGTCGCCTGAACACCGTGTTTCTCATACAGCGACGCTTCGAACGGGAACAAACAGAGCATCTGATCAACCGAGCGGGCAATGCGGCGAATACGCGCACCGCGCCATGCCCACACTGAAGGGCTGACAAAATGAATAGTGGCAATGCCGGCAGCTTTGAGGCGTGTTTCCAGCCACAGATTGAAATCGGGTGCGTCGACACCAATAAACACATCGGGGGGATTCGCCAACAGGCGTTTCAGCAGCTGGCGGCGGATGCCTGCGATTTCTCGGTAGTGCCGCAACACTTCGGCATAGCCACGCACCGCCAGACTTTCTGCCGGCCAATCTGAGATAAAGCCGGCCGAGTCCATCTTCGGGCCACCGATACCGAAGAAACGTGTCTCAGGAATTTGCGGCAGGTGCTGCTTGAGCGCTTGGATCAGGTGACTGCCGAGCAGGTCGCCCGAAGACTCTCCCGCCACCATGGCGATACTTAGAGCCGGTCTCATGTAATGGCTAGCGTATGATGCCTCGTCCGGCGTCCGAGAGAAAATCGGCCAACAGCCGGAGTTCGTCACAGGCCACACTGTCGGCGGCAATAGCCGCCTGCGCTTCCGCCAACTTCAAACCGGATTTGTACAGTACCTTGTAGGCACGCTTGATCGCCATGATCGCCGCCGCCGAGAAACCTCGGCGTCTCAAACCCTCGCTATTGATGCCATGTGCACTGGCGGTGTTGCCGGCAGCCATGACGTAAGGCGGCAGGTCTTGCACAAGCATGCTGCCCATCGCTGTCATGCTATGGGCGCCAACGCGGACAAACTGATGAACGGCGGTAAAGCCGCCCAGGATAACCCAATCACCGACATGTACATGGCCAGCCAGTTGCGCATTGTTGGCGAAAATGGTTTGATTTCCCACCTGGCAATCATGTGCCAGATGAACGTAGGCCATAATCCAATTGTCGTTGCCAAGGCGGGTAACCCCGGCATCCTGGGTAGTTCCACAATTGAACGTACAGAATTCCCGGATGGTGTTGCGATCGCCAATTTCGAGCCGAGTCGATTCTCCCGCATATTTCTTATCCTGCGGAATTTCGCCGATCGAACAGAATTGGAAAATACGGTTATCCCGACCGATACGGGTATGCCCAGTGACTACAACATGCGGTCCGATGCGGCTGCCATCACCGATCTCGACATGCTCCCCGATCAGAGCATACGCACCGATCTCAACGTTGCGGCCAAGTCTGGCGCCCGGATGGACAATGGCGGTAGGATGAATCGCAACGGAATTCATTCAATATTGCGCATCGTGCACAACAACTCGGCTTCGGCGGCAACTTGGCCGTCGACCAAAGCCCGTGCAGCGAACTTCCATAGTCCACGCCTGCTGGCTTTGATGGAAACCTCAAGCATCAGCTGATCTCCGGCAGTGACTGGCTTCTTGAAACGCGCAGCGTCGATACCGGCAAAATAATATACCGTTTTATCGTCGGACTTCTGGCCCAATGTCTTGAATGACAGAATCGCCGCCGCCTGCGCCAGTGCCTCAAGAATCAGCACACCGGGCATAACCGGATGGTGGGGAAAATGGCCAGGAAAGAACGGCTCATTAATGCTGACATTCTTGAGCGCCAGAATTCGCTCACCCGGGACGCATTCGACTACACGATCCACCAGGAGAAATGGGTAGCGATGAGGCAAATGCTCAAGGATTTGATGTATGTCCATCGCACTCACAACTTTTCCTCCGATTGGGTTATCACGAGTTTTTCCACCTCCGCCTCAAGGGCGCGTATTTTAGCCGCCATGGCGTCAAGTTGGCGCAGCCGAGCAAAATTTTTCAACCAGGCCGCATGCTCCATGAATGGCACAGCTCCGGTATAGCTACCCGCTCTGGAAATTGTTTTAGCCACTAGCGTACCAGCGGAAATATTGACGTCGTCGGCGATGCGCAGGTGACCAAGAATAATTGCCCCGCCACCCACGGTACAGCGGCGGCCGAGCGTTGCGCTGCCGGCAATGCCGACACAACCAGCTAACGCACTATGCGCGCCGATTCGCACGTTGTGACCAACCTGGATCTGGTTGTCAAACTTGACACCATCCTCGATCACCGTGTCATCGAGAGCACCTCGATCGATGGTGGTATTGGCGCCGATTTCAACATCGTCGCCGATCAGAACACGGCCGATCTGCGGGATTTTATGCCAAGTGCCGGAATTTTTCCCTTCAAGTTCGCGCGCAAAGCCGAAGCCATCTGCGCCAATGATCGCCCCCGAGTGAATAATGGCGCGGGCGCCGATTTTACATCCACCATAGATGGTGACGTTGGCGTGGAGTAGCGTACCGGCGCCGAGTTCGACTCCCGCACCGATGATGCAACCTGCCCCGATACTGACCCGCTCGCCGATGCGTGCCTGCGGACCGATATAGACTCCGGCGGCGACACTGACGCTCTCCGGGAGTGCGGCTTCGACCGTGGCGGTTGGGTGGATGCCGGAAGCTGGGAGTGCGGCAGGATTCAAACATTGGGCAACCCGCGCAAAGTACAGGTAGGGATTGGCGCAGACGATGCATGCGACAGGACTACCGACGGCGGCCTCAGGCGATAGGATTACTGCGCCGGCACGGGTAGCCCCAAGTTTTTCGCGATACTTGGGATTGGCGAGAAAACTTATTTCGCCTTGGCCGGCACGATCCAGGGTGGCAACTTGGTGAATCAACCGTGCGCCGTCGCCGATCAACTCGCCGCCGAAGCGCGCAACGATTTCATCGAGGGTAAGAGCGGAAGCAACCACAGCCGATTTATGAAGATGACTTACTTGGCGCTGTCGGCGAGCGCCTTGATGATCTTGTCGGTCAGGTCAATGCGTGGATTGGCATAGACTGCCTCCTGGAAGATAATGTCGTACTTATCCGCTTCGGCAATGCCTTTGATCACCTTGTTCACGCGCTCGTAGATTGCCGCCATTTCCTCGTTCTGACGCAGGTTGAGGTCTTCCTTGAATTCACGCTGTTTGCGCAGGAAATCCCGGTTAAGTTCGTTAAATTCCCGTTCCTTGTTTCGTCGTTCTGATTCTGACAGGGTTGCAGAACTTTTTTCCAGACTTTCCTGAACGGCCTGCAGCTGCTTGGAGAGTTTCAGCAATTCCTGGTCGCGCTTCTCGAATTCCTTCTCGAGTCTTTTCTTGGCCTTGGCCGCTTGCGGCGCATCATTGAGTATGCGTTGGCTGTTGACGAAACCGATTTTTACTTCGGCACTAACGGAGCCTGCAATGAGCATGCAGGCAACTGCCAGCAAGGGAGCGAAAACCTTTTTCAAGATGAATCTCCTGGATGCAATACGTTAGAACACTGTGCCCAACTGGAATTGCAGGCGCTGAACCCTGTCACCCGGTTTTCTGTTGAGCGGATTGGCGATACTGAATTTCAGCGGACCCATCGGCGAAGACCACGCCAGCGAGAAACCCGTACTGTAACGCAGCTCGCCCAATGAAATCTTCTGGCCTTGTGCCCAAACCTGACCGCCATCAACAAAAACCCCCAGGCGCAATGACTTATCCTGACCAGAGCCAGGCAATGGGAACAAGAATTCCGCATTCCCGGTCAGGCGACGGTTGCCTCCCAGGCTATAGCCTGACAAGGGATCAATGGGGCCAAGGGAACTGCTGTCATAGCCACGCACCGAACCAATGCCCCCGGCAAAGAAATTCTTGAAGAATGGCAGATTTTTCCCGCCATAGCCGTTTGCATAACCCGCTTCACCGTTGAGCATCAGCGTGAATTTTTTCGAAAACAAGGGGACAGGGATGAAGTGTTGGTGCTGATATGTCGCCCGATAGTAATGCAGGCTGCCGCCAGGAAGTCCCAGTTCGCCGACCAGCCTATTCGATGTGCCCTTCGTGGGATAAAGCCGGCTGTCTATGGTTTCCTTGAGCCAGCCTGCCGTGGTGAGTAGCGTAGTGCTGGCGGCGCCAAAATTGTTTACGTATTGTTGGTAGATTTCCGGACTGTAGTCATCGACCGTCAACTTGGTCGCATCAACCGACAGCCCCAGGCTGATGTAGTCATCCTCGGCTATCGGTAATCCATAGCGCACACCACCACCGATGGATGAACTGCCATAGGTGCCCACGGCGCTGAGCGAACTGGTATCAGTATGACGCTTGTATATATCGAAGCCGCGACTGATACCGTCAATGGTGTAGTACGGGTCAGTGTAGGAAAATGAAAGCACCTGGTTGATTTTACTGGTGTTGACCTGTACGCCAACGGTCTTGCCGCTACCGAACAGGTTTTGCTGTTGAACAGATGCGGACAGAACCAACTTCTCAGAACTGGAGAAACCGGCGCCCAACATAATGCTGCCCGTGGGTTTTTCCTTGACATTCACATTGACATCGACCTGGTCGCTTGTAGCGGGAACCGCCGGCGTTTCCAAAGTCACATCCTCGAAATACCCAAGACGGTCGATACGTGTGCGCGACTTGTTGATTTTCTCGCCGTCATACCAACTCGATTCGAGTTGGCGCATTTCGCGACGGACTACTTCGTCGCGAGACCGGTTATTACCGGTGACGCTAACCTCATGCACATAAACGCGACGGCCGGGATCGATGAAAATCGTGAATGTCACCTGATTGTTCTTTTTGTCGAGTTCAGGCGCGGCATTCACGTTGGCAAAAGCGTAACCATAGTTGCCGAGTCGCTCGCTGATTTGCTTTGTGGTTTCAGTCAATTTTTCGCGCGAGAAAGTATCTCCCGGTTTGAGGGTGACCAGTTTTTTCAGCTCATCATCCGGCAGCAGCAAATCTCCGGCCAGTTTGATCGAGGCCACCGTGTATTTTTCGCCTTCGGTGACATTCACCGTGATATAAATGTCAAGTTTGTTCTGAGTGATCGAGACTTGAGTGGAATCGATGTTGAACTCTAGATAGCCGCGGTTGAGATAGTTGGAGCGAAGGTTCTCAAGATCGCCCGACAGCTTTTGCTTCGAATATTGGTCATTCTTGGTGTACCAGGTTAACCAATTCGGTGTACGCAATTGGAAAATATCCAGAAGTTCGCTCTCTGGATAAGCCTTGGCGCCGATGATGCTGATCTGTTTGATCTTCGCAACCTCGCCCTCTTCGACATTAAAGTTGATGCCAACGCGGTTGCGCTCCAGCGGTGTCACGGTCGTTTTGATATTTACCGCATAATAGCCACGGGTCAGGTACTGGCGCTTGAGTTCCCGCTCGGCTTTGTCGACCAATGCGCGGTCGAAAATACGCGACTCAGCCAAGCCGACTTCGCGCAGGCCTTTAATGATCTGTTCCTTTTCAAAAGCTTTCAACCCGATAAAGTCCACCACCGCGATCGCAGGCCGTTCCTCGACGAGCACTACCAGCAAGCCACCCTCGATCTCCAGTCGCACATCTTTAAAGAAACCAGTGGAGAAAAGCGTCTTGACGGCTTGAGCCGCCTTGTCATCAGTCATGGTATCGCCGACCTTGACCGGCAGGTAGCTAAACACCGTACCCGCCTCAGTGCGCTGGATGCCCTCAACACGAATGTCTTTGATGACGAAAGGCTCAAAGGCGGAAGCCGACGTCGCAAACACTGCAGCGACCAAGCCAGCGATCAGATTTTTTTTCATTCTGCTATCCGGAAACCAAGCGGTTGATATCGTTATAGAAGGCAAATGCCATCAGAATTATCAGCAGGGACAAGCCAATATTCTGACCGATTTCCATAACCCGCTCCGAGAGTGGGCCGCCTTTGATAATCTCGGCCATATAATACAATAAATGACCGCCATCCAATATTGGAATCGGCAGTAGATTTAACACGCCGAGGCTGATACTGATCAGCGCCAGGAACTTCAAGTAGTAAGGCCATCCGAGTCGCGCCGACTGCCCGGCGTAATCAGCGATGGTTATCGGGCCGCTGATATTTCTCCAGGGAACTTCGCCGACAATCATTCGGCCGATCATCTTCAGGCTGAATAGTGACATATCCCAAGTATGCGCTGTCGCTTTGATGAAAGCCGGCGCCGCGGCGTAGCGGACAGTAGCCACCAGCTCCGCACGTCGCACCGGATCATCCCGTACCCGAACGCCGATGCGGCCAATGCGCTGACCGCCCTCCTCCACCGCATTTGGGGTGACTTGCACGGTCAGTCGCACGTCTTTTCGAAGAATATCAAATTGCAATGGTGATCCTGCGGATTGTCGAATGCTTGTTGCGACTTCGCTCCAGGACAAAATCGGACGGCCGGCGACGGTAACGAACTCGTCGCCAGCACGCAGACCAGCCAGTTCAGCAACAGAATTAGCGGACACTTCACCGACGATCGGTTTGAGTTCCGGCCGATATAACTTCAATCCAAGTCGCAACGCCATATCCGTGTCAAGATCGGCAGCCGTAATCTCCTCAGTCTCAATACGGCGAAAGACGATCTCCTGGCGTTGATCGACGACCTCCAAAATCAGTGGGGTTCTGTCGAGAGCCACTTGTAGCAGTTCCCAGCGCAACTCCTGCCAGGTTAACACCGGTTTGCCATTGATGCTGCGAACTGTTTCGCCATTCTGCACTTCGGCGCGCGCCGCTGCCGTTGCCGCCGGCGGCGTGGCAAGAACGGGGCGCAGTTCCTCAATGCCCTGCATGAATACCAACCAGTACAGCAGAATCGCCAGCAGCAGGTTGGCGAACGGTCCGGCAGCAACTACCAGAATGCGTTTCCACACCGACTGACGATTGAAAGCACGCGGAAGTTCGTGCTGTTCTACTGAACCCTCGCGCTCATCGAGCATCTTGACATATCCGCCCAGCGGAAAAATCGAGATTGCCCACTCGGTTTGATCGACACCGTAGCGTTTGATCAGTAATGGTCGGCCAAAACCGATCGAAAAGCGCAGCACTTTGACTCCGCACAGACGCGCGACAACAAAATGGCCCAGTTCATGCACCATGATCAGCGCGCCCAAGGCCAACGCAAATGCGCCGAGGTAGAAGACGAAGTCGCTGCCCATCAAGTCCAATCCGCCACGATACTTGTGGCAACTGCGCGGGCCTGGGCATCGACAGCTATCACTGCATCGATATCCGGCACTGTCGTGACCGGAATCTGATCAAGCACGGCGGCGATGACTTCGGCAATTCTCAGGAAAGGCAATTGTCCGCTGAGAAAACTTGCCACTGACACCTCGTTGGCGGCATTCAGAATGGTCGGTGCACTTCCTGCCGCACGCAAAGCGTGGTAGGCCAATGGCAAACAGGGGAAACGCCGCTCATCAGGACGTTCAAAAGTTAATTGGCCGATGGCGAACATGTCGAGTGGAGCAACCCCCGCCTCGATGCGCTCGGGATAAGCCAGAGCATGGGCAATCGGCGTCCGCATGTCGGGATTTCCGAGTTGAGCCAGCACCGAACCATCGACATATTCAACCAACGAATGAATTACGCTCTGAGGATGAATCACGACTTCGATCCTGTCTGCCGGCGCATTAAACAGCCAGTGCGCTTCGATTACTTCGAGGCCCTTGTTCATCATGGTGGCCGAATCGACGGAAATCTTTCGTCCCATCACCCAGTTCGGGTGAGCGCAAGCCTGTTTAGGCGTGACTGTCTGCATCTGCGAAAGCGGCGTAGCGCGAAACGGTCCGCCCGAAGCCGTAAGTAGTATGCGGCGCACGCCTTTCCTGTCGAACAAACCGGCATAATCCGCTGGTAAGGACTGAAAAATCGCATTGTGTTCGCTGTCGATTGGCCACAAGCTTGCCGCAGCTTGCCGCACTTCCGCCATGAACAGCGCTCCGGCCATCACCAGTGCTTCCTTGTTGGCCAGCAGCACGCGTTTGCCTGCGCGCACCGCTGCCAGCGTGGGTGCCAAGCCTGCGGCACCGACAATCGCAGCCATGACCGAATCGACTTCGTTTAAGGCCGCTACTTGCGCCAAAGCTTGCGGACCCGCCAGCACTTCGGTGGCGAGGCCGGATGAGCGCAATTCACTGGACAGGGCCTGCGCATCCGCGTCGCTCGTCATCACAGCATAGCGCGGCCGATGGCGCAGGCAAAGTCGCGCCAATTCGGATACCTTGGTATGCGCTGTCAGTGCAACCACCTCAAAACGTTCCGGGTGGCGTGCGACGACGTCCAGCGTGCTCACTCCGATCGAGCCCGTAGCGCCAAGGATGGTCAGACGTTGTTTTTGAACCTGTTCCATAAATTCAGGCGAGCAACAACGCTGCCAAACCGAACAGCGGAAGCGCCGAGGTGAGACTGTCGATACGATCGAGCACTCCGCCATGTCCGGGAAGTAGTGCGCTGCTGTCCTTCAGACCGGCCTGGCGCTTGGCCAGTGATTCGAATAAATCGCCGAGAATGCTGACAGCGGTTAGCAGTACCAGAGCCAAGGCCGCAATCAGGACCTGTGGCGCCGTCAATAACCGCAACTGGCCCGTTACACTGCCGACGGCAACGACATAGGCAAGCACCGCTACGGCAGCACCCGCTGCGCCTTCCCAGGTCTTGCCAGGGCTGATGCTAGGCGCCAGTTTGTGACGGCCAAAAGCGCGTCCGCTGAAATAGGCTGCGATATCGGCTACCCATATCAATGCCAGCGCCGCGAGCAGCAACCATGGGCTGCGCTCGTGCAATGTCACCATACCGGCCCAACTGGGGATGAGCAGTAGCCAACCGACCAGGAATCCCATGGTATCGGCATGCAAGGCCCAGCGGCAGCGAAACCACAGGGGTACCAGCAGCAACCAAAAAACCACAGCAGCAGCCCAGAGCGCTACGAGCAGCGCCGTTGTCATTCCAGAAGCATAGATGGCGGCACACAGCATCGCAGTAGCCAAGCCAAACAGTTTGCGTTCCCGCCCACCGGCCTTCAGCAAGCCGGCCCACTCCCAGGCAGCGACGGAGAGCACGGCTATAAACACCGCGACCGTGCCGAGGCGAGGCAACAGAAATAGCGCAGCGAGAAGCCCTGAGGCAAGGATCAGCGCGGTGACAATTCGCGCCTTAAGCATCTTGGCCTGGTCGCGAAACAGCGGTAGAAATAGGTACCGTCTTCGGTTCGCGATCGATATTCAACTGCTCGCTGGTACGACCAAAGCGTCGCTCGCGGCTGTGATAAGAAGCTATAGCTGCATCGAGCACAGCGGCATCAAACTCCGGCCAGAGCAGATCGGTAAAATAAAATTCAGTGTAGGCCAATTGCCAGAGCAAAAAATTGCTAATGCGTTGTTCGCCGCCGGTACGAATAAACAGGTCGGGTTCGGGTGCATAAGCCATCGCCAGGTGAGGCGCAAAATCGGCTTCCTGAAAATTACTGCGCTTGTCTGGCTGTGCCGCCAGCATCCGCTCGATGGCTTGTAAAATGTCCCAGCGGCCACCGTAGTTGGCGGCGATGGTCAGCGTCAAGCGTTGATTGGCAGCAGTGAGCGCCTCGCCGCGACGTATCATGTCGACCAGTTTCGGCTCGAAGCGCGACAGATCGCCGACAATGCGCAAACGGATGCCATTGTTGTGCAGCTTGGCCACTTCCTCTTCGAGAGCGCGCATGAACAAACCCATCAGGAAAGAAACTTCCTCGGGAGGTCGGCGCCAGTTCTCGGAACTGAAGGCGAACAGGGTCAGATATTCGATGCCGCGTTCACTACAAGCCTTGATGACCGTACGCACTGTCTCGACACCGACCTTATGGCCGGCGACTCTTGGCAGAAAGCGTTTTTTTGCCCAGCGTCCGTTGCCATCCATGATGATGGCAACATGGTGCGGAATGCTCCCAGTCTCAGGGAGGCTCTGGGTGGTGCTGGAAAACAGACTCACGCCATTATCCCTCCAGAAAAACCGAAAGTTCGGAATCAGACAACCATCAGGTCCTTTTCCTTTTCAGCCAGCATCTTGTCGATCTCGATGACAAAATGGTCGGTCAGTTTCTGGATATCTTCCAGGATGCGGCGCTCGTCGTCCTCGGATATCTCTTTTTTCTTTAGCGCCTCTTTCAGGTGCGTGATGGCGTCGCGGCGTTGATTGCGTACCGCGACCTTGGCGTTCTCGCCCTCGTGCTTGACCAGTTTGATCAGATCGCGCCGCCGCTCCTCGGTTAGCACCGGCGTGGGAACCCGTATCAGATCACCCTGGGTGAACGGGTTCAGGCCGAGATCGGCATCGCGAATCGCCTTCTCGACCTTGGCCATCATCGGTTTTTCCCACGTCTGTACCCCGATGGTGCGGGCATCGATCAGGGTAATGTTGGCAACCTGGTTGATCGGCACCATCGAGCCGTAATAATCAACCTGAACGTGGTCGAGAATGCCCGGATGGGCGCGCCCGGTCCGCACCTTCGCCAAGTCATGCTTTAATGCCTCAAGAGACTTCAACATCTTCTCTTCGGTGGTTTTCTTGAGTTCCGTGATCATCCTGGCCTCCTCAGCAATGCACCATGGTTCCTTCGTCCTCACCCAGCGCCACGCGCTTCAAAGCGCCTTCCTTGAATATCGAGAACACCACAATGGGTAATCGCTGGTCGCGGCACAGCGCCAGCGCCGTGGCATCCATGACCTTCAGGTTGCGGTTGATGGCATCGTCAAAGCTGATGCGGGCATAACGCTGGGCGCCAGGTTCCTTGAGTGGATCAGCGGAATACACGCCATCGACCTTGGTTGCCTTCAAGACGATCTCGGCGCCGATTTCCGAACCGCGCAAGGCAGCGGCGGTATCCGTAGTAAAAAACGGGTTGCCGGTGCCGGCGGCGAAAACCAGGATCTTGCCCTCCTCCAGGTAACGGATCGCCTTGCCACGGATATAGGGCTCAACCACTTGTTCGATGTTGAGCGCCGACTGAACCCGGCTGTTAAGGCCCGCCTGGCGCATCGCATCGGCGAGGGCCATGGCATTCATCACGGTGGCAAGCATGCCCATGTAGTCAGCCGTGGCACGATCCATCCCGGTGGATGTTCCGGCAACGCCACGGAATATATTGCCGCCACCGATGACCACCGCTATTTCCACGCCCATGACCGCTACCGAGCCAATCTCGCCGACGATGCGCTTGATCGTGTCACGGTTGATGCCGTAGGCGTCGTCGCCCATCAGGGCTTCGCCGGAAAGTTTGAGCAGGATACGGTGATAGGCAGGCATCTGCGCTATTGGCCTTATTTGGCAGCAGCGGCAGCAGCTTGCGCGGCAACTTCTGCGGCAAAGTCGTCTTTTCTCTTTTCCAAGCCTTCGCCGACGATATACAGCGCAAAACTCGAAACAGCCGCGCCCTTGTTTTTCAGCAGCTGTTCGATGGTCAATTTGTCGTCCTTGACGAAGAGTTGTCCGAGCAGCGTAACTTCTCTCAAATACTTCTGCACGGTGCCCGCGGCAATCTTTTCCAGCATCGCTTCGGGCTTGCCAGCCTCCTTTGCCTTTTCTATGGCGATGCGCCGTTCTGTATCCACCAAGTCCGCGGGTACTCCGGATGCATCCAGTGATTTTGGCTTGGAAGCGGCGATGTGCATCGCCAGATCCTTGCCGAGTTGGTCGTCGCCACCAGTGCAATCGACCAGCACGCCGATCTTGCTGCCACCATGGATATAGCAGGTCAGCTTGCCTTGCGCCGCGATACGCGTGAAGCGACGAATCGACAAGTTCTCGCCGATTTTTCCAATCAGCGCGGTGCGCGTAGCCTCAACCGTGGCGCCGTCGATATTCAGATTCGACAGAGCCGCGACATCGCCCGGATTCTTGTTGGCGACAAGTTCAGCCAAACTCCGGGTAAATACCCGGAAATCATCGTTCTTGGCGACGAAATCGGTTTCGCAATTGACCTCGATCAAGGCGCCCAGTTTGCCGTCGGCGGAAAGGTATACGCCGATCATTCCCTCCGCGGTAATCCGGCTGGCGGCCTTGCTGGCCTTGTTGCCGAGCTTGACGCGAAGAATTTCCTCGGCTTTAGCGAGGTCGCCATCGGCTTCGCTCAACGCCCTTTTGCACTCCATCATCGGCGCGTCGGTCTTTTCGCGCAGTTCTTTGACCATGCTTGCGGTAATTTCCGCCATTGCTTTACTCCAAATTCAAAAATCGTTTCTCACGGAAGCGGAAGGAGAAGAATGCATTAATGCGTCATTCTTCCTGCCTAGATGCTCATGCCTTAGCGTGCCGCCTCTTCCACAACCTCCACGAACTCATCTTCGCCGGCAATCACCTGCACCAGTTCGTTGATCGACTGGCTTCGGCCGTCGAGAATTGCATCGGCAACGCCACGCGCATAGAGGCGGATGGCGCGACTCGAATCATCATTGCCTGGAATGACATAATTCACTCCCTCGGGCGTGTGGTTGGTATCGACTACACCGACGATGGGTATGCCAAGCTTGCCGGCTTCTGTCACGGCAATCTTGTGGAAGCCGACATCGATGATAAAAATGGCATCAGGCAATCCCGGCATGTCCTTGATGCCACCCATGCTCTTTTGCAATTTTTCGAGTTCGCGGCGCGAGGATAAGGCCTCTTTCTTGCTCATGCGATCGAGAGTGCCGTCTTGACTCATTTGTTCAAGATCCTTGAGTCGCTTAATTGACAGCTTGACCGTCTTGAAATTGGTGAGCATGCCGCCGAGCCAGCGCTCATCAACGTAGGGCATGCCGGCGCGTTGCGCTTCCTCGGCGATAATCTCGCGGGCTTGTCGCTTGGTGCTGACAAAAAGGACTGTGCCTTTCTTGGCCGCCAGTTTCCTGACGAAAGCGATCGCCTCCTGGTATTTAGCCAGGGTTTTTTCCAAGTTGATAATGTGGATCTTGTTGCGATGGCCGAAAATGAAAGGAGCCATTTTCGGGTTCCAAAAACGCGTCTGGTGACCGAAATGGACACCAGCTTCCAGCATCTCACGCATGCTTGTAGTCATTCAATATCTCCGAATAGGGTTAATTCCTCCGCCCGGCCGTGTTGCTTCCATAAACTGAAAGCCACCCTTTCGGCGCCAAGCGTGTGGATTTTGTAACTTAAAGGTCGCGCCGAGCAGTGACAAAAGCCAGCCACGGACACGAACCGGTGGGATTATAACGGTTATTGTCACCATCCTTCAAGCCAATTAGCCGATCAACAGGTAGAATTCGCCGATTATCTCTTACACAATCCGGCAATGAGTATCAGCATCAAGACTCCCGAAGAAATCGAAAAAATGCGAATTGCCGGTCGCTTGGCAGGCGAAGTGCTCGACCACATCGAACCCTATGTCAAACCAGGCGTAACCACTGCCGAACTCGACCAGATCTGCCATGACTACATGGTGGATGTGCAAGGTTGCATTCCTGCCCCGCTCAATTATGCCCCGCCCGGCTACACGCCATTTCCCAAGTCGATCTGCGCCTCGATCAACCACCAGGTATGTCATGGCGTGCCAAATGAACGCGCCCTCAAGAGAGGCGACATCGTTAACCTTGATATCACCACCATCAAGGATGGCTGGCATGGCGACAGCAGTCGCATGTTCATGGTAGGCGCTGAGGTCTCGATTCTCGCCAAACGCCTTTGCGCTGTCACCCATGAGTGCCTCTGGCTCGGCATCAGCAAAGTGCGTGCCGGCGCCAGACTGGGAGACATCGGCGCGGCCATCCAGAGACACGCTGAAACCAACGGTTTTTCTGTAGTGCGCGAATTCTGCGGCCACGGCATCGGGCGCAATTTCCACGAAGATCCGCAGGTGCTGCATTACGGCAAAGCGGGTAGCGGGATTGAACTTCTCGCCGGTATGATATTTACCATTGAGCCCATGATTAACGCCGGCAAGGCTGCCATTTCCGAACTGCCCGATGGCTGGACCATCATCACCAAGGATCGCAGCCTCTCCGCCCAGTGGGAACACACCATTCTAGTAACCGAAACCGGCCACGAGGTATTGACGCTTTCCCCCGGTGCGCCGCCCAAGCCCGACTTTATCTCCTGATTCGGCAATGGCCACGCCGGTCGCAAGCGACAAGCTTCCCGAACCCCTGGATTCCTCGCGTACCATGGTGGTCAACCTGCGCAAGGAATTGCAGGAAGGCCAGGCGACCCTGCGTGCCACCTACGAAGCTAATAGCAATGCTTCCGCCATGCTGCGTGGTCGCGCCAGGCTGGTAGACAAGGTGCTGCGCAAATTATGGCGGCATTTTGCGCTGCCCAGTCCGCTGGCATTGGCGGCAGTCGGCGGCTATGGACGTGGTGAGCTATACCCTGCCTCGGATGTTGACATCCTCCTGCTGCTGCCAGATGGTACAGATGGCAGTCATGATGCCAACATCGAACAGACCATTGGCATGCTTTGGGATATCGGTCTGGATGTTGGCCACAGTGTGCGCAGTATTTCCGAGTGCGTCGAAGAAGCCGGCCGCGATATCACTGTCCAGACCAGCCTGCTTGAAGCACGTTTAATCGAGGGTAGCCGCAAAACTTTCACCGAATTTAGTGCCACGCTGCGCGCTCACCTTGAGCCACAAGCCTTCTTCAAGGCCAAGCGGCTCGAACAGGAGGAACGCTACGCGCGCCACAATGACACCCCCTTCAGCTTGGAACCGAACTGCAAAGAAAGCCCGGGCGGCCAGCGCGATTTGCAGATTATCCGCTGGGTCTGCCGCGCTGCCGGACAGGGTGCAAGCTGGCGCGAACTAGCCAATAATGGATTGATCACACCTGCCGAAGCGGGTCAACTGAAGCGTGTCGAGACTTTCCTGCAGCACGTTCGCATCCGCCTGCACTACCTCGCCAATCGGCGTGAGGACAAGCTGATATTCGACCACCAGGAGGGATTGGCAAAAGCTTTGGGGATAGAGCGCAATAACGCAAAACGCGCTTCAGAATTGCTCATGCAGCGCTATTTCCGTAACGCCAAACATATCACCCAGCTCAATACTATTCTGCTTCAAAACCTGGAGGAGCGCATTTCCCCCGGAATCCGTGCAGCGCCGATTTTCATCAATGAACATTTCCAGATGGATCGCGAAATGCTCGACGTGCGCAACGAAGATGTCTTCGAAAAACATCCAGACGCCATTCTCGGGAGTTTTCTGCTACTGCAACAACACTCCGAATTAAAGGGGATGACAGCACGCACTTTGCGCGCTTTGTGGCGCGCACGCCACTGCATCGACGCCAAGTTTCGCCGCGATCCGGCCAACCGCGCCCTGTTTCTGTCATTGTTTCAACAAAAACGCGGCCTGGTTCACGAGCTACGGCGCATGAATCAATATGACATCCTTGGCCGCTACCTGCCGGCCTTCGGCAAGATCGTCGGCCAGATGCAGCATGATCTTTTCCACGTCTACACCGTAGACCAGCATATCCTGCAGGTAGTGCGCAACATTCGGCGCTACACCATGCCGGAGTTCGCTCACGAGTATCCGCTGTGCAGCCGTCTGATTGCCGACTTCGAGCGACACTGGCTGCTGTATGTGGCGGCGCTGTTCCACGATATTGCCAAGGGTCGAGGCGGCGACCACTTCAAACTCGGGGTGGTTGATGCGCGACGTTTCTGCAAGCAACACGGCATTTCTTCGGAAGACACCGACCTGGTCACATTCCTGGTCGAACATCACCTGACTTTGTCGTCGATTGCGCAAAAACAGGATCTTGCCGATGCGGAGGTAATTCGCCGGTTTGCCGCCGTGGTCAAGACCGAGCGACGCCTGATCGCCCTATACCTGCTGACCGTTGCCGACATCCGCGGCACCAGCCCCAAAGTATGGAACGCCTGGAAAGGCAAGCTCCTGGAGGATCTCTACGCCATCACCCGGCGCCTGCTCTCCGGTTCGACGCCCCAACAGGCTCTCGGTCTGGCTGGGCGCCAGGAGGAAGCGCGCGGCATTCTGCGCTTTCATGGCCTGCGACCGGGGATCGAAGAAGTCTTATGGGAACAACTTGATACGGTTTACTTCATGCGCCACGCCGCCGAAGAAATCGCTTGGCATACCCGCGTGCTTTACCATCGTCCGGTTGCCGCCGAACCGGTGGTTAAAGCACGCGTCAGCCAAATCGGCGAGGGCTTGCAAGTGATGGTCTATGTTCTCGATCAACCCGAACTCTTCGCCCGTCTCTGCGGAGCATTCAGCCGTCTCGGCTATTCCATCGCCGACGCCAAGATCCATACCACGCGCCATGGCTATGCGCTCGATAGCTTCATGTTGCTTGATTCTGGCCATCAACTGCCCTACCGCGATATGGCGGCGTTGCTCGAGAACGATCTGGTCGAGCGCCTGATCAAGCGACCGCCGCTTGAGGCGCCGCCCAGCAAGGGAAGAGTCTCGCGGCAAGTGCGGCATTTCCCGATTACCCCAGAAATCTCCATTCGCCCCGACGAAAAGAACCAGTACTACATCATGTCGGTGATGGCGGCCGATCGTCCCGGACTGCTGTATTCAATCGCGCTGATACTCTCGCGCCACGGGGTCGACCTGCATACCGCAAAGATTGCCACGCTCGGCGAACGCGTCGAAGACACTTTCCTGATCAGCGGAACGGAACTGGCCAAGACGGCGACTTTGGTGCGTTTGGAGCAGGAGTTGCTGGAAGCCCTGCACATCTGATCAAGCCGGTGCCCTTGGCGATCTGCGGTATGCTCTTGCTACGAGCAATATTCCCCAGCGCCAAGAAAACCGGACTCAGACCACCATCAGTTCCACCCGCTTGCCCAAGGCATGCAGGGCGCGTTCCAGAGGGCCGGACAGAATGTCGCTGAACGTCTTATCTAGCCGCTGCCATAATCAGTGAAGTGAGAGATATTTTGAACGACTAATTTGTGTCCGCCTGCTTGAATGAAGCCGCTACATATTTTGATAGGACGCAAGTAAAAAAACCCGCCGATGGATATGTCGGCGGGTTGAATTCTTCTCGGAAACGAAGGATTAAGCTTTCTGGATGTTGGAGGCTTGCTTGCCCTTGGGGCCTTGCACCACATCGAAAGAAACGCTTTCACCCTCTTGCAGAGACTTGAAGCCGGGCATATTGATTGCGGAAAAATGGGCGAAAAGATCTTCGCTGCCATCACTCGGTGTTACGAAGCCAAAACCTTTGGCATCGTTGAACCACTTGACAGTACCTAGTGCCATACAAATTATTCCTTAAATAAATACAAAAACAAAAATGTCACGAAGACACTCTGGGGGGTATGTTTGTGTTGCAACTTCACAACAGTGGGGAAACTGCCAAGCGGAAATTCGGAGAATTGAAGCACTGCAGGGGACTTTCAACATTGCAGAGTTATTGGCAAGGCAAACACGCTTGAACTTCTACACAGTATTATCCATATAGTCAAATTTATTGTCCGAGTTAGACCTGTTGTGCGCAGAACCGGGAAACTCGTGAAATCGCAGCAGCAGTTTATGATTGGTTTGACAAAACAAGAATGATCGTTCATTCTTGCAATCCGCTTATTCATTACAAGCTCATCCCCACTGCCATTAGATCGTGAGCCTATCTCCAATGCCAACGCACCATTTGCTCTTTATTTCCTTAGCCGTTTTAACTTTGCTTTCCGCCTGCGGAAGCAAGGAGTTCGCGCCACCGCCTGGAGCGGCTGTGACAGTAGTTACGCTCAAAACCGAGTCAGTATCGCTGACCCGGGAGTTGCCCGGACGCGTTACCTCGTCCCTGGTTGCGGAAGTGCGTCCTCTAGTCACGGGAATTGTGCAGCAGCGGTTTTTCACCGAAGGCACGCTGATGAAGGCTGGCCAGCCGCTGTACCAGATCGATGACGCTACCTACCGGGCCGACGCCAGCAGCGCACGTGCATCACTGGGCCGGGCTGAGGCGACGCTGGAATCGGCCCGTCTGAAGGCACAAAGGTCGGCGGAGCTCGCCAAGATCGATGCTGTGAGCGTGCAGGACAACGAAAATGCGATTGCTGCACTACGCCAAGCCGAAGCTGACGTCGGTGTTGCCAAAGCCGCCGTCGAACGCAGCAGCGCGGTACTCGGCTACTGCCGAATCACCTCCCCCATAGCTGGGCGTATCGGCAAATCGTCGGTGACCCAAGGGGCGCTGGTTACTGCCAATCAGGCGACAGCACTGGCGACCGTGCAGCAGCTCAATCCGATCTATGTGGATCTCACGCAGACCAGCAACGAGTTGTTGCAGTTGCGCCAGCAGTTCGCGGCGGGCACGCTCAAAGAGTCGGCAACGCTGCCCGTGACACTCCTGCTCGAAGACGGCAGCCGCTACGGTCATGCCGGCAAGCTGGCTTTCTCCGAAGTTTCGATCGATCCGACCACTGGCAGCTACGCGCTGCGCGTAGTGGTGCCTAACCCCCAGAACGTCCTATTGCCCGGCATGTATGTGCGCTCGATAATCGGCGCGGGCATGCGCCCCAATGCCGTGCTGGTACCACAGCAGGGCATCACGCGCGATCCGAAGGGCGGCGCGAACGCCATGCTAATAGGCAAGGACGGCAAGGTCGAGGCACGCAACGTGAAGGTGTCGCAGACGGTTGGCGACAAGTGGCTGGTCGAGGAAGGTCTTGCCGCGGGCGACAAGGTCATTGTCGAAGGCCTGCAGAAGATCCGGCCAGGAATGCCGGTTCAGGTGACCGAAGCCGGCGCCGCCTCCGCGCCTGCCGCGAAGTAGGCGGAGGCACTCATGGCTCGCTTTTTCATCGACCGGCCGATCTTCGCCTGGGTCATCGCCATCATCATCATGCTGGCGGGCGTATTGTCGATTACGCGCCTGCCGGTATCGCGCTTCCCCGACATCGCGCCGCCCACTGTGACCATCAACGCCATCTATCCCGGTGCTTCGGCAAAAGTCATCGAGGGTTCGGTGACGCAGATCATCGAGCAGAACATGAAAGGCCTCGATGGCCTGCTCTTCATGACTTCGACCAGCGAAGCCACCGGTCGCGCCAGCATCACGCTCACCTTCGATAGCGGCGTCAACGCCGATATTGCACAGGTGCAGGTGCAGAACAAGCTGCAACTCGCCACGCCGCTGTTGCCGCAGGCTGTGCAGCAACAGGGGATCAACGTCGCCAAGAGCGCCAATAATTTTCTGATGGGCGTCGCTTTCCTGTCCACCGATGGGCGCATGCCCACGGACGAGATCGACGACTACATCGCCACCAACATTACCGACGTGCTGGCGCGCGTACCTGGCGTCGGCTCGACGCAGCTGTTCGGCTCCAAGTATGCGATGCGCATCTGGCTCGATCCGGGCAAGCTCCAAAGCTACAAGTTATCTACTGCCGCCGTGGTCGACGCCATCAAATCGCAGAACCAGCAGGTCGCAATCGGCCAGTTGGGCGGCACGCCAGCCGTCAAGGGCCAACAGCTCAACGCTACCATTGATGCGCGCGGTCGCCTGCAGACTCCGGAGCAATTCCGCAACATCGTCGTGCGCGGCAATACCGACGGTTCCGTGCTCAAACTAGGCGACATCGCACGCGTCGAACTTGGCACCGAGGACTACAGCGTCGTCAGCCGCGTCAACGGCGTGCCCGCCAGTGGCATAGGAATCATGCTGGCGACCGGCGCCAACTCGCTGGCCACTTCTTCAGGCGTCACAGCAGCGGTGGAAAGGCTCAAGCCGAGCTTCCCACCCGGACTCAAAGCCATAGTGGCGTTCGATACCACGCCGTTCATTTCCGCGGCGATCAGCGGTGTGGTGGAAACGCTGGTCGAGGCTGTGGTGCTGGTGTTCCTCGTGATGTACCTGTTTCTACAGAACATCCGTGCCACGCTGATTCCCACTATCGCGGTGCCGGTGGTGCTGCTCGGCACCTTTGCCGTGCTGCTGACACTGGGCTTCTCGATCAACATGTTGACCATGTTCGCGATGGTGCTGGCCATCGGTCTGCTCGTCGATGATGCCATCGTCGTCGTCGAAAACGTCGAACGATTGATGAGCGAGGAAGGACTCTCGCCGCTCGATGCCACGCGTAAGTCGATGGACCAGATTACCGGCGCGCTGGTTGCCATAGGACTGGTGTTGTCGTCGGTGTTCGTGCCGATGGCCTTCATCGGTGGTTCCACAGGGGTGATCTACCGGCAGTTTTCGGTCACCATTGTGGCGGCAATCGGGTTATCGGTGCTGATTGCCCTGGTCTTGACGCCCGCGCTGTGCGCCACCTTGCTGAAGCCCATCGAAAAAGGCCATCACTATCACGATACCGGCTTTTTCGCCTGGTTCAATCGTTTTTTCGAAAACAGCAATCTGCGCTACCGACGCAAGGTTCGAGACGTCCTTTCGCACCGCAAGCGCTACCTGGCAGCCTTTGCGGTGATGGCCGCGGTGATGGGAACGCTGTATGTTCGTCTGCCCACCGCATTTCTTCCGGATGAAGACCAGGGCTGGATGATGGCTATGGTGCAAACGCCGGTCGGCGCCACGCAGGAACGCACCCTGGCGGTGATGAAGCAGGTCGAACAGCACTTTCTCGGCAGCGAAGAGAATGTCCTGAATATCCTGCACACCATTCAGGGCTTTAGTTTCAGCGGCAGCGGCCAGAACAGCGGGATCGCCTTCGTCACGCTGAAAGACTGGAGCGAACGAAAGGGCGACGCGCTGGGTGTCAACGCCATTGCCGCTCGCGCCATGGCGAAATTCAGCCAGATCAAGGATGGCTTCGTCTTCGCCTTTGCACCACCTTCGGCACCTGAACTGGGTACGTCCACCGGCTATTCGTTTTTTCTCACGGATACTGTCGGCCTTGGGCATGAGGCGCTGCTGCAGGTTCGTAATCAATTGCTGGGATCCGCCGCACAAAATCCGCTGCTTGCCAAGGTGCGTCCGGCCGGCATGGAAGACACGCCGCAACTGCGTGTCGAGGTTGACAACCAGAAAGCCGCCGCACTGGGCCTGACAACCAACGACATCAACGAAACCCTTGCCTTGGCATGGGGCGGGCGCTATATCGACGATTTCATCGACCGCGGCCGCGTCAAACGGGTGTACGTGCAGGCCGACGCACCGTTCCGCATGGTACCGGAAGACCTCAAGCGCTGGACGGTACGCAATGCGCGCGGCGAGATGGTGCCGTTCTCCGCATTTGCCAGTTGGCGCTGGGATTTCGGTTCGCCGCGTCTTGAACGCTTCAACGGCATGCCGGCGATGCAGCTCAACGGCGAAGCGGCACCAGGTGTTAGTTCTGGCACGGCGATGGCCGAAATCGAGAAGATCGTCGCCGGGTTGCCGGCGGGCATCGGCCTTGAATGGAGCGGTGTCTCTTTCCTGGAACGCGCCGCCGGCGCGCAGACAACGTTGCTGTACGCCTTGTCAATAGCGATCGTATTCCTCTGCCTGGCAGCGCTGTACGAAAGCTGGACCATCCCCACCGCAGTGCTGCTGGTGGCACCTCTGGGCATACTCGGAGCAGTGCTGGCCAATACCCTGCGCGGCATGAATCGCGATATCTACTTCCAGGTCGCCATGTTGACGACCATCGGCCTGTCGAGCAAGAACGCGATCCTGATCGTCGAATTCGCCAAACTCAATATGGAACATGGCATGGAACTGGTGGAGGCCACGATGGCGGCGGTGCGCGACCGCTTGCGGCCGATTATCATGACCTCGCTCTCCTTTGGCCTCGGCGTGCTGCCGCTGGTAGTAGCGGGCGGCGCCGGTTCCGGTGCGCAACGTTCAATCGGTACCGGCGTGCTTGGCGGCATGATCGTCGGCACCTTCCTCGGCATTTTCTTCGTCCCCCTGTTTTTTGTCATTGTGCTGCGCCTATTTAGCAAACGCTCCGCGTTGCCAGTGAGTCCGGCAGAGGGAGTACCAGTCCATGACTAAGCCCTTTGTTACAACCCTGGCCTTGGTATCGCTGTTGTCCGTCGGCGCATGCGCGAACCTGGAACCGCAATTGCCAACGGCCCAGCCGGCGATTCCGGCTGAATGGCCGCTGCCCGTGACGACCGCTACTGCCACATCGTCGCTCTCGACGGCAGACATCGGTTGGCGCGACTTTATCGCCGACCCTAAGCTCACAGCCTTGATTGCACGTGCTCTCGACAACAACCGCGACCTGCGCGTGGCCGTGCTGAACGTCGAGCGTGCCCGCGCGCAGTATGGTATCCAGCGTGCCGACCGGTTTCCTACCTTGGGCGCCAGCTTCAACGCGAATCGATCGGGCGGCGACAGCCCCTTGGGCGGCACTTTGCCCAACGAGCGCTACAGCGCCGAACTCGGTGTGACCGGCTTCGAGCTCGACCTCTTTGGCCGTGTGCGTAACCTCAGCGAGGCAGCGTTACAGCAATACCTCGCTACCGACGAGGCCCAGCGCAGCTCGCAGATCGCCTTGATCGCCGAAGTGGCCAGTGCCTATTTGACGCTCTCTGCCGACCAGGAATTGCAGCGCATCGCGCAAGCAACCCTGGCGAACTACACGGCCGTTTTAGAACTGACGGCGCAACGCCACCGGCTGGGTGCAGTGTCGGCGCTGGATGTCTTCCAGGCCAGTACCGCCGTTGAGAGCGCCCGCGCCGATGCGGCGCGCTTTGCCGGCCAGGTCGCGCGTGACAGCAATGCGTTGGTCTTGCTGGTCGGCGGTGTCGTTGAACCCTCGCTGCTGCCGCAAGCATACGCGCCGCGGGTGAGTGGCCTTGACGCCTTGCCTGCCGGGCTGCCGTCCGAGGTGCTGCTGCGCCGGCCCGACATCCTGCAGGCCGAGCTTCGTCTGCGTGCCGCCAACGCCAACATCGGCGCCGCACGCGCCGCCTTTTTCCCCTCAATCAGCCTGACCGGCAGCGTGGGCACCGCCAGCAGCGAACTGTCCGGCCTGTTCGACAAGGGTTCCCACGTCTGGAGTTTCGTCCCGAGCGTCAATCTGCCGATCTTCGACGGTGGACGGTTGCGGGCCAGCCTAGGCGTGGCAACCGCCGATCGCGACATTGCCCTGGCACAGTATGAGAAAGCCATCCAGTCAGGCTTTCGCGAAGTGGCCGATGCGCTTGCCTTGAGCCACACCCTGGGAGAACAGCGTAGCGCTCAGGAAGCCCTGCTCGAAGCGGCGACTCGTGCGCACAATCTTTCGCAGGCACGCTACAAAGCTGGACAGGACAGCTACCTGGTTCTGCTGGAAGCGCAGCGCACGCTCTACAATACCCGCCAGTCACTGGTGACGACGCAATCAGCCGAGCAGTCCAACCGGGTTACCCTATACAAGGTGTTGGGGGGTGGCTGGAAGGAGGCAAAAAAATGAAAATCCAGCAGGCAAGCAAGGTGCAGAACCGTGCGCAATTGCAGTGCGACCGCATTCTCAATGCGGCAGAGCAGTGTTTCATCAAGCATGGGTTCCATGCGGCGAGCATGGCCAATATTGCCGAAGCTGCGCAGATGAGCGCCGGCCTGATTTACCGTTATTTCGAGAACAAGAACGCGATCATCCTGGCGATCATCGAGCGACAGCTTCGGATAATGAGCGCCGATATCGCGACCCTGCACTCTGGCACTGACCTTATCCCACTGATCATGGGGCTCTTCGCGAGTTGGCAAAGCGGCAACCCCAAAGGCATGAATCCGGCGCTTTTCCTCGAGATGGCCGCCCACGCAACGCGCGATTCGCAGATCGACCAAGCCATGACCAACGCCGACCAGATCGGCGCAACCGTCTTCAGCTCATGGTTAAAGCGGTTGGCCAAGACGGAGGGGCGCGATCTGACGGATACGGAAGTTCAGCGATGTGTCTTTTTTATGAGATGCTTTATCGAGGGACTAGCCGTCCGTGCCGTCAGAGAGCCGAAGCTTGATCCTTCGTTGGTGGCAGAAAGTTTGAGGCTGTTTCTCCCCCACTTGTTGTCGTTTAGCCAGGAAGTGCCCGGTAGCGGGGATAAGGTCTGCACGACGATGTAGATCCCCCCGGCCGCCGTCGCCGTCTCTCAAATAATCTCTTCGCTGCTTAGCGCCTCGATCTCGTCAGATGTCATGCCCCAGTCGGCGAGCACTGCCGCACTATGCTCTCCGGCTTCAGCGGGCGGTCGGGACACTTCCCCCGGGGTGCGGCTGAAACGCGGCGCCGGCGCCGGCTGAGTGACACCCTTTATTTCGATGAAAGTCTGTCTGGCCTGATTGTGCGGGTGCAAGGGTGCTTCATCCAGGTCGAGCACGGGTGCAAAGCAGACATCGGTGCCCTCCATCAATTCGCACCATTGAGCGCGGGTCTTGGTCTTGAACAAGGCCGCGAGCTTGTCCTTGAGCGCCGGCCAGTGCTTGGAATCCGTCTGTGCGCCAAAATCCGGGTCGTCGATAGCGCAGAGCTTTAGCAGCAAAGCGTAGAACTGCGGCTCGATAGAACCAATGCTGATGAATTTTCCGTCGCTGCAGGCATAGGTGTCGTAGAAATGGGCGCCACCATCGAGCAGATTGGCGCCGCGGCGGTTGCTCCAGTCGCCAAAGGCCTTGAAGCCGAAGAACATCGCCGTGAGCAATGCGGCGCCATCCGTCATGGCGGCGTCGATTACCTGTCCCTTGCCTGAATTTTTTGCTTCGAGCAAGGCGCAGACCATGCCGAAGGCAAGCATCATGGCGCCCCCGCCAAAATCGCCGACGAGATTGAGTGGCGGCGGTGGCGGCTCATCGGGCCGGCCCATGGCATACAGCGCCCCGGTCAGGGCGATATAGTTGATGTCGTGCCCCGCAGCCTTTGCCAAGGGTCCGGTCTGACCCCAGCCGGTCATGCGCCCATAGACCAATCGTGGATTCTTCTGCAGGCAGATGTCGGGGCCGAGGCCGAGTCGCTCCATGACGCCGGGGCGGTATCCCTCGATCAGGGCGTCAGCTTGCGCTATCAGCTTGAGCGCCGTGGCCACGCCGCGCGGCTGCTTCAGATCCAGCGCCAGCGATCGGCGACCTCGCGCTAAGATGTCGAAAGAAGTGTTGAGCATCGGCATGGACTTGCCACCCGCCTTGCGTTTTTGATCGATGCGGATGACTTCCGCGCCCATGTCGGCAAGCATCATGGCGCAGAAGGGTCCGGGACCGAGTCCGACCATTTCAACGATTTTCAACCCTGCCAGCGGCCCTGCCATGTGTATTCTCCTTTTCCATATCGGCAGCGCGAATTGCGATGCCAAGTCGATTGATTGCTGATCCTGCGTAAAAAACACCATCCATGCCTTCGCTTCAGGCGTGTCATGGTACGTTTCAACTAATATTTTGGAATGCGTGCGAGGCAGCGCAGCGGCATTATATGGATTGCTTTCATACCGGCTTCCAAGTATTCCGAAATACAGCGATCCGGGTATATTCAGTTTCCCTGTCTCGTCGTACATTCTAAGAGTTTCTATGATTTTATTGGTTCTGTCGCGTTGGTGCAGCTTTATCACAATGCAAAGTAAATAAAGGGAATAATCATGCCCATGAAGGACCCCGCCGATATCATAGACGCCGTGCTTTCCCGTCACCGCGATGACCCAACCCGCCTGTTGCAGATCCTGCGCGAAACACAAGAAGAACTTGGTTGGCTGTCGAGAAAAACCCTGGCATTCATCGCTCGTGGCACGCGTCAGCCGCTGGCGCGGGTCGAAGGCGTAGCAAGTTTCTACAGTTTCTTCCACACCAGGCCCATGGGCCGCTACCGCGTGCTGTGGAGCGACAATATTACTGATCGAATGCTCGGCAGCGCCAGACTGATGAAGGAAATGTGCCAGAAACTCTGGCTGGAGCCTGGCCATGTTTCCGAGGATGGTCTGGTTAGCGTGGCGACGACATCCTGTACCGGAATGTGTGACCAGGGTCCGGCATTGCTGGTGAATTACAACGCGATTCCCCGTTTGACTTCACAACGGGTGGCGCAAATTGTTGAACTAATTCGTACCGAAACGCCAATCAGCGCGTGGCCTGGCGAGTTTTTTCAAGTCGATGACAACATCCGTCGCCGCGACATCCTCTTGGCTAACCGACTTAACCGCGGCGATGCGCTGCGTACCGCAATCGTCCGCAGCCCGACGGTCCAGGCGGAAAGTTCAGCCAACGAACGCACCTGGCAAGACTCGAACCTCGCCTCCGCTCCTGGTCCACTGTTGACCCTGGAAGAAATCAAGCGTGCCAACCTGCGCGGTCGCGGCGGCGCCGGATTTGCCACCGGTACTAAATGGGAAGCCTGTCGCAATGCGGCGGGTTCGGGTCCCGAATCGGCGCATTGCGTGATCTGCAATGCCGATGAGGGCGAACCGGGCACTTTCAAGGATCGGGTACTGCTGACGACCCAGGCAGACCTGGTATTCGAGGGCATGACTATCGCTGCCTACGTGGTCGGCGCTCGCCTTGGCATGGTGTATCTGCGCGGCGAATATCGTTATCTGCGCGATCACCTGGAGAAAATACTGACGCGGCGCCGCAGTGAACATCTGCTCGGGCACAATATCCTCAACCAGGCCGGATTTGATTTTGACATTGAAATCCACTTTGGCGCCGGCGCCTATATCTGCGGCGAGGAATCCGCGCTGATCGAGTCCCTGGAAGGCAAACGCGGCGTACCGCGCAACCGTCCTCCCTTCCCCGTGACGCATGGCTACCTGGGACAGCCGACCATCGTCAACAATGTCGAGACGCTCGCGGCTGCGGCGCTGATCGCCGCAAATGGCGGCGACTGGTTCCGCAGCATTGGCACGGAAAAGTCAGCCGGAAGCAAAATACTTTCCGTATCGGGCGACTGCGAGCGGCCCGGGATCTACGAATATCCCTTCGGAGTCAATGTGGCCGAGGTGTTGTCCGATTGCGGCGCCATACCTGCCAAGACCCAGGCAGTGCAAATCTCCGGTCCCTCGGGCGTATGCATTGCCTCCGACGAGTTCCAGCGTCGCATCGGCTTCGAAGATCTGGCGACGGCCGGCGCCTTCATGGTGTTCAATAACGAACGCGACATGTTCGAAGTGGCGCGTAATTTCTCCCATTTCTTCGCTCATGAGAGTTGCGGCTTCTGCACGCCTTGCCGGGTCGGCACCACCTTGCTGAAAAACTGCATGGACAAGATCGAAGCGGGCCATGGCAGCGAATACGACATCAACGAAATATTCAAGATCAACCATCTGCTGCAGACTGCCAGCCATTGCGGCCTCGGCCACACCGCCTGCAATCCGATGTTCGACACCTTGCAGAAGTTCCGGCCGGCCTATCAACGTCGTTTCAAATCTCTGGCTTTTGAACCGGCTTTCGACCTCGACCTGGCACTTTCGCAGGCGCGTCAGATGACTGGCCGCGATGACGCCGACGCGCATTTGAAGAACACCATGGAGGTCAAGGAATGAGCACGAACACCTCACCCACATTCCTGATTGACGGCGAGGAAATTTCGTTCCAACCGGGACAAACCATCATTCAGGCGGCGCTGGCAGCGGAAAAATATATCCCCCATCTGTGTTTCCATCCGGAATTCAAACCACATGGTTCCTGCAAGCTGTGCACGGTGAAGATCAACGGCCGCCCCGCCGCCGCCTGCACCACTCAAGCGCAGGCCGGGTTGAACGTGGAAAGCGATATTCCCGAAATCAAGGATAAACGCCGTACACTGGTGCAGATGCTGCTGGTGGAAGGCAACCATTTCTGCCCGTCCTGCGAGAAAAGCGGCAATTGCATGTTGCAGGCGCTGGGCTATGACCTCGGCGTAATGTCGCCGCACTTCGCGCAGATTTTCCCGGTTCGGCCGGTCGATGCCTCGCATCCGGACATTCTCCTTGACTTCAACCGCTGCATACTCTGCGAACTGTGCGTACGCGCCAGCAGCGAGGTGGACAAGAAATATGTTTTCGCCCTTGCCGGACGCGGCATCAACAAGCACCTGATCGTCAACGCCGAGAGCGGACGCCTGGCCGACACCAACTTTTCCCCCACCGACAAAGCCGCCCAAGTCTGTCCGGTCGGCGTGATTCTGCCCAAGCGTGTCGGGTTCGCGGTGCCGATAGGCAAGCGCAAGTACGACTTGAAACCCATCAGCGACATCTCTTCTCGGCCCGCTCTCCCTTCGGGAGGCGAAGGCAGCACTGGGCAACTCGCATCCGGGGGTAGTCTGGAGAGCGCCAAATGAGCCAGAAAATAAAAGTTGCCACGACTTCCCTGGCGGGCTGTTTCGGTTGTCATATGTCATTTCTCGATATCGATGAGCGCCTGCTTGAGTTGCTGGAACTGATCGAATTCGATCGCTCCCCGCTGACCGACATCAAGCACTGCGGCCCCTGCGATCTCGGCATCATCGAAGGCGGCGTGTGCAACGCCGAGAACGTGCATGTGCTGCGCGAATTCCGCCAGAACTGCAAGATCCTTGTCGCGGTGGGTGCCTGCGCCATCAATGGCGGCCTGCCGGCGCAGCGCAACCACCTGGATCTGCGCGACGTTCTCGAAGAGGTTTACCAGACCGAGCCGGGCCTGACCCACGGTGGCATCCCCAACGACCCGGAACTGCCGCTGCCGCTCAACAAGGTGCACCCGATCCACGAGGTGGTCAAAATCGACTATTTCCTGCCCGGCTGCCCTCCCCCGGCGGATGCCATCTGGAAGTTTGTTACCGACCTCCTGGCCGGCCGTACCCCGACTCTGGGTCACGGCCTGATCCATTACGACTGAGAAAAATATGGCCCCCACGCTCACTTCGTTCGCTGCCCCCACTGGGGATGCCGCTTCCCTCGGGGCGGCCCTTCGGGAGACATGATCATGACCTTCGAACTGGAAACCGCAACCCATCCCGAAAACTTGAAGCGTATCGCCATCGAACCCGTTTCCAGGGTCGAAGGCCACGGCAAGGTCACCATTCTGCTCGACGAAGACCACAAGGTGCATCAGGTGCGCCTGCACATCGTCGAATTCCGTGGTTTCGAGAAATTCATCCAGGGTCGCCCATATTGGGAAGTCCCGGTGATGGTGCAACGCTTGTGCGGCATCTGCCCGGTTTCGCACCATCTGGCCGCCTCGAAGGCGCTGGACATGGTCGTCGGCGCCAAGCTGACGCCCACCGCCGAAAAGCTGCGGCGCCTCATGCATGCCGGCCAGATACTGCAATCGCACGCCCTGCACTTCTTTCACCTGTCTTCGCCGGACTTGATATTCGGCTTCGGATCGGCTGTCGCCGAACGCAACGTCGTCGGCATTGCCGCCGCCTATCCCGAAGTGGCGAAAAAGGGCGTATTGCTGAGAAAATTTGGCCAGGAGGTCATCCGCCACACGGCGGGAAAACGTGTGCATGGCACCGGCTCGGTACCCGGCGGTGTGAACAAGGCGCTGACGCTTGAAGAACGCGATCTGCTGCTTAAGGATATCTACCAGATGGTGGTCTGGGGCCGCGAGGCAGTACAGATGATCCGCGGCTTGTTCGAGAAGAATCTTGCCGAATACAATGCCTTCGGTCGCTTTCGCTCCCATAGCATGAGCCTGGTGCGCGCCGATGGCGCGCTGGATCTATACCATGGCGGCTTGCGCGCCCGCGACGCTGATGGAAAATTGATTTTCGACCACTTCAACTATGAGCACTACTGGGAAGTTATTTCCGAAGATGTCAAACCCTGGTCCTACATGAAGTTTCCCTTCATGAAGAGCCTCGGTCCGGATGAAGGCTGGTACCGCGTCGGACCGCTGGCCCGCGTCACCAATTGCGACTTCATCCCGACCCCGCTCGCCGACAGGGAGCGTGAAATTTTTCTGGCCTATGATGCGGGTCGGGTTTCCGGCGCTACCCTCGGCTATCACTGGGCGCGCATGATCGAAATGCTGCACGCCGCCGAGACCATCAAGGACCTGCTGCACGACGAAGATATCCTCGGCACCGACCTGATGGCCAGGGGCGAACGCGCCCAGCGCGGCGTCGGTGTCATCGAGGCGCCGCGCGGTACGCTGATTCACCACTATCGCGTCAATGAAGACGATCAAGTCGTTCGCGCCAACCTGATCGTCTCGACCACCCACAACAATCAGGCAATGAATGAAGCGATTCGCCAGGTGGCGAAGCAATACCTCGATGGCAAAAAAATCACCGAGGGCTTGCTGAACCACATCGAAGTGGCGATACGCTGCTTCGATCCCTGCCTCTCCTGCGCAACTCACGCGCTCGGACGCATGCCCCTGGAAGTCAGCCTCGAAGATGCCGAAGGGAAGCTGCTCGACCGGATGGTCAAGGACGAGCACGGCGTCTGCTCGGAGTGAAAGCGCCGGTACTCATATTCAGCTGGGGCAACCCCAGTCGCGGCGACGACGCGCTCGGTCCGTTGTTCGCCGAGCGCCTTCTATCCTTGAATCTCCCCGGTGTCGAATGCCTGACGGACTTTCAGTTGCAGGTGGAACACGCTCTCGATCTCAAAGGACGCGAGCGGGTATTGTTCGTCGATGCGAGCTTCAGTGCGCCGCCACCCTTCAGCATTTCCTCCATCTCGCCGGACCGGGACGCCAGCTTCACCACCCACGCCATGACGCCACAAGCGATATTGCACACCTATTGCCAACTTGAAGCCCCCCCTCCTCCCCCGGCATGGCTGCTCGCCATCCGCGGCGAATGTTTCGAACTCGGGGAACCCATCAGCCTTATGGCGGAGCAGAATCTGGCCGCTGCTCTGGAGTGGTTCGAAGGCTGGCTCATGAACTAAGAGCCTATTCCAGTAGGGGCAACCGCCAAATATTGTCGCTGCCACCGGCCACTTGCCAAGTCGGGGAAGCATGGGCATACTGCGTTGCAAATGTAATGCAGAGGGCCGTAAAATGAAGACAGCAACCATCCCATCGCTGCGTGTCGACCCCAAACTCCGCCTGTCGGCCGAAAGTGTCCTTCAAGAAGGCGAGAGCCTTTCCAGTTTTGTTGAGCAAGCCATTCGAATTACGATAGAACACAGACAAGCTCAGCGTGAGTTCATTGCACGTGGGTTGGCCTCGCGCGACAATGCGCAGCATACCGGCGTCTACATCGCTGCCGATGCCGTCGTAAATCGGCTTGAAGTCATGCTGAATAATGCAAAATCAGCAGCCAAGACTCCCCTGTGACGTACCGGGTACGATTTACCGAGGAGGCAGAGGCCGATCTGCTCAGGCTCTATGAATTTATCCTCGCCAGAGATGATGGCGACTGGATGATCTCTGAACGTGCGCCGCAAGCCATCAAGGATGGCATTCGCACTCTTGAGTTGACGCCATTTACCTGTCGGAAAGCCGGGCATGATTCACCGTTCTTGCGCGAACTGGTTATTCCATTTGCTGCTGCCGGATATGTTGCCTTGTTCGAGATTGACAACGCAGAAACAGCAACCGTGCTCGCGCTGCGTCACCAGCGCGAGAGTGACTACCACTGATTACCGGTACACTCACGCGTACTACCCCGCCTGTTAATTACTCGGCATTCTAAAGACGCATGGACGGCAAACTTTTTTCCCAAGATTTTCTGCTTGATGGCATCCGCAGCACACCCGTCTGGGAGAAGTTCTCCGATGACTCGCTCAATATTTTTATTGACCATCTCAAGCGCATTTATGCCCCGCTCACGGCTGACAGCCAGCTAAACGAAGCCAACACCGAAGCGGATATCATCGAAAGGGTGCTTCACCTGCTGGGCTGGAACGGCCTGACCCTCAAACAAATCACTGCCTCCAGCACGCGCCGCGAAGATGTGCCGGACTTCCTGCTGTTGCCGAATGAGGACGCCAAACAATCCGCCCGTGCCGAAAGACGCGATGACCGCCGCTACCGCCACGGCATCGCCATCCTCGAAGCCAAGCGCTGGATGCGCCCGCTGGATCGCGGCGATGCCACCAACCGACTCGATCCCGGTACGCCGTCAAACCAGATACTGCGCTATCTTTCCAGCGTCGAGGTGGCCTCCGAGCGCGCCGTGCGCTGGGGCATTCTGACCAATGGCGCGGTGTGGCGCCTGTATTGGCAAGGCGCGCGCTCACGCTCGGAAGAATTCCTCGAACTTGACCTCGCCGCCCTGCTCGGCGTACCCGGAACAGGAATGGATCTGTTCGACGTTGATGCGCGGCACGGCATCAAGCTGTTTTTCTGCCTGTTTCATTTAGGCGCTTTCCTGCGCCAAACCTGGGACAAGGAAGACCGCACCTTCCACGAATACGCATTCAACGAAGCCCGGTTATACGAAGAAAAAGTCTCGCAGGATTTGGGCGCGAGAGTATTCGCCACCATATTCCCGCAACTCGCCGACGCGCTTGCGGCGGGCGATCCCAAGGCCGATCTGGCCTCACCCGCCTATCTGGCCGAGTTGCGCGAAGCCACGCTGATCCTGCTCTACCGGCTGCTGTTCGTTTTGTACGCCGAAGACCGCAACTTGCTGCCTGCGCGCGATGAGCGCTACGACGACTATGCCTTGCGCAAAATTCGCGAAGACATTGCACGACGGCGCGATGCCGGCGATACGCTCAGTGCGAGCGCCTGCCTCTACTGGCAGCACTTGGGCGAATTGTTCCGCATCATTTCGCAGGGCGATGCCTCCATCGGCATGCCGGCATACAACGGCGGTCTGTTCGAGGATGAGCGTGCGCCCTTGCTGGTGCGCGTCCGCGTGCCGGATGCACGCTTCGCGCCGCTATTCGACGATCTCGCGCGCCGTCCCGACCTGTTGCGCGCCTGGATCAACTACCGCGACCTTTCCGTGCAGCATCTCGGCGGCATCTACGAGCGCTTGCTGGAATACAGCCTGACGGTGGAAGACGGCGGCATTGTGGCCCGCCCCGCCAGCTTTGCCCGCAAAACCAGCGGCAGCTATTACACCCACGATGGACTGGTCAAGCTCATCATCCGCGAGACCGTCGGCCCGCTGGTCGATGAACGGCTGTCTGCCTTCCATGCGCAACTTCAAGCCTGGTCGAAGCGGCGCGAACTCAAGCCGGACGACTGGAAGGCGCTGAAAAAGTTCGACCCTGCCGACGCGATTCTCGACCTTAAAATTTGCGACCCGGCGATGGGCAGCGGCCATTTTCTGGTTTCGCTGGTGGACTATCTTGCCGATGAAATTCTCGAAGCCATCGCCGCCGTCGAGCTGGACGTGGCCGCCCAGCCGTGGGCACAGAACATTGCCAACCCGTGGGCATCGCCGCTGGTAGCGCGTGTCAAGGATATTCGCGAGCGCATTCTGACCCTCGCCCACAAACACCGCTGGTCAGTCAGCGAAGCGCAACTGGACGACCGCCACATCGTGCGCCGCATGATCCTCAAGCGCGTGATTTTCGGCGTGGACAAGAACCCGATGGCGGTGGAACTCGCCAAAGTCGCGCTGTGGCTGCACACCTTCACCGTCGGCGCGCCGCTGTCCTTTCTCGATCACCACCTGCGCTGCGGCGATTCGCTGTTCGGCGGAAAAGTCAAAGACATCGCGGCGGAACTCGGCAAACTCAAAGGCAGTCTGTTGCAGCAGGACGACCTGCGCCGCGTGGAAACTGCCCGCATCACCATGGAAGCCATCGGCAACCTGACCGACATCGATATCGCCGAAGCGCACCATTCCAAGGCCATGATGGATACGGCCACCGAAGGCTTGTTGCCGATGTGGCGCACGCTGGACTTCCTGCAAGCCAGGCGCTGGGCGGAGCGCTCACTGCAGAAGGACTACAGCGACACCTGGGCGACACTGCTTGCCCAGCTATGGGGAGACAACCTGCTCGAATCGGTGGGATTTCTTGCCAGGCGAAAAGGCAAGCTGCCCACGCCCCGCGAACAGCAGGCGCACGACACCATGCAGGCGGCTATCGCCAAAGCAGAACAGCAGCACTTTTTACACTGGGAACTGGCATTTCCCACTGTCTGGGAAAACGGGAATGGCGGTTTCGATGCCGTCATCGGCAACCCGCCCTGGGACAGGATGAAATTGCAGGAAGTGGAATGGTTTTCCGAACGCCGTCCGCTCATTGCCCAAGCCACTCGCGCCGCGGACCGCAAGAAACTCATCGCGCAACTGGAAGCCGACCGCGACCCGTTGTGGCAGGACTATTGCGCCGCCAGCGAAACCGCCGAGATTGCCGCCGGAATAGCCCGATCGAGCGGCGATTACCCGCTGCTGTCCGGCGGCGACATCAACCTCTACAGCCTGTTCGTCGAGCGCGCCGCCGCGCTGGTCAAGCCGGAAGGCCTGGTGGGACTGCTGACCCCCTCCGGCATCGCCGCCGACAAGGGCGCGGCGGAATTCTTTCGCGGCTTGTCGCAAACCGGGCGGCTGTCGGCACTCTACGATTTCGAAAACAAGAAGGTCTTCTTCCCGGACGTGGACAGCCGCTTCAAATTCTGTGCACTGATCTTCGGCGGGCGCGAGCGCACCTTCCCAACTACACGCTGCGCCTTTTACCTGCACAGGCTGGAAGAACTGGACGATGCGGGTCGTGTACTGATGCTGTCGTCCGAAGACTTCTCGGCGGTGAACCCCAACACCGGCGCCGCGCCGATTTTCCGCAGCCGGCGCGACGCCGACATCACCACCGCGATCTATCGCCGCCAGCCGGTGCTGGTCAATCGCAGTGCCGAGCCGGTGAAGAAAGTCTGGCCGGTGCGTTATTGCCGCATGTTCGATATGACCAACGACTCGAAACTGTTCAAGCGGCGCGACGAACTGGAAGCGCAAGGCTGGTACCCGGTCGGCATGAATCGCTGGAAGAAGGGCGAAGCGGAAGCGGTGCCGCTGTATGAGGGCAAAATGGTGCAGATGTACGACCACCGCGCCGCAAACGTGGTGATGAACGCCGACAACCTGCACCGCCCGGCGCAGCAGGAAGCCAGCTCAGCCGCGCAACATGCCGATCCGGACTTCTCGCCCACATCGCAGTTTTGGGTGACGACCGACGAAGTACGCAAGCAATACCGTGGCGACTGGGTGCTGGCATTCAAGGAAATTACCGCACCCACCAACATGCGCAGCATGATTGCCTGTATCGCGCCCGGTGTCGGGTTCGGCAACAAACTGCCATTGTGGTTGCCAGAGAGTGGCGCAGAGCAAAGCTACACGCAGATTGCTCCCTTGCTGGTAGCGAATTTCAATTCATTCGCATTCGATTTTGTGGTGCGCCAAAAACTGCAAGGACAGACACTTAACTTATTCATCGTCGAACAACTGCCGCTGATCCGCCCCGAACAGTTCGAGCAGGTGCTGGGCAAAACCAGAATCGCCGACTTCGTGCGCAACGAGGTGCTGCGCCTGTCCTACACCGCCCACGACCTCGCTCCTTTCGCCCGCGACCTGGGCTATCAAGGCGCGCCGTTCAAGTGGGACGAGGAGGATTGCCGCCACCGCCAGGCGCGGCTGGATGCGCTGTTCTTCCAACTCTATGGCCTGTCGCGCGACGACGCGGCCTACATCCTCGACACCTTCCCCATCGTGCGCGAACAGGACGAAAAAGCGCATGGACGTTATCTCACCAAAGATCTGATCCTCGCCTACATGAACGCCGTGGCGACGGGCGATTTCAATACGGTGGTGCAAGTATGAGCGCAAAACCAAAAATCCTGGTCGTCGATGACGATCTGCGCTTGCGCGAATTGCTCAGGCGCTACTTGACCGAGCAGGGATTTGAAGTCAAACCGGCTGAACATGCCGAGGCGATGGACAAAGCGCTGATCCGGGAAAACTACGACCTGCTGGTGCTTGATCTGATGCTGCCCGGAGAAGACGGGCTGTCGATCTGCCGCCGCTTGCGTGGCGCCAAGAACGACATGCCGATCATCATGCTGACTGCCAAGGGCGACGATATCGACCGCATTATCGGTCTTGAAATAGGCGCCGACGACTATCTGCCCAAGCCGTTCAACCCGCGCGAACTGGTCGCCCGTATCCACGCCGTGTTGCGCCGGCGCACCGCCGCACCGCCGCCGGGCGCGCCAGTGCCCGAGGAGGAGACGGTTTCTTTCGGTAGCGTGCGCCTGAATCTGGCCACCCGCGAACTGAGTCGGAATGGCACAACGACGCAGTTGACCACCGGCGAGTTCTCGGTACTCAAAGTCCTGGTGCAACATCCACGCCAACCGCTGTCGCGCGACAAACTGATGGAATTGGCCCGTGGTCGCGAGTATGACGTTTTTGATCGTTCTATCGATGTGCAAATCTCTCGTCTGAGAAAGCTGGTCGAGGAGGATCACACCAAACCCCGCTATGTCCAGACGATCTGGGGGTTTGGCTATGTCTATGTTCCCGACGGCGTCAAACACGGCTGATGAAACCCTGGCCACGCACCATGCTATGGCGAACCTTTCTGCTGGTCGCCGTGCTGATGTTGTTGTCGGTGCTCGCCTGGTTTGCCATATACCGGGCTTATGATCGCGAACCACATGCGCGTCAGTTGGCGCAATTGATGGAGAGCGTGGTGAATCTGACCCGTAGCGCTCTTATCAGCGCCCACCCTGACAAACGTCATGCCCTCCTGTTGGAGCTTTCCGATCGCGAAGGTATCCATATTTATCCGGTCGAGGAAAATGAGGCCATCGCACCGCTTCCGGATCGTCCCACATTACAACTGGTCGCCGAGCAATTGCGTCAGGAACTCGGACCACAGACCCGCCTGACGCTGGAACGCAATGGGGAAAAAGCAGTGTTTGTCAGCTTTCACATCGATGAAGAGGATGAATACTGGGTCGCCCTACCCCGTGAGCGCATCGAACGCGCAGTACGCTGGCAATGGATGGGATGGGGCTTGGCGGCCCTCCTGCTATCTCTCGCCGGAGCCTATCTGATCATGTTCCGTATCACCAGGCCGCTGAAGGCACTCTCCAGCGCCGCTATGGAGATCGGTCGAGGTCGTACGCCACCCCCCGTCGAGGAAAGTGGGCCATCCGAGATAGCCACCCTGGCGTATGCCTTCAATCAGATGACAACCGATCTCGCCCGCCTCGACCATGATCGTGCGCTGATTCTTGCCGGCATTTCCCACGATTTGCGCACGCCATTGACCCGGTTGCGCATGAGCATCGAACTCTCCGGCGCCGACGAGAAAACCCGCGAAAGCATGGTCATCGATATCGAAGAGATGGATCAGACGATTGGCCAGTTCCTCGATTTTGCCCATGCGGCTTCCGGAGAAGCCTTGCAGGAAACCGATCTTGCCGACTTGCTCAAGGATCTCGCCGCACAGTACACCCGACGTGGCCTACCGATTGAAACCGATCTCGCCGTGCTGCCATGCCTGCAGGTGCGGCCACAAGGCTTGCGCCGCGCGGTCGCCAATTTGATCGACAACGCGCTGCGGTATGCAGGAGAAGAACTGCCGGTGCTGCTCGTTCTGAAACAGGTCAAGCATGAAATTTTGATCGAAGTCTGTGATCGTGGCAGCGGGATCCCCGCGCAAGAGGTCGAACGTCTTAAGTTGCCCTTTACTCGTTTCGACACGGCACGCAGCAACGTCAGCGGCGCGGGGCTGGGATTGGCTATCGTTGACCGGATCGCGCGCAGCCATGGTGGCAAACTGAGTTTGCTGGCGCGCGACGGCGGTGGCCTGGTAGCACAAGTCTCTCTGCCGGTTGCAACCTCTAGCCCCAATAGGTAAAGCTACAAGTCCGCGCTCGCCTGCGCCTTGCGCAATGACTGGCCGTGGCGATAGCGCGCCATCAGGCGCGGGTCGCTCACCACCGCGCCGATGGTGTCGCCGATCACCATCACCACGCCTAGAACCGGCAGCACCAGCATCAATCCAAGGATACCGGCAACGGCACCGCCAATGAAAATCATCAGGACTGTCACCAGCGGATGCATATGCAAGTTTTTGCCGATGGTCAGTGGCATATAGAGGAAATCATCGAGCAGACGCACCAGAATGAACAAGCCGATCGCCCAGGTGACCATCAGCGGCTCTGCCGGAAAGTCGGTTGCCGCCACCAGTATGACCAGCAAACCGCCAAGAATACTGCCGACGTAGGGTACCCAGGCCAGCACGGCGGCAATCAAACCCAATCCCAGCGGTGCCGGCATATCCATCAGCCATAGACCGAAGGCTAAAGTCACGGTATCGAGCAGGGTAAGGTTGAAGAGGCCCAGAAAATAGGCACGCGCCGCCTGATCGACTTCATTCAGCAAATACAGGGTTTTCTCGAAAAAAGCATTCGGCACGGCGCGGCTCAGAAAGTGCTGAAAATCGCGGCCATCCTTGAGAAAGAAGAAGGACAGGAATGGCGCCAGCAATAGGGATGGGGTCCATGCCGCAACGCCCAAGGCGATCGGTGCGAGGTAACGCTCAGCGAAGCTGCCGGTAAAATCGTTCAGGCGATCGGCGACGGTTGTGGCCAGGTGGGCGCGGTGCAATACCGCAAAACGATCCTCCATCCCGGTCAAGGTGCGGTTCAGCATGTTGATACCGCCTTGCAGGTAATGTTCCACCGATGCCTGCCAGTCGAACATGTGGGTTGAAATCCAGGGCAGCAGCAACATGCCGCATATCGCCAGTCCCAGCAGTGATGCCAGAATTGCCGTGGTGGCCGCAGCGGCGCGACTCATGCCGGACAGCAGCAACTTTCGCATCGGCGCGTAGAGCAGGTAGTAGAGAATCAATGCCAGCAGAAACGGCACGACCAGGAACAGTATTTTCTGGAAGACGAGCAGCAGCAGACAAGTCGTGGCGATGATTGCCGCCCAGGCAATCGGACCGGAACTGTGCGCAGGTGGTCTCATAAGTGTTGCCCGCTGTGCGCCCCCAAGTTCGCTTCACGCAGACGAAGGCCGATATGACGAGCCAATTGGAGTGAAATTTTTGAGGCAAGCAAGGCTTGGGTTTCAAGCAGGGTCATGAAGTCGGCGCGAAAGAATACGGCCAATTTGCAGTTGGTCGCTGCCCTGGCCTGCGCACCGCGCGGTGTGTTACCGAGCAACGCCAGGTCGCCGAAAAAGGTTCCCGGTCCGAGTTCGGCAATACGACCATCAATGCTATCTCCGCGCCGCCTGACTCGGGGAATACGGGTGTCCGCGGAATTGATCTGGCGGCAAATCAGCACGCTGCCTTCAATAACGATGTAGATCGCCTGCCCTTCTTCCCCTTCGTCGAAAATCACTTCATCCTTAAGAAATTGTCGCTCGTGCAGCAGGCTATCGACAATTTTCAGCTCGCGTGGAGTCAGATTGATGAATAGCGACAGCGAACGCAGGCGCTCAAGCCTCGGCGAGAAAGTCTTGCTGCCAAACAAGCCGAATATCACGGAAGTTCCTCAGGTAACTGAAAATGAATATGGCATTCTAGTCCCTGGCTGGCCCGACTGACAGCAACAGCGCCACTGCTTGTGCAGCGATGCCTTCGCCGCGGCCGGTAAAGCCAAGGCGCTCGGTCGTCTTGCCCTTGATATTCACGCTACCGGCCTCGATATCGAGATCGGCGGCAATGTTGGCCTCCATGGCGCTGACATAGGCTGCGATGCGCGGCGCTTGGGCTACTACCGTGGCATCGACGTTGCCGACATGCCAGCCGGCCTCGCGCACCGCTTTCATCGCCGCGCGCAGCAGCACGCGGCTGTCGGCGCCCGCCCAACGCTGGTCGCTATCCGGAAAATGCCGTCCGATATCGCCCAATCCTGCCGCCCCGAGCAAAGCGTCGGTGATCGCGTGCAGGAGCACGTCGGCGTCGGAATGGCCGTGCAGTCCGCGATCAAAGGGAATCTCGACGCCGCCAAGCAACAATTTCCGTCCCGGCACCAAGGGATGAACGTCGAATCCCTGGCCAATGCGCATGTTCATGTCTCATCTCCGCGATGTTGCAGGATCCACCCGGCGAGGAGCAGATCGACTGGATAAGTGACCTTGAAATTGGTCGGATCTCCCGCTACCAGCTTGGGATGGAAACCGAGGGCTTCCATGGCGCTCGCTTCATCGGTAACACTGGCGTGGTTCTCCAGGGCACGGCGCAGATAGACGTGACGGAACATCTGTGGCGTCTGCGCCTGCCAAAGAGTTTCACGCGCCACTGTAGCGCCGATTTTCCCGCTCTCGTCGGCGCGTTTCAGCGTGTCGGTGACCGGTACGGCCAAAATACCGCCGTCATCATCGTCGCCGACGCCGTCAATCAATGCATCCACATGCCAAGGAGCCAGACAGGGTCGCGCCGCATCATGCACCAGCATCCAGTCGCGTGGCTGCACCTGTGCGGCGGTAGCTCGCAGTCCATTCCGCACGCTTTCGGCGCGAGTTGCGCCACCGTAGAAGAGGGGGGCCAGTTTGGGTCCAAGCGACGACCAATCGTGGCGACTCCATTCAATATCATCTGGCGCCAGTATGACAAAGACTCGCGTAATCCGTGGTACGGAACAAAGCGTGGCGAGCGCATGGAAAAGCAAGGGCTGGCCCGCCAGCGGCAGATATTGTTTCGGGCGTTCGCCACCCATGCGCGCCCCGCTACCCGCAGCGGGAACCAGGGCGAAATAGGCAGAAGAAGCAGTCATGGCGTGATTGTAAGGATTAGAATCAACCAATGCCACTCTGAGCGAAAAAATTGCAATGGATTTTCTTGGCGTCAGCATCCTCATTTTATTTCCGAAGGAGGTGCACCGTGGACGAGTTGTCTATCCGTTCCCCGGCCGTTGCCGGGATGTTTTACCCAGGCTCGTTGTCTTCTCTGGCGAATGAAGTTAATAATTTTCTGGCTGGCGCCGGCATAGGCTTGGTAACAGCGCCGAAAGCGCTCATTGTGCCGCACGCCGGCTACGTTTACTCCGGGGCGGTTGCCGCCAGTGCTTATGCCTGTGTTGCTTCGGCGCGCGACAGCATTCGCCGCGTCGTATTGCTGGGACCGACGCATCGGGTGGCGGTGCGCGGCTTGGCCTTGCCCATGAGTGCCGCTTTCGCAACGCCGTTGGGGCAAGTTCCGCTCGATACGGAAGCCATGGCAGGGCTGCTGAACCTGCCGCAGGTGCAACAAAGCGATGCGGCGCATGCCCTCGAACATTCGTTGGAAGTGCAACTGCCTTTCCTGCAGACCGTCCTCAAGGAGTTCAAATTGATTCCCCTGGCAGTCGGCATGGCCAGCGACGTGGAGGTCGCCGAAGTGCTTGATCTGGTTTGGGGAGGAACGGAGACCTTGATTGTCATCAGCTCCGACCTGTCCCACTATCATCCTTACGCCGATGCGCAACGCCTCGATCGCGAAACGGCTCGGCAGATCGTGGCATTGCATCAGCTTGCCAGCCATGAGCAGGCCTGTGGCGCTACCCCGGTGAATGGATTGCTGCTGTGCGCCAGGCAACGCGGTTTGAAGGCGCAACTGCTCGACCTGCGCAACTCGGGTGATACCGCTGGCGACCGCTCGCGGGTCGTTGGTTATGGTGCATTCGCCCTTATTGAAGAGGTTGACGATGTCCAATGAGATTCCCGACGAATTGGGAAACACCTTGTTGCTGATGGCTCGAAATGCGATTGCCGAAGCACTGGGCGTCGCGCAGTCAAGCAATTCCGGGCTGCCGGCTGGTCCGGAACTATCCCAGCCTGGCGCTGTTTTCGTCACGCTCACCAGGGATGGGGAGTTGCGTGGCTGCATCGGCTCCCTGGAAGCCTGGCGCCCGTTGCGCGAGGATATCGTTGCCAACGCCCGTGCCGCGGCTTTTCACGACCCGCGTTTTCCTCCCTTGACAGCGGAGGAACTGGCCGATACACGTGTCGAAGTTTCCTTGCTGACGCCCGCCCGGCCAATGAGCTACGCCAGCGAAGCCGACGCCATCGGACAACTTCGCCCTCTCATCGATGGGGTCATTCTCGAATACGGTAAGCATCGCGGCACCTTTCTGCCGCAGGTCTGGGAAAGCCTTCCGGATCGGCGGCAATTCATGGCCCAGTTGAAACGCAAGGCCGGTCTGCCGCAGGACTTCTGGAGCATGGACATCAAGTTGTCGCGCTACCAGGTGCGAAAGTGGAAGGAAGCGCGATGAGCGTCGTCGAAAGCCAACATCCGGCGCGCTGGTGGCACACGCTGGAGGAAGTCCGGATTCAGTGCGACCTTTGCCCGCGCGACTGCAAACTGCACGAGGGACAGCGCGGCGCCTGCTTCGTCCGGGCCATGCGCGATGGCCAGATGGTGCTGACCACCTACGGCCGCAGTTCGGGTTTCTGCATCGACCCGATCGAGAAAAAGCCGCTTTACAATTTTTATCCCGGCTCCAGCGTGCTTTCATTCGGTACCGCCGGCTGCAACCTGGCCTGCAAGTTTTGCCAGAACTGGGACATTTCCAAGTCGCGCGAGATGGACACGCTGATGGATGCCGCCACTCCCGAAGCCATCGCCCAGGCCGCTGCTGCGAATGGCTGCAAGAGCGTCGCCTTCACCTATAACGACCCGGTGATCTTCGCCGAATACGCCATGGATTGCGCTGATGCCTGCCATGCAAACAACATTCAGACGGTGGCCGTCACTGCCGGCTACATGCGCGCCGCGCCGCGCCGCGAGTTCTACGCCAAAATGGACGCCGCCAACATCGACCTGAAGGCGTTTACCGAAGAGTTTTATTTCAAACTCTGTGTCGGTCACCTCAAGGATGTGCTCGAAACGCTAGCCTATGTGCATCATGAAACTGACTGCTGGCTGGAGATTACCACCCTGCTGATTCCTGGACACAACGACGCGGAGAAGGAAATCGGCGAACTCGCCAAGTGGGTCGCAAAGGAACTCGGTCCCGACGTGCCACTGCACTTCTCCGCCTTTCACCCGGATTACAAGCTGCTCGATGCTCCGCCGACTTCGCCGCAAACCTTGGCCCGTGCCCGGCGCATCGCGTTGGATGCCGGCCTGCGCTATGTCTATACGGGCAATGTGCATGACCAGGAGGGCGACACCACTTATTGCCCGAATTGCCATAAGCCGGCGATCGTGCGCGACTGGTATGAAATTCTCGCTTACGAGCTAACCGATTTGGGTTGCTGCAAAGCTTGCGGCAGCGCCATCGCTGGCCGCTACGGCCACTTCGATCGGCCATTCGGCGCGCGGCGGATTCCGGTCAGAATGGCGCAGGCATAGCCCGCCGGGTTCAATGGCTTGATAGATCGCGAAGGCGGTAGCGCTGGCGCGAAATTGCATGACAAGGACCCTTTGGACAGACGTCGTGCGAGCAAAGGTACTATGAATTCACCCCCGATTCCGCGACAAAAATCAGCTTGTCGCGGAATCGGACAGTGACGAATGCCGTGCTGGGAAATAATAGTTGACTAACTGGCTTTGTTATTATACAAAGCCACAATCATGTTGGCAGATTGATAACATCAATTGCTGTCGTTCAGGAGCATATATCGGAGGATGGGGGAATCAATATGACCAGGCAAGTACGGTCGGTCAGCGTGCCTCATCTGGCAGGGCTATGGGCTCTGGCGCTACTCAGCAAAGCAGCTGATGCGGCTTACGCGCTCAATTTCCAGGAACCCGCCACACTGATAGCCAAGGAGATTTATAACCTGAACATGTGGATGATGGAGATCTGCGTCACGATCTTCATCCTGGTGTTCGGCGTAATGCTCTATTCGATCATCAGACATCGGAAATCTGCGGGGGGAAAGCCAGCCCTCTTCCACGAGAATACGAAAATTGAAATCCTATGGACCGTGATCCCCATTGCCATCCTGATCGCGGTAGCCTGGCCCGTCACCAAGACTCTCCTTGCGATGCGGGATTCGTCCAATGCCGATATCACGATCAAGGTAACCGGCTACCAGTGGAAGTGGGGGTACGACTATCTCAAAGGAGAAGGAGCCGGAATCAAGTTCATGAGCATTCTCGCAACGCCTCAGGCCCAACTCGATGGCAAGGCGCCCAGGGAGGAAAACTACCTGCTCCAGGTCGACAACCACATGGTGGTGCCGGTCAACAAGAAGGTTCGCATCCTCACGACATCCAACGACGTCATCCACTCCTGGTACGTTCCGGCCTTGGCCATCCAGCAGGACGCGATGCCCGGTTTCATTCGTGACGCCTGGTTTCGCGCCGACCGCGAAGGCATATTCCGCGGCCAATGCGCCCAATTGTGTGGCAAGGGCCACGGCTACATGCCGATCGTCGTGGAAGTGGTGCCCGAAGAAAAGTACGCCGCCTGGGTAGCAGAACAACGGAAAAAGATGGCCACCGGCGCCGAAGACCAGAACAAGGTCTGGCAGCTCGCCGAATTGATACAGCATGGAGAAGCGGTCTATACCAAGAACTGCGTGGCCTGCCATCAGGCCGACGGCAAGGGAATCCCGTCGGTGTTCCCGGCCCTGGACGGCTCGAAGATCGCCACCGGTGCCAAGATCGGACACATCAAGACGGTACTGAGCGGCCGACCGGGAACGGCGATGGCGGCATTCGGCCCGCAGTTGTCCGATACCGATATCGCCGCGGTGATCACCTATGAGCGCAACGCCTGGAGCAACAAATCCGGGGATGCCATCCAGCCATCCGAGGTCAAGGCGGAACGTCGCTGACCTTGTTAGGCCGCGATGCACCAAGGGCAGTAAATACAGGGGAACACGATGCAAAAATCAGCTAACGGTCAGGCACAGACAGAAGCTCATGGGCATCGCCCCGAAGGTCTGCGGCGCTGGCTGACGACCACCAATCACAAGGATATCGGTACGCTGTACCTGTGGTTCAGCTTCACCATGTTTATCGTTGGCGGCATCATGGCGCTGATCATCCGCGCCGAATTGTTCCAGCCCGGCCTGCAATTGATCGAACCGGAGCGCTACAACCAGATCGTCACCCTGCACGGCCTGATCATGGTATTCGGCGCGATCATGCCGGCCTTCGTCGGTTTTGCCAACTGGATGATTCCGCTGCAGATCGGCGCCTCCGACATGGCCTTCGGCCGTCTCAACAATTGGAGCTTCTGGCTGCTGATCCCCGCCAGCCTGCTGCTCGTCACCTCCCTGTTCGTGCCTGGCGGCGCCGCCGGAGTCGGCTGGACGCTTTACCCTCCGCTCTCGATACAGATGGGGATGGGAATGGATCTGGCCATTTTTTCGGTGCACATCCTGGGCATTTCGTCGATCCTCGGTTCGATCAATATCATCACCACCGTCCTCAACCTGCGAGCGCCCGGCATGACGATGTTGAAAATGCCCATGTTCGCGTGGACCTGGCTGATTACCGCCTTCCTGATCATTGCCGTGATGCCGGTTTTTGCCGGGGCAGTGACCATGCTCCTGACTGACCGCCATTTCGGCACCAGTTTTTTCAGCGCCGCCGGTGGCGGCGATCCGGTGCTGTACCAGCACGTCTTCTGGTTTTTCGGACATCCCGAAGTCTATATCGTGATCCTGCCCGGATTCGGCATCATCTCCCATGTCATCCCCGCCTTCTCGCGCAAGCCGCTGTTCGGTTATACCTCTATGGTCTATGCCACAGCATCCATCGCAATTCTTTCGTTCTTCGTTTGGGGCCACCACATGTTTACCTCAGGCATGCCGGTTGCCGGACAGATCTTCTACATGTACGCGACCATGCTGATTGCCGTTCCTACCGGGGTGAAGGTGTTCAACTGGACCGCGACCATGTGGCGCGGGGCGCTGACGTTCGAAACGCCGATGCTGTTTGCCATCGGCTTCATCTTCCTGTTCGTCATGGGGGGCTTCTCCGGCCTGGTACTGGCGATGACCGCGGTCGATGTGCAGATGCACAACACCTATTATGTCGTCGCCCATTTTCACTACACGATGGTTGCCGGCGCGCTGTTCTCCGCGTTTGCCGCGGTCTATTACTGGCTGCCGAAATGGACTGGCCACATGTACAGCGAGATGCTCGGGAAAGTTCATTTCTGGCTGACGATGATTTTCTTCAACATGACCTTCTTCGTTCAGCACTTCCTGGGGTTGGCCGGGATGCCGCGTCGCATCCCCGACTATGCGCTGCAATTCGCCGACTTCAATGCGATCTCCTCTATCGGCGCATTTGGGCTGGGACTTTCCCAACTGCTGTTTCTCTACATCGTCATCACTTGCATCAAGGGCGGGCCCAAGGCTGAGGCCAAGCCATGGGACGGAGCCGAGGGTTTGGAGTGGGAAGTCGCTTCGCCGGCCCCATATCACACTTGGGAAACCCAGCCGGTCATAAAATGAAACAGGATGAAACCATGAGGCAAGCAATGGCGCGGAATTCGCAATCGCGACGCAATTTGCGCCTGAGTCTGGCCCTGGGCGCGATCGCCCTGACGTTTTTCTTCGGCTATATCCTCCATTCCTGGCTGTTCGGGCCATGAGTACCGCCCCCCGCCCCATCAATCGTCGGACGTTCATCAAGCTGGCCATGTTTTCGATGCTGATGTTCGGTTTCGGCTACGCCCTGGTGCCGCTTTATTCGGTATTCTGTCGCGTGACCGGTTTGAATCAGGTCGGACAGGATGCCAATCCGGTCAACACCCAAGTGGATTTTCAGCGAGTAGTGGACATCGAGTTCGATTCGAACGTTCATGACATGCCTTGGAAAGTCAGCGCAGTGCAGACGCACATGGCTGTGCATCCGGGTGAAATTTCGCAAGCCGAGTTCGAAGTGGTTAATACCAGGAACGAAGTGGTAACCGGCCAGGCCATTCCGAGCTACGCCCCACCTGAAGCGGCCCAGTATTTCAGGAAGCTCAGCTGTTTCTGTTTCAACAAGCAGACCCTTGCCGCCGGCCAGAAACTACGCCTGCCTGTCGTGTTCGTGGTTGATCCGTCATTGCCCAAGGAGATCGGCACTATCACCCTGTCCTATACTTTCTTCAATGTCGAGGGAAATATACGTGCGCAGAGCGTGGCGACGCCGGACCGCTCATGAAAAACTATCCCCTGCCGCGTAGCCGCGGTTTCTTTCAGGCAGCAAAAACAATTTTCTGGGCTTTTTTCGGGGTTCGTCGCCGGAAGCATGGCGAGTCGGATGTAGCCAGTCTGAAGCCAGCGCAGATCGTGGTGGCGGGAATTCTGGGTGGCGCGCTATTGGTTCTGGTGCTATTGGTCGTGGTCAGAATCGTGGTCATGGCCCACGGGACAAGCACATGAGAGGAGAAGAAAAATGACGCAGCAAGGTAGCTATTATTACGTGCCGAGCGCGTCCTACTGGCCATTGGTCGGGACGCTGGCTCTGCTGCTGCTGGCTTCGGGCGCCGTGTTGTGGGTCAACAGCTACAGCCTGGGTCCGCTGGTGGTGACCTTGGGTTTTGCCGTATTGATCTTCATGTTGGCCGGTTGGTTCCGCACCGTCATCCGCGAATCCGAGAGCGGGCTCTACGGCCAGCGGGTGGATGCCTCGTTCCGCTGGGCGATGAGCTGGTTTATCTTCTCCGAAGTGATGTTCTTCGCTGCCTTCTTCGGCACCCTGTTCTATGCCCGCGTATTGTCAGTTCCAGACCTTGCCAGCGTTGATGGGCAATTGCTCTGGCCCAACTTCTCCGCCATCTGGCCCAATGCCGGTCCGGGTTACAAGGACCGCTTCAGCCCCATGGCGGCCATGGGCATTCCTGCCATCAATACCTTGTTGCTGCTTTCCTCCGGCGCTACCCTGACCTGGGCGCATTGGGGGCTGCTGAAGAGCAACCGCAATCAGCTCAGGCTGGGCCTGATCCTGACCATCGCCTTGGGGCTGCTTTTCATTTCGTTGCAAGCGCACGAGTATTCCCATGCCTACTCGGAGATGAACCTGAAGCTGACCACCGGCATCTATGGCACGACTTTCTACATGCTGACGGGCTTCCATGGCCTGCATGTGACGATCGGCGTGACCATGCTGACCGTTATGCTGTTCCGCGTACTGGCAGGCCATTTCAAGCCGGACCACCACTTTGCCTTTGAAGCGGTGGCCTGGTACTGGCACTTTGTCGATGTGGTTTGGCTGCTGCTGTTCGTGGTGGTGTACTGGATATAAACGGTCTTTTTCGCCATCGTCGCAGCGGATGGGATGCTTTCCTAGCGGAGCGGCGGGTTGCCGATAAAGCCGAAGTAATAGCCAGCGATCAGCAGCACGAACAACAGGATCGACAGGCCGACCCGCAGGGTGAGCGCCCTGACTGTGCGCTGGGAACCGGGCTTGTCGGAAAGCAGGAAGAACAAGGCTGAAGCCAGGCTGCCGAGGATGACAAGGAGAAAAGCGATGACGATGATTTTCACGGAAAGCCCGTCCTTTGACGAATAAGCAGTTTAACGCATTCCATGTACCCCCGATGCGGCCCGGCTCGCTGTTTTGGCCAACCCTTGCCGCCATCGTCGTGATCGTCGTTACCGTTTCGCTGGGTCGCTGGCAGCTGGACCGGGCGCAATTCAGGGAGCAACTCGCGGCGCACTACAATGAAATGGCGAAGCTGCCCCCCACCGCCATCGGCAGCAAGCTGATCGACGCCAGCCAGCTCGCCTACCATCGGGTTTCCGCCAGCGGTCGCTGGCTGACGGAATACGGGATCTTTCTCGACAACCAGGTGTATCAGGGCCAGGCAGGATTTGACGTGTATATGCCCCTGCGGCTTGAGGGTAGCGACACCTGTCTGCTGGTCAACCGTGGCTGGGTAGTTGCTGGCCGGGATCGGGCGCACTTGCCTGAGATCCGGACTCCATGGGGCAATGTTGAGGTTTACGGGACCGTCCAGTTGCCGGCGCGATTCAAGGAACTCGGTTCGGCTTATCGGCAAGGCCGGATATGGGAGAACATCACGCCGGAACGCTTCAGGAAGTGGTCTGGTTTGACTCTGCAGCCCGTATTCATCCAGCAAACCGGCGACCCTGGAGACGGGCTGATCAGGGACTGGCCAAGACCCGATAATGGCGCGGACAGGAATCGCGGCTACGCCTTCCAGTGGTTCGCCATGGCGGTCCTAGCCTTCGTTCTTTGGGTTTATCATTTTTTTCGAAGGGGAACAGCAGATGTTGAGTAATGGCCGCCGAACGGTCCTGTTGCTTGCTGGAATTTGTCTGCTTCCCCTGCTGGTTGCTTACCTCTTCTACTCAGGCTGGCAACCGAAGCACTTCGTCAATCACGGCGAATTGATTGCCACGCACAGGCTACCCGCCGTTCAGCTGACGGATATGGCCGGCAAACCGTTCTCAAGCGATGTGCTCCGCGGCAAGTGGCTGCTGGTGACCATACAATCGCCGTCGTGCAACGAAATATGCCAGCGCAGCCTCTACTACATCCGCCAGGTGCGCTTGACCCAGGGCGATAATATGAACCGGGTCGAGCGACTGTGGCTGCTCTCCGGTACAGGCACCCCGGACCCCAAGCTGCTTGCCGCGCATCCAGGACTCGTGGTCGCGCGAGCGCAAGACCCTGCCTGGCTGTCGGCGTTTCCAGCCAAGCAGCAGCCACCCACCTCGATCTACCTCATTGATCCGCTCGGCAACTTCGTGTTGCGTTACGCTGAAGACGTGGACCCGAAGGGCATGGTCAAGGATTTGACGCATTTGATCAAGGTTTCTCAGGTTGGTTGAGCTCCGGACCTCTTGCCGATCGATCTGTCATACCGTGCAACGTAGCTCGTGGCAGACCCACAAGCTGGCCGCGAATAGCAGCATGGCGCCTGCCTGGTGAGCGAGGGCCAGCGGCATCGGTACCACCAGCAGCAAAGTGGCGATTCCCAGGCTGATCTGGGCCGCGAAAACCAGCAGCAGCACATGGACTGCCAGCCTGGTGCGCGACGGCAGTTCGGTGGCCTTTGCCCTGAACCAGAACAGCGGCAGCAACAGAATCAGCAGCCAGGCGATCAGGCGGTGGTCGAACTGCGCCGCCGTCGGGTTGCTGAAGAAATTAACGAACCAGGGTTCGAGCAGAAACATGTCCGGCGGCAGAAAATCGCCATGCATGAGCGGAAACGAGTTGTAGCCCAAGCCCGCGTGCAGGCCGGCGACCAAGCTGCCCGAAAGCGCCATGACGAAGATCAGCGATACTAGCCAAGTTGAGCAGCTACGCAAGAAAGACAACCCAGGCCGATCTCCCGAGCGAGTTCGGCACGGCGTCCATAGCTCCAGGGCCAACCAGAACAGCGCCGCGAAGATGATGAAAGCCAGGCCCAGATGGGCGGTCAACCGATAATGGCTAACGCGCGGATCATCGACCAGCCCGCTTCGCACCATGTACCAACCCATGCCGCCTTGCAAAGCGCCGAGCAGAAAAATTCCCGACAGCCTAAGCAATAGTTTCGCATCGATGCGTTTCTGCAGAAAGAAATACAGGAAAGGCAGCAGGAAGACCATGCCTATGCTGCGGCCAAGGAGCCGGTGCGCGAACTCCCACCAGAAAATGGGCTTGAACTCCACCAGCGTCATGCGCTGATTGACCTTCCGGAATTCTGGCGTCTGTTGGTACTTGGCAAAGGCCGATTGCCAGTCGGTCTCGGAGAGTGGTGGCAGCGTGCCAACGATAGGCTGCCATTCGACTATCGAGAGTCCCGAATGCGTCAGGCGCGTTGCGCCACCAACCACCAGCGTGGCGAACACCATCACGCAACAAACCAACAACCAGGCCGGAACGTCCCGGCGACTCGGTGATTCCATGGGCATTTTCAATGGGTGACGGTAGCACAACTATACCGTCTAGTTTGACCAGAGGTGAAACCTTGTCCCAGATCCGGGGCATGAGGTAGACTTGTACCAATTATACGGTCCGGCGAATTCAGAAGCGTCACGACATCCCGGATCGTGGCGGAGCACAAAACCCACCGACGACTCGCATTCATGGAAACTTTGCCTCGCCACAACGCCATCTGGCACGTCGTGCTCAACATAGTCGGTCTATTCAAGTTGCGCATCGGCTTCGTCATCATGATCACCGCCTTGGCCGGCTACGCAGTGACACCGGGAAAGGCTATTGGCAGCATTCAACTGGCCATTCTGGCGCTCGCCGTGATGATTTCCTCCGCCAGCGCTGGGGCTTTCAACCAGTACCTCGAATGGGATATTGACCGTCTGATGCAGCGCACGCAAGGCCGCGCCTTCGTCACTGGCGAACTGTCGCACACTCCGGCATGGCTGCTGCTGATTGGCGTGCTCCAGGCTTTCTCGGTGCTGGCGGTATGGCAGGCAAGCAACGCGCTGGCAGCGTTCTATGTGTTTCTCGGTGCATTTTTCTACGTGGTCATCTACACCGTCTGGTTAAAGCGCCGCAGTTGGCTCAACATTGTCATCGGCGGACTGGCCGGCAGTTTCTCCGTGCTCGCCGGCGCCGCCGCGGCGAATCTCACAATAGGCGCCGTGCCGCTGCAACTGGCATTAGTGCTTTTCCTGTGGACGCCGCCGCATTTCTGGAGCCTGGCTATCGCCTACAAGGACGACTATGCCACGGCAGGAATCCCGATGCTCCCTGTCGTCATCGGCGAAGCACGGGCCGCCCGCGTCGTATTCTTCAGCGCCCTGCTGCTCGTCGCCGCCTCGTTGCTGCCGGCGTGGTCCGGCTGCGGCGTCATCTATCTCGGCGGCGCCGTGGCAGGCGGCGGCTATTTCCTCGTCAAGGCATGGCAGCTGGCCCAGAACCCAAGCAAGAAGACAGCGATGTCATCCTTCTTCGCCTCGCTGCTGCAAATCTCCCTGCTACTGTTGGCGACAATACTCGACGCCTGGCAGCATTGAAGCGCGTACGAAAAACCCGCAAACTACGCCTTCACGAATGCGATATGCCCCTTCTCCGCCGTAACTTTGACGGTATCCTTTGCCCCGAACTTGCCTTCAAGGATCAGCTTGGACAGCGGGTTCTCGATGTATTCCTGGATCGCCCGCTTGAGCGGCCGTGCGCCGAATACCGGATCGAAGCCGGCCTGGGCGAGTTGGTCTAGCGCAGCATCCGAGACGTCGATCTTCATCTCCATCCTGGCCAGGCGTTTCTCCAGATAGCCGAGCTGAATCCTGGCGATCGCGGCGATATTCTTCTCGTCGAGGGCATGGAATACCACGATCTCGTCGATGCGGTTAACGAATTCGGGACGGAAATGCATCTTTACCTCACCCATCACCGCCAGCTTGATCACCTGGTAATCGTCGCCACTCATCTGCTGGATCATCTGCGAGCCGAGGTTGGACGTCATGACGATCACGGTGTTCTTGAAGTCTACGGTTCGACCCTGGCCGTCGGTCATGCGGCCGTCGTCGAGCACTTGCAGCAGCACGTTGAACACGTCCGGATGCGCCTTCTCGACCTCGTCGAAGAGGATCACGCTATACGGCTTGCGGCGCACCTGCTCGGTCAGGTGGCCGCCTTCCTCGTAGCCGACATACCCTGGCGGCGCGCCGATCAGGCGGGCCACCGAGTGCTTCTCCATGAATTCGCTCATGTCGATGCGGATCAGATGATCCTCGGCATCGAACAGGAACTCGGCCAGTGCCTTGCACAACTCGGTCTTGCCCACCCCGGTCGGGCCGAGGAACAGGAAGGAACCATAGGGGCGGTTCTCTTCGGAGAGACCGGCGCGCGAACGGCGGATGGCATCCGCGACCAGGCGCACTGCTTCGTCCTGGCCGACCACGCGCTGGTGCAGCTTGTCTTCCATCAGCAGCAGCTTGTCGCGCTCGCCCTGCATCATCTTGCTGACCGGGATACCGGTGGCGCGCGACACCACTTCGGCGATTTCCTCGGTGCCGACCTGGGTGCGCAATAGTTTGTTGGGGCGGTCGTCTTCGCTTAACTTTTCCGCCGCCTTGAGTTGCGCTTCCAGTTGCGGCAGCTTGCCGTATTGCAGCTCGGCCACCTTGTCCAGCTTGCCTTCGCGTTGCAGGCGGGTCAGTTCGGCCTTGAGCCGGTCGATCTCTTCCTTGATATGGGCGCTGCCCTGAACCTGCGATTTCTCGGCTTTCCAGACTTCCTCCAGGTCGTTGTACTCGCGCTGCAGGCTATGCAGCTCGTCCTCGATCAGCTGCAGGCGTTTGCGCGATGCCTCATCCTTTTCCTTTTTCATCGCCTCGCGCTCGATCTTGAGCTGGATCATGCGCCGGTCGAGCTTGTCCATAACTTCCGGCTTGGAATCGATTTCCATGCGAATCCGCGCCGCCGCTTCGTCAATCAGGTCGATGGCCTTGTCGGGCAGGAAGCGGTCGGTGATGTAGCGATGGCTTAATTCCGCAGCGGCGACAATGGCCGGATCGGTGATCGCGACGCCATGGTGCAACTCGTATTTTTCCTGCAATCCGCGCAGGATGGCGATGGTGCTTTCGACGCTCGGCTCATCCACCAGCACTTTCTGGAAGCGCCGTTCCAGCGCGGCATCCTTTTCGATGTACTTGCGATATTCGTCGAGCGTGGTGGCGCCGATGCAATGCAGCTCGCCGCGCGCCAGCGCGGGCTTGAGCATGTTGCCGGCGTCGATGGCGCCTTCGGCCTTGCCGGCGCCGACCATGGTGTGCAGCTCGTCGATGAAAACGATCACGCGCCCTTCATCCTGGGCGATTTCCTTGAGCACCGCCTTGAGCCGCTCCTCGAACTCGCCGCGATATTTGGCGCCGGCCAGCAGCGCCGCCATGTCCAGCGACAGAACCTTCTTGCCGCGCAGCGTCTCCGGCACCTCGTCATTGACGATGCGCTGGGCCAGGCCCTCGACGATGGCGGTCTTGCCGACGCCTGGCTCGCCGATCAGCACCGGGTTGTTCTTGGTGCGTCGCTGCAATATCTGCATCGCCCGGCGAATCTCGTCGTCGCGGCCGATTACCGGGTCGAGCTTGCCCTGGCGGGCGCGCTCGGTCAGGTCGATGGTGTATTTGCCGAGCGCTTCGCGCTGCCCCTCGGCATCCTGGGTTCCGACATTCTGTCCGCCGCGCACGGCCTGGATCGCCTGCTCCAACGCGACGCGGCTGACGCCCTGCTCCTTCATCAGCCGTCCCATCTCGCCCTTATCCGCGGTCAGGGCGAGCAGGAACATCTCCGAGGCGATGAACTGGTCGCCCGCCTTCTGCGCTTCCTTGTCCGTGACATTCAGCAGGTTGTTTAGATCGCGGCCCACCATCACTTCGCCGGCGTTGCCTTCCACCTTGGGCAAACGCTCAATGGCCTTTTGCAGAGCTGGTTTCAGCCCGCCCACATTGGCGCCGGCACGCTGCAGCAAGGAGGCCGTGCCGCCATCCTCCTGATTGAGTAGCGCCAGCAGCAAATGCGCCGGTTCGATGAATTGCTGGTCGTTGCCCACCGCAATGCTTTGCGCATCGGCGAAGGCTTGCTGGAACTTGGTGGTAAATTTGTCGTAGCGCATGGCGAATACCGTCAATGAGAATAATGTTTCCTAACTGGGGACCCGTCTGCCAGTTTCAAGTCGGCTTGGGCGTGTAAACTTTAAGCGGAGTAAGATGGGCTACTGGCGGCAAGGCAGTCCTTGTTCCGCCATCCTCTTACAAAACCACCAGCGAGGAGACAGTCATGGCCACAAAAACCGAGCAATTTAGCGAACTGAATCGCAAAAACATGGAAGCCGCCATGAAACTGGCCCAGATGTCGATAGACAATTCTCAACGCATCATGGCGATTCAAGTCGATGCGGCAAAGAAACTTTTTCAGGAAAGCGTGGAGAGCGCAAAGGCTCTGGCGTCGATCAAGGATCCACAACAGGCAATCGCTTTACGCACCCAATACGCGCAAGTTACGGCGCAACAGATGATCGAGACGGCGCGCCAAATCTCCGAAATCGGCAACGCCTCTCGTACCCAATTCAGTCATATGCTGACCGAGCAACTTACCAACGGCAGCAAAGACATGATGGAAACATTCCAGACATTCTTCACCTCCCTGCCCGGCCCGAGCGGCAATGTCGTGGAAACCATGCAAAAAGCCATGGCCAACGCCACCGAGGCCTTCGAGCAGATTGCTCAGGCTTCTGCCACCGCCTTCGGTAATACCGGCGACAAAGCAACAGCCAAAAAGAAAAAGTAAGCCCGGATCGGTAACACTTATGAGCGGCGAGCCGTCCAGCGGGACGCCGCTGTTTCATCGTCCTGGCGTGCCTCGACCCAGCGATCGCCCTCCGTCGTTTCCTCTTTTTTCCAGAAAGGCGCGCGGGTCTTGAGATAGTCCATGATGAACTCGCAAGCGGCGAAAGCCTCGCCGCGATGCGCCCCGGCGACGATCACCAGGACAATCGCATCGCCCGGATCCAGTCGGCCAAAGCGGTGAATCAAGCGCACCGCCATGATCTCCCAGCGCTTGCGCGCCTCGGCGACAATCTCCTCAAGCGCGCTCTCGGTCATGCCCGGATAGTGTTCCAGAGTCATGGCGCTGACATTAGTGCCGCCATGCATGTCCCGCACCAGACCGACAAAGCTCGCCACAGCGCCGATATCGTGCACGCCAGAAGTCAGCGCGGCAATCTCGCTGCCGACATCGAAAGCTTCGCGCTGCACGCTGACCGACATTTAGGCCCTAGCCTCCGGTGACCGGCGGAAAGAAGGCGATTTCGTCGCCATCGGCAATCAATGCCTCTGTGCCAACCATGCGCTGATTCACCGCCGCGCGCAGGCTTTGCGACTGCGTCAGTACGCTCCATGCCTCGCCGCGTAGCGCGAGATGGCTGCGCAACGTAGTCACATCGGTAACGCCGACAGGCAACTCGATTTTCTCACCGCTGGTGCCGAGCGCTTCACGCAAATGAGCAAAATAAAGTAGTTTGATCATGATGGTCAGTATAGCAAGTCCGAAAATGGCAGGAAGCTGACCAAGTCGCCGCGTCGGATTGAATTGCCTGGCGGATTGTCGATCAGTCCGTCGGCCCACACGGTGGAAGTCAGCACGCCGGAACTCTGGTTGGGAAACAGGTCGAGTTTCCCGCTCCGATCGCGGCGTGCGCGCAGGAATTCGCGCCGGGGATCGGTTCGCGGCAACTCGAAATCGGCACGTAAAGTCATCGGATGAAAAAGTTGTTCCAGAGCGCCCTGCGCCTTGAGAATGAATGGCCGCACCAGCATCAGGAAAGTGACCAGGCACGATACCGGATTTCCCGGCAGGCCGATGAAGGCGGTCTGGCTGTCGCTGTTTCCGACATGACCAAATGCCAAAGGTTTGCCCGGCTTGATGGCAATCTTCCATAGAGCCAGTTCCCCCTCGGCTTCCACGGCCGGCTTGACGTGATCCTCCTCGCCAACCGAAACGCCGCCGCTGGTCAGAATCAGATCATTGTCGGCCGCGGCTTTTCGCAACGCTTTGCGGGTTGCCGCCAGGTTGTCCGGGACGATGCCCAAATCGCTGACCTGGCAGCCCAATTGCTGCAGCAGGCCGCGCAACAGGAAACGGTTGGAATTGTAGATCGCGCCCGGCGGCAAAGCGCTGGCATCCATTTCGCCCGGCATCACGAGCTCGTTGCCGGTGGAAAACAAGGCCACGCGCAAGCGCCGAAAAACCGGCAGAACGGCAATTCCGACCGACGCCGCCAGCCCCAGTTGAGGCGCGAAAAGACGCGTGCCGGCACAAAGCACCACGGCGCTGGCACGGATATCCTCGCCAGCGCGACGAATCCACTCGCCGGCATGCGGCACATGGTTGATCGTCACCTGCGATCCGCCAGGCTTGCTCCCGTCATTGTCGATCTCGCACATTTCCTGCATGACGACTGCATCCGCTCCAGCAGGTATCGGGGCGCCGGTGAAAATTCGCGCGGCCGTTCCGGGGGCCAGAGTATGTCCCACACTCCCGGCAGGGATGCGCTGCGCCACTGCCAGTCGTGCGCCGGGCGCTGGAACATCGGCACAACGCAGCGCATAGCCGTCCATAGCGGAATTGTCGAGCGGCGGCACGGCAATGGTGGAAATCTGTGCGGCAGCCAGAACCCTGCCGAGCGCATCGAAAGTGTTCAAGGATTCGATTTCCATCAGTGGCCGGGCGCCGGCCAGCAGTTGCCGGAGTGCTTCATCGTAAGTCAGCAGGGACATTTGATTTCCTGGTGATGCAGAATGAAATTGGCAATGGCATCGATATCGTCGAGGTTGAACCACGGCAGCGGTGATTCGATTTGCCCATCGCTCGCCAAGGCGACCACATTCGGGTTCTCGGGATAGATCAGCGGTTTGTTGTTGGCCGTGCGGTGAACTTCAAGCTTGGGGATAGGGGTATTTTTGAATCCTTCCACCAGCACCAGATCGCATGGCGACATACGCGTCAATTGTTCTTCAAGAGTCGGCTCGGCTTGCTCTCTCAACTCATGCATCAGCACCCAACGCTGGCTGGAAACCAGAAGGACTTCCGTAGCACCCGCCTCGCGAAAACGAAAGGAGTCCTTGCCGGACTTATCGAGGTCGAAGCTATGGTGAGCATGCTTGATCAGCGAGATGCGCAATCCCTTCGTAGTAAAACATGGGATCAACTTTTCGATCAGCGTCGTCTTGCCGGCACCGGAATAACCCGCGAAACCAAAAATCTTCATGCGCCATCCTTGCATAACACTTCCAGGACCGGGGCAAAACCGCCGCCAGGAGTCCGGAAGTTGGTGGTCTGCCCCTGATATAGCCGCGCAGCGATCAGTTGCACATGGCCGTCATACACATAGTTGCGCAAATCGAGCTTGAGTTGCACCGCCTTGCCCGCGACTTCCAGGTGGCGCGACGAAGGCGGCACCAAGGCTTGGGCCACATATTCGGACAAATTCGCACCCGCCATGATCTCCTCGAACACCCGGCGCGTCAGTTTGTCGCCGCGATAAGCTGCCTTGCTGCCATAACCGGCGGCCGGCTTGAAGAACAGCTGTTTGCGGCGCAGCCAATAGTCCTCGGCACGAGCCGCATCGACACGTTCGGTGCGCGGAATGCCAGCAGCCAAAATCCGCCGCGTTTGCTCATCCACGCCCCAGCCGGCAAGCAAGCCGTCGTCGCACAAGATCGCCAGGTTGCGCTTGTCGGCATACAGGGCATGGGTACGCGGATGCGGCGTCACTACCGCGGCATCCGCGAGATAAGCCAAGCGCAAGGTTTCATGCCCGGATTCTTCAAGAGAGAAATCGGTAAGCCGGTTATACACCAGGTCGATGCGCGTTTCCCCATGCCACAACTCGCCGTGGCGCAGTTCCAGCTCGCTGGGATCGCAGATCACGGCGCGAATGCAATGATGCGTGAACAGACGCTGAAAGAGCACGAATTCCGGATGCAGGTATTGCGCAGCAGGCTGGTCATCGACAATGGCGACGCTGCGTAATGGCGGGACTTGGCCACCGCTGCCGCGCGCCGCCCGCCACTCGGCGCGAAACATATCGAGAAACAGTTGCTCGGGCTCGATGTGATTCGGATCGCCGAGCAAGCCCGGCAAATGCAAACCGCTATCCACGCAGCAATACTGCTGGGCCCGTTCCAGCACGGCATTGAGCATGCCGCCGCCGGCGTTGGAGTTGATCTCGATGAGTTGCGGTCCGCTTTCCCCAAGATGAAAGTCATAGCCGAGAAATACGCCAGGCGTCGCGTTTTCGCGCCTCGCGATCTCCGGCGCATAGGCCTGTACCTGCGCCTGATAGGCTGGCATGGCGACGACACGCTCGATGGCGGCGATGGTGACGGCCATCGTCCGCACATGGGCGGCGCTGACGTACACCAGCGAAGCGGCGAACAAATGCGGTCGGCTTTCGATCACTTCGGCGTAAAAACCGGGACTGATATTTTCCAGTTCCAGGCGCAAGCGCTCGTGGTCGAGCGAAACACACTGGCAATCGATATTCAATCGTTTAGCCTGTTCGATGCAGTCGTGAGATGGGCTAAGCATATTCATTCCGCTAGTTTACCTGCTCCCCCAGTCGAGGCTGCAAAGAATTCCTCAACATCCTCGATCACGCGACTGCGGTGCATCGGCGGTAATGACTGCCAAACCCGACGGCCATAGGGTTTGTTGACCAGACGCGGATCGCACACCATCAACACGCCGCGGTCGGTCTCGTCGCGGATCAACCGGCCGGCGCCCTGCTTCATACTGATGACGGTGCGCGGCAATTGGTAATCCATGAAGGGATTCTTGCCCGCCTTCTTCAACTGCTCGATACGCGCGGCCAGCACCGGGTCGTCGGGTGGGGCGAACGGCAGCTTGTCGATGACCACCAGCGACAGCGCCGCGCCGCGTACATCGACACCTTCCCAGAAGCTCTGGCTGGCCACCAGCACAGCATTGCCAAGCTGGCGAAAACGCGCCAGCAATTCCGCCTTCGCCCCCTCCCCCTGCAGCAGCAGCGGAAACTCGTGGCCATCGCGCGTGAAGCGCTCCGCCAGTTGTTCATGGATACGCCGCATGGCGCGCAGCGAAGTGCATAGCACGAAAGCGCGCCCCCCGGCCGCAACGATGGCCGGGTAGGCGGCCTCCGCCACCGCTTCCGGATACTCCCCGCTGTTTGGGTCTGGCATGCCTTGCGGCACATACAGCAAGGCATTGGCGGCATAGTCGAACGGACTGCCCCATAAACCGTAGTCGGTCGCATCGTCGGGCAAGCCCAACTCGCTGCCATAGTGGGAAAAATCCTTGCCGACGGCGAGGGTGGCCGAGGTAAACACCCAGGCACGCGGATGCCCCTCCAACTGTCGGCGAAAGATTTCGCCGACATCGAGCGGCGTCAAGTTTAGCGCCAGCGCATGGCTGAATACCTCCACCCAACGGACTTGCGTCGCATCCTCCAGGCTGCGCCAGCGTTTCAGGCGTGCCGCCAGTTCCAGCGCCCGCTGCAGGCAGTTGGCCAAGCCTTCCGAACGCTCGGCCTGGCTTTCGAGATGAATGCAGAACGCCGCCAGTTCCTCGGCAAGCAGCAGCAGCGCCCGCTGGAAGTTATCCTGTTTCTCCAGTTGGGCGGCGGCGAAACGGGCGGTCTCTTCAGCCACTGCCAGGCGCAGGTCGCGCCCGGCTTTCTCGACCGCGCGCGTGGCATCCTGCAAAGGCTGGTAATCCTTGGCGGCGGCAAGCGCTTCCAGACGCGCATCGCGGGCCAAGTCGAGAATCTGTCCGGTGCCAAGGTTCTCGCCGAAAAACAGTCCGGCGACTTCGGGCAACTGGTGCGCCTCGTCGAAAATCACCGTGTTGCAGGCCGGCAACAATTCACCCAGTCCATCGTCGCGCAGCATCACGTCGGCGAAGAACAGGTGATGATTGACCACCACAATATCGGCAGTCAGTGCTTCACGCCGCGCCGCCAGCACAAAGCAGTTCTTGTTGTGCGGGCATTCCTGGCCGAGACAATTCTCGCGCGTCGAGGTCGCCGCCGCCCATGCCCCGGAATCCTCCGGCACCGCCCCCAGTTGCCCCTTGTCGCCGGTCTTGGTGGTCTTGGCGAAACGCGCGATAGTCCTAATGTGTCCAGCCTCCGCACGCGACTGAAAACGGCCGTCGGAGACAGCGCGTTCCAGGTGATAGTGGCAGACGTAATTGGCGCGACCCTTGAGCAGCGCGATGCTGGCCGAGACCTTGAGCGCCTCGCGCACCGCTGGCAGATCGCGCTGGAACAGCTGATCCTGCAAAGTCTTGGTGCCGGTGGAAATGATCACCTTGCCGCCGGAAAGCAGTGCCGGCACCAGATAGGCAAAAGTCTTGCCGGTACCGGTGCCTGCCTCGGCCACATGTACGCGATTTTCGCCGATAGCTGCAGCGATGCGTACAGCCATTTCGAGCTGTTGCGGCCGCTGACGATAACCGGTCACGACTCGCGCCAGCGGGCCATCAACGGCAAAGACGGATTCGAGATCGATGGCGATGGCGGTCAAAATCTTATTTCAACTCTGAATCAGGAGTGGCACAAAGGTGACCAACGGAAATCCCCGTGGGACAGTGTAATAAACACGGCAAGGGGAAGACGACGCCACGAAGGAAGCCCCATTGGGGGACAAAGCCACGGTTGATTTGGAATTGGAATTAGCACTTTCAGGGCGCCCGCCGCTAGGTGTATTTCAAGGATCAGCAAGCTTCTTGGGAGGCGGCAATGATAGCAGAGCCCAGCGGCGCTTAGGCGATAGGGAATGCCACTTTCCGGTGTCCAGATTCAGGTGCCGTTCAATGTGATCGCGCTTTGGTTGGGTCACGAAATCCGAGTGTGTCCATCAACGCCTTGATAGGTGCGACTGACCGATTTCCCGGAACTCCCGCTCTGATCCATGACGAAGGTCAATGTCTGCTCCTCCCATTTTTCCGCTTAGTTGCACTGGCCGACCAGCGCCAACCCGGCATACGAGGTCTGCCTCAACTCAAAGTGGCGCATGATCGATTTGGGTGATGAAGGCAATTCATGTACTATTCGCAACCATCAATTAGTTGCGACCATTTTATGCGTTTGTCACGTGGTTTCGGGCTAAAGGATAGCAATATAAATAGCCGGGAGAAAGAGGACTGGTATGCGGAGCAGCGCAGCAAACTGATCGCTGTTGGCAAATGGATATGTCAAATGTAAAGCGAAATGTGTTTGCTCAACTAAATAAGAAAGCACCTTGTAATGGCTCAATACGTTTTTACCATGAATGGCGTCGGCAAGATTGTCCCGCCCAAGCGTCAAATTCTCAAAGACATTTCGCTTTCCTTCTTCCCCGGCGCCAAGATTGGTGTGCTCGGCCTAAACGGTTCGGGCAAGTCGACGGTGCTGCGCATTATGGCCGGCCTGGACAAGGACATCATCGGCGAAGCCAGGCCAATGCCCAATCTTTCCATCGGCTACCTGCCCCAGGAACCGCAACTCGATCCGGAACAGACCGTACGTCAATCCGTCGAAGGCGCCTTGAGCGAACTGATGACCGCCAAGCAGAAACTCGAAGAAATCTACGCTGCCTACGCCGAGCCGGATGCCGACTTCGACAAGCTTGCCGAAGAACAGGCGAAGTACGAGGGCATCATCGCCGCCGCCGGCAGCGATGTCGAGCACCAGCTGGAAATCGCCGCCGATGCGCTCGGCCTGCCGCCCTGGGATGCCCTGGTCAAGAACCTTTCCGGCGGCGAGAAGCGCCGCGTCGCGCTGTGCCGCCTGCTGCTGTCGCGGCCTGACATGCTGCTGCTGGACGAACCGACCAACCACCTCGATGCCGAATCGGTGGAGTGGCTGGAACAATTTCTCACCCGCTTCCCCGGCACAGTGGTGGCGGTGACGCACGACCGCTACTTCCTCGACAACGCGGCGGAATGGATCCTCGAACTCGACCGCGGCCAGGGCATCCCCTGGAAAGGCAATTATTCTTCCTGGCTGGAGCAGAAGGAACAGCGCCTGGAGACCGAAGCCAAGCAGGAAGGCGCACGCATCAAGGCAATGAAGCAGGAGCTCGAATGGGTGCGGCAAAACCCCAAGGCGCGCCAGGCCAAGAGCAAAGCGCGGTTATCACGCTTCAACGAACTTAGTTCGGAGGAATACCAGCAACGCAACGAGACCCAGGAAATTTTCATCCCGGTCGCCGAACGACTCGGCAACGACGTGATCGAGTTCAAGGCGGTCAGCAAGGGCTTCGGCGAACGCCTGTTGATCGACAAGCTCAGCTTCGCCATTCCGGCCGGCGCCATCGTCGGCATCATTGGCCCCAACGGCGCAGGCAAATCCACGCTGTTCAAGATGATCATCGGCAAGGAACAACCCGATTCCGGCGAAGTGAAAATCGGCCCGACCGTGCGTTTTTCTCACGTCGACCAGACTCGTGACAGCTTGAGCGGCAACAAGACTGTCTTCGAGGAAATCTCCGACGGCTCAGATATCCTGACTGTCGGACGCTACCAGACACCGTCGCGCGCCTACATCGGGCGCTTCAACTTCAAGGGCAGCGACCAGCAGAAAATCGTCGGCAACCTTTCCGGCGGCGAGCGCGGCCGACTGCACCTGGCCAAGACCCTGATCGCCGGCGGCAATGTGCTGCTGCTCGACGAGCCAAGCAACGACCTCGATGTCGAAACCCTGCGTGCGCTCGAAGACGCCCTGCTGGAGTTCGCCGGCTGTGTGTTGGTGATCTCCCATGACAGATGGTTCCTCGACCGCATCGCCACCCATATTCTCGCCTGCGAGAGTGAATCGCAGTGGGTCTTCTTCAACGGCAACTACCAGGAATACGAAGCCGACAAGAAGAAACGCCTGGGCGAGGAAGGCGCCAAGCCGAAGCGCATCCGCTACAAGCCGATCACGCACTGATAAGCATGGAGACGCCCCGCCTGCCCGCCCTGTTCATCGGCCACGGCAGCCCGATGAACACCCTGGAACACAATCTCTATACGCGGGCCTGGCGCAGCATCGGCCAAGCTCTGGTGCGCCCGAAATCGATACTGGCCATCTCGGCGCATTGGTATGTGCCCGGTCTCGCGGTTACCGCCATGGAGACGCCGCAGACCATCCACGACTTCGGCGGTTTTCCCCAATCGCTGTTCGAGTATCAGTACCCTGCTCCCGGTAGTCCCGCCTTGGCGTTGCGCGTCCAGGAACTGCTCAAGCCGCTGGACGTCGCCATGGATCACTCTTGGGGACTGGACCATGGTACCTGGTCGGTGCTGGCACATCTGTTTCCACAAGCCGATATTCCTGTCGTCCAACTGTCCATCGATAGAACCCAGCCCAATAGTTTCCAATACGAACTCGGCCAGCGTCTGTCACCCTTGCGCGATGAAGGCGTGCTGATCGTCGGCAGCGGCAACGTCGTGCACAATCTGGCAGCAATTAAATGGGATGCCTCCGCCCTCCCCCACGACTGGGCACGGCGTTTCGAGCAGCAGGTCAAGGACCGTTTGCTGCGCCACGACCATGCCGCATTGATCGACTATCTGCAACTCGATCGAGAAGCGCGGTTGGCAGTGCCAACACCGGAGCACTATCTGCCGCTGCTCGCAATCATTGGCACGCAGTACAAAGAGGAAGCCCTCAGCTTCCCGGTGGAAGGCATCAGCATGGGATCATTGAGCATGCTCGCGCTCAGCGTGGGATTTTAATAGCCCCCCTTGCCGAGAGGCTGCGGCAGGCCGGCGACTTTGCAGCCTTGCTTGGCCGGGCCGATTGGAAACAGATCGTAGAGCGCCTTGCTATCGCAACCCGGCAGGAGATCTTCGGAGACTTCCTTGAGCATGGCGCGAAAATTTGGCGTATGGCCGTCTTCGCGGTACTTGTCGCGCAAAAAGTTAATGATTTTCCAATGGTCGTCGGTCAACTCCAGGCCTTCGGCCGCGGCGATCACGTAGACTGCCTCATCGCTGAAATCCGCCTCCAGCAGATAGCCTTCAGCATCCGTTGGTTTTTCTTCGCCATTGATGACGTAGCTCATGCTTAGCCTCCTTTGCGTAAATAAAATTCATGGGTACCGCGTCCTGCTTCCACCACGGCATCCAGTTCGACCGCGCCGGCCTTGGCCCAGGCTTTGACGTCGGACAAAGAACCGGGGCAGTTGCTGATCAGCAGCAACACTTCGCCGGAGTGCATCGTATCCAGCAGCTTCTTCGCCTCAAGGATTGGGCCGGGACAACTGACGCCGCGGATATCCAGCGTGATATTCACCTGACGCTTGCCGGCGCCGCCCTTGCGGATGGAATAGGCTACCTTGCTACCATCAAGCTTCTCGCTGGCAAATACCTCATTGCCGGTGATGCGCGCCCACACTGCCAAATCGTCGGGGGTACCCGGACAATCGGAGATCAGCACCAGCGTCTGCCCCGGCGAAAGGTCGTCGACCACCCGCTTGGCCCCCACCAGCGGGGCCGGGCAACTCATGCCCGACATGTCGAGCGTCACAAGATTTTGATTTGTCATAACTCACCCCGCAATTTCAGAATCGCCCAAGACGTTCTAATTTGCCGCAACGGCAACCACCGACTTGTGCGGCACGAATATTCCACAGCCGAGCTTGCGCCCGGCGCCCAGACCGGTGCGCTGGATGCGCAACGAATCCTCCCGCGTCAGTCCGTGCAGCATCAAGCTGAATCCCCGCAACGTCCCCTCCATGCCGGCAATCTCATCTCCCGGCTGGGTGCGCGCTTTGCCGCAGACCAGTTGGCAATCGACGCCGATGAGATCTAGCAGTCGCTTTGCTTCATCCACAAACTCCGCTTCGGCGCTATGGCCAAGCGTGACGAAGGACGAATACTGCACCGCTGCCGGCCGCAATGGCCGCAAGCTGGCGCTGCAGATTTCGACGGTTCCCGACAAGTCGGCACCGGCGCCAAGGTCCAGGCTTAGGCCGCACAGCACATAGGCTGCATCGACCAAGCGCTGCGGCAAGCGCAGTTCGAGCCGCGTATGGCGACCAAGAAACAGGTTCCCCTGACCTTGGCTGACTCGCGCCAGCGGCAGGATCGAGACATCCGGTTCTTCCGCCAGCCATGGCAAGCTGGCCTGCAATGCCTGCCACAAGGGCAAGGCATAGTCGGTGGCAATGGCGTTACCGCGCAAGGCAAACAGCACGTCGACCACCTCATTGGCCTCGGTGGTATCGCCCACGGCCGACGCCAATGCACTCAAGTTCGTTCCTGTGGCGTAGATGCTTGCGCCTGTGCCCAGGCTAGCATCGCCTGAGCCCAGCGCCCTGCTGTTTGCGGATCGATATCGAAGACCGTGAAGCGGCTGCGCTCACGAATGCGCAATCGTAACTGCGGCATGCCGCCAGCCTCATAGACGATCTGCTGAAGTTCGATCTCCTGCCTGCCGACTGGTACCGCGAACTTGTCCAGGCTGATAATTTGATCCATTGCACCTCCTATGCGTCCCCAAGACTATCGCACCCTAGCCACATCGGCGACCATCACCACGTTGGCTTGGCCGAGCCCACTCCCTTCGGGTAGGTCAGCCTACTCCCATGAACGACCCACTACTACCTGCCATGGGTATGGCTTGTGCACCGCACTGACCCATAGCATTCGCAAAAGCTAATACGCGACTTACCTGAGGAGACCATCACGATGGCCAAGAAACTCCACCCCACGCCGAATCTCGACCAGCTTGAGAGCGGCCCCTGGCCCAGCTTCGTCACTGGCCTGAAACGCCTGGCCGCAGACAAGGATTACGTCGTCGACCTGCTCGGCCACCTCGAACATTCCTACCAGACCCGCAAGGGCTACTGGAAAGGCGGTACGGTCGGTGTCATCGGCTATGGCGGCGGAGTCATCCCGCGCTTTACCGAGATCAAGGATGAAACCGGCAAACCGGTATTCCCTGACGCGGCCGAATTCCACACCATCCGCATCATGCCTGCTCCCGGCATGCACTATGACACGGGCACCTTGCGTAAATTTTGCGATATCTGGGAAAAATACGGCACTGGCTTGATCGCTATGCACGGCCAGTCAGGCGACGTCATGTTCCAGGGCGCGACCACCGAAAATGTGCAGCCCGCTTTCGACGCAATAAACGAGATGGGCTTCGACTTGGGCGGCGCCGGCCCTTCGGTGCGCACCTCGATGTCCTGTGTCGGCGCGGCCCGCTGCGAGCAGTCCTGTTATGACGAAGCCAAGGCCATGCGCCAGGTGGTGAATGCCTTCCTCGACGACCTGCATCGCCCTGCCCTGCCCTACAAGTTCAAGTTCAAGTTCTCCGGTTGCCCCAACGACTGCATGAACTCGATCCAGCGCTCCGACATGGCGGTGATCGGCACCTGGCGTGACAACATGCGTACCGACGAGGCGCTGGCCAAGAAGTGGTTCGCCAAGCACGGCATGAATGAACTGGTCAACGACGTGGTTTCCCGCTGCCCGACCAAGGCCATGCAGATCAAGGAGACCGGCAAGGTCCGCCACGATGCCAACATTTCCTCGGTGATGCTCGATGCCAACCAGGCGCTGGAAATCGACAACAAGGACTGCGTGCGCTGCATGCACTGCATCAACGTCATGACCGGCGCGCTGGCGACCGGCACCGACAAAGGCTGCACGATCCTGATCGGCGGCAAGCGCACCCTGAAGATCGGCGACCTGATGGGTACCGTGGTGGTGCCCTTCATGCCGCTGCAGAAAGACGAGGATTACCGGAATCTGGTCGACCTGGCACAGAAGATCATCGACTTCTTCGCCGAGAATGCACTTGAGCACGAACGCACCGGCGAGATGATTGAGCGCATCGGCCTGGTCAATTTTCTCGAAGGCATCGAGCTCGACATCGATATCAACATGGTTTCGCAACCCCGCACCAATCCCTATGTGCGCATGGACGGATGGGACGACGAGGTGGCAAAAATCAACGCCAGGAAGGCTGCGGCCTAATTTACCGGAGATAGACTATGGCTCAAGCACATATGCGGCGGGCGATCGAAAGCGGCGTACCCGACCACAAGCCCTACCTGCACCCGAAACTGCTCAAGAACTACGGCAACTGGAAGTATCACGACCGCCCCCGCCCCGGCGTGCTGCATCATGTCTCTCACAGCAGCGACGAGGTGTGGACGGTGCGCGCCGGCACGCAGCGGCAGATGGATGTGCACACCATTCGCAAGCTTTGCGACATTGCCGACCAGTTTGCCGAAGGCCATGTGCGCTTCACCATCCGCTCCAACATCGAGTTCATGGTCAGTACGGAAGCCCAGGTCGCGCCGCTGGTCGCGGCGCTGGAGAAGAACGGCTTCCCGGTCGGCGGCACCGGCAACTCGGTGTCGATGATCTCGCACACCCAAGGCTGGCTGCATTGCGACATCCCCGGTACCGACGCCTCGGGCGTGGTGAAGGCCTTGATGGATGAACTCTATGACGAATTCCGCCGCGAGGAAATGCCCAACCGCGTGCATATCTCCACCTCCTGCTGCGAGATCAACTGTGGCGGCCAGGCCGACATCGCCATCATCATGCAGCACACCAAGCCGCCGGTCATCAACCACGACCTGGTGGCCAACGCCTGCGAGCGTCCGACCGTGGTGGCGCGTTGTCCGGTAGCGGCAATCCGTCCGGCGCTGGTGAATGGCAAGCCCTCGCTCGAAGTCGATGAGAAAAAATGCATCTGCTGCGGCGCCTGCTATCCACCCTGCCCGCCGATGCAGATCAACGATCCGGAACACTCCAAGCTGGCCATCTGGGTCGGCGGCAAGAACGCCAATGCGCGCGGCAAGCCAACCTTCATGAAAATGGTGACCTCCGGGCTGCCCAACAATGCTCCGCGCTGGCCCGAAGTGGCCGCCGTGGTGAAGAACATCCTGCATGTCTACAAAGGGGATGCCCGCCCTTGGGAGCGTCTCTCCGACTGGATCGAGCGCATCGGCTGGCCGCGCTTCTTCGAAAAGACCGGGCTGCCCTTCACCAAGTACCTGATCGACGACTGGCGCGGCGCCCGGGCCAACCTCAACGCATCGACGCATATCCGTTTCTGAATATGACGACCTATCCCCCATCCCCTTTCCTGAGGAAAGGGGTGACTATGGTTCAGCCGCTATGCGGCTTCCGTGTCGCTGAATACACGCTTCCTTGGGACGGCCCGGCGGAGGCGTGGGAATGAAATTCGGCATCCTGATCAACGAAGGCCCCTACCAGCACCAGGCTGCGGACAGCGCTTACCTGTTTTGCAAGGCAGCGCTGGAAAAGGGGCACGAGATTCACCGTGTGTTCTTCTATCACGATGGCGTCAACAACGCGACGCGCCTTACCGAGCCGCCGCTCGACGACCGCAACATCGTCAAACGCTGGTCCAAGCTGGCCGATGAGCACAAGATCGATCTCGTGGTGTGCGTCGCCGCGGCGTTGCGCCGCGGCATTCAGGAAGAGAACCTGGCGCTGGGCTTCCGCATTTCCGGTCTCGGCCAGTTGGTCGAAACCGGTATCGAAGCCGATCGCACCGTCACTTTCGGAGACTGACCCGATGGAAGGCGTCGTCAAAAAATTCATGTTCGTCAATCGCAAGGCGCCCTACGGCACGATCTACGCCCTGGAATCGCTGGAGGTAGTGCTGATCTCGGCGGCTTTCGACCAGGATGTCAGCTTGGCTTTTCTCGATGACGGCGTATATCAGTTGAAGAAGGGCCAGCAAACCAAGGGCATTGAGACCAAGAACTTCTCGCCGACCTACCGCGCGCTCGAAGGCTATGACATCGAGAAGCTGTATGTCGAAAAGGAGGCGCTCGAAGCGCGTGGCTTGAGCGAAGACGACTTGCTGGTCGACGTTACTGTCCTGAGCCGCGCCGAGATGGGCGCGCTGATGGAAGAGCAAGACGTTGTCCTGAGTTTCTGAAGAGAGGAAGAGCAAGCATGCTGCACATCATCAACAAGTCTCCTCTGGAGCGGAATACCCTGGATGCCTGCCTGGCGGTAGCCCAAGAAGGCGCCACGCTGCTCTTGATCGAGGATGCGGTGACCGCAGCCAGCCGCGGCAACGCCGCTGAGGCCAGGCTGCGCCAGGTGCAGGGTCGTTTCAAGGTCTGCGTGCTGCAACCGGATCTGGATGCACGCGGTCTCGGCGACCGCCTCAGCGAAGGCATCACCAGCGTAGATTACGGCGGGTTCGTCGATCTCGTCGCAAACAACAAGAATTGCCAGTCATGGCTATGACATTACCCTACTTTGGGCTTTAACCTTTTCACCAGGAGAGCAATATGGGAACAATCGAAGTCAACGGCAAAACCTTGGAAACCGATGAGGAAGGTTATCTGACCACCCTCGACGACTGGACCGAGGAAGTCGGCAATTTCTTGGCGAAGCAGGAAAACGTCGAGTTAACCCCGAACCACTGGGAAGTCATTAACTTCTTGCGCGAGTACTACACCGAGTTCCAGATTGCGCCGGCGGTACGGGTACTGACCAAATCGATCGGCAAGAAGCTTGGCGCGGACAAGGGCAACAGCCAGTACCTCTATGAGTTGTTCCCCTACGGCCCAGCAAAACAGGCCTGCAAGATTGCCGGCTTGCCCAAGCCAACCGGTTGCGTGTAAGACCCAGCGCATTCCCGCGCCACCAAGAATGATCGAACATGTCTGTCCCAATATGATATGAGCGCCGCCACTTTGTTCTTCGCCGTGTTGTTCTACCTTGCCACGGCCGTGCTGCTGATCGGTCTGGGCAGAAAAATCGCGGACTACGCGCGCACGCCGGCGCCCCTGCTGATTCCCACCACGCCGGCACCGACCACTACGGGCGGCGTGGTACTGCGCCTGTTACGCGAACTGACACTGTTCGAAAGCCTGTTCAAGTCCAACCTCTGGCTGTGGGTGCTGGGCATGCTCTTCCATGTCGGCCTGGCCTTGGTGCTGGCACGCCACCTGCGCTATTTCAGCGAGCCGGTGTGGGCTTGGGTGGCCGTGATCCAGCCCTTCGGCATCTATGCCGGACTGGCCATGCTGGCCGGCCTGGCCGGCCTCTGGGCACGGCGTCTGCTGATCGAGCGCATCCGCTACATCTCGACACCCTCCGATCATCTGATGCTGCTGCTGCTGATGGGCATCACGGCTTCCGGCCTGATGATGAAGTTCGTCAGCCATACCGACATCGTCGCAGTAAAAGTTTTTTTCCTCGGATTGCTGCGTTTCAATCCCCAACCGCTGCCAGTCGACGCGCCGCTCTACGTGCATTTGACGCTGGTGGCGGTGTTGATGCTGGTTTTCCCGATCAGCAAGCTGCTGCATGCGCCGGGACTGTTCTTTTCGCCGACCCGGAACCAGCGCGACAACCCGCGTGAGGCGCGGCATCTGGCGCCATGGGCAGCCAAGCTGGAGGTCAAGTAATGGCCGGCCCGGAATTCACCGCCCCCGTCCTGCGCGAGTATCCGGTGATTCCGATACTGCAGCGTGGCGCTATGGCCGCAGCCACGCCCTACCTGGCCAACGAAAAAATCCAGGAAGCCCTGGGTTTCCCCGGCAAGCTGGTAGATGATTGGCACGACAAGGCCATCGCCAAAATGGGCGATCTGCTCGGCAAATACCGCTCGCTCAAGGTCTTCCTCGATACCTGCGTGCATTGCGGCGCCTGTTCCGACAAGTGCCATTATTTCCTCGGCAGCGGCGATCCGAAGAACATGCCGGTGGCGCGCCAGGATCTGCTGCGCAGCGTCTATCGGCGCCACTTCACCCTAGCCGGAAAGATGTTTCCGCAACTCGTCGGCGCGCGTGAGCTGACCCGCGAAGTCCTCGACGAGTGGTACACCTATTACAACCAATGCTCGGAGTGCCGGCGCTGCTCGGTGTTCTGTCCCTATGGCATCGATACCGCGGAGGTCACCATGGCCGCCCGCGAGATTCTCGACTCGGTCGGCCTGGGCCAGAAGTACTCGAACGAGATCATCGGCAAGGTACACAAGATCGGCAACAACCTCGGCCTGCCCGGTCCGGCGCTGGAAAACACGCTCGAAGGCCTGGAGGAGGATATCAAGGAAGATACCGGCATCGACGTCCGCTACCCGCTCGATGTCCATGGCGCCGAAGTCCTGCTGGTTACACCTTCCGCCGACTTCTTTGCCGAGCCGCATATCGAAAGCCTGATCGGCTACGGCAAGGTATTTCATGCCGCAGGGATTTCCTGGACCTTGTCCTCGAAAGCCTCGGAAGCCGGCAATTTCGGCATGTTCATCGGCAACTACGAACAGCTGCGCAAGGTCGCCCTGCGCGTTCGCGAGGCCGCCCAGGAACTCGGCGTCAAGCGCATCGTCGTCGGCGAATGCGGCCATGCCTGGCGTATCGCCTATAGCTTCTGGAACACCCTGACCGGCATCGGTGCCGGCGCCAACGATCCCTTCGCGATCCAGCTGCAAAGCCAGCTCGACCATCGCCACAAGCAACCGATGCATATCTGCGAGTTGACCTGGGACCTGATCCAGCGCGGCGCCCTGTCCTTCGACAAGGAAGCCAACGATCACCGCATCATCACCTTCCATGACTCCTGCAATGTCGCCCGCGCCACCCGGATGGGCAACACGCCCGGCGGCCAGTTCGAGATTCCGCGCCACATCATCAAGGCGGTCGCCAATCACTATGTCGAAATGGCGCCCGGCACCACGCACGAGCAGACCTTCTGCTGCGGTGGCGGTGGCGGCATCCTGACCGACGAAATGCTCGACCTGCGCATCAAGGGCACTTTGCCGCGCATGGAAGCGCTGAAGCAAGTAGTCGACAGCGACGGGGTAAATTTCATGGTCACCATTTGCGCCATCTGCAAAGCGCAATTCACCAAGGTGGTGCCTTACTACGGCTTCAAAATGAGCATGATCGGCGGGGTGCACCAGCTTGTCAGCACCGCCATCAAGCTAGGCGATAAATAGAACTACGGAGACAGGCATGTCACAGACATCGGCACCCACGGAACAAGCCGGCAGCAAACTCAGCTTCCGCCGCTACCAGGAAGGCGACACCCAGTTTCGCCGCTGGCAGGAACAGATTTTCAAGGCCAGCCGTTCGTACAAATGCCCGACCTATGTCCAGTCGACACCGCCGTGCCAGGGCAGTTGTCCTTCCGGAGAGGACATTCGCGGTTATCTGGCAATAGCCCGTGGCATCGAAAAGCCACCCGCCGGCATGTCCTGGCAGGAATATGCCTGGCGGCGCCTGACCGAAGCCAATCCCTTTCCGGCCGTAATGGGCCGCGTCTGCCCGGCTCCCTGCGAGAGCGGCTGCAACCGCAACGAAGTCGAAGACCATGTTGGCATCAACTCGGTCGAGCACTTCCTTGGCGAATATGCCATCGCCAACAAGCTCGGCTTCATCAAGCCCAAGCTGCAGACCGGCAAGAAAGTCGCGGTGATCGGCGGCGGCCCGGCCGGCCTTTCGGCCGCCTATCAATTGGCCATGAAAGGGCACGAGGTCACGATTTTCGACGAGCATGCCGCTCTCGGCGGCATGATGCGCTATGGCATCCCGGGTTTCCGCACGCCGCGAGACGTGCTCGACGCGGAAATTCAGCGCATCCTCGATCTGGGTGTCAAGGTCCATCTGAAATGCCGCATCGGCACCGATGTCACGCTCAACCAGATCCAAAAGGATTACACGGCCGTGTTCCTCGGCCTGGGCGCGCAATCCGGTCGCGCCTTGCCGATTCCGGACAGCGCGGCGCCCAATGTGGTGACCGCCACGGCTTTCCTGAAAGCCTTCAACGATGGCCGCTTGCAGCATGTCGGCAAGCGCGTGGTGGTGGTTGGCGGTGGCGATACCTCGATCGACGTCGCCACCGTGGCGCGGCGTCTCGGCCATATCCAGAATGCCATGCCGACCGACATAGAAAAGGCCATCGCCGGCCGCATGGCTCAGGATGTCGCCGATATTTCGGCCAAGCAAGGCGCCGACGTCACGCTGACCTCGGTGTTCGGCATCGACAAGATGCAGGCCAACAAACATGAAATCGAGCAAGCCGAGGCGGAAGGCATCCGGATTCTCGGCAGCTACGCCCCGCTCGGCCTGGTGCGAGGCGCCGACGGTCGCGCCACGGCGCTGCGCATCATCCGGTGCGAAGCCAAGTTCGTCGGCCCCAAGCTGGAAATCAAGCATATCCCGGGCACTGAACAGGACATCGAAGCCGACCTGATCGTTTCCGCCATCGGCCAGGCCGTCGATTTCACCGGCCTGGAGGAATTCGACAACGGCAAGGGCGCGGTCAGCGCCGACAAAAACAACCAGGTCGCCGGCAAGCCGGGCACTTTCGCCGGCGGCGATGTGCTGCGCCCGCACCTGCTGACCAGCGCCATCGGCCACGGCGCGATCGCTGCTGACGGCATTGATCGTTTTCTCAAGGGCGAGGAACTGGAAAAACGTCCGAAGGTCGACGTGCATAGCTTCGACATGCTGCGCAAGCTGGTTATCGAAAAAGGCTGGGAGATCGAGGAAAACCACCAGCCGATGCGCGGCACCGACAGCAGCAAGGTCGGCGTGCACAATTACGAAAACCGCTCCGACCGTTATGTAATCCCGCACGACAAGCTGTTCCTCGGCCATTTCCAGTATGTGCCGCGCAACAAGCGCAAGGTCATCACGCTCGACCGGCAAAGCGCGCTGGGCAACTTTGCGGAACGCCTGGAAGCGCTCGATGAAGCCGGCGCCGTTGCCGAAGCGAAACGTTGCATGAGTTGCGGCATGTGCTTCGAGTGCGACAACTGCGTCGTGTATTGCCCACAGGCTGCGGTGTATAAGGTCAAGAAAAACATCTCCAGCACCGGCCGCTATGTCGCCACGGATTACGCCAAGTGCATCGGTTGCCATATCTGCGCCGACGTCTGCCCGAGCGGTTACATCCAGATGGGTCTGGGTGAATAGGGCGATATCGTGAGGAGTAACACCTTCGGATGGTTGTTGGCAACCGCCATCGCAGCTTTCTCCAGCGTGACATGGGCGGAAGTACCGGTGCCGAAACCTGCGGTCACCATTGAGAATCCCGGCGAGTGCGTGGCGCCGCTGGAAGTGATACGCCGTACCCACATGGATCTGCTCAAGCATCAGCGCGACAAGACCCTGCGCTATGGCGAGCATGGTGCCAAGATCAAACTGAATGGCTGCATCGATTGTCATGCCAGCAAGAAAACCGGCTCGGTGCTCGGCAGCCAGGAAAATTTCTGCCAAGGTTGCCACGCCTATGTCGCCGTCAAGCTGGATTGCTTCGAATGCCATCAGCCAAAAAACGGCATGGTGAAATCAGCGGGAGCCAAGCCATGAGCGATCATACCCGTCGGAAATTTCTCGGCGCCGCCGGGTTGACCGGGTTGGCTGGATCAGGGCTCGCCGCCCTGGCTCCCGGCGTACACTTAATATCCCTTGCCGCGGCGCATGCCAACGGCGCCTCCAGCAAGGTGCGCTGGGGCATGCTGGTCGACACCACGCGTTGCGCCAGCGGCTGCAACGCGTGCGTGACCGCCTGCGCCACGGAAAACGCCATCCAGCCCGGCACCGGCCGCCCCGCTCAGTCTTCGCAGTGGATCCGCAAGATCGAGTTGAATGAATTCAAGACTGGCCGTGCCCTTTCGCTGCCGATGATGTGCCAGCATTGCGAACAACCGCCCTGCGTCGATGTCTGCCCGACCGGTGCCTCGTTCAAGCGCGCCGACGGCATCGTCCTTGTCGATCGGCATATCTGCATCGGCTGCCGGTACTGCATGATGGCCTGCCCCTACAAGGCGCGTTCCTTCGTTCATGAACCGCTCACCGAGCAGAATCCCGAAGTGCCGCGCGGCAAAGGCTGTGTCGAGAGCTGCACGCTCTGCGTCCAGCGTATCGACAAGGGACAGCAGCCGGCGTGCGTCGAAGCCTGCACCAAGAATGGACGGAGCGCGATGCTGTTCGGCGATCTCAACGATCCGGCCAGCGAAATCGCCAAGCGCATCGCCACCACGCCGACTTCGCAAGTGCGCGCCGATTTGCGCCTCAACCCCGGCGTGCGTTACCAGGGAATCTGAGCATGGCTACCACTATCTTCCGTGCCATTGAAGCCAAAGGAGGCTATTACGCGCTGCTCGGAGTCTGCGGCCTATTCTTGCTGCTCGGCGCATTCGGCTATTTCCAGATGGAGCATCATGGCCATGTCATCACCGGCATGGACAACCAGATGGTCTGGGGCATGCCCCACGTCATCGCGCTGTTCCTGATCGTTGCGGCTTCCGGCGCGCTCAACGTCGCCTCCACTGCCTCGGTGTTCGGCAAGACCATCTACAAGCCGCTGGCGCCGCTTTCGGCGCTGCTGGCGCTGGCGCTGATGGCCGGCGGACTGGCGGTGCTGATGCTCGATCTGGGACGCTCCGACCGCATGATCATCGCCGCCACCCATTTCAACTTCAAGTCGGTCTTCGCCCTCAACGTGTTCCTGTACACCGGCTTCTTCACCATCGTCGGCATGTATCTGTGGTTCATGCTGGAGCGGCGCATGAACCGCTGGTCCTCGGCGGCCGGCATGGCAGCCTTCATCTGGCGCCTGACGCTGACCACCGGCACCGGCTCGGTGTTCGGTTTCCTGATTGCCCGCGAAGCCTACCAGTCGGCGCTGCTGGCGCCGATGTTCATCGTCCTGTCGTTCGCCTATGGCACCGCATTGTTCCTGCTGACGCTCGCCGCCACCTGCGCCGCTGCCCGCCGTCCGCTCGGCGGCATGGTGGTACAGCGGCTGAAAAACCTGCTGGCGACTTTCGTCGCGGCCTCGCTCTACTTCGTCGCGGTGTTCCACCTGACCAATCTCTATTTCACGCGCAATCACGGCGTCGAGCAATTCATCCTGGTTGACGGCGGCATCATCAGCGGCGTGTTCTGGATCGGCCAGGTTGTCATCGGCGGCGCGCTGCCGCTGCTGTTGCTGCTGGCGCCTGGGACGACGCTAGGGCGGATTCTGGTCGCCTGCGCGGCCATCGTGGTCGGCGGCTTGGCGCAAATGTATGTCACGATCATCGGCGGACAAGCATGGCCGCTCGACCTGTTCCCGGGCTATGCCGCCAGTTCGAGTTTCTTCGACGGCGAAATTCACAACTATGCGCCGAGCCTGGTGGAAATGCTGCTTGGCCTCGGCGGCTTCGCCATCGCCGCGCTGATCGTGATCATTGCACTGAAAGTGCTGCGAGTGCTGCCGGAAAAGCTCGATGACGCAGCGCTGCTTCCACAACCGGGAGAGTGAGCGACGATGCACCGCTTCCTGATCTCGGCGGCACACAAGTCCTCCGGCAAAACCACCCTGAGCATCGGCCTGGCTGCCGCATTCAAGGCACGCGGCCTTTGCGTCCAGCCCTTCAAGAAGGGGCCGGACTACATCGATCCGCTGTGGCTCGGTCTCGCCGCCGGACGCGCCTGCCGCAATCTGGATTTCTACCTTTCCGCACACACTGAAATCCAGGCGCAGTTCTCACGCCATGGCCACGCCGCCGATATTTGCCTGATCGAAGGCAACAAGGGGCTCTACGACGGCCTGGACTTGCAGGGCAGCAACAGCAACGCCGCGCTGGCCCGCCTGCTCGACCTGCCGGTGGTCCTGGTACTCGATGCGCGCGGCATGACGCGCGGCATCGCCCCGCTGATCCTCGGCTACCAGGCTTTCGATCGCCAACTGGATATCGCCGGCGTGATCCTCAACCAACTCGGCGGATCACGCCATGAAGCCAAGCTGCGCGCGGTTATCGAGCACTACACCGATATGCCGGTGCTCGGCGCGGTGCAATCCGATCCGCGCCTGCAACTGGTCGAACGCCACCTGGGTCTGATGCCGGCCAATGAAACCGGCGCGGCAGAACAGCAGGTCGGCGAAATTGCGCGCCTGATCACGGCCCAAGTCGATCTGGAGCGCCTGCTTGAACTCACTGCCAGCCAGGCTCAACTACCACAACCGCTGCCGGCAAGAATCCTCGGCAAGCCACGGGTTCGCATTGCGATTGCCCGTGACGCTGCCTTCGGTTTTTACTACGCCGACGATCTCAATGCGCTCGCCGCCGCTGGTGCCGAACTGGTGCCGTTCGACACGTTGCGCGACGCTCGCCTGCCTGCTGCCGACGGCTTGTTTATCGGCGGGGGTTTTCCTGAATGTTTTCTTGATGCGCTCGCTGCCAACACCGCGCTGCGCAGCGGAATCCACACCGCCATCGAATCCGGCCTGCCGACCTACGCCGAATGCGGCGGCCTGATGTACCTTGCCCGCAGCATTACCTGGCAAGGCAAAACGCGGCCGATGGTCGGCGCGATAGCCGCAGATATTCTCATGCACGACAAGCCGGTAGGCCGTGGCTACGTCAAATTGCTGCCTAATCCGGAACACCCTTGGCTGCGCCAATGGAAAGGAAGCAGGACCGGTGAAGCTGCGCTTGCGGCGCACGAATTCCATTATTCCAGCGTGGAAAATCTTTCTCCGCAGACCTCCTACGCTTATCGCATGCAACGCGGCCATGGCGTCGACGGCCAGAATGACGGAATCATCCATAAGAACCTGCTGGCCTCGTACACCCACCTGCGCAGTACGCCGACTTGCGACTGGGCGTCGCAGTTCGTACAATTTGTCCATAGCGTGCGGGATAGCGAAAGCTCTGGCTGCCGCAGTGGCGGCTGCCAGTGAAGGCAGCACCGCTTTTTAGGTAACCTGCTGAATGGACCGCGCCATGTTTTCTTCCGAACGACCGCTACGCCCCCGCCCTGCCCAAGCCGGGACGGTCTATCTGGTCGGCGCCGGCCCCGGCGATCCTGAACTCTTGACGGTGCGCGCCGCCAGCCTGTTGGCGCAAGCCGATGTTGTTATCTACGACCATCTGGTGGCCACAGCCATCCTCGACTTGGCGCCAGCCAATACGGAACGTATCTATGCCGGCAAGCAGCGCGGCAACCACACTTTGCCGCAGGAGGACATCAACCTGCTGCTGGTACAACAGGCGCAGAGCGGCAAGATCGTGGTGCGGCTGAAAGGCGGCGACCCCTATATCTTCGGTCGCGGCGGCGAGGAAGTCGAAACCCTGGCGAAACATGGCGTGCCGTTCGAGGTCGTGCCCGGCGTCACAGCCGCTGCCGGCATCGCCGCCTATGCCGGCATTCCACTGACGCATCGCGAATACTCGCAAGCCTGCGTCTTCGTCACCGGTCACCTCAAGGACGGCAGCATGGCGCTGGACTGGCAGGGACTGGCGCGACGACGCCAGACCGTGGTGATCTACATGGGTCTGCACGGTTTGCCGACACTCTGCCACGAACTGATCGCCCACGGCCTGCCCCATGACTGGCCTGCCGCCATCGTGCAGCAGGGCACCACCGCCAACCAGCGCACCGTCACCGGCACGCTAACCACGCTGCCCGAACTGGCCAGCGCCGCCCGGCTGAAAGCACCGACGCTAATCATTGTCGGCGAAGTGGTGAGATTACGCGAGAAATTGGCTTGGTTCGAGAAACTCGCCGGCATAGTGGTATAGACATTCCAGCAGCAAGGGTCGTCTGGAGTCCCCTTAACTGTTAAACAGTGCGGCGATTTTTTGCCTATTAGGTTGGTTGACGAGGCCTTTTTCGGTGATCAGTGCCGTCACCAGTTCTGCCGGCGTGACGTCAAAGGCCGGATTGCGGATGGCCACCCCCTGGGCTGCCCATTGGCAATCGCGGAAGCCCGTGACCTCGCTGGCCGGCCGCTCCTCGATGGGAATCGCCGCCCCCTCGGGAATACTCAGGTCTATCGTCGACAGCGGACAGGCCACGTAAAACGGGATGCCATGGCGCTTGGACAGCACCGCCACCATGTAGGTGCCGATCTTGTTGACCACATCGCCATTGGCCGCAACGCGGTCGGTGCCGACCACCACCGCGTCGACCTCCCCCTGGCTCATCAGGTAGCCGGACATGTTGTCGGTAATCAGGGTGACCGGAATCTTCTCCTGCACCATTTCCCAGGCGGTCAGCCGGGCGCCCTGCAAAAAAGGCCGGGTCTCATCGGCAATCACCGAGATTTTTTTCCCGGCTTCCACCGCCGAACGAATCACGCCCAGCGCCGTGCCATGCCCCGCAGTCGCCAGGGCGCCGGCATTGCAATGCGTCAGCACTCTCGCCCCGTCCTTGAGCAATGCCGCACCATGCGCTCCCATGCGACGGTTGATGCGGATATCTTCGGCCAGAACTTCATGCGCCTCGGCCAGCAGGGCATCGGCAATCTCAACCACCGGGCGGCTGGCGTGTTGCTCCCAGACGCCTTGCATACGCTTCAAGGCCCAGAACAGATTGACCGCGGTCGGCCGGCTGGCCGCCAGCACCTCGCAGGCCAGCGTCAGCTTCCGGGAAAATTCGCCCGAACTCGTGGAACGCCATTTGATCGCCTCGAGCGCCACCCCGTAGGCTGCGGCGACGCCGATCGCCGGGGCGCCGCGCACCACCATGCTGCGTATACCTTCGGCCATCTCGGCGGCATCGGTATACGCCAGGTACTCGAAGCGCGCCGGCAACACACGCTGATCGATCATTTCCAGGCGCCCGTTGTTCCAGCGCAGGGTTTCCACCGCTTCCGAGTGTTCGCCCATCGCTCAGTCGCCCTCGAATTCGCTCAGCGCAAAAACCTTGTGCTTGAGCTTTTCCAGCCGCTTGCGTCCGCCCAGGTCGGGCAAATCGATGACAAAGGCGCATTCGACAATCTTGCCGCCCATGCTCTCGATCAGTTTCACGGCGGCTTCGGCGGTCCCGCCGGTGGCAATCAGGTCGTCGACCAGCAGCACCTTTTCCCCCTTGCGGATGGCGTCCACGTGGATCTCGATGCGGTCGGTGCCGTATTCAAGGTCATATTCCTGGCTTATGGTCTCGGCCGGCAGCTTGCCTTTCTTGCGGATCGGCACGAAGCCCACCCCGAGCTGGTAGGCCAACGCGGCACCGATGATGAATCCGCGCGCTTCGATGCCGACGACCGTGTCGATCTTCATGCCGGTGTAGCGATTCACCAGTTCGTTGATGGTGACGCGAAAACCCACAGGGTCCTTGAGCAGGGTGGTGATGTCACGGAACATCACCCCCTGCTTGGGGTAGTGCGGAACGGTTCGGATACGGGACTTGATTGGCATTTTCTGCTCCAGAGGGGTTGTGTTTAGTCAGTAGTCAGCATGCGGCCGGCGACGGCGTCAAGCTTCTTGATCGCTTCAGGATCGCGGGCTGCGGGTGGGGTGATCAGCGCATGTTGCAGCGCGGTGCGGCAGCCGCATTGGCCTGCCTCATGGTCGTTGAGGGCAAGTGGCGCGACGGCCTTGACCAGGGCGCGGGCCTTGTCGGCATTGCCCAGCAGCACCTTCACTATGGTTTCGACCGTCACATCGTCATGCTGCGGATGCCAGCAATCGTAATCGGTCACCATCGCCACCGTCGCGTAGCAAAGCTCGGCCTCGCGCGCCAGCTTGGCTTCCGGCATGTTGGTCATGCCGATCACGTCGCAGTTCCAGCTGCGGTACAGCTCGGATTCGGCCAGGCTGGAGAATTGCGGGCCTTCCATCACCAGGTAGGTGCCGCCGCGTGCCGCTTCAATGCCGGCCTGCTTCGCCGCCGCTGCGAGGTGGTCGCCGAGGCGACTGCACACCGGGTGCGCCATCGACACGTGGGCCACCAGACCATTACCGAAGAAGCTCTTGTTACGGGCAAAGGTGCGATCGATGAATTGATCGACGATTACAAACATGCCAGGCCGCAAGTTCTCGCGCAGCGATCCTACGGCGCTGACGGAAATGACGTCGGTGACACCAACCCGCTTTAAGGCGTCGATGTTCGCGCGGAAGTTGATTTCCGACGGCGGGATCTTGTGGCCGCGCCCGTGCCGCGGCAGGAATACCAGTGGCTGACCGTCGAGTTCGCCGCATAGCAGCTCGTCGGAGGGTTCGCCAAACGGCGACGAGACTTTCCGCCAGCAGGTGTTGCCGAGCCCCTCAATGTCATAAACACCGCTGCCGCCAATAACCCCCAGCATTTTGGGCTTGCCTTGATTCACCATGCCAATGCTCCAAAATAACAACTACATCAAGAAGTCCACAGCATTTACAACCGCTTCCACTGTGAATCCGAATTCCTTGATCTGCAACACCGTCTGGCGCGTCGAGCCATCCACGATCACAGCAAGCAAAACGCCTCGGTGGGGGATTTCCTGTCCTGGACCACCTGCTTCACGGCGCGAATCATGCCGACGGGATTGGCCGATTGAAAGATGTTCCGGCCCATATCCACTCCAACCGCGCCACGCGAGATCGCATTGTCGGCAAGCTCCAGCGCCGCGCGCTCATCGATCTTCTTCCCCCCGGCAATGACGACGGGCACCGGGCATCCATTCACCACTTCCTCAAAATCATCGCAGTAGTAGGTCTTGACGATCCGCGCCCCAAGCTCGGCCGCAATCCGGCAGCACAGCCCAAGGTAGCGGGCATCGCGCGTCATCTCGCGGCCCACCGCCGTCACCGCCAGGACCGGCATGCCGACTTTCTCGCCTTCGTCGACCAGCTTGGCCAGGTTCACCAGCGTTTGCCGCTCATTCACCGAACCCACAAAGATCGAGATGGCCACAGCCGAAACATTCAGCCGAACGGCGTCTTCCATCGAAACCGTGAGGTCTTCGTTGGAAAGCTCGCTCAGGATACTGGTGCCTCCCGTTACCCGCAGAACGATCGGGATGCGGTTGGTGGCATCGACGCACTGCCTCAGCACGCCGCGCGTAAGCATCAGCGAGTCGGCATAAGGAAGCAGCGGCGCAACAGTTTCACCCGGCCGCTCAAGCCCGGTCGTCGGACCCTGAAAATACCCGTGATCGACCGCCAGCATCACGGCCCGGCCGGTTTCCCGCGGAATAATGCGCGATATGCGATTTTGCATGCCCCAGTCCATCTAAGCTCTCCTATTGGTTGTGTGTCAGTGCGTCAGGCGATGAATCAAAAGTCCGTTGAAAAATATGAACAGGTTATTGCTTACATTGAGATCATTTGTTGATTGCCTGGCAGGCTTCAATGAATGCCGATCTTGCGCAACGCGCATAGCCATATGCCTCTCAAACCGTGAGAAATGGACGTTGGATGCGTGGGTGATGAAGCGAGGCATCGACTGTCCGGTCGGACTGTCGTTTTGTGCTCTCACCTTGTATTCTCTGACGACGCAAGCGCATCGTTTCATGGTACATCAATGCGTTACGACATTGTTGGCGGAGTGGACGGGACTCGAACCCGCGACCCCCGGCGTGACAGGCCGGTATTCTAACCAACTGAACTACCACTCCAGGCGTTCCAAGCTTGAAACAAAAAGGGCTGCCCGACTCCGGCAACCCCTGTGTAACTGGCGACCCCACCGGGATTCGAACCCGGGTTCATACCGTGAAAGGGTATTGTCCTAGGCCTCTAGACGATAGGGTCAATACTTATCAAAATCATCAACTGCAAAGCGGCGCGAATCATATCATCACATCGATGTAGCGTCTACTCCAATATGCCATCAAAGCCCTCCTCGCCACACCGATCTCAATGGCGCGGCATCTGGACATTCGATGGCATTACGGATCTTCTCCAGTAGCTTCTGCTTGTCGGAATTCAAACTTCCTTTCAGAACCAGACGGTTTGAAACATGGTCGCTGCGAAAAACCGTCCGGCGCAATTCAAGCCGGGACAGGAATCGCTCCATCTCGCCGAACAGACCAAGTAAGGGCACCTGCTGCCACTCAGGAAATGCGCTGCGAAAGCGTGCTTCCCCTCTTGGAAAATTCAGCACCAGCGTGGATAAATATTCGGGTTGTGCTGCATTGACGAGTCTGGCTGAATTTTCGGCGTGCTGGTTGGAAAAAACCTGACCACCCAACCCATTGAGGATCATTAACGAGCGGTGTATGCCGGCAGCAAGCAGTTTGTCCAATGCCGCCAAGGTCGATGCGAAGGTTTCGCCCTTATTTATTTTAGTCAGCACTTCATCGTCACCGGATTCTGCGCCCACGTACACCAACGCCAGGCCCGCATCGGCCAATTCCTTGAGTTCGGCCACCGACTTCCTGCGCAGGTTGCGAGGCAGACAGTAACTGGAAACACGGTGGGCCTTTGGCAAGTGCTTTTCGATGGTGGAAAGAATATTGATCAGTCGTCGTGTCGACAGCACCAGTGGGTCACCATCCGCCAGGAAGACGCGCCTCACCTGATCGCCCAACTCGTCGCCGCAGCGACGGATACTTTCCAGCACTTCCTCCTCGCCCCTTGCGCGAAAGCGCTTTTGCGGTTCGGTGTACATTTCGCAAAAAGCACATTGGTTCCACGAACAACCGTCGGTCACCGGCAATATCAGCGATTCCGCCTCGCTCGGCGGGCGAAATACCGGATCGACATAGCGGACAGGATAATCCATATGCATAGTTTCTGATGACCGTGAGTGTCAGCGAGCGGCATTTAACATGGGAGCCAATTTCAGAATCATCGGCACAACATGGACTTGCATGCCAAGCATGGATTGTATATTCAAAAGCAAGCGGGGTAATGACGCGGAACGGCGCCGCAAACAAAAACCGTAGTAATATTATGGCGATTCCCCGCTATTAGCCCAACGGCATTTCTCGAATAGGATATCTGCATGGTTTTGCCCTGCCTCACGAAGAATTCGGTCAAAACCAGAATCACTCTCTCCACGCTGGCTATTTTCCTGATCGGTATCTGGTCGTTGACGTTCTACGCCAGCCGGATACTGCGCGGGAATATGCAACGCCTACTGGGTGAGCAGCAGTCCTCCACGGCCTCCATCATCGCTGTGGAGATCAATGACCGGTTGACCGACCGCTTGAGAGTGCTGGAAACCGTTGCCGAGGGTGTAAGCCCGGCCATTCTGGCCAGTCCGGCGACCCTGCAGACAATTCTGGAACATCGGCCGATTCTTCAGATTCTATTTAACGCTGGAATAATGGTTCACCGGCTTGACGGCGACACGATTGCCGAAATTCCGCATTCGGCTGAACGAATCGGCGTCAATTACCTGGACGCTGCCGGCATAGCGACTGCGCTCAAGGAGGGAAAATCGACAGTCGGCCTGCCGGTCATGGACAGTAAGCTTGGGGTTCCGGTTTCCATCATGGCAGTGCCGATTCACGATGCTCAGAACAAAGTGATCGGCGCCTTGTCGGGAGCAACCGACCTGCGGAAACCCAATTTTCTGGACAGGATTACGAGAAACACTTACGGCAAAACTGGCGGCTATCTGCTGATAGATCGGCAGCACCGGCAAATAGTCGCTGCCAGCGAAAAAAACAATGTCGCTGAATATCTCCCCGCCCCCGGCAGCAACCCGGGGAATGACGGTTTCATTCGAGGCTACACGGGTTTTGCCATTTATGACAGCACGTTGGGGGTCGAAGTGTTGTCTTCGGTTAAGGACGTTCCTGTGGTGGATTGGTACGTGACCGTCATGCTGCCCACAGCGGAAGCCTTTACCCCTGTCCAGGACATGCAGTCACGCATACTGTGGGCCACGCTTCTCTTAAGCATGCTAGCAGCTGTCCTGACCTGGTGGATGTTAAGACGCCAGCTCTCACCCATGCTCGACGCCGCGAAAGCTCTGGCCATTTCAGCAGATTCCAAGCAGCTCCCGCAGCTTCTGCCCATTGCCCGTCACGACGAAATCGGCCAACTCATCGGCGGCTTCAATCACCTGTTGGCAACCTTGGCGCAACGCGAAGAAGCACTGAAAGAGAGCAGGCAATCGCTCACGGAATTGCAAAACATCGCGGGCCTGGGAAATTATGTCCTGGATTTCCCCACCGGCTTGTGGAAGAGCTCTGATGTATGCGACAGGATATTCGGGATAGACGAAGCATACGAACGCTCTGTGGAGGGTTGGCTTGCCCTGGTTCATCCCGATGACCGCGCAATGATGACTGACTATTTCAGCGACAAGCTTCTTGCCAAGGATTGGTCATTGGACAAGACTCACCGCATCACTCGCCACAACGATCAGGCTGAACGCTGGGTACGCACATTGGCCAGGCTGGAGTTTGATGATCAAGGGCAACCGCTGAAAATACTCTGCACTATCCAGGACATCACCGAACTCAAGCAGGAGGAGGAACGAACCCGTCAGCTTCTGCGGGAAAACCAGTCGATATTGAGCAACGCGATGGTCGGCATTGTCTATCTGAAGCATCGGCGCATCGTTTCGTGCAACCGCCGCTTTGAGGAAATTTTCAAGTACGAGCCAGGCGAACTGCTCGGCGCATCCACCGAGCAACTCAGCGACACGCGCGAGAACTTCCTGAGACTCGGCGAGCGTAACTACAAGTCACTGGCTGAAACAGGAACCTGCAACGCAGAGTCGCTGGTGCGCCACAAAGACGGCAGCTTGTTTTGGGGCGCGGTTAGTGGCTGCGCCATTGATCCGGCACATCCGGACGACGGCAGCATCTGGGTTTACGCGGACATTTCCGAACGTCGGAAAGCAGAACAGGAATCCGCCAAGCTGCTGCAAGCCATAGAGCGAAGCCCGGTCTCGATTACTATCACCAACCTCGACGGCGTGATCGAGTACGTCAACCTGGGCTTCACGCAGATTACCGGCTATATCCGGGACGAAGTTATCGGCCAAACCCCACGCATTCTGAAATCCAAATATACCAGTCGCGCAACGCATCAGGAACTTTGGCGCACCCTACGCGAGGGCAATATCTGGCGAGGTATTTTGTGCAACCAGTGTAAGAATGGCGATATGATCTGGGCAGACACGTCGATCTCGCCGATTTTCAACACTGCCGATGAAATCACGAATTTCGTTGCGATTCATGAAGATGTCACCAAGCGCAAGCTCCTCGAGCAGCAACTGGAAAAGCATCAGCTAGAGCTGGAACATATCGTTTCGCAACGTACCGCCGAACTGCGCGAAGCCCTCGAAGCCGCCAAGCTCGCCGACCGAACGAAGGACGAGTTCCTTGCCAACATCACCCACGAGTTGCGCACGCCGCTGAGTGCCGTAATCGGCATGGCGGGTCTGGCCCGGGGAATCAGCACCGAGTCCAGGCAGCGCGACTACCTGGACAAGATCACTACCGCCGGCAAACACCTCAACCGCATCATCAACGACCTGCTGGACCTTTCCAAGATCGCCGCCGGTCACATGACGTTCGAAACCCGCACCTTCAGCCTGCGCGGCTTGATACTGCGGGGCAATTCGGTAATGACCCACCGCGCTGCAGAAAAGGGACTGGAACTGGTTGGGACACTGGACGACGCGGTGCCCGACGTTCTGCTCGGCGATGAACATCGACTCGAACAAATCCTTTTCAATCTGATCGGCAACGCCATCAAGTTTACCCCGACGGGCCGAGTCAGCGTCCGAGTCAGTATGCACGCTCGCGAAGAGAACCGCGTCTGCCTGGATATTGAAGTTGAGGATACCGGAGTTGGCATGCGCCCCGAGGACCTTGACCGACTGTTTAAACCCTTCTCCCAAGTCGACGCCACGGTAAGCCGCAAGTATGGCGGCACCGGTCTGGGATTGGCAATCAGCCGGCGTCTCGTGGAAATGATGGACGGCGATATCAGCGTCACCAGCCGCGAAGGAATCGGCACCACCTTTCGCGCCAGGCTTTGGCTCGGACTGGGAGACGCAGCCGACCTGCCTCTTGTGGAAGAGGAGAAACGGGAACAACCGAAGGTGTGGTACCAGGATGCGAGCATACTGGTGGTGGATGACCAGCCGTTCAACCGCGATGTCGTCCAAGGGCTGCTCGCCGCGGTCGGCATCAGCCCGCAACTGGCGGAGAATGGACAGGAAGCATTCGAGATTCCTTTGGGCGGCACACAAGCCTTCGATCTGGTCCTGATGGATATCCAGATGCCGATCATGGATGGTCTCACGGCGACCCGTGCGATCCGCAAGATAGATGGCCTTGCGCAGTTGCCGATCGTCGCCATGACAGCACATACGATGACGCATGAGATAGAGAAAACTGGCGAAGCCGGAATGAACGACCATATCGGCAAACCCTTCAACGAAGCAAGCTTTTACGCTGTACTGAGAAAGTGGCTGCCGCACGCCAAACAATGCCAGCAAACTACTGCGGCTGAGAGCCCGTTGCCGGTTGATGAATTCCCGTCCCTGCGTGGTATCGATACCTGCGCCGGACTGGACCTGCTGCAGGGAGACGCGGCACGCTATCGTCACTGGCTGAGGGACTTCATTGCCGAAGCGCCCGCCACGTTGCTCCAAATTCGGCAGGCACTGAACTTCGGGCAGACGGAACCTGCCAGCATTGCGGCGCATACCCTGAAAGGACGCATGGGCTTGCTTGGCATGAAGGAACTGCATGCCATCGCAGCGGCACTCGAAACGGTGATAGACGACGCAGAACCGGCGGACGAACTGCTGCTTCGTCTGGAACAAGATGTCGCCACCATGTGCGCGGAAATTCAGACCGTTCTCGGCGATGCGGAGCGTGGGCCTCCAGTTGCCATCCCACTGCCGGATCAACTGCCGCCGGGATTGCCGTCGGCCTCCGTGATGCAACTGATCGCCAGCTTGCATGCCGGCGATAGCGACTGCGACAGATTCATCGCCAATTGCCTAGTCGAACTCAAGGGCACGGCTTGGGAGTCGCGATTGCAGCAAGCCTTGATTCATGCCAACAATTTCGACTTTGCTGCCGCCAGCAGGCTGCTTTCGGCCGATCCGCAAGAACCGGCTCAGGGGGACAAACAATGGAAAGCCTGATTCTGCTGGTCGACGATGATCCCGCAGTATTGAGCGTTCTCAAGGACTGCCTGCGACCGCATTATCAAGTACGCATCGCCACTAGCGGCGGGAAGGGGATGGAACTGGCGCGCATGCACCCCCTGCCTGACCTTATCCTGCTCGATGTCAAACTGCCCGACATGCACGGCTATGAAGTCTGCATAGAGCTCAAGCAGGATTCGTTGACGGAAGCGATTCCGGTGATGTTCCTGTCCAGCCATTCCGATGCGAAAAACATCACTCACGGCCTTGAGCTCGGTGCCGTGGATTTTGTAAGCAAACCAGTCACGGCGCCGATCCTGCTGGCTCGCGTCAAGACGCATCTGCGTTTGCGGGAAGCCCATGATCTGTTGCGCGACCAGAACGCCCATCTTGAACAATTGGTCAGCAAACGGACACGCGATCTCGAAGCCAGAACCACCGACTTGCAAGCTCGCACCACGGAACTGCAACTCAGCCATGACCTAACCATCTTAGCCTTGGGCTCGGTTGCTGAAACGCGTGACAATGAAACCGGCAACCACATTCATCGCACCCGAGCCTATGTCCAGGTCATGACCGAGCGGCTTGCGCCGCTGCAACCGTACCGAGAGAACATCCCGAAGGAACATTGGATAATGATCTGGAAATCCGCGCCGCTTCATGATATCGGCAAAGTGGGGATACCCGACCATATCCTGCTGAAACCAGGCAAACTGACCACGGATGAGTTTCAGGTAATGAAGCGCCATCCCGTGATTGGGCGGGATGCGTTGCGCGGGGCAGAAATCAGCATGGGTTCGGAAAATACTTTTCTCGGCGTCGCCAAAGAGATTACCCTGGCCCACCACGAACGCTGGGATGGCGCCGGCTATCCGCAAGGCCTAAGGGGAGAATCAATTCCGCTCTCGGCACGGATCATGGCCCTGGCTGATGTTTACGACGCCATGATCAGCAAGCGGGTCTATAAACCTGCCCTACCCCATGCTGACGCCGTCGACGCCATTCGCGATGGACGCGGGGGGCATTTTGACCCGTTCCTCGTCGACTGTTTTCTGGAAAACGCCGACGAGTTCCGTTATATCGCATCGAGGTTCAGTGACGATACCGACAAAGGAGAATGACATGAGCGAAACATTCAGGATATTTGTGGTCGACGACGATTCCTTGGTCCTCGACGTCATTCGCAGCATTCTTGAGCCTGGCTATGTGGTTGAATCGTTCAGCAGCGCGGAAGAGTGCATGAACCGGCTCGCTACGGAAAAACCGGGCATGTTCCTGCTCGATGTACGCATGCCCGGCATGGATGGCTACACCTTTTGCCGCCAGATCAAGGACGATGCCGGCTTGTGCCAAATTCCGGTGACTTTCGTTTCGAGCCAGGACACCATTGATGCACGACTGAAAGGCTACGATGCCGGCGGTGAGGATTTCATCGTCAAGCCTTTCCAGGCGGAGGAGGTGCTACGCAAAGTCCAGGTTGCACAACGAATCGCCCAAGGCAAGCATTCGCTGGTACAGCAGTTGGAGGATTCCGAACTGCTTTCTTCGCTGGTGATGTCCAACATGGACGAATATGCCATCCTCGTGCGCTTCATGCGAGAGCTGATTTCCTGGGAGAACGAACAGGAAATTGCCGCCGGGATGCTCGAAATGCTGCAGCGCTATCGGCTTGAGGGTGTGGTGCAGACAAGGATTTCCCAGCGCACGCTGACCCTGAGCGCACAAGGCGCCAATCTTCCGCTCGAAACCTCCGTTCTGAACCATGTCCGGGGACTTGAGCGCATCTTCGAGTTCCGCAACCGCAGCGTGTATAACTTCGAACGGCTGACCTTGATGGTCAACAACATGCCGGTGCACGATCCCGACTATTGCGGACGCTTGCGGGATCATCTGTGCATCGCTGCGGAGTCCGCCGAAGCCAGCCTAAAAGCACTGGAGACCGAGGAGGCAAATCATCGGAGCCAGGCGGGTATCCGGGGGGCGCTAGGACGTGTTCATGCCTTGACGGCAGGCCTGCATCAGTCGCATCTGCGTGACAAGGCAGCCAGTTCGGAGCTTTTTATGCGGATGGATCAAAGCCTCGCCAAGTCGTTCGTCCATCTGGGAATGACTGAGGATCAGGAACAGCATCTGGGCGACCTGATCAATGGTTTCATGAAAGAACTGATGGAACTTCTCGATCGCAGCGAAGAAACGCATGAATCCTTGCAGGAACTGAGTAAGCGGCTGGGTCAACTCACGCCAGTCACACCGTAGCCGGCAGCCAGCGCCGTGAAGTCGATAACTTCGCGCCGCTCCCAGCTTTCATCACGTCCGAGTTCCGCAGCCATCAGGCGCGCAACCTGCGGGGCGACAGCAATGGCGGCGGCGGCATCGAGCAGCAGACAGCGGCTGCGGCGTGCGAGGACATCTTCTACCCGGCGCGCCATCTCCTCACGGCAGGCGCGCAGTACTTGGTTGGGAGTAATCGGCAGGACGGGATGTAGCGGCGCCGAGGGTGCCGATTCACCGGCGGCGACAATGGCCAGGTTTTCTGTCCGGCAGGACTTTTCCGGCAGGTTGCCGAGCGTCTGCGCGACATTTACCGCATCCTCAGCCATGCGCCGGTAGGTAGTCCACTTACCGCCTGCCACGGTAAGCAACCCCGATACCGGATCAATCAGCAGCACATGCTCGCGCGACAACGAGGCTGTTACTGTCCCCACCCTGGAAACCAGCGGACGAATGCCGGCAAACACGGCAAGTATGTCCTGCGGTGTTGCGTCGCGGGCGAGATAGCGGTTGGCGGTGGCGAGCAGGAATTCGATTTCTTCGACCTGTGGTATGGGTTCCGTCGTCGCCTGCAGCACCGCAATGTCAGTGGTGCCAACGAGGACGCGGCCTTGCCAGGGGATAACGAATATCACGCGGTCGTCATCGGTGTGCGGCACCATGATCGCCACATCCCCCGGCAGGAAGTCGTGCGGCAGTACCAAGTGGGTCCCCCGGCTTGGCACGATCAGCGGCTGCGCCAGCAGATCATCGAGGCGGCGCACTTCGTCGCAGAAAGGCCCGGCCGCATTGACGACGACGCGGGCCGCAACCTCGAATTCCTCGCCGGACTCGGCATCGCGCAGCATGGCGCCGCGAACCTGTCCGCCCTGTTTGCGCAGCGCGACCGCACCACAATAATTGATGAGAGTCGCACCCTGTTCCGCTGCGGTCTGCGCCAAGGCGATGGCGAGACGAGCGTCGTCGAACTGGCCGTCGAAGTAACGCGAACCGCCAAGCAAGCCTTTAGTCTCGATGTTCGGAATGGCGGCGATGACTTGTTCGATATCGAGATGGCTTGAGGCGCCAAAGCCGTATTCTCCGGCCAGCAGGTCATAGAGTTTGAGGCCAATGCCGTAGAACGGCGACTCCCACCAGGCATAGCTCGGCACAACGAAGGCAAGGTCATGGACCAGGTGTGGCGCGTTGCGGCGCAGGCGGCCGCGCTCTTTCAGCGCCTCGATGACAAGCGCGACGTTGCCCTGCTGCAGGTAGCGCACGCCACCATGGATCAGCTTGGTCGAGCGACTCGATGTACCCTTGGCGAAATCGTCGCGCTCGACCAGCAGTACCGAGTGGCCGCGCGACGCGGCATCGACGGCAATACCCAGTCCCGTGGCGCCGCCGCCAATGACCAGGAAGTCCCAGATCGAGCTACGCTCGCGGACGCGTGCCAACATCTCCTCGCGCTTCATGACTTGGCAGCAGGGAGATTCGAGTAACGGTTAAGCGGACACGAATGGCCGCAGCAAGAACAAGCGGCCAACCGGAACGAGTTGGCTAAATACGGAACTAAAAGGGTTAAATGGTGGAGGTAAACGGGATCGAACCGATGACCTCTTGCATGCCATGCAAGCGCTCTCCCAGCTGAGCTATACCCCCACAAGAGAGCGCGCATTATACGTAAGGCCGAAATCGGTGTAAAGCAGAAAATTGTCCCGTTCAAAGCAGCTTGCCCGGGTTCATCAAGCCCAAGGGATCGAGCGCGAATTTGACGGCGCGCATCATATTCATTTCGACAGCGCTCTTGTAGCGGAGTATTTCAGAGCGCTTCAATTGCCCGAGTCCGTGCTCCGCGGAGATACTGCCGCCGAGTTCATGCACCAGATCATGCACCAAGCGGTTTACGATGCCCTGCTCGGTGATAAATGACTCATTTCCCGGCATGGAGGGTTTAGACAGGTTGTAGTGCAAATTGCCATCGCCCAGATGACCGAAGCAGACGATGCGCAGGCCAGGAAAAGTGTTTTGAAGCGCCGCATCGACACGCCCGATGAATTCGGCAATATGCGAAATGGGAACAGACACATCGTGCTTGATGCTGATGCCCTCGATCTTTTCGGCCTCGGCTATGCATTCGCGCAGCCTCCATAGTTCTCCAGCCTGGCCCTTGCTCTGCGCGAGCACGGCATCCTGCACTCGGCCGCTGCTGATTTCCGGGTCCAGAGCCATTTCCAGCATGACCCCCAGTTTCGCGGTCGCATCCGGGCTCGGGAGCACGTCGCTAAGTTCCAGCAATACTTGCCAGTCATGAACTTCTGCCAGCGGATTGCGCGCATTGGGAATGTGCTTGAGCACCAGTTCCAGCGCCGGACGGCCAACAATTTCGAAAGCACTGATACGCTCGCCACAGCTCTCGCGCAAGTTCCCGAGCAAGGCCACGGCGGTGGCCGGATCGGACACCGCCAGCCAGGCTGTGGCGCGTGCACGTGGCAATGGATAAAGTTTGAGTACCGCTGCGGTAATCAGTCCGAGCGTGCCTTCGGCGCCGATGAACAGATGCTTGAGATCATAGCCGGTGTTGTCCTTGCGCAAGCCGCGCAGACCATCCCAGATGCGGCCATCGGCAAGAACCACTTCCAGGCCCAGTGTCAGGTCGCGCATGTTGCCATAGCGCAATACCTGGACACCACCGGCATTGGTCGACAAGTTGCCGCCGATCGTGGCCGATCCTTCCGCAGCGAGCGACAGCGGAAACAGCCGGCCAGTTTCATCAGCCGCTTCCTGCACTTGCTGCAGTATGCAGCCAGCTTCAACGGTGATCGTGTTATTGTCGAGGTCAATGGCGCGGATGCGATTCATGCGGCCCAAGCTCATCACCACTTCGCTAGGCGGGCGACCTGCGGGCGTGCAAGGCGTGGCGCCCCCCACCAAGCCTGTATTGCCGCCCTGCGCGACGATGGCAACGCCAGCCGCAGCACAAGCAGCGACGCTGCGCGCCACTTCATCGGTGCAGCCCGGCCGCAGCACGCACAATGCGTTGCCGGTATAGCGGCCGCGCCAATCGGTGAGAAAAGGCGCCATGGCGGTGGCATCGGTCAGCACATAGGGAGCGCCGACGATGTCCGCAAGCATGGAATTCAGATTGCGCACGCCTCAACTCTCCAGCGCGTTAAGGATCGCCGGCCACATCCGCTCGACTTCTGCAAAGCCTTCGGCAATGGCCTCAGGGCCGCGATGGTAATCCATCAGGCCAAGTTGCCTCAGACGCGGCGACAAAACCACTTCGGCCGGCTCGCCGGCCAGGCGGCTGCGGGCGATGCGGGTCTGCATGATATTCAAACTGCCGTTCAGTACTTCCAACAGCGAGGGCAGCGCTTGTTCGCCTTCCTGTGCGCCCTTGCCGATGCCGTTCAGCAGGCGTTGCGCCCAATTTTCCGGCTTCGCGGCAGCGGAATCCCGGCGCGAGTAGCCGTTGCGCTCGGAGCCAAGACTGACGGCGAGGACCACGTCCGCCCCCAATGCGCGGCACAGCGAGACCGGCACCGGGTTGACCAAGGCGCCATCGACCAACAGGCGGCCATCGTGCAATACCGGAGAAAACAGCCCGGGCATGGCAATCGAGGCGCGCACAGCGGCAGCGACGCTGCCTTCGCGCAACCAGATCTCACGGCCGTTTGCGAGGTCGGTAGCGACGCAGGCAAACGGCTTGGCAAGGTCGGAAAACCCGTGATCGACAAAGTGCCCGGAAAAAAAACTGATGAGCTTCTCACCTTTGATCAGGCCGCCGTTGAAGCTGACATCGAGCAGGCCGACGACATCCTTCCAGTTGAGCTTGCTGACCCATGCTTCGAGCTTGTCGAGATCGCCATTCACGTAGGCGGCGCCGACAAAGGCGCCGATGGAACATCCGCAAACGATGTCCGGCGCTACGCCCTGCGCCTCCAGTGCGCGTAGCACGCCGATGTGCGCCCAGCCGCGGGCGGAACCGCTGCCCAAGGCAATTCCCAGGATGGCTTTGCGCTTGATCATATTCGAGGCTGCAGGACGGCATACAGGTCATGCACGTCGCAATCGGTAACCATCACCTCGGCAAAATCGCCGACCTCAAGATCCTGCCCATCGGTGATATAGACCAGACCATCGATCTCCGGCGCATCGCCCTGACTTCGGGCGACCGCGCCTTCATCGTCAACTTCGTCGACCAGCACCTGGATGGTACGGTCGATTTTTGCTTCGAGCCGCAGGGTGCTGATGTCCTCCTGGAATTCCATCAATTGTTGGCGGCGTTCTTCCCTGATTTCTTCAGGTAAGGCTCCGGGCAAGGCATTCGCTGCCGCACCGGCAACCGGCGAATAGGCAAAGGCGCCGACCCGGTCGAGTTGTGCCTCTTCAAGGAAAGACAAGAGTTCTTCGAATTCAGCTTCGGTCTCACCGGGGAAACCCGTGATGAACGTGCTGCGGATCGTGATCTCGGGGCAGACGGCCCGCCAGGCCTTGATGCGCTCAAGATTGTTCTCGCTGCTGGCAGGCCGTTGCATAAGCCTCAGAATGCGCGGGCTGGCATGCTGAAACGGCACGTCAAGATAAGGCAGAATCTTGCCTTCGGCCATCAGCGGAATCAGGTCATCCACGTTCGGATAGGGATAGACGTAGTGCAAGCGCACCCAGATACCGAGTTCACCCAAGGCTTGGCAGAGTTCGTACAGCCTGGTCTTGAGCGGCCGCCCTCCCCAGAATCCCGTGCGATATTTGACGTCGACCCCATAGGCGCTGGTGTCCTGCGAAATCACCAGCAGCTCCTTGACCCCGGCGGCGACGAGAATTTCGGCCTCATGCAGCACCTCGCCGATTGGTTGGCTGACGAGATCACCGCGCAGGCTCGGGATGATGCAGAAAGTACACCGATGGTTGCAGCCCTCGGAAATTTTCAGATAGGCATAATGCGGCGGCGTCAGGCGTATGCCTTGCGGCGGCAGATCGACAAAGGGACTGACGGTTTCGTCAAATGGCTGCGGTGGCAAATGGCGGCGCACCGCCGCCATCACCTCCTGGGTCGCGTGTGGGCCAGTGACGGCAAGCACCCTGGGATGCGCTTGCATGATCATCTCGGCCTTGGCGCCCAAGCAACCGGTGACGATCACTCTGCCATTCTCGGCCAACGCCTCGCCGATCGCTTCGAGAGATTCCTCAACCGCAGCGTCGATGAAGCCACAGGTATTCACCACCACCAGATCGGCGCCTTGGTAAGCGCCGGAAATCGCGTAACCTTCGCCGCGCAGGCGCGTCAGGATCTGCTCCGCATCGACGGAGGCTTTCGGGCAACCTAGAGAAATCATGCCTATGGTATTAGATTTCGTCATGGTTCAGTCCGGCAGGCGCAGCGGGCCAACGCGCACCGCGCAAAGTCGCTGCACCATGGCCGGACGTGGTGCAGATACTTCACCCTGTTCGAAGGCTATCAGTTCCAGGTGGCCACGTATGACATGGCGAAGCTCATCCGGGCGCAAGAGAAAAGCCGGATTTTCCGGCTTGCCGAAACGCTCATTGCCTAACATGAAGGTTTCATATATCAGAATACTCCCCTTGTCTAGTGCAGCCATCAGCAATGGCAATAACGGGCGCCAAAGATAATTGGTGACCACGATGCCGGCAAAACGACAGCCGCTGTATGGCCAAGGCCCGCCCTCGATGTCGGCGCAGCGCGTGGTAATTCCAGGAATCTGGTGAAGCGCCTCAAGCGCTACCGCATTCCGGTCGACTGCCTCAACGGTATAGCCACAGCCGGCCAGCCAGCGCGCATGGCGTCCGCTGCCACACGCCAAATCAAGCACGTTTCCGCCCTCGGCGATCAGTGGCGCAAAACGTTGCACCCACTGTGACGGAAGCTCGAATTGCGGCGGTTTCGGAAGCGATGCTGGGGACGACAATGGTTGATCGAGACTACTCATGATTTTTCAGGCGCTAGGATAACGCGAATTGCCGAATATCACTCAACGGGTTACTAAAATTGACCCACTACGGAATACATCTGCCTGACTTGGTGGTATTCTGAATTGCGCCGCAATAGGGCCAATAGGCCGACCCAGCCTTCGATGCCGCCAAGGGTGATTGCCATGAGCTACGAACAGCACTATCTCACTCCGCTTTTTGCACCGCAATCGGTTGCCATTATCGGCGCATCGGAGACCCCCGGCTCAACCGGCCTGACAATGGCGCGCAACATGTTGGACACGGACTACAAAGGTCAGTTGTTCTTCATCAATCCCAAGCACAAAACCATCTTTGGACAGCGCAGCTACCCTTCGCCAGGAAGCATCCCGCAGCGACTCGATCTGGCCGTGATCTGCACCGCAGCGCCGACCGTTCCGGCGATTATCGAAGCCTGCGGACGAGCCGGCACGCGCAACGCGATTGTCATCGGCGGCGGTTTTTCCGCAACCGGGCCGCGCGGCACGACACTGGAGCAAGCCGTGCTAAAAAAAGCGCGCCGCTATCATATGCGTCTGCTTGGCCCAGACAGCTTGGGCATCATGCGTCCCAACTGCGGCATCAACCTATTCTTTGCCAACCTCAGCGCCAAACCTGGCACCATCGGCTTGGTATCTCAGTCGGGAGCCTTATGCACTTCCATCCTCGATTGGGCGCTGCCCAACAACATTGGCTTTTCCAGTGTGGTTTCCATGGGCACTTCAAGTGACATTGACTTTGGCGAGGTACTCGATTACCTGGTCGCCGATCCGAAAACGGAGAACATTTTCCTCTACATCGAGGGCATCAAGAACGCACGCCGTTTCATGAGTGCGCTACGAGCCGCGGCACGTTGCAAGCCGGTGCTGTTGATCAAAGTAGGCCGCAACCCGGTCGGCGAGCAGGCGGTATTGTCGCATAGCAGCGTCATGGTTGGCGCTGACGAGGTGTTCGACGCCGCCCTGCGCCGCGCGGGCGTGGTGCGGCTAACCTCGGTCGGGCAGATGTATGCGGCGGCGAGCGCGCTGTTCGCGCACTTTCGTCCGCGCGGCAATCGACTGGTGATCATCTCCAATGGCGGTGGGCCGGGCGTCATGGCCGCCGACCATGCTGCCGACATCGGCATTCCGCTGGCAGTACTCAATCCGTCGACCTGTGTCAAACTGCATCAAATATTCCCATCCATTTCGCCTGGAGCCAACCCGATCGATCTCATCGGCGACGCCGATCCGGATCGCTACGCCGAAACTGTGACCGCCTGCCTGGCGGACGATAATGTTGACGGCATACTGGTCATCCTGACTCCGCAGGCGATGACGGACCCAACCCAGACAGCGCGCCATGTCATCGAATTGGCGCACCAGTCGGATAAGCCGCTGGTCACCTGCTGGATGGGTGAAGAGCAGGTGCATGAAGCCCGCCTGCTCTTCAAATGCGCCGGCATCCCTACTTTCCGTACGCCGGAACCGGCGGTGGAGCTTTTTTCGCATATCAGCAACTATTACCGCAACCAGAAGCTGTTGATACAGACACCGGCTGCGCTCTCCCACGAAATCGCGCCTCGGCTGGATAGCGCTCGTCTGGTGATCGAGACAGCGCTCCAGGAAGGCCGTCAGGCATTGAGCGAAATGGAATCGAAAGCGCTACTGGCGGCCTTCCATATTCCGATCGCCCAGACCATGGTGGCGCGCTCGGTTGACGAGGCCGTGCTGTTGGCTGAAGAAATTGGCTTGCCAGTGGTGCTGAAAGTCGATTCGCTGCAAATCGCCCACAAGAGCGATTACGGTGGCGTCCGCCTCAATTTGACCAGTCTGGACGCGGTACGCGACGCTTATCATGAAATCATCGACAAAGTATGCCAAAACCGGCCCGATGCCCACATCAACGGAATTTCCGTAGAACCGATGATCGTCAAGCCGAATGGCCGCGAACTGATGGTCGGCATGCTGCAGGATTTGATTTTCGGCCCCACCATCACCCTGGGTCCCGGCGGCATTGGCTTCGAATTCAGCAAGGTCAGCAAGGATCGCGCCGTTGCGCTACCGCCGTTGAACCACATCCTGATTGCCGACATGCTGCAATCAACCCGCTCGATAGCGCGTCTTGGCACCATCCGCAACATGCAGCCGGTCGACCTGGAGGCTATCGAAACGGTGCTGCTCCGCGTTTCTGAAATGGTCTGTGAGCTGCCATGGATTCGCGAAATGCATATCAACCCGCTGATCGTCGACGAGAACGGCGCGGTCGCCGTCGACGCCCGCATTTCCATCGCCGATTTGCCTCCCCAAACCGCCCAATACGAGCATATGGCGATCCATCCTTACCCCTCGCACCAAGTGTCTCACTTCCTGAGCAAGGACGGACAGGACGTCACTATCCGCCCGATCAAACCCGAAGACGCAAGCTTGGTGCAAGAGTTCGTCAAAGGCTTATCACCCGAATCCAAGTATCTTCGTTTCATGAATACCATCCGCGAGCTATCCCAAAGTCAATTGGCTCGCCTGACGCAGATGGACTACGACCGCGAGATGGCTTTCGTCGCCACGGTTCAGCAAGATGACCGCGAACAGGAAATCGGCGTGGCGCGCTACGCCATCAATCCCGACGGCGAGTCATGCGAATTTGCCATCGTTGTCGCCGACGCCTGGCAAGGCAAAGGCTTGGCGCGCCGACTGATGGGCGAGTTGGTTGAAGCAGCAAAAAACCATGATGGGCTGAAATATATGTATGGCGAGTTCCTCGCCGAAAACCGGCGCATGCTCAGGTTCGTCACCGACCTCGGCTTCGTCCTCTGTGCCCATCCTGAGGATCCCGGCCTCAAGCGCGGCGTGCTGGAGCTAAGAGCCAATCCGTGAATAATCCAGCCCTGCGTTGCAGTTGGTGCGGCAACGACCCGTTGTATGTCGCCTATCACGACAGTGAATGGGGCGTGCCATTGCACGATGAACGGGCCTTGTTCGAATTTCTGACTCTCGAAGGCGCTCAAGCCGGGCTTTCCTGGATCAGCATTCTCAGGAAACGCGACAATTACCGCGCCGCTTTTGACGGCTTCGATCCACTCAAGATAGCCTGCTACGACCAGCACCAAGTCATGCGGCTACTCAATGACCAAGGTATTGTTCGCAACCGGCTCAAGATCGCCGCGGCGATCAATAACGCGGGAAAGTTCCTCGCTCTCCAGGACAAGTTCGGCGGCTTCGATGCCTATCTCTGGCGCTTTGTTGATGGCCGGCAAGTACATAACGCCTGGCAAAGCCCGGATCAGCTACCTGCCCAGACACCACTCTCCCGCTTATTGTCGAAAGACCTAACCCGGCAGGGATTCAAATTCGTCGGCCCGACCATCTGTTATTCTCTGATGCAGGCGGTTGGGCTGGTGAACGACCATCTCATTGACTGCTTTCGTTACCGCGAACTCAATCCAGCTATTAGAATCTCCCAGTGACTCCGCTCCCTGAAAGGGCGTTATGTATTGCAGTGATTTTCGGGAATAATCCTCCATGGATGACACCGATCAAGATATCGCGATTTCCAGGCCCCTCGGCGATGCCGGGGAATCTTTTGCTGCATGGATTCCCGGCAAGGAAGAACGCAACGACATGATCGAAGTTGCCGCCTACCATATCGCCGAGCGCTCGGGTTTTACGATCAGCCCGCATGATTGCTGGGCAGCCGCCGAACAGCAAATCGATTTGATGTTCGCCCTGAGGGAAAGCAAGAAAAAACTTCAGACGCTTGTCGATACCGCCTTGGACGCCGTAGTGATGATGGATTCAGAAGGAAGGATTACTGGCTGGAATCGCCAGGCAAGCCAAATTTTCGGATGGTCACAGGAAAATATCCTGGGCCAATCGATCCATACCACGATCATTCCTCCCCGCTACCGCGATGCCCATATTCTGGGCTTAAAACACTTTCTGTCGTCAGGCGCGGGGCCATTCATGAATAAGATAGTCGAGATTCATGCCCTGCATCACGATGGTCATGAATTTCCCGTCGAACTAGCCATAGCCCCGGTGATGACGGAGGGGAAACCTGAGTTCAACGCTTTTATCCGGGATATTACCGAGCGCAAACGTGCGGAAGCCGAATTGCGCGAGATGGCAACTACCGATTTTCTGACGGGATTGGCCAACCGGCGTCACTTCATTGACAAAATGATCGATGAGTTAGCCCGCTTGCAACGGCTCGACACGCCCTATGCCGCCGTATTGATGCTCGATCTGGATCACTTCAAGCATATCAACGACACCCATGGTCACGCCGTGGGAGATGCCATGCTCAGGCATTTTGCGACGCTCATGCGCGGCGAATTACGCAGGATCGATACCGTGGGCCGTGTCGGCGGCGAGGAGTTTGCCATTATCCTGCCCGGCGCCAGTTCGGACGAAGCCAAAATCTTCGCCGAACGGCTTCGCCAGAAAGTGGAAACAACACCACTCACGCAAGACGGCCAAGTCATACCCATCACTGTCAGCATAGGTATTGCGGTGATGAAGGCAACCGACGCGAGTGCCGACACGCCCCTGACTCGCGCCGACGAAGCGCTCTATCGCGCCAAAGAAAACGGCCGCAATCGAGTGGAAATTGCGGCCAGAACAATCTTGGCAAATTGAAATGCCGTGAATCAGAACCTGCGGCTATACATCAACTGCCAGTTGGTCTGGCTATGTGCCGTCGTCACGCCGCCCATGTTGGTGTTGGTGACGCTGACTTCCGGGGCGTAGGTGAAGGAAAAGTCCACCGAAGAAGCCTTGTCGAAGCCATAGCCTGCACCGAAGGTAACGTGATTTTTGATAATGGCCGGGAACAAGGGATTCATTAACCCATTCGGGATCGGATTGTCGGCCAGGTTGAGGCCGGCGCGCAAAGTGAGCGGCTCGGAGATTTTGTAGGCACCGCCGATTATGAATACATTCTGGTTCTTCCAGTTCTGGTACAGGGTTGCATCCATCACGGTGCCGTTCAGCCCGGCCAGCATCCCGGCATTTCCTTCCGCTGTGAACTGCATGCGGAAGTTCTGCATGGCGTTCGCCCATCCGATGCGTTTGTAGTCAGCCACAATCAAGAGATTGTTATTGGCCTGATAGGCAAGACCGAGTCCATAGGTTTCGGGCCACTGGAAATCGACCACCCTGAGTTTGCCTGTAACTGACAGTGGCGTGGTTACCCCTCCCATGACCACGCTCATCCTGATCGCGCCGTTGCCTTCCATATCCTTCAAACTCGTCTTGGCGTGATACACGCCACCGATGGAAAGTGCTGGCGTAGCCTTCCAGACAAAACCAAGATCGCCAGCCCAACCGGTTGTCTTCAGTTGCTGCACCATTCCGTTTTTGCCTTCGGAGAAATCGAACTGCGCCCAATTCACGTCCTGCAGACCAAAGCTGCCAATTGCGCCGACCATCGTGCCGCCAGCCTTACCCAGCGGAGATGCAGCAGCCCCACCAAAACCCGTGAATTGGGCAAACATGGCGCCGGGCATGACCATCTGTAGATCGAGTCCGCCCCACAAGAAATCCAGCGTGCCGCCGATGCTGAGGGTATCGGATACGTCATAGCTTAGAGGAAACATCACACGGCCTATGCCGAGCTCCGAACGGTTCGCCATGCCAGAAACCCCTTGGGATCCAGCCGTGCCTCCCGACAGCAGGTAGCCGGCAGACTGATAACCGCTCAGGAAGGAGGTGGTTCCGTATTCGGTACCCATGCCGCCCTGCGCCATCATGCCGGCGCCCCAGGAGAGCTTCCCGTCCTTGCGTACGTAACCGATCGCAGGCATGTAGTAAGCATCGCCGCCCGACTTATCGGACATCGGTCCAAAGCTTGATTTGACGTCGGGATGCAAGCCACCCACGGCGACGTCCAGACGGCTGGTGCCAGAAGCCATCAGGGATAAAGTAGCCGGGTTATTGATCATGCCGGCGTTACCGTTGTCGTAGGCGTAGGACGCCCCCCCCATACCGGTTGCGACTGGGCCATAACCCTCCATATTCATGCCGTTAGTGGCGAAAGACGGAGCCGAAACACCGGCGACCGCGAGCAGTGCAGCAATATTCCTGAGTTTCATAGGTTTCCTCCGAGGGCTGGAAATGCAGTTTACAAAACGGTCTATGCTTTCGGAATAACAGAACGACGCCTACTTAAATAAACAGGCTGACGTCGGCCTTTTGCGCCTCCGGCAGGAATGTCGCTGCTCCAGCGAAGTCTAGCCGATCGATGAAGTCATCGTGTTTGAAACCAAACAGTTCGACTGTCATCTGGCAAGCAATGAACTTGACATCGGCTTCCTGGGAAAGCGAGCGCAATTCTTCGATACTCGCCACACCGTTATTCTTGATTGTCTGCTTCATCAGCAAGGTTGCCACCGACTCGAAGCCTGGAATGCCAGCCTGGATTAGGTTGGGGATGTTCCAGTTGAGACTCTTGAACCAGTCTGGCCCAAACGGCATCTTCATCGGCATACCCGGATTCCCCAAGGGACTCACCTTGAGATCGGAAATATCTTTTTTCAGCAAGTTGAGACCATAGAAAGTAAAGAATATTTTCACGTCCCAGCCCAAAGCAGCGGCTGTCGAGGCCAGGATGAATGGCGGATAAGCCCAATCGAGTGTTCCCTTGGTGGCAATGATGGTCATCGAGGGAGTCCGACTTTCTTCTCGCGCCAGTAGCGCTTGTTCGATTCTCTGTGGAAGTATCTCATCGAGTCGCCGCTGGATAAGTTCTTCGATGTTTGCGACTTCAGGCGTTGCACCCATGGATTCTCCTCATTAGTAACGGAATCTGTGACACAAACGCCAATCTTACTTGCGCTTGAGGTAGAACTCGAATTCTTTGTTGTTTTCAGAACTGGATAGCAGTTCGTTGCCGGTTTGCTTGGCGAATGCGGCGAAATCCTTAACCGAGCCGGGATCGGTCGAGATAATGTGCAGCACTTGGCCGCTGGTCATGTCGTTCAGCGCTTTCTTCGCGCGCAGTATGGGTAACGGGCAATTCAGGCCGCGGGCGTCAAGATATTTGTCAAAGTTCATGTTTGCTCTCCTCTTGGATATTGGACTGATAAACTTTCGTAGTTATTGAGACCTCGGGGAAAATACAAAGCAGGCAAAGTTCAGACCTAAAGTATTTTTATTGCATCGGCCATAAAATCCATTATCACTGGATACTTACAAAAAACGAGTGCTATAATTTTAGACCTGATCGGAATAATCTTCGATCAGGAATAGTTTTCCAATCATCACCTCTCCTAATATTAAAGGCCATCATAAAATGAAACAGTCCATTCTAGTTGCTGCACTCATCGCCCTGGCCGTGACCGCCTGCGGCAAGAAAGAAGCACCCGCTCCTGCTCCCGCTCCTGCTGTAGCTCCTGCGCCAGCGCCGGCCCCAGCTGCTGCTCCGGCTGAAGCTGCTGCCCCAGCCGCTGCCCCTGCACCGGCTGGCGCTCCGGCCGCCGAGCCGAAGAAAGAAGAACCCAAGAAATAATAGGGGTCTCCTGCAAAAAAGCCAGCCTTTGGGCTGGCTTTTTTGTCTGTGTTCCCCTACATCGGGTTCAGCTCGCGCCAGGGAAAACCGTACTCTTGGGAAGCCACGCCTATCCATTCCGTGCTGCAACCCAACACCTCAGCAAGCGCATCGCGGGCCAGATGCGGGGTATTGTTCTGCTCGCTCAGATGAGCGGCAACCACATGCTGCAAGCGTGAATGGTCGAGAGCGGCGAGCAATTTGGCGCTCGCATGGTTGTCAAGATGGCCGAGGCGGCCTCTAATGCGTTGCTTGAGTGCCCAGTGGTAAGCGCTGTTATCCAGCATTTCTACGTCGTGGTTACATTCAAGCACCAGCGCATCACAGCCGCTGAGCATATTGATGATGTGCGGTGTGGCGCAACCTGTATCGGTTAAAACACCGAGACGATGGATTCCATCTGAAAATACGTATTGCACCGGCTCACGCGCATCGTGTGGGACCGGAAAAGGATTGATCTCCAGTTCACCAACGGTAAATGGTCGATGGCTATCGATCAAATGCAAGACCCGGCTTTGATCCCAACCTGTGGCAAGCAATGTGCCATGCGTAAGGAATATCTCAAGGCTGCAACGGCGAGCGCATTTGAGTACGCCTGCGCTGTGATCGCTATGTTCGTGAGTGACGAGAATTGCAGCAAAGTCGTCGAGAGCCAAGCCCAGACGCCCCAAACGCACCGTTAATTCGCGCGGACCAAAGCCACAGTCAAGGAGCACTCTGGTGCCGCGCGCCTCAATGACCATTGCATTGCCACGGCTGCCGCTACCGAGCGAAGCGAAACGCAAGCCTTGCATGCGGTTATTTCAACCTAACCAATGGCTGGTTGAGGACATCTAAGTCCCCTCTAGACATAGATTGAGCGCATCGCGCCAGTCCGGCAGCTGAATGGCAAGCGCCTTTGCCAGGTGGTCACAGGCCAGCATGGAATTATGCGGACGTGCTGCTGGCAGAGGGTAGTCGCTTGCCATAATGGCGGCAAGTAGCGGTTCGCGTACTCGCAGGTGTCGCGTGAGTTCGAGTATTGCCTTGGTAAATCCATGCCGCGAGACCGCACCTCCACAGGCGAGATGGAACAGCCCCTCCGGCTCTGTCTGGTGGGCAAGCGCCAATGCAGTAGCCTCTGCGATCATGCGGCTCCAGGTCGGGGCGCCAAACTGATCGTCGACAATACGCAATTCCTCTTTTTCTTTAGACAGGCGCAAGATGGTGCGTAGAAAATTGCTGCCGCGCAGGCCATACACCCAACTCGTGCGGAATATCAGGTGACGGCAGCCAACTGACTGGATTGCCAGTTCGCCCGCCAGTTTACTGCGGCCGTAAGCATTTATCGGGCAAGGCTGATCTCTCTCGGTATAGGGGCTATCCTTGCTGCCATCGAAGACGTAATCGGTGGAGTAGTGTACCAGCAAGGCCCCCAGTTGCTTGGCTTCCTCGGCCATCATGCCGGGAGCCTGACCATTGATGCGCATGGCTTGGCTGGCGTCACGCTCGGCCTGATCGACAGCGGTATAGGCAGCGGCATTGACGATGATATCCGGCCGCGCCTCGCGGATCGTAGCGCGGATAACAGAAGCATCGCCAAGATCGAGCAAGTCGCGGTCAAACGCAATCACCCTGCCAAGGGGCGCCAGCGTGCGTTGCAATTCCCAGCCAATCTGGCCATTCCTGCCGGTAAGAAGAATGCTCTTCACGGGTAGGTTTCAGCCTCCGCCAAACTCTTGCCAGCGTTATCCCTGGCCGTTAGCTGCGGTTCTCCGGTCAGGGGCCAGTTGATGGCCAAGTTTGGATCGTTCCAGAGCAAGCAGCGTTCATCCTCGGGATACCAGTAGTCTGTCGTCTTGTAGAGAAACTCGGCGGACTCCGAGGTGACATAGAAACCATGGGCAAATCCTGGGGGGATCCACATCATGCGCTTGTTCTCGGCGGAGAGCATATGACCAACCCACCGACCGTAGGTTGGCGAACTGCGCCGCAGGTCAACCGCGACATCGTATACCTCGCCTGCAATGACACGCACCAGTTTGCCCTGCGGGTGTTGGATTTGGTAGTGCAGGCCGCGTAATACATTCCTGAGCGAACGCGAGTGATTGTCCTGGACAAACTCAGCATCCAAGCCCAACTGAACCATGACGCGTCGGTTGTAGCTTTCATAAAAGAAGCCGCGCTCATCACCAAAGACATTCGGTTCGATCGCCAAGACTTCGGGAATCGCCGTAACAAGCACCTGCATCAGGAGTACACCTTGCCGCTCAGCAGACCGAGCAGATACTGGCCATAGCCGTTCTTTACCATCGGTTGGGCGAGTCGTTCAAGCTGCGCGGCATCGATCCAGCCCAAGCGCCAGGCTATTTCCTCCGGACAGGCGACCTTCAGGCCCTGACGCTTTTCGATCGTCCCGATAAATTGCGAGGCCTCCAGCAACGATTCGTGCGTACCGGTATCCAGCCAGGCCATGCCGCGGCCCATGATCTCGACCTGTAGTTGATTCATTTCCAGGTAGCAGCGGTTTACATCGGTAATTTCTAACTCACCGCGCGCTGAGGGCTTTAAGTTGGCAGCGATATCGAGTACCTGATTGTCGTAGAAATACAAACCAGTCACCGCATAGCGCGATTTAGGCCGTGATGGCTTTTCCTCGATGCTGATAGCCCGGCCTCCAGTGTCAAACCCGACCACGCCGTAACGTTCAGGGTCAGTGACCGCATAGGCGAACACTGTGGCGCCGTGCACCGTCTGGCTTACACGTTGGAGTTGAGAGGAGAAATCGTGGCCATAGAAAATATTGTCGCCTAGAATCAATGCCGACGCCGCCTTGCCGACAAACTCACGGCCGATGACGAAAGCATGAGCCAAACCATTGGGCGCGTCCTGGACAGCGTATTCGATGTTCACACCCCACTGATTTCCGTCGCCCATGAGTTGCGCGAAACGTGGGATATCCTGCGGGGTCGAAATCAACAGGATGTCCCGCATACCCGCCAGCATCAGCGTGGTAAGCGGGTAATAAATCATCGGCTTGTCATAGATTGGCAATAGCTGCTTGGACACAGCCAGCGTCACTGGATGTAAACGCGTACCGGCGCCTCCAGCTAAGACGATACCCTTACGCTGTTTCACGCGGCGATCCTGTTCGAGTAGTTTTGTTTCAGCCAGTGACGGTATTCGCCACTGACCACATGCTCGATCCAGTCAGCATTGGCAAGATACCAGGCGACCGTTTTTCGCATGCCCGAGGTAAAACTCTCTTGTGGTTTCCAGCCGAGATCCCTCTCTATCTTGGTTGCATCGATAGCGTAGCGGCGGTCATGACCAGGACGGTCGGCGACAAAGGTTTTCTGCTCGCGATAACTGCGCCCATCCGGACGGGCCTGCATTTCGTCGAGCAAGTTACAAAGCGTATCGACGACCTCGAGATTGGTTTTCTCGCTGTTGCCACCTATATTGTAGGTTTCTCCTGGAACTCCCTTGCTAAACACCAGGTGCAGCGCCCGGGCATGGTCATCGACATTGAGCCAATCACGAACGTTGTCGCCCTTGCCGTAAATCGGCAATACCTTCCCCTGCAAGGCATTAAGAATCATCAGCGGGACCAACTTTTCCGGAAACTGGTAAGGACCATAATTGTTCGAACAGTTGGTAATTAGCACCGGCAGTCCATAGGTATGCTGCCAGGCACGTGCCAAGTGATCAGATGAAGCCTTGGAGGCCGAATAGGGGGAGTTCGGGCGATAGGGAGTAATCTCTGTGAACAACTCTTGGGTACAGAGACTGCCATACACCTCGTCGGTGGAAACATGGTGAAAACGAAAACTGGTTTTATCTTTTTCCGGTAACGCCGACCAGTAGGCACGAGTTGCTTCAAGCAGGGTATACGTGCCAACTATGTTGGTCTGGATGAAATCGGCTGGGCCGAGAATCGAGCGATCGACATGCGATTCCGCTGCCAAATGAATCACGCCGGCGGGCTGCCACTCGATGAACAAACGGTCAAGCATGGCGCGGTCGCATATGTCGGTATGCGAAAACACATAACGCGGGTTATCTGACAGCATAGCCAGAGATTCCAGATTGCCGGCATAAGTCAGCTTATCGATATTGACAATTCGCCAATCGCTTTCGGCAATCAGTAGGCGAATCAATGCCGAGCCAATAAAACCGGCGCCACCAGTCACGAATACGGTGCACAAATTCACGCGGCTACTACCCTATTTTTGCCGGCGCGTTTGGCCAGATACATCGCATTGTCAGCTCTTTTTAATGCCAGAATGACCTGCTCCTGGTCACCCAATTCGGCGACACCGGCGCTGAAAGTGATCAACATCTTTTCATTCTTGTTCATGAAGAATTTTCGCGTCAACTCGCGCTGCAAGCGCATGATTGCAATAACGCTCTCATCCAGCGGGGTTTCCGGCAGCAGAATCACGAACTCTTCACCGCCATAACGCGCCAGTGTATCCTGGGGGCGAATCGTCTCGCGGATGACGTTTGCCAGATGCACCAAAGCGGCATCGCCTACGTGATGGCCATAAGTGTCGTTGAGTTTTTTAAAATTATCAATATCCAGCATCGCCAGGCACAAAGTGCTTTCATGTCGTTTGACACGGGACACTTCGCGTTCCATTGCTTCCGCCAAACCCTTACGATTGAGAGCGCCGGTAAGCGGATCCTGACGGACCATGTCGCTTACCTGCGCCAACTCCTCCTGTAGGCGGCCAACTTCCTTTTCAGTCTCTTCCACACGCAGTCGCATTTCACACAGTTCATCACGTGAGCGTTGCGCATTCAACTGGATAGCGCGAGTTTCCTGCATCACTTCGGCGAGTACATCAGAAAGTTGGGTGATGTCTGTAGCCTGGCCGATCTTTGCGACGCAGTGCTCGATCTTGTCGTGATATCCGCTGGTAGTTTCAGAAAAATCGGCAAGCCGATCGACAAAATGGGCGAGCATGGTCTTGAGCCGGTCTTGGGCCTCATTCAGATGTTTCTTCAATGTCCCCTGTTTATAGATGATATCTTTCATGCGCCGTTCGACGTCATCCAACAGGCGCAGATTAAGCGGTTGATCGAAAATTTTGAGGACTATCGCAACCTGGCCGTGCAACCATTGGTCGTCGAGGACCAATTCGCTGATGTTTTCGATGATGAGGTTAAGCAGATGCAGCAGAGCGGTTTTCAACTCATTCTGATCTTCGGTAAAGAAACTCAGGCGGTAAATGAATTTCCTCATGCGCACAGCGAAGCTGGCAATGGCTTCTGGCGTGATCGCAGAGCGTACTTCTGCGGCGAGTAACCGAGCTTCTTCGTCAAGGTCGGGAGTATCGATCAGCAGGGCGCCGATACTGTTTCCAAGTAGTTGTGCAATCAGTTCCCGCAATTCAGTTTCTTGCTGATGCGATTCGACTAAGGAAGGCTTAGCCGATTCTTTGTCTGCCCCTGGCCTGAAGGCTGCGGCAACTGATACAGGGGTAGCTTCTGGGATTGCAGCAACTTCAGGCTCCACCATCGCCAAACTCGCGTCGACCGTTTTACCCTGTGACCAAGACTGCATCAGTGATTGCAGACGAGAGAAGAGCAGATCTGGAGTCGATGATGCATTCAGCACATGCTCGATCATTTCGCGTTTTTTAGTGGGCGTCAGCCCGACCTGAACTCTCTCAAGTTGCACGGTAAGGTCGCGTATCAGCGCCGTCCAGTGCAACGGTTCGACCTCACGCGCAGGAGTAATGGAAAGCAGTGCCGCCTTCAGTGCGTCCCAGCTCTTGTCCGACACTGCGGACTCAATTTGCCTGACAAAGCGGCTTTGTTCCGCCGTGTCACGAGGCAGCGCCGCAGCCAGATTTTTCAATGCTTTTTCCGGGAAGCTGTCCTCCTTCGCGGTGCCGGCAATTTCATGATACAGCGTCAGGTAGTTGTCGGGTGTCGGCGGTGTGCGATTCAACGCCAGTTGACGCAACACATCGCGGGCGATCTCAGAAGGTTGAGTTGGTTTAGCCATGATATAGCCGTCGATCTTACCGAAGAATAAGGGTATTGGGTGTCGCTATTTTATTCAACCAGCCCGTGTCTGAGTCCGTAATGAATCAGTTCGGCGTTGGTTTCCAATTTCATCTTGTCAAGCACTCGTCTGCGATATTCGCTGACGGTCTTGACACTAATATTGATCTCCTCGGCAATTTGAGTCAGTGTCCGGCCGGCGGCAACCAAACATAGGATCTGATACTCGCGGTCGGAGAGGGTTTCGTGCGGCAAACGGTCATCTTTCTCGGCGATCACATCGGCCAGCTTCATCGCCAGCGATGGACTGACATATTTGTGTCCACTGGCCACTTGGCGGATAGCGGTGACCAGGAGTTCCGGCGCGCTCTGCTTGGTCAGATAGCCGGAGGCACCCGCTTTGAGGGCTCGCACGGCGTATTGCTCCTCCGGGTGCATGCTTAGGATCAGCACCGGCAAGCGTGGAAACTCCATCTTCAGCATTTTCAGCGTGTCGATACCGTTGCGATTGGGCATGGATACATCAAGCAGCACCACATCCCAATTCTGTTGCCGCGCCAAGCGCATGGCATCTACACCGTCATCGGCTTCGCCGGCGACGAGCAGGTCGTCGGTCTCGGAAAGAATCTGCCGCAAACCCTGACGCACGATAGCGTGGTCGTCAGCGATTAATACATGAATTTTATTATCTGCCATGAGCTTAGAACAGGTTACGTTGTGGATCTTCCTCAGACGGCACGCTGGCAATCAGCGTATCCGAATCCGGCACGCGCAAGATGATGAGCGTACCTCCCTGCTCAGCCGGTGTGATAGTACATTCGCCGCTGAGGCTGCTGGCACGCTCGCGGATGCCGCGTAGTCCGAAAGATTTCGGTTTATTCATGTCAGCCTCTGAAATTCCGCGCCCATTATCGCGAATTTCCAGCGCAATCCGGTCTTTTTCACGACGCAGTCTGACAACGACCAGCGAGGCATGGGCATGTTTGGCCACATTGGTAAGCGCTTCCTGCAAGACGCGGAACAGCGCCAGGGAGGCTTTCTCGTCCAGTTCGATGGCTTCATCGTCACACTTAACTCTGCAAGCAATACCGGTACGTTGACTGAAGTCCTCAGCCTGGCATTCGATCGCCGCCGGCAGTCCGAATTCTTTCAAGATGCCCGGCCGCAATTCGCGCGCGACTCGACTCACGGTACTCATCGCGCGGTCAACCAAGGTCTCGATCGAATGTGCTTTTTCGCGCAGCGTTCCGCCACCCGCTTCGGCCGACAACTTGCCGCCAAGCAGCGCGGTCTCGATTTTGATGGCGACAAGGGTGCTGCCTAGTTCGTCGTGGATATCACGAGCAATCCGCTCGCGTTCTTCTTCCTTGGCGCCTTCGAGGTGAAAGGAAAGCTCAGACATCTGCTCGCGTGAGTGACGCAGCTCTGCTTCTGTTTCTTTGCTGTGCGTGATGTCGGTGGCAATCCCTTGCCATTGAATTCCCCCGGTATCGAGGCGCTGCGGCGTCGAACGCAAACTAATCCACTTCGTCAGCCCCTTACTGTGGATGCGGCCTTCCCAATTCAGCGAAGTGAAACAGGCCGCAGACTCCTCCAGCGTTCTTTCCAGCACAACCCGATCGGCAGCGTCTATCGCTGCCAGGAAGTGTTGCGGTGTCTTCAGCACCTCGTGCTGTTTTAGGCCAAATAAATTAAAACACCCTTCGCTCACATAAACGAAACGTAAACCGCTGTCGGGCTCGATTTCTAACTGAAAAACCATACCGGGCAGATTAGAGGCCAGGGCACGGAACCGCGCCTCGCTCTCCTTAAGCATTTCCAGCGCAGCGCGGTGATCGGCGCGGTGGCGGGCGTCGCGCACTTCGCGCTCGATTGCCGGAACCAAGCGTTCCAGCGCATCGCGAACAAAGCAATCGTGGGCACCAGCGCGCATCGCCCGGGCCGCGGTCTTATCATCGATAGTGTCGGAAATAACAATAAAGGGCAGGTCGAAATCAAGTTCTTGCATCAATTTCAACGCCGCCAGCGCCGACAGGCCAGGCAAGCGATGCTTGCAGAGAACAGTGTCCCACGCCTGGGCCATTAGAGCGGCGCGAAAAGCTTCTGAAGTGGCAATGCGTGTCAACTGTGGTTCGTGGCCTGCCTCGCGCACGCGGGCGGCCAACAACGCGGCATCGTCTTCCTTGTCATCGACGAGCAGCAAACGCAACCGGGAGTCTTTGTTTTTGGAGGAGGGAACCATAGCGCTATAAGAAGTTACAGCCTGTAGAGTGTAGCGGAAAGCGTGCCCGGACGGCTATAATCTGGCCTTGTAGTTTTTCCATGGCCGGCGTAGCTCAGTTGGTAGAGCAGCGCACTTGTAATGCGAAGGTCGGGAGTTCAACTCTTCTCGCCGGCACCAATAAATAAGCGGCTCTCAGGGATGGAAGCCGTTTTGATTTTTTCCTTACATTCTCTATGTAGGCGCTGTGTAGGATTTTCCTGTCAATGGTGGGTTGTTACCAGAAACCACAAATATCGCGCCGGCTCAGTCGATTTCCATTCTGCCAAGTCGTTTTAGGGGAGTCCCTCCGGGGCGGGGTTGCCGAGGCGGAAACGAGCAACGCAGTGCGTGCCGTCGCAGGCAGACCGGCAGAGCAGGCGGGGCTTCATGCCACCTTGCGCGTAGCGCCTGGACAGCTTGGAGTTGAATCCTCTCGGCAAGACCGGTTAGAGGGTGTAGTTAGTTTTGTGTAACAGTCATTTGGCAGGAGACTGCCACCATAGAGGGGGAAAATGACCCACATAAAACGCATCAAGCGGGCCACGCCCGATCCTGCACTGGTCAAGCTGGCGGATAGCCTGCTTGCCAACTACAAGAAATCCGAAGATTTGATTGGTGAAAACGGCTTACTGAAGCATCTGACCAAGATGCTGGTAGAGCGCGCCCTTGGGGTCGAGATGACCGATCACCTGGGCCACAGCAAGAGCGGCGAGGTCACCAATGACACGTCCACTACCCGAAACAGTCACAGTGCCAAGACACTCAAAGGCGACTTCGGCGCACTTCCGCTCGATATCCCTCGTGACGGTCAGGGATCATTTGAACTGCAAATCGTAAACGCAACTCCGTTCACACAAAATCCAGCACACCCCCGATCCTTTGCTGGCGCAGACCCCATCCGCTATGCCACTGCGGATGGTCAAACTAACACTTATGAAACCGTGATTTGCTTAGCCGCGGTCCCAGGCTTCTTAGGCAGCGTCACCTCAAGCACGCCATCGTTGTATTTTGCCTTGGCTGTGCCTTGATCCACATCCTGGTCAAGACTGAAACTGCGGAAAACCTTGCCGTAATAGCGTTCGCTGCGGACGATCTTCTTGCCTTTTTTTTCTTCCTTTTCCTGCTGCACTTCGGCGCTGATGGAAACCAGGTTGCCATCAATGGATACGTGGATATCTGTTTTCTTAACTCCGGGAAGCTCCGCCTTGACAGTGTATGCCTTGTCCTCCTCAGTCACGTCCAGTTTGATCTGGGGTTCGCTTTCCAATCCACGAAAGACGGGCCGCAACATGAATCCCTTGAAAAAGTCGTCCCCGAATGGGTCGATACGTGTGAGTTCGTTGAAAGGGTTAAAGCGCGTAATGTCATTCATGATGCATTTCTCCTTAGGTTGTTTTTCCATGATTCCCGTACAGTTCAGTCAACAGTTGCGCGCTACTCGCCGCAGTTGCTCACCTCCTCTGTTGGACGCACGATCAGCGATAAACCACCTTGTCCTGCGTTGTCGAGGTGGTTGAAAAAGAGTTTGCTGGCAAAGCGCAGGCCGTTCTGCGTCACCGCCTGGTAACGATAACCGGCGCGGCAGAGAAAACGCAGGCGCGGATTGGGCTGGCCGTTTTGCATCAGTTCTAACTCCGCCAGCTGCGGCAATAGCATGGAAACATGCCGCCAGATCAGTTCGCGGCGACGGTATTCGAACAGCACTTCGCTAGCCCGGTTGCAATCGCGGATCATTCCACGATCGTCCAGCGCCAACGCTGCCATGTTCTCCACGGTGCAGGTCGCGATGAGGCTGCGCCTGACAACTATGGCTGCGTTGGCGACAACAGATTGCGCCTGATATGCGGACATGCTCAGTGCCCCTTCCGCTTAGCGAATTTCTCCTCGGCCTCCAGCCAATCGTCAAGTTCCTGGCCGGGCGTGAATCCGCGTGCTTCTGCCATGTAATAGGCCGCGGTAGCAATGCAATTGATTCTGTTTTCGGCATCTGGAAACGGGTCGCTTTCCACGATGGCGCATGGCTCAACCTTGGCGCTGATCTTGTGCTTCGTTATCGCTGATTTCACTTTAGTCTCCCAACCGTGGTAACTTGCATCTGTCAAAAAAAGAGGAACCCCGGCGAGATCACTCAAGCCGGAGTTTAAAAGTCCCACGTCGCGCGGGACTGGAGGAGTAGGTGCTAAGCAGATCAACCGTAAGCGACTAGCGGATCCACCTGTAGTTCTTGGCTGAGCTGTGCAATCGTTTTGCCTTTTCGAAGGTGAGACGAATGGCGAAGAGGCACGGACTGGAATACTGGCGCAGGCATTTGGAGGCGT
>JAQTOA010000003.1 GCA_028713555.1 Sterolibacterium sp. | reverse complement strand
TACGCAACACGCTGGAGAAGTTGCCGACCTGTCTCAACAGCCAGATTGATTCGCTGTTGCCGCTACGCTCGGAACCTGTACAGCAAACTCCGTCGTGAGTGAACCTGGCAGGGCCTAACGCTTACCGTAGCATGGCAGACGATTGCTTCCGACCGGTTCCAGCATTCAAATCGGTTGCAGCGTGTGTTTTGCATACCTGAGGCAACGCGTTGAGCCGTATCCTGCCCCCCGGTTTTTCCGAGCGGGAGTTTGAAGCGGCGCTGCAACGTTTCAGTGCGGTCATCGGCAAACCGCATGTCATTACTACGGCCGCTGACCTGGAAAGTTACCTCGATCCCTTCGCGCCGGGGAATGCTGCGGCTTATGCCGCAGCAGCAGTGAGACCGGCAAGCACCGAACAGGTCCAGGCCATTGTCCGTATTGCGCAGGAGTTGCGCATACCACTGTGGACCGTATCCACCGGCAAGAATCTGGCGTACGGAGGTGCCGCGCCGCGGCTCAAGGGCTGCGTGGTGCTCGACCTCAAGCGGATGAATCACGTCATCGAAGTTAACGAGGAGTTGGGCTACGCACTGGTCGAGCCAGGTGTCAGCTATTTCGACTTGTATGCCTACATACGTCAACAAGGCTACAAGCTATGGATCGACCCGCCCGCGCCGGGCTGGGGCAGCGTCGTCGGCAATACGCTGGAACGCGGTTTCGGCTATACGCCGTATGGCGATCACTCAGCGATGCAATGCGGCATGGAGGTGGTGCTTGCCAACGGCGAACTGGTACGCACCGGCATGGGCGCCATGGCGGGCAGTAGCATGTGGCAACTCTACAAGCCTGGCTATGGGGCGTCCTACGACGGGATGTTCATGCAGTCGAATTTCGGCATCGTGACCAAGCTGGGTATCTGGCTGATGCCGCAGCCCGAAAGTTTCTTGCTTTGCCACGCCAGGTTTCGTCAGGAAGCCGATCTCGAAATGATCGTGGACACGCTGCGGCCGCTGCGGCTGGACGGCACGATCCAGAACAATGCGGTGATCGAGGGCGCAGTGCGCTGGGCTGCCGGCATATCGAACCGCGAGCGTTGGTACGAGGGCGACGGTGCGATGCCGCAAGTCGCAATCGAGCGAATGATCCGGCAACTGGACATCGGCTGGTGGACGCTGCGCTTCGCGCTTTATGGCCGAAAAGAAGTGGTCGATCTCAACTACCGCATTGCAAGGAAGGCGCTTGAAAAAATTCCCGGGGCGGACATCAGTGTCAAACGCTATGCGTCCGATACTGTGCCAGCTGTTGAACCAAGTGCGGCAGGCGACAAGGGCCAGGCCGGCATTCCCGGCTTGGCCGTCTTCCAGATGCTCAATTGGCGCGGCGGTAATGGCGCACACATCGATTTCTCGCCAGTGTGCCCGGCCACCGGCCGCGATGCGATGAAGCAATACCGGATGGTGAAAACGAGAGCAGGCGAATACGGCTTCGACTATTACGGCGGCTTCACCGCAGGGCTGCGGCACCTGTACCATATCTTTGCGGCGATTTTTGACCGCGGCGATGTACATCAGGCGGAACAGGCAGGCGAACTCCTGCGCGTGCTGGTGGAGGATGCCGGGAAGCAAGGCTACGCTGAATACCGCTCCCACCTTGAGTACATGGATCTCGTCGCGGCGCAATATGATTTCAACGACCATGCGCTGATGCGACTCAGCGAACGTATCAAGGATGCATTGGACCCCGCCGGAATCCTGTCCCCCGGCAAGCAGGGCGTCTGGCCGGCTTCGTTACGAGGAAAGAAAACATGATTGACAGGCGCCAGTTCTTCAATGCGGTCGCCGTCATACTGGCTGGAGTGTTGGTCCCTGGCAAGAGACTGATGCGATACGATGCCATCGGGAATGGGGCTACTACGCCGCCAACGATGGTCGTGTACGACGAGCGGATTCCTGCCAGCTGTGCTTTTGCGCGAAGCGTCAGCCGAGCGGGGATACGCGCCATCGAATCGAGGGGAGATGTCGGCGAGCTTTGGCACAACGCGATGCGTCCCGCTTTGCAACGGGTGCCGCACCGCTTGATCGGACTTACGCTGGCATCCGATATTTTCCTCCTCAAGCTGCTGGCGGCGGATGCTGGCATGAAGGTCTGGCATGAGGTGCCAAGCGCTTCGTCAGGAAATCTGGTTTTCTGGGGCATTGCCGATAAGGTGGATGAAGCAGGCGAATCTCTTGCTGCTCTCTGTTCCGACTTGCTAGTCGCGTGAAAACAGTATGGCGGCAACAAGAACCAAACCCTGAAGCAATTGATCCAACTGGTGCGTCTTTCCCCAGTCCGGCCCATGAACACCCTGGCTCGCCTTCGCGCCAGGCGCACAACGGCACTGCCGGACCCTCGCCAGCCATAGAATAATCTCTGCTTAGGCTGCGGAAATCCGGAAAAGTCTCATCTTAGGCTGCGGCCGATAAGATTGCTCGCCGCTATTTCTTCCACGTTCGCATCGATCAGCCGGCGAGCGATACTGATGCGGTGGGGCAGGCTTGGCAGATGGTCGATGCTGAACCACTCCGCGGCTTCTATCTCACCGGGCTGCGGCATGATTTCACCCTCCAGGTAATCGGCAACGAATGCGACCATCAGCGAGTGCGGGAAAGGCCAGGACTGGCTGCCGAAATACCGGGGGTTGGCGATGGCTATGCCAACTTCCTCGCGCACTTCGCGCACCAGGGTTTCCTCGAGACTTTCCCCGGGTTCGACAAAGCCAGCCAGCGCGCTATACATGCCAACCGGAAAATGCGGCGAGCGCGCCAACAGCAACTCGTTCCCGCGGCGCACCAGCGCCATTATCGCCGGGGCGAGGCGGGGATAACTTGCCAACCCGCAGTCTGGACAAACACGCGTTCGCTCGCTCGGACTGGACTCGGTGAGTGAACCGCAACGACCGCAGAACTTATGGGTGAGGTCCCACTGTACAACCTGAATCGCTCGCCCCGCCAATGCAAATTGCTGGTCATCGAGTTGTCCGAACAGGGCGCGCAGCCCTATCCACGCCCAGGGTGGAGGCACGGTTGTCGCGGCGGGCGCTTCGGCCGAGAAGCAACCACATCCAGTGAGACTGCCGAGGTAGTGGGAGTGCGGCAACAGATATCCCAGTTGGTTCAACTCAAGGCGACAGGGGACGCGGGGGCTTTCGTCGCTGCTGACAACGAGCAGTTTAGTTCCCTGGAATATGAACCACAGGTCGGCATCATTGACCCGTTCGGGCGCGACGACCGCCGGGGAAAACATGGCCTATTTAAGCCCCTTGTGTGAGCCGTCGCAAAGCGCTCCATTCTTGCTTTGCTTGCAACCGCAGAAATACACCGTTTTGCTTTCCTCAGCGAAAAATTTCGTCGGCGTGAATTCGCTGCCCTTATGATTTCCATCGCAGAATGGCTGGGATTTGCTCAGGCCGCAAGAACACCAGTAGTATTCCTCGCCCTTCTCTACTTCAACGGCGAAAGGGGATTTTGCGGCGATTTGTGGTTTGCTCATAGACACCCCTTGAGGAACGGGATTGAAAGAACCCTGCATCCGAGAACGCGGGATACTGTACTAACACGGACCACAGTAGTACGCATTAGTACAAATGTCAATGCAATGTTCTTCTGTCGACACATTGCGTCGACAGAAGAACGAGATCGGGTCCGGTAAGAAGATGGACGAGGCTGCGCACGACCAAAACACACCTAACCAGTGCGCCACGTTCCAGCAGCAAGCCAGCGATTTTCTGGCGATCGGCGAAAGCCGCATAATGCAGCGTAGCCCAAGCTTACCCGCTTCGATTCGGGTTCGCGCCATGCGCCAGCAGCCATTCAACCGCCGCTAGCGGGTGGCCCCGACGGCATCCGGGCTTCTTCATGTGGGATTGCTTGGCGTGGAAGATTTTTCGCGATTTTTCGCGCGACACCAGCAATACGTGTTTGTACAGCTGCTTCAAGCTCGCTTGTCGCTACCGCCAACTGACGCAGCGTTGCTTAAAAACACTTTGGCCGAGATACAACCTGTGCTTCCTGAAGAACGGGCTTCCCGTCCCGTTGCGGAGTCCGCCTCAACCCTCAAGCAACGTATTGCCCAGCGCAAACTCGCCGAACATCTGTTTTATCTGCGGGAAGCCATCAGCAGAGGTCTCGAAGGTGAGGTGCGCCTGCTTCTGACATTCGACATAGAGGGCAAGGTACTCGATGCGCAGATCGTCAGTAGCAGCGGTTATGCTCTATTGGATCAGGCCGCAACGAATGCGGCTCATGCCATGCGTCGCTTGCCGAACACCGGCATGCGGGAATTGATTTTGCCCGTGGTATTCAAGCTGCAATAGACGCTGGGCACTGAAGGCGCCAGGTTCAGCCCACGCTTTTCGCCACTACGATGCGGTTTCGGCCGTCGTGCTTGGCTCGATATAGGGCGGCGTCGGCTGCGGCGATCAGGGCCTCGCAGCCGGTACCGGGTTGCGGCACGACAGAGGCGATCCCGATGCTGAGAGTCACGCGGCCCTGCTCTCCTCTGCTGTGCGGGATTGTCAGCCTGGCGATGCCATCCTGAATCCGTTCGGCCACAACCATTACGCCTTCGCTATCGGTTGCGGGCAGGATCATGGTGAATTCCTCACCACCGTAGCGAGCGACTAGGTCGCTTGGACGAAAAAGGGTATTCTGCATGGCTTGCGCGACTTGCCGCAGACATTCGTCGCCGCTCTGGTGACCGTAGGTATCGTTGTAGCGTTTGAAGTGGTCGACGTCCACCATCACTAGGGCGATTGGCAAATCGTCGCGCAGAGCACGCCGCCATTCGATATCGAGTTTATCGTCGAAGCTGCGCCGGTTTGAAATCCCCGTCAGACTATCGCGCGAAGCAAAGTATTCAAGCGTGGTTTGCGTGCGTTTATGTTCGGTCATGTCGCGCAAGGTTTCGACCACGGCGAGCAGGTTGCCATCTTCGTCGTAAATCGGACCGGCATCGATGGCGAGATACAGTTCGCTGCCCAAGCGCGGCATGACACACCAGTTCTCCGCATGCATTCCAAAAGCGTTGCCGGAGGGATCGTCGTGGACCGCATACAGGGAATCTGCTTCCGCGCCGCGGCCTGATGCCAGCAAGTCTGCCAGGCAAGGACGGGGGGCCGCATAAAAGGCGCTCCAGTGCTCGCGGGTGCCCATGATTTCGGCGGCGGGCACGCCCGTCAGGCGCTCACAAGCCTTATTCCAGATGATGACGCGACAGTCGGTGTTAATGACAAAGGTCGGTACGACCAAGTGCTGCATCAATTTGACCGCAAAACTGTGATCAGGATCGAACACGGGTGCATTATGCTGCGGCTTTTGCGCCGAACCAATCGTCATATCAATTTCTCCCGCCAATTTCGGCTAGGAGAGATTATAGGCGGAGGTATTAAACCCGGATACACCTGGCAAATTTCGATTGCCGTTATGCATACCCTGCTTGGCTCCGCTAAGATGTCGCCATGGTCATCGATTGCGCTTCGAAATCTCCGTGGCTGCCGGTGCTGCTCCTGGCCGTTTTCCTGGCGTCACGCCCGTCCCTCGCCGAGACTGGGGGACGTCTGCCTGGTACGGTAATGAAAGCGCTGAGAGCGGCGGGGATTCCGCAGGAAAACGTCGCTGTGGTGGTTCAAGAAGTGCCGGCTGTACCTTTACTCCCGCCGCGTCTCAGCGTGAATGCCGGTATGTCGTTCAACCCGGCCTCGCTCATGAAATTGGTGACGACCTACGCGGCGTTGGAACTACTTGGCCCAGCCTACACCTGGAAGACCGAAGCATGGACGCTGGGCAAACTTTCTGACGGTGTGCTCGAAGGCGACCTGATACTCAAGGGTGGTGGCGATCCCCGCCTCACCTTCGAGAAATTTTGGCTGTTGTTGCGACAGTTGCGTGCGCGCGGCTTGGGCGAAATCCGCGGCGATTTGGTGCTCGACCGTAGCCTCTTCGAGGTGTCCATGACAAATGGGTTGGATCCCGGAATCCTTGACGATCAACCGCTTCGTCCCTACAACGTTGCACCGGACGCGTTGCTCCTCAACTTCAAGGCGCTGTGCGTACAGTTTGTCCCCAATCCGGAGAAGCAAGCTTTGGCGATGCTGATTGAACCACAGCCCAGCAATCTGGATATCATCAACCTGGTTAAGCCAGGCAATGGCAGCTGCGGAGACTGGCGAGAGTCGCTGCGTGCCGATCAGTCCTACCGCAACCAGCGTGCCCGTCTGATCCTCACTGGCAGCTACCCCTTGGCATGCGGCGAGAAGACCTGGCACCTTGGCGTGCTTTCCCATCCAGACTATGTCGAAGGTGTATTCCGTCAGATTTGGCAGGAACTCGGCGGCAGTTTGGACGGTAAGTTGCGCGAAGCTCAAATTCCTGCGGATGCTCGCCGGCTGGCCAGCATCGAATCGCCGCCGCTGGCGGAAGTAGTGCGCGACATCAACAAATTCAGCAATAACGTGATGTCGCGTCAATTATTTCTGACGCTGGGTGCGGAGTTCCGCGGAAAGCCGAGCCGCACTGAAGATGCCACTGCGGCGATCCGCGCCTGGCTCCAGCAAAAGGAACTGCACTTTCCGGAAATGGTATTGGAAAACGGTTCCGGCCTGTCGCGCCGGGAACGCCTGTCTGCTGACAGCCTGGCGAGGCTGCTGGCGGCGGCTTGGAAAAGCCCGCTGATGCCAGAATTTGTCGCCTCGCTGCCACTTATCGCGGTCGACGGTACGATGAAAAAGCGACTGGGTCGGAATGGCATCGCCGGCCAGGCGCATATCAAGACCGGTTCGCTGGAAGGTGTCAAGGCCATCGCCGGCTACGTGCTTGATCGCAGCGGTAAGTGGCAGATTATCGTATTCGTGATCAACCATGCCAATGCCGCAGCAGCCCAGTCCGCCCAGGACGCATTGCTGCAATGGGTATACGAACGCGGAAACGGAGCGACTTAATAAACGCTGGCCTATATTGCCTAAAGCTTGATGAAATTGTCCCGGTAGAACTTCATTTCCTCGATCGACTCGTAGACATCAGCCAGCGCCGTGTGCTTGCCGTTCTTGACGATGCCCTTGGCCAGTTCGGGCTTCCAGCGCTTGCAAAGCTCCTTGAGGGTACTTACATCGAGGTTGCGGTAATGAAAATATGCCTCCAGCTTGGGCATGTAGTGAAACATGAAGCGGCGGTCCTGACAGATCGAGTTGCCGCACATCGGCGAGGCCAGCGCCGGCACATGCGATTTGATGAAATCCAGAGATTGCGCCTCGACCTCGGCTTCGTCCATTACCGACGCTTTGACCTTGTCGATCAGGCCGGAGCGGCCATGGGTGTTCTTGTTCCAATCGTCCATGCCATCGAGTACTGCATCGGACTGATATACCACCCACGCCGGACTCTCGGCGACAGTGTTGAGTTGAGAGTCGGTCACGACCATGGCGAGTTCGATGATACGATCGGTATCCGGGTTAAGCCCCGTCATTTCCATATCGAGCCAGACGAGGGCATTCTGATCTTGAGCCATAAATTTGCGTCGCTGCCTATACAATAAGGCGTGTATTCTGTCATATTTATCGGTCCCGACGTCGTATGACACCACAACTCTTCTCCGTAATTTTCCTTGTCGCTCTGATCGCCAGCACGCTCCTGCATGTCTGGCTGGCGCTCCGTCATCTACGCCATGTGGCGGCGCATCGTACTGCGGTGCCTGCGGAATTTGCCGAACGCGTCGACTTGGCAGCACACCAGAAGGCGGCTGACTACACGCTCGCCAAAACCCGCCTCGGACTAGCTGAACTCGCCGTCAGTACGCTGTTGCTGCTTGCTTTCACTTTCGGTGGCCTGCTTCAGGGAACCGCCGATTTCTGCTTCAACTACATCCCCGAGGCCGGTTATCTGCGCGGTCTGGCATTGTTTGCCGGGGTGGCACTGAGCGCTTTCCTGATTGATCTCCCGTTTACCCTCTACCGCACCTTTGTGCTTGAGGCGCGCTTCGGTTTCAACAAAATGACTTGGAAATTGTTCCTGGTCGATCTCATCAAGCAGGGCTTGCTTTCTGCTGTGATTGGCGCGCCCTTATTGTGGGCAGTGTTGTGGCTGATGGACGTGATGGGATCTGACTGGTGGTTCTATGTCTGGTTGTTCTGGCTTGGTTTCAATTTACTCATGCTGCTGCTCTACCCGACGCTGATTGCGCCGCTCTTCAACAAATTCACGCCGCTCGACAATCTCGACTTAAAGGCGCGCATTGATGCCCTATTGGCACGCTGCGGTTTCCGCGCCAGCGGACTATTCGTCATGGACGGATCGAAGCGCTCAGCACATGGCAACGCTTATTTTACGGGGTTTGGTGCCGCCAAGCGGGTAGTGTTCTTCGACACCCTGCTGGCCCGATTGACGCCGCAGGAGATAGAGGCTGTGCTTGCCCACGAGCTCGGTCACTACACGCACCGTCATATCTGGCAACGCATCGGCCTGCTTGCCGCCTTCAGCCTGGCCTTCCTCTGGCTGCTCGGCAGCCTGATCGGGCAGCCGTGGTTTTATGTCGGCCTGGGCGTGTCGTCCCCCGCAGCCCAAGGGACAGCCATGGCGCTGATTCTGTTTGCGCTGGTGCTGCCGGTTTTCACCTTCCTTCTGGGACCGCTGATGTCGCATTTATCGCGTAAACATGAATATCAGGCGGATGATTACGCAGCACAGCGAACCCGGGCTACGGATTTGGTCACTGCCCTGGTCAAGCTTTATCGCGATAACGCCGCAACGCTGACGCCCGACCCGCTCTATTCGCTGTTCAACGATTCGCACCCACCTGCCAGCCTGCGCATTGCTCACCTGCTAACTCACTAAGGAGGATGCTCTCATGGGTAAATTACTTTTTGCGCTGCTGTCCGCCAGCTTTGCGCTGAGCGCTGCCGCGGTCGGCGATCCCAAGCTGGGCCAGACGCTGCATGACAAGCAGTGCATCAGCTGTCATGCCCAGCGTTTCGGTGGCGACGGCTCGACCATTTACACTCGCGCCGAGCGCAAGGTCCATTCGCTATCGGCCCTGCGCCAACGCGTGGCCTATTGCAGCATGCAGACCAATACCGGCTGGTTCCCTGAAGATGAGGAGCAGGTTGCCTCCTGGCTCAACCAACAATACTACAAGTTCAAAACAGGAAACTGACATGGTCTTCGTTAACGCCACCGCCTGGAGTTCCCATCGCGATGACCACCATCCGGATCTGGCGGTGGACTACAAGCGATGCACGGCCTGCTACACTACCGTCGCCATGGGCGGGCTTTCTCGAAACAACTTTATCTGCGCCGCCAAGATTGACGCGCTGTTCGGTCTTTGAGTACGGGACTCGAAGGCGTCGTCGTAGCCGCCTTCGGACGGCATTATGAGATCGAGTTGCCCGACCAGAGCCTCATCACCGGATTTCCGCTCGGCAAGAAAAGCCCTTATGCCTGCGGCGACCGTGTCATGTTGCAACGTTCCTCCGCCGACCAGGCGCAGATCGTTCGCCACCTGCCGCGCAGCTCGTTGCTTTATCGCTCCGACGCTTTCCGCCAGAAGCTGATCGTCGCCAACGCCACGCAACTGGTGTTGGTCGTCGCCACCGATCCCTCGTTCAGCGACGAGCTGCTGACACGAGCGCTGGTCGCCGCGGAGACCGAGGGCTTGCGCAGCCTGATTGTGCTCAACAAGATCGATCTCGCCGAACAACTGGCGGCTTCACGCAGACGGCTGGCGACGCTGGCCGGACTGGGTTATCCCTTGATCGAGCTGTGCGCGCGGCGCGATGTAGTGCCCTTGCTGCCTTATCTGGCCGGAGAGTGCTCGGTGCTGGTCGGCCAGTCGGGCATGGGCAAGTCGACGCTGATCAACGCCCTGGTGCCGGGCGCGGCGGCGGCGACGCGGGAAATTTCCGCTGCTCTCGATTCAGGCAAGCACACCACCACCCACGCCCGCCTTTACCGTCTGGAACAGGGCGGCACGCTGATCGACAGCCCCGGCCTGCAGGAATTCGGCCTTGCCCACCTGACACGCGGTGCCATCGAGCAAGGCTTCGTCGAGTTCCGCCCACATCTCGTCAACTGCCGCTTCCGCGACTGCCGTCACCGCACCGAGCCTGGCTGCGCCATCAAAGCGGCCATCGCCAAGGGGAAAATCGATGAGCGGCGCTATGAGATATTCTTGCGCCTCGGTGCTACGGCGCGCGGATAAATGATATCCCGGGATGGACCAGAGAGGCTGGTAACATGCCTTGCGTGTTTAGCTCCAATGACTTAGACCGCGTGAAGGGAGACCGCCTTGAATTTACTGACGCTTGAGTCGCTGCTGTCCTATTGGTCCGCCACCGAGGTGGCGACCAATATCCTGGTTTTCTTCAACCTTCTGGGCGCCTTGCTGCTGGGCCTGGTGGTCGGCTACGAGCGGTCTTATCATGGACGCGCCGCCGGCATGCGCACCTATGGGCTGGTGTGCATGGCTTCTGCTGCATTGACGGTGATCGCGGGATATCCCGGCTATTGGTATGGCGGACATTCGGCAGTGATCGCCACTTCCGACCCCACCCGCATCATCCAGGGCATCGTCACCGGCATTGGTTTTCTCGGCGCCGGCGTCATCATGAAGGAAGGATTCAATATCAGCGGTCTTACCACCGCCGCATCGATCTGGGCTTCCTCGGCAATCGGCATTCTGGTGGGGGTGGGATTCTATGCCGCAGCGATATTGCTGACATTTCTTTCCGCGGCCTGCATGATGTGGGTGTCGATACTCGAAGCCTGGCTGCCGTCGCACACTGCGGTATCCATCACCATGGGGTTTGCCAAGGACTTTGTGCCGAGCGAAGAGGTGCTGCGGCGCGTGGCGCAGAAACGGGGCTATGAAATCGCTTTGGGTTCCTTATCCATTGCGTTTCAGGATAGACAGCCGGAATGGCAATTTGTCGCCGTTACGCTGAGCAAGAAGGCCGCATCTCTGACCGAGTTGGCCGATGAACTCGCCAAGTTCGACGGCGTGACATCCTTCAGGATGTCTCATGCCCGAAATTGAGTCCGCCTGGCCGTAGCGCTACAGGGAGACGCTGCATCAGGCTGCTTCGAATCCGGCGTCCTCTATGGCCTGCTTCAGGGCAGCGTACGTGACCTTGCCGGCATCATAGTCAACGCGGGCTTCGCCGCGCTCCAGCGATACCTTGGCCTTTTCCACGCCCGGCAGTGCCTGCAGCACTTTGGTGATGCTTGCCACGCAGCCTTGGCAGCTCATGCCGCCGACTTTAACTATGCTCGATTCCATCATTTGCTCCCGTTGTTGGGAATTGGAATTTTGGGTTTCCAGCGTTTCAATAGTAGCGAATTGCTCACCACCGACACCGAGCTCAGGGCCATCGCCGCCCCGGCGATCACCGGATTGAGCCAGCCGAACGCCGCCAGCGGTATGCCCAGCACATTGTAGATGAAAGCGAAAAACAGGTTCTGGCGTATCTTGGCCAGGGTGGCGCGCGACAGGTCGATGGCGTCGGCGACGCTGTTGAGGTCGTCGCGCATCAGCGTCACGCCGGCGGCCTCCATTGCCACATTGGAACCGGCGCCCATGGCGAAGCTAACATCGGCCGCCGCCAGGGCCGGCGCATCGTTGATGCCGTCGCCGGCCATGCCGACGTGCTTGCTGCGCTTGGCCGCCTCGGTCTTGAGCGCGGTGATGGCTTGCGCCTTGTCGCCCGGCAAAACCTCCGCCTGGTAGCGGACGATGCCTGCCTCGCGCGCGATGGCCGCCGCGGTCTGGAGGTTGTCGCCAGTCAGCATGACGACCTCGACACCAAGTGCATTCAGGCGCGCCACGGCGGCACGCGTTGTGCCGCGCAGCGGATCGGCCACGGCGATGATCCCCAGCACCTGACCGGCGCGGGCAACCGCGACGATGCTCTTGCCGGCCTGTTGCAGCGGCAACAATGCGTTGGTATCGATGACCAAGCCTTCTTCCGCCAGAAAGGCCGGCGAGCCGAGCAGGCAGTGTGCGCCGGCCACCTCGCCACGCAGCCCCTTGCCGGGCACGGCCAGCAGGTTCTGCAAAGATAGTGCTGCCATGCCGGAATTGCCTGCACGCGCCAGGATCGCGGCAGCCAACGGATGGGTGGCGCCCTGTTCGAGAGCGGCGGCGACCTGCAACAGATCTTCGGCGGAAGCGCCATGCAGCGGCAGGATATCGGTGACGACCGGCTTGCCCTGGGTCAGGGTGCCGGTCTTGTCCACCGCCAGCACGCTAATTCTTTCGGCGAGTTCCAGCGCCTCGGCGTCCTTGACCAGAATCCCGGCCTTGGCGCCCTGGCCGGTGCCGACCATGATCGCCGTCGGCGTCGCCAGGCCGAGTGCGCAGGGACAGGCGATCACCAGCACGGCGACGGCGTTCACCAGGGCCTCGGTGAACTCGCCGGCAATGCCCCACCAGGCCATGAATGTGACCAGCGCAATGATGCCGACCACGGGCACAAAGATCGCTGCAACCTGGTCGGCAAGCCGTTGCACCGGCGCTTTCGAACCCTGCGCCTGCTCGACCATGCGGATGATGCCGGCCAGCAGGGTGTGGCTGCCGACGCCGGTGGCGCGACAGCGCAGCAGCCCCTCGCCATTTATTGTAGCGGCGAACAGTTTGTCGCCCGGCTGCTTGGCGACCGGCAGGCTCTCGCCGGTCAGCATGGCTTCGTCGAGGCTGGAAACGCCGTCGATGACTTCGCCGTCCACCGGCACGCTTTCTCCTGGCCGTACCACGAAAATGTCGCCGGGAATCAGTGTTTCCACGGCCAGGTCGACCAGTTGGCCGTCGCGCTCGACGCGCGCGCTCTGCGGCTGCAGGCGGATCAGTGCTTCGAGCGCGGTCGAAGTGCGTGCCTTGGCGCGCGCCTCGAGGATCTTGCCGAGCAGCACCAGGGTGATGACGGTGGCCGATGCCTCGAAATACACATGCTGATGCTGCAGGCCGGCCAGAGTCACGATGAAACTGTAGAGCCAGGCCATGCTGGTGCCCAGCGCCACCAGCACATCCATGTTGCCGGCGCCGCCGCGCAGGGCATTCCAGGCGCCACTATAAAAGCGCCAGCCGATCCAGAACTGCACCGGCGTCGCCAGGGCGAGCTGTAGCCAACGCGGCAGGACATCGGCATGCTGATCGAAGTTGCCGCTGAACATGAAGACCATCTGTCCAACCAGGGGCAGCGTCAGCACGGCGGAAATCCAGAAACGCCGCAATTCCGCACGATACACCGCTTGCTTGCGCTGTCGCTCCTCAGCACGCGTATCGGTAGTGGATAATTTCGCCTGGTAGCCGGCACGCGCGACCGCGGCAATCATTTGCGCGGCGTCGCTGAGCCCAGGCGTAAACCGCACATGCGCCTTTTCGGTGGCGAAATTGACGGCTGCTTCGACCCCGTGCAACTTATTCATCTGCTTCTCGATGCGCCCTGCACAAGCCGCGCAGGTCATACCTTCGAGCGAAAACTCCAGCGTCTGCATGGGAACGCTGAAGCCGGCCTTGCGGATTGTGGCGACAATCTGTTCGTTCGTCGTCGTCTCACTATCGAAGGCGATGTGCGCCTTCTCGCTGGCGAAATTGACGTTGGCGGAAACCCCCTCCAGTTTGTTGAGTTGCTTCTCGATGCGCGCCGCACAGGCCGCGCACGTCATGCCCTGTATCGGCAGATCCAGGTTGGCGGCGTGAGAAACGGTGTTCATGAGGAATGGGATTGGCGCAGTCTATCTGACTGAGCTGCGCCGCTGTCAAAGAGCCAGTGCTTGTTCGCCCGGAACCACCAGCCCACCTGTCGGGTGGGCTGAATGGATGATGCAGCGATGATCAGAGTCGACCGGCCTAGGCCGCTTGCACGGGTATCCTGGCGCTATGCTTCAGGATGCGGTTGCGCGCATCGACATATACCAGGTCAGGCTCGTACTTGGTCAGTTCGACCTCGTTGTAGGCGGCAAAGCTGGCGATGATCAGCAGGTCGCCGGGAGACGCCTTGCGCGCCGCCGCGCCATTCACTGAGATCACGCCGGAGTTGCGCTCGGCACTGATGGCGTAGGTGGTGAAGCGCTCGCCGTTGGTGACATTCCAAATTTCGATCTGCTGGTATTCCTTGATGTCACTGGCATCGAGGAGATTCTGGTCGATGGCGCAGGAGCCTTCATAGTGCAGTTCGGACTGTGTCACAGTGACGCGGTGAAGCTTGGATTTCAGCATGGTGCGTTGCATAGCGAATCCTTTCTCATGCAAAGGTCGTCATTTTCAGGTGCCTAGGCGCTAGTTCGTGCGTCACTTGCCCCTGTCCTTCAGCTACTGGCTACCACCGGCATGAGCGCATCGTGGTAGCCTAAACTTCCAGGTTGTCTATCAGGCGCGTACTCCCCAGGAGTGCTGCGCCCAGAATAACCAGTCCGGAATCGTGAGCAGTTGGTAATTTTAGACCAGTTTTTTCACGTACTGCAATATAGTCCGGAATCCAGCCATGGGCGCGGAGTTCCACCATGGCCTGGCTTTCAAGTCGGGAATAATCGCGTTCGCCAGCCAGGATGGCGTAGCGTGTGGCTTTCAACAAACGGTGGAGTCGTGGCGCTTCAACCCTTTCCGTTGGCGAAAGAAAGCCATTGCGCGAAGAAAGTGCGAGTCCGTCGGTGGCGCGCACCGTGTCGGTTGCGACGATCTCGATTGGCAGGGCAAGTTCCCGCGCCATGTTGCTCAATACCAGCATTTGCTGGTAATCCTTCTTGCCGAATACTGCTACCTGTGGTTGGGTGATGTTGAAGAGCTTTTGCACCACGGTGGCGACGCCGCGAAAATGGCCAGGCCGGAACTCGCCTTCGAGGATGTTGATCAGTTCGGCTGGAGGCTCGATGAAATATCGTTGCGGTGTTGGGTACATCTCGCTTTCTGCGGGGAAGAACAAGACGTCGACGCCAGCGGCAATTAGCCGCTCACAGTCTGCATCGAAGGTGCGCGGATATTTCTCGAAATCCTCGCCGGGGCGGAATTGCAGGCGGTTGACGAAGATGGAGACCAGAACTGTGTCGCCATGTTCGTGGGCTTGCCGCATCAGAGAGATGTGCCCGTCGTGCAGGTTGCCCATGGTGGGTACCAGAACCACGCGACCGGCGCTTTTCAGGCCGGTGCGTAGTCCGGCAATCGTTTCATGAATTTTCATTGATGTTAATAGGTATGTTCGGAAGAAGGGAAGCTGCCGCCTTTGACCGCCGCGACATAAGATTTCACGGCACCGTCGATGCTCTGCGCCTCGGCCATGAAGTCCTTGACGAAGCGCCCCTTCTTGCCGGGATAGACGCCTAGCATGTCGTGCAGCACCAGCACCTGGCCGTCGCAGTCGGGACCGGCGCCAATGCCAATGGTGGCGCAAGCTTTCAGTTGTTGCGTGATCACGGCGGCGAGCGCCGCCGGCACCATCTCCAGCACCATCAGCGTCGCGCCAGCCTGTTCCAGCGCTTGGGCATCGGCTTTCATGCGCGCCGCGGCTTCTTCGCCGCGACCCTGCACATGGTAACCGCCTAGCGCATGCACCGATTGCGGCGTCAGGCCAATATGCGCGCACACCGGCACGCCGCGGTCGACAAGGAAATGCACAGTTTCCGCCATGACCAGGCCACCTTCAAGTTTGACCATTTCAGCGCCTACGGCGAGCAGGCGCACGGCATTGCGCAATGCCTGCTCCTTCGATTCCTGGTAACTGCCGAAGGGCATGTCGGCTACGCACATGGCGCGTTGCGCCATGTGGCCGACACATTCGGCGTGGTAGATCATCTGCTTCATCGTCACCGGCAGCGTCGAGGTCTTACCCTGGATCACATTGCCGAGCGAATCGCCGACAAGCATGACATCGATGCCGCAACGGTCTTCCAGCGCCGCGAAGCTGGCATCGTAGGCGGTGAGCATGGCGATCTTCTCGCCCTCGCGTTTCATGCGCGCTATTTCTGGCAGGGTAATCGGCTTGTTGCTGGCGAGGTAGGTCATCGAAGGCTCCCGTTCAGCGGAAGGCGAAATAGACGGCGCCAAGGATACACAGGCCCGCCCATAGGTAGTCGAGTTTAACGGGTTGCTGCATGTAGAAAACGGCAAACGGCACAAACACCAGTAGTGTGATGGCTTCCTGCAATATTTTCAACTGCCCCAGGTCCAATGCTTGGTGGCCAATGCGATTGGCGGGCACCTGCAGCAGGTATTCGAACAGGGCGATGCCCCACGATGCTAATGCGGCGATCCACCACGGTCGGTCGCTGAGATTCTTAAGGTGCGCATACCAGGCGAAGGTCATGAAGACATTCGATGCGCTCAACAGCAACGCAGTTTGCAGAAAGATCGTCAGGGAGGGGAGTTGGGGCATCATCAGGCCGATTGCGCGCGACTGGATAAAGGGAAAGAGGGAACTCGGACGATGGGCTGGTCACGGCAGCCACCAAGCAATTCGCTTGCCCGGCCATGTCCCGGGATTCTACAATCGGGAACGATTTCCAGCAGCGGTACCAGCACGAATGCGCGCTGGTGCATTCGTGGGTGGGGCAGGGTCAATTGCACATCGTTCAGTATGCTGTCGCCATGCAGTAACAGGTCCAGATCGAGCGTGCGCGGTGCGTTGGCGACGCTGCGCAGGCGACCGAAATGCGCCTCGATATTGAATAGCTCTTCCAGCAGTTGTATGGGTGCCAGTGATGTTTGAAGAAGTACAACGGCATTGATGAAATCCGGTTGATTCTTCAAGCCGACTGGAGCTGTCCGGTACAGGGATGAAGCACGAGCAAGATTTGTCGAGGGAATCTCAGTGAGTGCCTGAATGGCGGCACTGATGGTCTTTAGGGGATCACCAAGATTCGCACCGAGCGCGACGTAGGCGACAACCGCAGTCGAGACATGTTTCACGCGACAGGTTCCGTCACATTGACATTCCCTTCCGGCGTTCCTTTTTTCCGATTGCCGCGACGACGCTTCTTGGATGGGCCTTTCTCTGGCAACAACATGGACAGACGTTCTTCGATGTCGGCTTGCTGGAAACAGAGCCACCAATCCGCCAGTTCCATCGTTACTTCGCCGCTTTTCGCGCGCAACAGCAGGAAGTCGTAGCCAGCCCGGAAGCGTGGTTGTTCAAGAAGGCGCAGCGTGGATTTGCCGGTTCGCTTTTCGAAGCGTGGTTGCAGGGCCCAGATATCCTTGATGTCGCTGCTGATGCGGCGGGTGATGGCGAGCTTTTCCGATTGCTGGCTGAGCACCATGTCCATTGCTTCGAACAGCGCCGGGATAGGCACTGCCCCTTGGTTCTTGCGAACGCTCCAGTCTGCCAGCACTTCGTGCCAGAGTAGCGTGGCGAACAGGAAACCTGGAGAAGTGGTCTTGCCTTGGTGTACGCGTTCGTCCGTGTCTGACAGCGCCAATATGACGAATTTTTCGCCCATCGGTTGTTCCAGGATGACGTCGAGCAGTGGCAGCAGACCATGATGCAAGCCTTCATCACGCAGGCGCTTGACGCATTCCACGGCATGGCCCGAGAACAGCAGTTTCAGCATCTCGTCGAAGACGCGCGCCGCCGGTACGTTCTCCATAAGCACCGCCATGTCGCGTATTGGCTCACGCGCCGCCAGGTCGATGCTCAATCCCAGTTTGGCCGATAGCCGTATGGCGCGCAGCATGCGCACCGGATCCTCGCGGTAGCGGGTACGCGGTTCGCCGATGATGCGCAGCGTTTTCTGTTTGAGATCGGCCACGCCGTGATGGTAATCGAGCACAATTTCTGTGCCTGGATCGTAGTAGAGCGCGTTGACGGTAAAGTCGCGTCTCGCCGCGTCGTCTGCCAGACTGCCCCAGACGTTGTCACGCAAAACACGGCCATGCTCGTCTTTCTGCGTGTCGGCATCGTGTGCGGCGCGAAAAGTGGACACTTCGAGTGTCTCGCCGCCCTGCATTACATGCACAATCTGGAAGCGCCGACCAATAATGCGCGAGCGACGGAACAAGCCGCGTACATGCTCGGGCGTGGCGTCGGTGGCAAGGTCGTAATCCTTGGGAGCAATCCCGGCGATCAGGTCTCGCACCGCGCCGCCAACGACATAAGCCTTGTAGCCAGCTCGCTGTAACGTTTCGCAAGTCCGGAGGGCGCCAGAGGATATCGCTTCGCGATGAATGCCGTGGCGAGACAGCGGTATTGCAGCCGGTTGGTGGGCAGGGGAACCAGGGGCGCGCCGCAAGATCTTGATTGCGCGGTGCAGAAGCTTACGGATCATGCAGTGGGCGGGGTTCGAGAGTTTAAAGAGGCGGCAATGATACAGGAAATCAATGTGTTGTCAGGACAAGCCGTGATACTCGGCAACTTTGATTCTTGCATTGCCGGTAAAAGAGAGGTAGAATTCCGCTCTTACATGCTTTCACCGCGATCTTTTGCGGCATTGCTCTTTAAGGGAATTACCATGCAGAACCAGAAGATTCGCATTCGTCTCAAAGCGTTTGACTACCGCCTGATCGATCAGTCGGCTCTCGAAATCGTAGAAACAGCCAAGCGCACTGGCGCCGTGGTGCGTGGCCCGGTGCCGTTACCAACACGGATTGAGCGTTTCAATATCTTGCGTTCTCCGCATGTTAACAAGACTTCGCGCGACCAGTTTGAAATTCGTACTCATCTGCGTTTGATGGATATCATCGATCCGACTGATAAAACGGTTGATGCGCTGATGAAACTGGATTTGCCCGCAGGTGTGGACGTCGAGATTAAATTGCAATAAGCAGTAGGTAGTGAGTGGGGATAGTGGGCTGAAACTTGAGCTTCAAGACTTCCCGCACTTTTGGTGATAGGCCGGCCAATAGTAGTCGGCACCTCTGTGGAGGAAACAAGAAATGACTTTAGGCCTTGTAGGGCGCAAGGTCGGCATGACGCGCATTTTTACCGAAGATGGTTCGACCATCCCGGTGACGGTGCTGGATGTGTCGAATAACCGCGTGACCCAGATCAAAACACCCGACACTGACGGTTATGCCGCAGTGCAAGTTGCATTTGGCAAGCGCCGAGCCGGCCGTGTCAATAAGGCGGCGGCCGGACACCTGGCCAAGGCCGGCGTCGAGGCCGGTACTGTGCTCAAAGAGTTTCATATTACCCAGGAGCAACTGGCAAGCCTCAAGCCGGGCGATGTCGTCAGCGTGTCAATTTTTGCTGTCGGGCAGAAAGTCGATGTCAGCGGTACCTCTATCGGCAAGGGTTTTACCGGCGCAATCAAGCGTTATCACTTCTCGTCGAATCGCGCTTCCCACGGCAACTCGTTGTCGCATAATTCCGCCGGTTCGATCGGTATGGCGCAAGATCCTGGGCGGGTTTTCCCAGGGAAACGCATGGCCGGTCATCTTGGCGATGTTAGTCGCACCCAGCAAAACCTAGAAGTCGTGCGCATTGATGAGGTGCGCCAGTTGCTTCTGGTCAAGGGTGCCGTGCCGGGTTCCAGGGGTGGCGATGTAGTTGTTTGCCCAGCCGTGAAGGGGGCGTAAATGGAACTTAAGCTTATAAACGAACAAGGCCAGTCGTCAGCCACGCTCAGTGCTTCGGATGCGCTGTTCGGCCGCGACTACAACGAAGCATTAGTTCATCAGATGGTTGTTGCTTATCAGGCTAATGCCCGTTCCGGCAACCGCGCACAGAAAGATCGCGAGCAGGTCCATCACAGTACCAAAAAGCCATTTCGTCAGAAGGGCACGGGACGCGCCCGTGCTGGTATGACGTCTAGTCCGTTGTGGCGCGGAGGCGGCCGTATTTTCCCGAATTCGCCGGAAGAAAACTTCAATCAGAAGGTCAACCGCAAAATGTATCGCGCCGGCCTTGCTGCGATTCTTTCACAACTTGCTCGTGAAGACCGTCTGGTAGTGGTGGAAGATTTCAGCGTTGAGACCCCCAAGACGAAATTGCTGGCCCAGAAACTCAAAGGTATGGGCCTTGACTCCGTGTTGGTGGTTACTGCCGCGCTGGAAGAGAATCTCTATCTGGCCTCGCGTAATCTGCCTAGGGTACTGGTGCTCGAAGTTTCCGAAACCGATCCGCTGTCGCTGATTCGCTTCCCCAAGGTGCTACTGACCAAGAGTGCTGTAGCTAAATTTGAGGAGACACTGGGATGAGTAATCGGATTAGCCAAATGAATCAGGAACGCCTGCTGCAAATACTGGTGGCTCCACAGATTTCAGAGAAGGCTACCTACGTTGCCGACAAAAACGAGCAGATCATATTTTTTGTCATACCAGATGCCACCAAGCCTGAAATTAAGGCTGCTGTTGAGCTGATGTTCAAGGTACAGGTTGATTCGGTGCAGATAGCCACACAGAAAGGCAAGTCCAAGAATTTTGGGCGTATTGCAGGTCGCCGCAGCGATGCCAAGAAGGCGTTTGTTTGCCTCAAACCTGGGCAGGAAATCAATTTTACTGAAGGGGGGGCTGTTTGATGGCGCTCGTCAAAGTCAAGCCGACATCACCTGGACGCCGCTCGCTTGTCAAGCTTGTCAATCCCGATCTGCACAAGGGAAGTCCACATTGGGCATTGCTTGAAAAAAAGCACAGCAAGGCCGGCCGTAACAATCATGGTCATATTACCGTCCGTCATCAAGGTGGCGGCCACAAGCAACACTACCGCATCGTGGATTTTAAGCGCAACAAGGATGGCATCGTTGCCAAGGTTGAGCGTATCGAATACGACCCGAACCGCACCGCTAACCTGGCATTGCTTTGCTACGCGGATGGCGAACGTCGTTATATCATTGCCCCGAAGGGTGTGGTTGCTGGTGCGCTGTTGATGAGTGGTATAGAGGCGCCGATCAAGCCAGGCAATACTTTGCCGATTCGCAATATTCCAGTTGGTACGACTATCCACTGCATCGAGATGTTGCCCGGCAAGGGTGCGCAAATAGCCCGTGCAGCCGGCACGTCAGTGCAGTTGATGGCGCGCGAGGGGGGCTACGCTCAACTGCGCCTGCGTTCCGGCGAGATTCGCCGCGTGCACGTCGAGTGTCGCGCAACGATCGGCGAGGTCGGCAACGAGGAAAACAGCCTACGCTCTATCGGCAAAGCAGGCGCCAATCGCTGGCGGGGCATCCGCCCAACCGTTCGCGGTGTGGTGATGAACCCAGTCGACCATCCGCACGGCGGGGGTGAAGGCAAGACTGCCGCCGGGATGCATCCGGTCAGCCCGTGGGGCACCAAAACGAAGGGCTACCGCACGCGCCGCAACAAGCGCACCAGCTCGATGATCGTTCAGCGCCGGCCAAGAAATAAGAGGTGATAAATGACACGTTCGCTTAAAAAGGGTCCTTTCATCGACGCCCATTTACTTAAAAAAGTTGACGCTGTGCGCGGCACCAGCGACAAACGCCCGATTAAAACCTGGTCACGCCGCTCGACCATCCTGCCAGATCTTGTCGGCCTTACGATTGCCGTGCATAACGGAAAACAGCACATTCCGGTGTATGTTTCGGAAAACATGGTTGGACACAAACTTGGTGAATTTGCGCTGACGCGCACTTTCAAGGGCCATACCGCCGGCAAAAAAGCCGCGGTTAAGAAGTAAGGAATGACAATGGAAACCAATGCGATTTTGCGTGGCGTTCGCCTGTCGGCGCAGAAAGGCCGGCTCGTGGCCGATCTGGTACGTGGCAAATCAGTCGACCAAGCGCTCAACATCCTAGCTTTCTGCCCTAAGAAAGGTGCCACTATCATCAAGAAGGTGCTTGAATCCGCAATCGCCAATGCCGAGCATAACGACGGTGCCGATATTGATACGCTCAAGGTCAAGGTTATTCATGTTGAGAAGGCTTCCGTGCTGAAACGTTTTACTGCACGCGCCAAGGGGCGAGGCAATCACATTCTCAAGCAGACGAGTCATATCTACGTTACGGTCGGGGAATAAGGAAAAACTATGGGACAGAAGATTCATCCGACCGGTTTTCGCCTAGCGGTCACGCGTAACTGGACTTCGCGTTGGTTTGCCAACAGCAAGAATTTTCCGGTGATGTTGAACGAGGACATCAAAGTTCGCGAATATCTGGAAAAGAAACTGGCGCATGCTTCCGTTGGTCGCGTTGTTATCGAACGCCCAGCCAAAAATGCCCGCATCACTGTCTATAGCGCTCGTCCCGGCGTGGTCATCGGTAAAAAGGGTGAAGATATTGAGCACCTCAAGACCGATCTGCAGAAAATCCTCGGTGGCCAAGTGCATGTGAATATCGAGGAAATTCGCAAACCGGAAACCGATGCTCAGTTGATTGCCGACTCGATTGCCCAGCAGCTTGAAAAGCGCATCATGTTCCGCCGCGCCATGAAACGCGCCATGCAAAACGCCATGCGTCTTGGCGCTCAGGGCATCAAGATCATGAGTTCCGGCCGCCTCAACGGTGCTGAGATTGCGCGCCGCGAATGGTACCGTGAAGGCCGTGTGCCATTGCATACCTTGCGTGCCGATATAGATTACGGCACTTCTGAAGCAAAAACCACATACGGCATTATTGGCGTCAAAGTGTGGGTATTCAAAGGTGAAATGGCAGGCAAACAGGAGGTCGTACCGGTTACTCCAGATGGCGGTACTGAAGAACACCCGCGGCGTGGTGCTACGCGTAAGGCTCCAGCCCGCGTCGGTGAGCCTGCCCATGCTATTGAAACCGATGATGCCAAACCTGCTGTGGTGGTTAAACGTACCACCCGCAAGCCTGCTGAAACAACCCCTAAGGCCGCTTCCACAGACGAAGCCGCGCCCGCCAAGGATGAAGCTGCTGCAACCAAGCCACCGGTCAAGCGTGTACGCAAACCCGCCGCCAAGCCTGATGTTGCGGCTACCAAGGAAGCTAAGGAGTAACATTCATGCTGCAACCTGTTCGCACTAAATACCGAAAAATGCATAAAGGGCGCAATACGGGTGTTGCTACCCGGGGTGCCAAGGTGAGTTTCGGCGAATATGGTCTCAAGGCCGTTGGCCGCGGACGCTTGACGGCGCGCCAGATCGAATCGGCGCGGCGCGCCATGACCCGCCACATCAAACGTGGCGGGCGCATTTGGATCCGCATTTTCCCAGACAAGCCGATTTCCAAGAAACCATTGGAAGTTCGTATGGGTAACGGTAAGGGCAATCCGGAGTACTGGGTTGCTGAAATTCAGCCAGGCAAAGTGTTATACGAAATGGACGGCGTAGACGAGACGCTGGCGCGCGAGGCATTCCGTCTGGCAGCAGCCAAGCTACCCATTGAAACGACATTTGTTGCGCGTCAATTGAGGTAATCATGAAACCAATTGAAATGAGAGCAAAGGACACTGGCGAATTGAACAAGGAGCTGCTTGACTTGCGCAGGGTTCAATTTAGCCTGCGCATGCAGGCAGCTACCCAACAGCTTACTAACCACAGCCAGATAGGAAAAGTGCGCAAAGATATTGCGCGGGTTAAGACCATCCTCGGTGAAAGAGGTGTAGCGAAATGAACCAGACCACCGAAAAAGTACGTCGTACGCTAACCGGAAGAGTTGTCAGTGACAAGATGCAAAAGACAGTGACCGTTCTGGTTGAGCGCCATGTTAAGCATCCGGTAATCGGCAAGATGATGCTCCGTACCCAAAAGTATCATGTTCACGTCGAAAGTGACGTAGCGAAGGCGGGTGATTTGGTGCTGATCGAGGAATGTGCCCCGATTTCAAAAACCAAAGCTTGGCGTGTGGCCCGGGTACTTGAAAAGAATGTATAGCCAATTTTTCTTCCATTATCCATTGACACGCAGTTGCGTATAGAAGGATAATAGAGGTCTTTGTTTCACGCTGGGTGCATCGTATGCTAATGCACCGTTTGTCATACCCGAACGGGTTCCAAGACTGATCGCGAGAAAAGCACGGCGCGAATTAAGTTGGAGGAAATTAAATGATACAAATGCAAACCAAGCTAACCGTAGCCGATAATACCGGCGCGCGAACGGTTATGTGCATCAAGGTGCTGGGCGGATCTAAGCGTCGCTATGCGGGGATTGGCGATGTGATCAAAGTTAGTATTAAAGATGTCGCTCCGCGCGGTCGCGTAAAGAAGGGTGAGGTATATACGGCAGTGGTCGTTCGCACCGCAAAGGGTGTCCGTCGCTCGGATGGCTCCTTGGTCAAATTTGACGACAATGCCGCCGTTCTTCTTAACAACAAACTTGAACCGATCGGTACGCGCATATTCGGACCGGTAACACGCGAGCTACGCACTGAGCGATTCATGAAGATCGTTTCGCTGGCTCCTGAAGTTCTGTAAGGATTGGTCATGAACAAGATTCGCAAGGGCGATAACGTCATTGTCATTACTGGTAAGGACAAGGGCAAGCGTGGGGTAGTGCTGAAGCGGGTTGACGAAGGGCACCTCTTGGTTGAGGGTGTCAATCGCGTCAAGAAGCACACCAAGCCCAATCCGATGAAAGGGCAACAGGGAGGCATCGTCGAGAAGGAGATGCCGATTCAGATATCCAATGTGGCGCTGTTTAATCCTGCCACCCAGAAGGCGGATCGCGTTGGGTTCAAGACCCTTAACGACGGCCGTAAGGTTCGGGTGTTCAAGGCTAACGGCGAAGTTCTGGAGGCGTAAGGAAAAACATGGCGCGCTTGCAGGAGTTCTATAAGAACACGGTGGTTGCCGAACTGAAAAGTAAATTCGGCTACAAATCAATCATGGAAGTGCCGCGTATCACCAAGATTACGCTCAATATGGGTGTGGGTGAGGCGATCGGCGATAAGAAAGTGCTTGACAACGCAGTGGGCGACATGACCAAGATAGCCGGTCAGAAACCGGTGGTTACCAAGGCAAAAAAAGCCATCGCGCAATTCAAGATCCGTGAGGGCTACCCGATCGGTTGCATGGTGACATTGCGTGGTAACCGTATGTATGAGTTCCTTGATCGACTTGTCACGGTTGCGATGCCGCGTATTCGTGACTTTCGAGGCGTCTCGGGTAAGGGCTTCGACGGACGTGGCAATTACAATGTCGGAGTCAAAGAGCAGATCATTTTTCACGAGATTGAGTATGACAAGATTGATGCGTTGCGTGGGATGAATATCAGCATCACGACAAGCGCGAAAACCGACGCGGAAGCAAAGGCGCTCCTCGCGGCATTTAAATTCCCTTTTAAGAACTGAGGGACACATGGCCAAACTTTCACTGATTAACCGCGAAGCCAAGCGCACGAAAATGGTTGCCAAGTTTGCAACCAAGCGTGCCGAACTTGCGGCGATTTACAACAATAGCAAGCTGTCGGACGAGGTGCGCATGGCGGCGCGCCTCAAGTTGCAACAGTTACCACGCAATGCTTCACCAACGCGCCAGCGCAATCGTTGCGAGTTGACCGGACGCCCGCGCGGTGTTTTTCGTAAATTCGGCCTGTGCCGCAACAAACTGCGTGAATTTGTGATGCGCGGCGAGGTGCCAGGCATGACCAAGGCCAGCTGGTAACCAGGAGAGATCGCTATGAGTATGACCGATCCTATAGCCGATATGCTGACCCGTATCCGGAATGCACAAATGGCTCAGAAAGGTGCTGTTGTCATGCCTTCTTCCAAGCTGAAGGTGGCGATTGCCACTGTTCTTAAGGATGAGGGCTATATCGACGATTTTGCTGTGCGCGAGAATAGCGGCAAGCCGGAACTCGATATCGCACTCAAGTACTACGCGGGTCGCCCTGTCATAGAGCGAATCGAGCGCATCTCCAAGCCGGGACTGCGAGTTTATAAGGGGAAAGATGCTCTGCCCCAAGTGCTGAATGGACTGGGTGTGGCCATTGTATCCACACCTAAAGGCGTAATGACCGACCGCAAAGCACGCGCATCGAATGTTGGCGGCGAAGTGCTTTGTATCGTGGCGTAAGGGGGACAACTATGTCACGAATTGCCAAATATCCAGTTGAAGTACTGAAGGGTGTCGAGGTGGTGCTCGGAGATGCGGAGATCAGCGTTAAGGGGCCGCTTGGGACACTGAAACAGTTCATGCTACCGGGGGTCAAAATCGAGCGGGACGGTAACAACCTACACTGTCGAGCTATTCCGGGCGTTACCAACGGTGGCGCGATGTCGGGCACGATGCGGGCGCTGGTAAATAATATGGTGAATGGCGTCACCAAGGGTTATGAGAAGAAGTTGTCACTGGTTGGCGTGGGGTATCGCGCACAGGCGCAGGGAGATAAACTGAATCTGTCGCTTGGCTTTTCCCACCCAATAGTTCATGCGATGCCGAAAGGTGTTAAATGCGAGACTCCGACGCAGACCGAGATTCTCATCAAGGGAATTGACCGGCAGCAAGTGGGTCAGGTGGCCGCCGAAGTCCGTGCCTATCGTTCGCCTGAGCCGTACAAGGGCAAGGGTGTGCGCTACGCCGACGAAAAGGTGGTAATCAAGGAAACCAAGAAGAAGTAAGGGCGGATAAACATGAATAAGAAACTAGCGCGTTTGCGCAGAGCCCGCAGAACCCGGGCAAAGATTGCCGAACTCAAGGCGGTGCGCCTCACGGTAAATCGCAGCAACAGCCATATTTACGCGCAGATATTTTCTGGTTGCGGTACCCAGGTGCTGGTTTCCGCTTCTACCGCCGAGGCGGAAGTGCGCAGTCAGCTACCGAGTGGGGGAAATGTCAAGGCTGCTACGGCTGTCGGCAAACTTATTGCCGAACGAGCCAAGGCTAAGGGTATCGAAAAGGTATCCTTTGATCGCTCCGGCTTTCACTACCATGGTCGTATCAAGGCTTTGGCAGAAGCGGCACGCGAAGGCGGACTTCAATTCTAATGCGGCAACCGAGTGGTCAATGAGCGAGGCAAATAATGGCTAAACCGCAATCGAGAAAACAGCAGCAATCGACGGAAAAAAGTGATGACGGCATGCGCGAGAAGATGGTCGCCATCAATCGTGTTACCAAAGTAGTTAAAGGCGGCAGGATTCTCGGTTTTGCCGCTTTGACTGTGGTGGGTGATGGAGATGGCAGCGTCGGCATGGGTAAGGGAAAGTCGCGCGAAGTTCCGGTGGCTGTGCAAAAGGCTATGGAGGAGGCGCGCCGTAAACTGTCGCGGGTCAGCCTTAAGGAAGGGACGCTTCAACACCGGGTAATTGGGCATCATGGTGCATGCCGGGTTTTGATGCAACCCGCCGCAGCAGGTACCGGCATCATCGCTGGTGGTCCGATGCGCGCAGTGTTCGAGGTGGCAGGGGTAACCGACGTAGTCGCCAAGATTCTTGGTTCGACCAATCCTTATAATGTTGTCCGCGCAACCATCAATGGACTGCAATCGATGAGTACCCCTGCCGAATTTGCCGCCAAACGCGGCAAGAGCGTTCAGGAAATCATGGAGTAAGTGGAATGGCTGATAAGAAAATTAAGGTGACGCTGTTCAAGAGTGTCATAGGCACCAAGCAGAGCCACCGTGCGACAGTTCGCGGCTTGGGTTTGCGCCGCCTGAATAGCAGTGCCACGTTGGAAGATACTTCAGCGGTGCGGGGCATGATCAACAAGGTCGCCTATCTGGTGAAATACGAGGGTTAAAACGATGCGACTGAATACCATCAAACCTAGCGAGGGTTCAACACATACCAAGCGCCGCGTTGGCCGTGGTATCGGTAGCGGATTGGGCAAAACTGCAGGGCGTGGCCACAAAGGGCAAAAGTCTCGTGCTGGCGGCTTTCACAAGGTTGGCTTTGAAGGTGGCCAGATGCCGCTGCAACGTCGTTTGCCGAAACGTGGTTTTGTTTCGCTAACGCGCGGACAAAATGTTGAAGTGCGACTCTCTGAACTGGACAAACTGCCGCTTGATGAAATCGATCTACTGTCGCTGAAACAAGCAGGTGTGATTTCTTCCGATGCACTAGCAGCGAAGGTGATCCTTTGTGGGAAACTGACCCGCAAGGTGGTTCTGAAAGGGCTTGGTGCCTCGAAGGGTGCCAGGATTGCCATTGAAGCGCTCGGCGGCAGTGTTACCGAGGCGTAGGAAATCTCCATTGGCTAATCCAGCTGCAGTCACCGCGTTTGGGAAACCCGTGGGCAAACCCATCGGCAAAACCGGCAAGTTCGGCGACCTCTGGCGCCGACTGTGGTTCTTATTGGGCGCGCTCGTCGTCTATCGGATCGGCGCACACATCCCCGTGCCGGGCATTGATCCGGTAGCTCTGGCGCAGTTATTCGAGGGACAGAAGGGCGGCATATTGGGCGTCTTCAATCTGTTCTCTGGCGGGGCATTGTCGCGCTTTACCATTTTTGCCTTGGGTATCATGCCTTACATCTCTTCATCGATCATCATGCAGCTGATGAGTATTGCCTCGCCGCAGCTCGAAGCATTGAAGAAGGAGGGCGAAGCTGGGCGCCGAAAAATTACTCAATATACGCGCTATGGCACAGTTGGCTTGGCCCTCTTCCAGGGAATCGGCATTTCCATCGCACTGGAGTCCCAACCCGGGCTGGTGCTTGATCCCGGCATGATGTTTCGTCTTACCGCCGTGACGACTCTCGTCACTGGCACAATGTTTTTGATGTGGCTAGGCGAGCAAATTACCGAACGCGGCCTTGGCAATGGGATATCCATCATCATCTTTGCGGGTATTGCCGCCGGCTTGCCGAACGCACTTGGCGGGCTATTCTCGCTGGTCAATACTGGCAGCATGCATCCAGTGACAGCCTTGTTTATTTTCGCTCTGGTGATACTGGTTACGGGGCTAGTCGTTTTCGTAGAACGCGGACAACGCAAGATATTGGTCAATTATGCCAAGCGACAAGTCGGCAATAAAGTATATGGTGGACAAAGCTCGCACTTGCCGCTCAAGCTCAACATGTCGGGTGTGATCCCGCCAATTTTTGCCTCAAGTATTATCCTGTTCCCGGCGACGGTAGCAGGTTGGTTCGGTTCGGGCGATGGAATGAGTTGGCTCAAGGATATTGCCGGGACCTTGTCTCCCGGCCAACCGATCTATGTCTTGCTATATGCTGCGGCAATTGTATTTTTCTGTTTTTTCTATACTGCGTTAGTGTTTAACTCAAAAGAAACTGCGGATAACTTAAAGAAAAGTGGTGCCTTTGTCCCCGGCATCCGCCCCGGCGAGCAGACTGCACGCTATATTGACAAAATCCTGATGCGCTTGACCCTGGCCGGCGCAATCTATGTAACCCTGGTTTGCCTGTTGCCGGAATTTCTGATCCTAAAATGGAATGTGCCGTTCTACTTCGGCGGTACTTCACTACTGATCATCGTGGTGGTTACCATGGATTTCATGTCGCAAGTACAGGCTTACATCATGTCTCACCAATACGAAAGCTTGTTGAAGAAAGCTAATTTCAAGGGCGCAGCCTTCCCAACTCGCTAGTGAAACGGTAAAACACAGCTATGTCGAAGGAGGACATGATCGAAATGCAGGGTGAGGTGCAGGAAAACCTTCCCAACGCGACTTTTCGGGTCAAGCTCGAGAACGGTCATGTCGTACTGGGACATATCTCCGGCAAGATGCGTATGCACTATATTCGCATCCTGCCCGGTGACAAAGTGACAGTGCAGATGACGCCCTACGACCTAACCAAGGGCCGAATTGTTTTCCGCGCGAAGTAATATTTTTCGGAGAAGCATCATGAAAGTACTAGCCTCGGTCAAGTGTATCTGCCGTAACTGCAAGATCATCCGGCGCAAACGTGTCGTTCGGGTTATCTGTACCGATCCGCGTCACAAACAGCGACAAGGTTGATTAGGTTGATTTTGGCGAATGAGTTATTTATAATGTTCTGTTTCCCGTTACCGGGACAAAAGTTAGGGTGAGCCTATGGCCCGTATTGCAGGGGTAAATATTCCGAATCACCAGCATGCCGAGATCGCGCTGACAGCGATTTTTGGTATTGGTCGTCCGCGCGCGAAGAAAATTTGCGATGCCGCCAAAGTAGGCAGGTCGACCAAAGTCAAGGATTTGAACGACAGCGAGATGGAACGGTTACGCGAAGAAGTAGTGAAATTCACCGTCGAAGGCGATCTGCGCCGCGAGGTGACGATGAACATCAAGCGTTTGATGGATCTTGGCTGCTATCGGGGCCTGCGCCATCGCCGTGGCCTGCCGGTGCGCGGTCAACGCACTCGCACCAACGCCCGTACCCGCAAGGGACCCCGCAAGGCAATCGCCGGCGCTAAAAAGTAACCAGGAATGAATCATGGCTAAGCCAGCAACTAAAGTTCGTAAAAAGGTCAAGAAGAACGTTGCCGAGGGCATTGCCCACGTGCATGCTTCGTTTAACAACACCATCATTACCATCACCGATCGTCAGGGTAATGCTTTGTCATGGGCAACATCAGGTGGTGCTGGTTTCAAAGGTTCACGCAAGAGCACGCCGTTTGCGGCGCAGGTGGCTGCCGAAGCTGCCGGTAAAGCAGCTCTGGAGTGCGGCGTGAAAAACCTAGAAGTGCGCATTAAAGGTCCTGGACCGGGGCGCGAGTCGGCAGTCCGTGCTCTCAATGCGCTCGGCATTAAGATCTCCAGTATTACTGACATCACGCCTATTCCCCACAATGGTTGTCGTCCGCCCAAGCGCCGTCGCATTTAAGCATGGCCGCATCCAACTGACTATGCTATCGTTTGAATCCAAGGAGTAAACCGTGGCCCGTAATCTTGATCCCAAGTGCCGCCAATGCCGTCGCGAAGGCGAGAAATTGTTCCTGAAGGCTGAGAAATGTTTTACGGACAAGTGCTCTGTTGAGCGCCGTGCCTATGCGCCTGGCCAGCATGGCCAGAAGTCTGGTCAACGCCTTTCTGGTTATGGCACTCAGTTGCGCGAGAAGCAAAAGGTACGCCGCATTTATGGCATCCTTGAGCGTCAGTTCCGTAAAACTTTTGCAACTGCGGAGAGCCGCAAAGGCCAGACCGGTGAGAATCTGCTTCAGTTGCTTGAGGGGCGCCTGGATACGGTGGCTTACCGTATGGGCTTTGGCGGTTCACGTGCTGAGTCGCGCCAGATAGTACGGCACAATGGAGTGCTGGTGAATGGCCGGCGTGTCAATATTCCTTCTTATGGTGTCCGTCCTGGCGACGTGGTGCAACTTAGTGATAGTGCCCGTGCACAACTGCGCACCAAGGCAGCGCTGGTAGCTGCGGAGTCGCGCGGTTATCCGGAGTGGATCGAAGTTGACGCCAAGGCTGGCAAAGGTGTATTCAAGACCTATCCGCAGCGCCCTGAACTGCCGGCGACGATAAATGAAGGTCTGATCGTCGAACTTTACTCGCGCTAACAGGTGTTCTTCGGCTAGTTGAGTTGTAACTCAACTAGCGCCAGAGACGCTTCCACTCAGAAGGAATGCAGATGCAAAGCAGCGCACTTCTAAAACCGCGTATCATCGACGTCCAAACGCTCTCTCCAGTGCACGCACGGATAGTCATGGAGCCGTTTGAGCGCGGTTATGGTCACACATTGGGCAACGCCCTTAGGCGTATCCTGCTCTCTTCCATGCCTGGCTACGCACCCACCGAAGCCTCGATTGAAGGTGTGTTGCACGAATACTCGACGCTTGATGGCGTCCGCGAAGATGTCGTAGACATTCTTCTTAATATCAAAGGGGTGGTGCTTAAACTGCACAACCGTTCCGAGGCACTGTTGACCTTGGCCCGGAAGGGTGAAGGCGTGGTAACGGCTGGGGATATCGAAGTCAGCCATGATGTCGAGATTGTCAACCCCGACCATGTTATCGCGCATGTTGCTCCGGGCGGCAAGCTCGACATGCAGATCAAGATCGAGGCTGGCCGTGGTTATGTGCCAGCGACTATGCGTCCCAGCGACAAGGAAACCAAGGGCATCGGCTGCATTATGCTGGATGCTTCGTTCAGCCCGGTCAGCCGTGTCAGCTATGCTGTGGAATCCGCCCGTGTCGAGCAGCGTACCGATCTCGACAAACTGATCATCGATATCGAGACGAATGGAGCGATCGATCCGGAAGAGGCGATTCGTTATGCGGCGCGCATCTTGATGGATCAGTTGTCGGTATTCGCAGATCTCGAGGGCACGCCAATGTCGATTGAGTCGCCGAAGCAGATCGTGGTCGATCCGATATTGCTACGCCCGGTGGATGATTTGGAACTGACCGTGCGCTCGGCTAATTGCCTGAAGGCTGAGAACATTTATTACATTGGCGACCTGATTCAACGCACCGAAGCCGAACTCCTCAAGACTCCGAATCTCGGCCGCAAATCGCTCAATGAAATCAAGGAAGTCCTCGCTTCGCGCGGGTTGACTCTCGGCATGAAACTCGAGAGCTGGCCGCCGCTTGGTTTGGAGAAGCTGTCTTAAATATTAATTAACCTTCTCGATAACGATCAACCGGTTGTTAGCCTTGCGCGGCAACTGTATAAACACGAGGAAGAATCATGCGTCACGGTAATGGCTTGCGAAAGCTTAATCGCACTTCGTCACATCGACTGGCAATGTTGCGCAACATGACCAATTCACTATTGCGTCATGAAACCATCAAAACCACCTTGCCCAAGGCCAAGGAACTGCGTCGCGTCATGGAACCAATAATTACATTAGGCAAGAAGCCAAGCTTGGCTAACCGCCGCTTGGCATTTGACCGCTTACGCGATCGCGAAATGGTGGTTAAGCTATTTGCTGAAATCGGTCCGCGCTACACCCAGCGCAATGGCGGCTATCTGCGTATTCTCAAGATGGGGTTTCGCATTGGAGACAATGCGCCAATGGCTTTGGTCGAATTACTTGACCAGCCGGAACGCGGAGAACCCGTCCCCGCCGAAGTTGAATAATCAGGCGGCACTGTAATACTTTCGATCCAATTGGGTGGGGCCTGTGGTGGGCGCATAGCGGTTTGTTTCGGCGGCGACTTGGGTATGCTGGGAGCGTGGTAAATCTGAGAGGATTCAGGGTGAAGCCATGGAACGAGCAGTGACCAAGTCGAAACACCACTGGTTGGTCCGCACCCATTACTTGGCCCGTACCGTTTCGTTCGCTGCGCTGTTCGTCGCCATCGGCATGCATATGCAAGGCCGTGGCGCAGGCGGTGTTGCTTGGGGACTGCTGCTGATGCAGTTTCTGGTCTATCCGCACCTGGTTTACTGGCGTGCCCGGGTCGCCGCGGATCCGCTCAAAGCCGAACTCTCCAACTCGATGCTCGACGCCCTGCTGGGGGGAACCTGGGCGGCGGCGCTGGCATTTCCCCTCTGGATCGCCTTTACCCTGTTTATTGGAATCGCGCTGAATAACGCGATTAATCGCGGCTGGCGGGGTGCTCTGGCATCTTCTCTTGCCTATGCGGCAGGAGCGCTGGCGTGGGGGCTGGCGGCAGGATTCGAAGTTGCGGCGGCGACCGATCTGCTGGTCACCAGTTTGTGCCTGGTCGGCCTGTCGGCATACGTGTTGGGCCTAGGCCATATTGTTCATGGCCAGAACCGCAAGTTGCGCGACACACGCGAAGCGTTGCGCAAGAGCGAAGAGGACTTCCGGCTCATCACCGAGAACGCGGGAGACCTGATCGCCATGCTCGACGCCGAGGGCCGCTGGATATATACGAGCCCTTCATACCGGCGCCGGCTGTCGGATGAGGCGCTGAAAACAGGCACCAGTGCCATTGCTTCGTTACATCCGGAAGACCGCGATAAAGTCCGCGCCCAACTACGCAGGGCGGTCGACAGCGGCGAGTCGCAGGAGTTTGTCTACCGCCTGATCGCCGCCGACGGCAACGTGAACGAATTCCAGGCGACAGCGAATTCCTTTGCACAAGCGGGGGGTCGAAAAATCGTGATTGTCTCGATCGACATTACCGAGCTACGCGAAAGGGACAAGACGCTGGCGATCCAGGCACATGCCTTCGAGAACATGGCCGAGGGGATGATGATTACCGGGGTGGATGGGATGATCTTATCGGTCAATCGGGCCTTCACGACGGTGACTGGATACAGCAAGGAAGATGTGCTGGGGAAACCCGAGAGCGAATTTCACACCGCCATGCAACCGCTGAAATTCTACGATGAGATACGTGAAGCATTAAAGCAGCACGGCTACTGGGCCGGCACCACTTGGTGCCGGCGCAAGGACGAACAAATTTACCGCGAGCGGCGCAGTGTGGCGGCAATCCGGGATGAAACCGGACGCACAACGCATTACATCTACTTTTTCGTGCTTGCCGGTGATCCTGCGAATTGAAGTTTGAGTGAGTTTTATTGGACGCTGCTGAGCAGGGCGCCTACTTATTCCGATCTCCGAATTTCTTCAGAAACATCTCTAGCTTTGGCGCGACAACTGCTTGGCAGTACGGTTGATCCGTGTTGTTGCTGAAGTAGCTCTGGTGGTAGTCCTCGGCTGGATAGAAAGCCTCGCTAGCGAGAACTTCAGTGACAATGGGGTTGTTGTACACGTGCGCCGTATTGAGCGCGGCGATAGTCTCGACGGCAGTTCGCGCCTGCACGTCGGAGTGGGTGAAGATTACCGAGCGGTACTGGGTGCCGATGTCATAACCCTGACGGTTTCGGGTAGTCGGATCGTGGATGGCGAAGAATACTTCAAGTAGTTTGTGGTAGCTAACCAGCGCTGGCTCAAATTTTACCTGCACTACCTCGGCATGGCCTGTATTACCCTCGCACACCGCAGGGTAGCTTGGGTTTATCGCGTTGCCTCCGCAGTAGCCAGAAACCGTTGTCGCAACACCGCGCAGGCGGACGAATATGGCTTCCAAGCACCAGAAACAGCCGCCGCCGAGTGTGGCAAGCTCAAATTTTCCCGTATTCCCCATAATGAAAATGTATCATAACGGCAACAAGCCGATCTGTTTTTGCATGAGCACCTTCCGTCAAGCCGGAGAAAACCGATGCCTCACCCACTATTCGAAAAACACAAACCGCTGTTGGCACAGGCCATGGTCGCCATCAAAAAGCGCGGGTACTGGAACCCTTATCCGGAAAGTATCAAAGCCTACGGCGAAAATGCGCTTGAGGAGGGGCGAGTGGCCTTCGAGGCCTATCGTGATGCCCAGTTCTATCTTGACCAACCTGGTGTGATCGAACGCGGTGGAGCCGAGGATTCTCCGTATGGATTGTCGCTCAATATCAGTTACCCGAAGTGTCATCCGGATACCCTGATTAATGCGGCCAAGAGCGCAATGACCGCTTGGATCAAGGCTGGACCCGATGCCCGTGCCGGCGTTTGCCTCGAAATGCTGGACAGGCTCAATGCGCACAGCATGGAGATGGCCCATGCCGTGATGCATACTACCGGGCAGGGGCTGTCAATGGCTTTCCTGTCCGCTGGTCCGCAGGCGCAGGGGCGCGGCTTAGAGGCCGTTGCCTATGCCTACCGTGAGATGAAGCAGGTGCCGGAGACGGCGCTGTGGGAGAAACCGCAAGTTAATCATCCTGGGCTGCGTTTGGCGAAAACCTACAGCATCGTGCCGCGCGGTATTGCCTTGGTGATTGGCTGTTCGACGTTTCCCGCTTGGAATGGCTATCCGGGCTTGTTTGCCAGTCTGGTGACGGGCAACCCAGTGATCGTCAAACCTCACCCAAGTGTCATCCTGCCGCTGGCCCTGAGCGTTGCGGTGGTGCGGCAGACGCTCAAGGAAGCCGGCTTCGATGCGAACCTAGTCAGTCTGCTGGTCGACGATCCAGATACCCCGATCGCCAGGGAAGTGGCGACCCGATCCGAGGTTCGCAGCATCGATTACACCGGTGGACCGGTGTTCGGTGAATGGCTGGAGGAGCATGCGCGTCAAGCCGTGGTGTTTACCGAGAAAGCCGGTGTCAATTGCGTCATTATCGACTCAACCGACGATTATCAGGGCATGCTGAAGAACCTCGCTCACAGCTTGTCACTGTATTCCGGTCAGATGTGCACCACGCCACAGGCCATCTTCGTTTCGCGCGATGGCGTGAAAACTCCAGACCAGACCATCCCTATTGGCCAGTTCGAACTTGACTTGTCCCGCGCGCTGAATGTTTCTTTGGCCGATACGCAACGCGTGCTCGATCTTCTTGGGGCGATCCAGTCGCCTGCTACTATGGCTCGCATCGAGGCTTCGCGCGAGTTGGGCGAGGTGTTGCTCGAATCGACGGCGCTGCATCACCCGCAGTATCCCGATGCGCGCGTCCAGACGCCGCTGCTGCTCAAGGTGGATGTCGCGGATACGCCCGCTTATGCCGAGGAGCGCTTCGGTCCGATCAGTTTCGTGGTAGAGACGGCGACAACGCTGGAAAGCCTCTCGGTGGCTGAACGCGTGATGCGAGAACAAGGGGCTCTGACCTTTATGGTCCATTCGACTTCACGGCCGATCTGGCAACTGTCTGAAGAAATCTCCCTGCGCGTGGGCGTAGCGCTGTCGTTTAATCTTACTGATGGCATATATGTCAATCAGTCGACGGGGTTCTCCGACTATCATGGCACAGGCGCCAATCCGGCTGCCAATGCCTGTCTGATCGATAGCGCCTTTGTGGCTAGCCGTTTCTTTGTGGTTCAGTCGCGACACCCCGCTTGACGCGGATTGGACGCGGCGGCAGCGAGCAACGGCAGGCCATAATGTGATAGAATGACGCGGTTGTTAATTTTCCATGATCTTCGCTTGGATTTATTGCCTGCCCCATGCCTCTGCTGCCAGGCGTTCCCTCACTCAAACGTATCCACACCCGGTCTATTGGGGCCGAGGGTTCGAAGCGCGGGAATGGCATGCGCAGTTGTACTCACGTGACAGAATTACTTCTGGACATGCCGTCCGCGTCAATCCGGACTTTGGCTAGAAAAATGTGTGGTACTGAAGGGTGTGATCCACTTATCCAACCGTTCCGGTTCGATCGCTGTCATGCGTTGAACACCGGTTCCAAAACGGTTCGGCGCTATTACCCGCGTTGGTTCAGAGGCCGGAAGACCGGCTAGAGCACGAAATACTCATTTTTTGCACACAAGGAAAACTCATGAAAATTCATGAATATCAAGGCAAGGAAATTCTCAGGAAGTTCGGGGTAACGACTCCGCGCGGCAATCCGGCTTTTTCAGTAGAAGAAGCAGTCAAGGTTGCCAAGGATTTGGGTGGCAATGTCTGGGTAGTCAAAGCCCAGATCCATGCCGGAGGTCGCGGCAAGGGCGGCGGCGTAAAGGTTGCCAAGTCGCTGGATGAGGTCAAACAGTATGCAAGCCAGATTCTCGGCATGCAGCTGGTGACGCACCAGACCGGTCCGCAGGGCCGCAGGGTGAAGCGCCTGTTGATCGAAGACGGCGCTGACATCAAGAAAGAATACTATCTGGCGGTGCTGACCGATCGTGCCTCGCAAAAGGTTGCGGTGATGGCCTCTTCGGAAGGCGGCATGGATATCGAGAAGGTCGCCCATGACACACCGGAAAAGATTCTCAAGGAATTTGTCGATCCGGTTGTCGGCATGAGCGACCTTCAGGCCAGCAAATTGGCGCGCGGCATTGGCGTACCCGAGGGCTCGCTGGCCCAAGCGGTTACGCTGATCAAGAACCTGTATCGCTGTTACATGGAAACCGACGCTTCCCTGGCAGAAATCAATCCGCTGATCCTGGAAGCCAATGGCAACATCAAGGCGCTCGACGCCAAGTTCAATTTCGATGACAACTCGCTCTATCGCCAGCCCGAAATTGTTGCCTATCGCGATCTGGATGAAGAGGATCCGGATGAAGTCGCCGCCTCCAAGTTCGACCTGACATACATTGCCCTAGACGGCAACATTGGTTGCCTGGTGAATGGCGCCGGGCTGGCGATGGCCACCATGGACGCGATCAAACTGTTCGGTGCCGAACCCGCCAACTTCCTCGATGTCGGTGGAGGCGCCACCACCGAGAAAGTGACCGAGGCTTTCAAGATCATGCTGAAAAATCCGGCGGTCAAGGGCATCCTGGTGAATATTTTCGGCGGTATCATGAAGTGCGACACCATTGCCGAGGGCATCGTGGCTGCCGCCCGCGTGGTGCATCTGAGTGTGCCGCTGGTGGTGCGCATGAAGGGCACCAACGACGAGATCGGCAAAAAGATTCTCAAGGATTCAGGTCTTCCCATCATTTCCGCCGACAATATGGCGGAAGCGGCACAGAAAATCGTCGCCGTTGTCGCCGGCAAGTAAGGAGTAGAAATGTCCATTCTGATCAACAAAAACACCAAGGTTATTACCCAGGGCATCACCGGCAAGACTGGCCAGTTTCACACCGAAAAATGCCAGGAATATGCCAACGGCAAAAACTGCTTCGTCGCCGGTGTCAACCCGAAGAAGGCCGGCGAAAAGATTTTTGATATCCCAATTTATGCTTCAGTCAAGGAAGCTTCTGCAGCTTCTGGTGCGACAGTCTCCGTGATTTACGTGCCGCCACCGGGCGCCGCTGCGGCTGTCTGGGAAGCGGTTGAAGCTGATCTGGACCTAGTCATTTGCATTACCGAAGGCATTCCAGTGCGCGACATGCTGGAAGTCCGCAACAAGATGAAAGCCAAGGTGGCCGGCGGCGGCAAGGAAACCCTCCTGCTTGGCCCGAACTGCCCCGGCCTGATCACTCCGGAAGAAATCAAGATCGGCATCATGCCGGGACACATCCACAAAAAGGGACGCATTGGCGTGGTGTCGCGCTCCGGCACGCTGACCTATGAAGCTGTCGGACAACTTACCGATCTCGGGCTGGGCCAATCCTCCGCCGTGGGTATCGGTGGCGACCCGATCAACGGTCTCAAGCACATCGACATCATGAAGCTGTTTAACAATGACCCGGATACCGATGCGGTGATCATGATCGGCGAAATTGGCGGACCCGATGAAGCTGAAGCCGCAGTATGGTGCAAGGCTAACATGAAGAAGCCCATCGTCGGTTTTATCGCCGGGGTGACTGCTCCTCCGGGCAAGCGCATGGGTCACGCCGGTGCGCTGATTTCAGGCGGGGCCGACACGGCCGAAGCCAAGCTCGCCATCATGGAAGAATGCGGTTTCACTGTTACCCGCAATCCGGCGGAAATGGGCAAGTTGCTTAAGTCGTTGTTGTAACGACTGGCTTCAGTCGAACGAAAAATCGCCTTGCGAAAAGCAAGGCGATTTTTCGTTTACTTAAAGCGATTCAAGTAGCATGCTTGGATAGGGTCACTGATCAATTATTCGGATGTTGCCATGGATGGTGTGCTCGGTAGCCAATTCTGGACCTCACTGCTGCAGATCATCGGCGTCGATATCGTCCTGAGCGGTGACAACGCGGTGGTGATTGCGCTTGCTGTTCGTTCCTTGCCGCGACGCCAGCAGAGAAAAGCGATCGTTTTCGGCAGTTTTGCGGCTGTCGTCATGCGCGTGATTCTGACCGTATTTGTGGTCGAGATGCTCAGACTGCCTTATCTCAAGCTAATCGGCAGCGCACTGTTGCTTTGGATCGGGATCAAGTTGCTGGTGCCGGAAGGGGACTGCGGGAAAGATATCGAGAGCAAGGATACGGTATTTGCCGCAATCAAAACGATACTCGTTGCCGACATGGTGATGAGCCTTGATAATGTCATTGGTATTGCGGCTGCTGCAAAAGGCAACGTGGGCTTGCTAGTGCTTGGCTTGGCGATAAGCATTCCACTAATTGTTTTCGGCAGCTCGGTGATGCTGCGATTGATGGAGCGATTCCCGCTGATCGTCACTCTGGGCGCCGCCTTGCTTGGTTACATCGCCGGCGAAATGGCGGTCAGCGATCTCGCCATTTCCGCCTGGATCCAGGCTAACGCGCACTGGATCGAGCAACCCGCCGGCATCGGTTGCTCGCTATTGGTGGTGATTATCGGTCGCTGGCTGGCGCACCGCCAAACAGCCATTGCAGGTGACCGTGTGGTTTGAACTGATAGCTACGCTGCGCTTAATTTGGCGAGTCTGGATAAGATGAGTCCATAGCGGCATAATTATTTGACTCACTTGATGCTTGACTGTAAGAATTGGCGTTATCATCCTGTTTCAACATGGACTTATTGCATCAAAATATGATGCAATGCTGGTTGCAGCTGTCGTTCCCGTTGCATTGGAGGCGTAAGCGACATGAACAATTTTTGGAAAAGCGATTGGTTTCTCGGCTTGGCTGTGAGCTTGATCGTGCTTTTCTCAGGCAACAGTGATCTATTGCAGAGCCTGGAACGCAAGGCTTATGATATTGGCGTAGGCGCTACGGCTCGCAGCCCTAGCGAGAAGGTGGCGGTAATCGCCATAGACAAGCAAAGCCTCGACAACATCGGTCGCTGGCCATGGTCACGTGAGGTGATGGCGGAGATGGTGGATAAGCTTGCCGCCGCTAAAACCAAGGTGATAGCCACTACCGTGCTCTATTCCGAACCACAGCTTGATGCGGGTTTGGTTTACATCAACAAATTGATGGAACTCTACACTCAAGCGGGCGGTCCCCTTCCCGCTGAGGTCGCGCCGACGGCTGTACCTGCCGCTCCGTTGCCGGCGGGGGGCATAGAACCTCCAGTTGTTCCGACTGCTTTATCACCGCTAGCTCAGATGGGAGTGCAACTGGCCGAGGCGGAAGTAAAACTGAACACTGACCGGCGTCTGGCGGATAGTTTTGCCAAGGCGGGTAATGTTGCCTTGCCGATATTATTCAAGATCGGCGAGCCACGCGGTCGTCCCGACAAGGAATTGCCCGATTACGTCACCAGGCATGCCGTCAAAGTCAAGGCTGGTGGGGAGTTTGCGCCGATCCCGACGGCTGAAGTTGATGCCTTGGTGATTGACTCGCTTGGCAACAGTGCGGCGGTCATCGGACACCTGAATACGACGCCGGATGTCGATGGTGGTATCCGCAGCGAACCTCTAGTTTTGGGGTACTTCGACCAGTTGTATCCGGCGCTGTCGCTGATGATTGCGGCAAAAAGCCTGAACCTTGGCGTCAATGACGTCCAAGTGCAACTGGGTAATTCGGTCAAGCTCGGCAATCTGAAAATCGGCACCGATGCCGACACGCGCATGAATACTTTCTTTTACAAGGATGCCGAGGGTAAACCGGCATTTCAGGTTGATTCATTCTTCGATGTAAAAAGCGGCAAGATTCCGTTTGACAAATACCGCGATAAGATCGTGTTGATCGGTCCGACCGCGGCCGGCGTCGGCAGCGTGCATCCAACCCCGGTATCGCCAGCCATGCCGGATGTGCTGGTATTGGCACACGCTGTCTCTAGTCTGCTTTCCGAGCATTTTTTTGTAGTTCCCACCTGGGCGTTCTGGGCCGAGAAAGCTGCACTGTTATTGGTTGCCACATACTTGATCGCTTTGCTGCCGCGACTCAAGGCGGGCATGGGGGCGGGTATCACCGCCGCGATTCTGGCGGCGCTTCTGGCAGCGCACTTCATTCTGATGACCACTCAATTGCTCTGGTTGCAACTGATGATTCCGGCAACGTTGCTGTTGCTCGGCCACTTGCTGCTGACCACCAAACATTTTCTGCTTACAGAACGTGGCAAGGAGAAATCCGAGCTCGAATCGTCCGAGTCAAATCGCATGCTCGGATTGGCCTATCAAGGGCAGGGACAACTCGATACGGCCTTTGACAAGTTTCGCCGGTGCCCTCTCGACGACCACCTCATGGAAAATTTATACAATCTGGCATTGGACTTCGAACGCAAGCGCCAATTTAACAAGGCCGAGGCGGTGTTCCGCTATATGTCCGATTACAACCCGAAGTTCCGCGATCTGGAGCAACGCCTGAATCGCGCCAAGCAGTTGTCGGAGACGGTGATCCTTGGCGGTAGCGGCGGCGGACGCAGCAATGCGAGCATAATGGACGGCGCTGGCAATGTCGAAAAGCCGATGCTGGGCCGCTATCAACTCGAGAAGGAACTGGGCAAAGGTGCCATGGGCGTGGTTTATCTTGGCCGCGATCCGAAGATCAACCGCATCGTCGCCATCAAGACCATGGCCTTGTCCCAGGAGTTCGAGGGAGACGAACTGGCCGAGGTCAAGGAACGCTTTTTCCGCGAAGCCGAGACCGCCGGCCGGCTCAATCACCAGAATATCGTGACTATGTACGATGCCGGCGAGGAACACGATCTTGCCTATATCGCCATGGAATTCCTCAAGGGCAAGGATCTGGTACCTTATACCAAACCGGGCAATCTGCTGCCTTTGGGCAAGGTGATCAGCATCGTCGCTCGGGTTGCCGACGCGCTTTCGTACGCCCACGAGAACCATGTTGTGCACCGCGACATTAAGCCGGCGAACATCATGTTTGAACCCGAGAGCGATCAGGTCAAGGTGACCGACTTCGGCATTGCGCGCATCACCGATTCCAGCAAGACCAAGACCGGCATGGTGCTCGGCACGCCAAGCTACATGTCGCCGGAACAATTGTCCGGCAAGAAGATCGATGGCCGTTCCGATCTCTTTTCACTCGGTGTGACGCTCTATCAGTTGGCCTGCGGCAAGCTGCCTTTCGAGGGCGACTCGATGGCGCAACTGATGTTCAAGATCGCCAACGAACCGCATCCTGATATTCGCCAGCTTAATCCTGATCTTACCGATTCCCTGGCGGCAATCATCGACAAGATACTGACCAAGGATGCGGAGAATCGCTATCAGACGGGTGCCGAATTGGCGATCGATCTACGTCGCTGCCTGGCGCAGGACGCAGTGGGTGCGGCGCCCGGCGATTCGGGACAAGTGGATATCAGCATTTAGGAGCGCGCATGGACCTCAGTCAGGCATTGGAGACAGTCAGCCGCAGCGATCCCGGGATGGTTCGCTCGCATAACGAGGACGCTGTTTACCTCAATCCCGCTTTGGGCTTGGCGATACTTGCCGATGGCATGGGCGGATATAACGCCGGCGAGGTGGCAAGCGGCATGGTGACCACGCTGCTGGGTAGCGAACTAGGGAAAGCACTTACCCTGCAAGAGCCGTATCTGTTCGATAGCAACGGCCAACGACGAGCAAACGGCCTGCTCGAAAGAGAAATTGAACGCGCCAACCATGCTGTGTATCAAGCGGCACAAAGCCAGCCCCAGTATGCGGGCATGGGCACCACCTTGGTCATGGCTGTGTTCTACGACAACTCCATGACCGTGGCGCACATTGGCGATTCGCGCCTCTATCGCCTGCGTGGCGAGGAATTTATTCAGATCACCCGAGATCATTCGTTATTGCAGGAACAGATCGAAAGCGGCATGCTGACAGTCGAAGAGGCGCGACACTCGCAAAACAAGAATCTGGTTACCCGTGCCGTGGGTGTGGATCCGCTCGTCGAGCCGGAGATCCACGACTATGCTACGCAGCCTGGCGACATTTATCTGTTCTGCTCGGACGGATTAAACGACATGGTTGAGGACGAGGAAATAGGCGCTACGGTCCAGATGCTTTCCGCGAACCTCGAACTGGCGGCAACGCAACTGGTGCAGTTGGCAAATGATAACGGCGGACGCGACAATGTGTCGGTGATCCTGGTGCGCGTCAGGCAATCATATCCGGCGCCGCGCGGCGTAATCGGGTGGTTGGCAAGATTGCGTGCCTGGTTCAAGTAACCGAATAAGTTGGACGGGGAAATACGATGGCAAAGCTTATTCTCAGCATGGACAATCTGATGCTCAAGGAGATCTCTCTCACCAAGGAGCGGACGACGATTGGACGCAAGCCGCAAAATGATATCCAGATTGACAATCTCGCCATCAGCGGCGAGCATGCGGCGATTGTGACTATCCTCAATGACGCCTTCCTGGAAGATCTCGGCAGCACCAATGGCACTCAAGTCAATGGTCAGCCAATCAAGAAGCATTTCCTGCAGAACGGCGACGTCATCGAGCTCGGAAAATATCGCCTCAAGTATGTCAATGAGGCGCAGCCGCAGGTTTCGCAAGCCGACTTTGAAAGGACCATGATCATTCGTCCGGACATGGCGCAAAAGCTTGCGGATCAGAGCAACGAGAAAGCGCCGATGGGCGACACCCAGACGGGCATGTCGACTAACCACTTTTCGCCGCCACCCTCCCACCTGGCAACGGAGCCTGCCACTCCACCCGCGCCTTCGCCACAGGCGCCTCCATCAGTATTGCAACCGGCTGTTTCGCTACGCGGCGCGATACAGGTTCTGACTGGGGTAAATGCCGGCAAGGAATTGGAATTGACCAAAACCTTGACTTCCCTGGGCAAGCCTGGCGTACAGGTGGCGGTTATCACGCGTCGGCCTCACGGTTATTTTATTACGCACGTCGAAGGCGCAGTATTTCCATCGGTTAATGGCAAACTCCTCGATGCTCAGGCCCATCCGCTCGGCGACCACGACATTATCGAACTGGCCGGTACCAAGATGGAGTTCTTTCTGAAAAGTTGACCGATTTACGATTATCGAACCTACAGTGGAGGACCGTTGAAGCGACATCAATTTCGCTACACGCTTGGCATTGTCATCCTGTCGTTGTTGCTTGGGCATGCGGTCAAGCTTTACCAGATCGGTTTCATCAACCATCTGGATGCCATCATCTATGACACCAAGTTGCGACTCACCATGCCCAACAGCATCGATGAGCGCGTTGTCATCCTCGACATAGACGAAAAATCTCTGGCGGAAGTCGGTCGCTGGCCTTGGGGACGCGACCATATGGCGACGTTGGTGGACAAGCTGTTCAATCAATATGGCGTTCGCGTGCTTGGTTTTGACGTGGTGTTTGCCGAGTCGGACCAAAGTTCCGGACTAAACAGTCTGGAGGACTTGGCGAAGAAGGATTTAAAGGACAGCATCTCGTTCCAGACGATCCTTAGGGATTTGCGCCCGCATCTGGATTACGACGCCCGCTTTGCCGAATCGCTGCGACAGAAAAAAGTTATTCTTGGGTACTACCTGTCAAATCTTCAAGGCGGTGTCAGTAGCGGTGTGCTACCGTTGCCGGTTTTGACGGCGGGTACATTTTCCGGCCGTAACATAGCCTTCACCAGCTGGCAGAATTATGGCGGTAACTTGGCCGAGTTTCAGAAGAATGCCGCTGGTGCCGGGCTGTTCAACCCGATCGTGGATTTCGACGGTATTACCCGGCGCGTACCGATGCTTGCCGAATACCAAGGAAACTATTACGAGTCTCTTTCTCTGGCTATGGTGCGCGCCTACCTGAATTTCCCAAAAATTGCCCCGGGTTATCCGGAGGATTCGATTTCCACAAGCAAGAACTACGGCGATATGGAATGGCTTGACTTGCCGACCGAGCGGGGTACGCTGCGCATCCCGGTGGACGAGAATGTGGCAACCCTGATTCCTTTTCGTGGCTATGAGGGAAGCTTTCGCTACTACTCGCTGGCCGACATACTTAATGATCGCGTCAAGCCGGATCTGCTCAAGGGACGAATTGCGTTGATTGGCACCACTGCGCCAGGCTTGAAAGATCAGCGTGCGACGCCGGTGGGTGAAGCTTATTCCGGGGTCGAGATGCACGCCAACCTGATCGCCGGCATGCTCGACAATAACATCAAGCTGAAACCGCCCTATGTTCTCGGCGCAGATTTTGTGCTGTTGTTGATTGCCGGTGGCGTGATGGTATTTGTGCTGCCGCTGCTCTCGGCTTTTCGCGCCAGCATAGCTGCACTGCTGGTGTTGCTGGTTCAGCTGAGCGTAAATTATGGTTTCTGGCGTCTTGGTAATTTTGTGTTGCCGCTGGCTGCAGGCCTATTGCTAACGCTCTCGCTTTACGTCCTCAACATGTCCTGGGGCTATTTTGTCGAGTCGCGCAGCAAGCGTCAGTTGACCGGGTTGTTTGGTCAGTACGTACCGCCCGAACTGGTCGAGGAAATGAGCCGAGATCCAGAGAATTACAGCATGGCTGGACGCAAAGCCGAGCTGACCGTACTGTTCTCGGATGTACGCGGTTTCACCACCATTTCTGAAGGACTGGGGCCGGATGAGTTGGCAACCCTGATGAATGAGTATCTTGGCGCCATGACCAAGATCGTCCGCCACCATCGTGGCACGCTCGACAAGTATATCGGCGATGCGATCATGGCCTTCTGGGGTGCTCCGCTGGATGACCCCGAGCATGCCAAGCATGCGGTGCTGACTGCCTTGGAAATGCAGCAGGTTTTGCCCGAACTGAACAAGAAACTGGTTGCCAAGGGATGGCCGGAGCTGAGAATCGGGGTTGGCGTGAATACTGGCACGATGACGGTGGGTGACATGGGCTCGCCAGTGCGCCAGTCGTATACGGTGATGGGCGATGCGGTTAACCTTGGCTCTCGTCTGGAAGGAATTACCAAGCAATATGGTGTCGGCATCATTACCGGCGAGACCACCCGAGAACTCTTGAAACATTCATTTGTGTTTCGCGAACTGGACCGGGTGCGCGTCAAGGGAAAGGCCGAACCGATCGGTATTTACCAACCGCTGGGAGTCGGGGGCGAAGTAGACAAGGCGGTTCTCGAAGAGCTAAAGCTCTGGAATCAGGCATTGCGCCATTATCGAGCCCAGGACTGGGACCAAGCGGAAGTCGCACTACTCAACCTGTCGCGCGTGGCGCCGTGTTATCTCTATGAGTTGTATGCGAAACGAATCGGCCTGTATCGCAGGCAACCGCCCGGTGAAGGTTGGGACGGTGTGACCACCTTTGAAACCAAGTAACCCATGAAAGTCCGAATTCTCGGCTGTAGCGGTGGTATCGGCGGCCGCCAATTGCGGACTACCTCGCTGCTGGTCGATAACGATATCCTGATTGATGCCGGCACTGGCGTTGGCGATCTTGCGCTTACCGAATTGGCTCAGATCGACCATGTCTTTATCACCCATACCCATCTCGATCATATCGCCTGCCTGCCATTAATGGCTGACACCGTCGCCGACATGCGCGATAAACCACTGATGGTGTACGCCCAGCAGGCCAGTATCGAGATATTGCGCAACCATATTTTCAACTGGTCGGTGTGGCCCGATTTCACCGAAATACCCAACGTCGAGCAACCTTTTCTGCGTTTTGAAACTATAAAGATTGGCCAGGTGATGAAATTTGGCGGACGCACCGTCACTGCATTGCCTGCAAATCATACCGTGCCTGCGGTGGGCTATCATCTTGACTCGGGAAATGCCAGCCTGGTATTTACCGGCGACACCACCATCTGCCTGGATTTGTGGCAGTCAATCAACAAAATCAGAAATTTACGCTACCTGATTATTGAGACCGCCTTTTCAGATCGTGAGAGAAAATTGGCGGTGATGTCCAAGCACCTTTGTCCGAGCATGCTGGCGGAGGAACTGGCGAATCTCCAGCACCATGCCGAAGTCTTCATTACGCATCTCAAGCCCGGTCAGATCGAGTTGACGATGCAGGAGGTTGAGGAGTGTATCAACGAGTTCAAGCCGCGCTTGCTTCAGAACAACTACCAGTTCGAGTTTTAGGATGGATATTCAGCCGATTGAACTTGATTTGCTGCGGAGCTTGCAGCCTCTGGCGGAGCTGGAAGAGGAGAGACTGCGCGAGTTGCTATCGATGTGCCATCGCGAAAAACTTGAGCGCAACAGCAATCCTTTCCGCATCCGGGACTGGTACGGGCAATTGCTTTATCTGATCAAGGGTGAGTTGATGCTGCAGTTTTCCGATCGCAGCACAATGGTAGTCGTCGGGGGTAGCGAAGAAGCGACGCGCCCACTGGGCAAGTGGGGACTTCCGACAATTTCAGCCAAAGCAATCACCCAAATCGAGTTGGTACGTTTCGATGAGGAAATGCTGGACATCATGCTGACTTGGGACCAGTTGGCGCAGCTCAAGATGGTGCAAGGACAAGTGGAACAAGGCATAGCCGGAGAAGGTGTCAGCAGCACCGATTGGCGCATGATGCCGGGCATGTTTGCGGCGCAAAATCTGGCGCACGGAGCTTTCGCCGCACTTCCGCCGGCGCATATCGGTCAGCTATTGCAGCGTTTCCAGCGGATCAAGGTGCGGCGTGGCGAGGAGGTAGTACGCCAGGGTGAGGCCGGCGATTACTATTATCTGATTGAAAGTGGCCGCTGCCAGGTTAGCCGCATGGTGGCAGGTACGCCGCTGTTGCTGGCGGATCTCAAACCTGGCGACGCCTTCGGCGAAGAGGCCCTGGTCACGGATGCCACCCGCAATGCCAGTGTGACCATGAAGACGGATGGCATTCTGCTGCGCCTCGATAAACATGATTTTGTCGAGTTGCTGCGTGCGCCACTGTTGCATACCTTGTCCCCCGCCAAGGCGCAGCAACATGCCATGGCTGGCGCTATATGGTTGGATGTGCGCTGTGCCACCGAATACAAATACGATGGCATCAAAGGGGCACGTAACCTTCCGCTCGATGAAATCCGCCTAGCCTACACTTCGCTGGATCCGAAAAAAGAGTATATCGCCTATTGCCAGAGTGGCCGGCGCAGTTCGGCAGCGGCGTTTCTGTTATCGCAGCGCGGTTTTCGCGCCAGCCTGCTGGAGGGAGGCCTGGCTGGCGGCCTGCGTTGGGAAGACGGCAGTGACAAAGGAGTACGGAAATCGTGAGTGCAGTAATAAATTCACGGCAGGATGCCGGTAATCTGACTGACGTCGATAGCCGTCTGGCGTTTTTCAAGAACCTCCAGACAGTCACCAACAAGATTCACGCGACGAACAACATTGATGAGATCATGCTTGAACTGTCGCAGGATATTTGCAACTTGTTCAACGCCGATCGCCTGACTATCTACGCCGTCAGCGAGGACAAAGCTTCGATTGTTTCGAAGGTCAAGACCGGACTCAATTCGTTTAAGGATCTTAAGTTGCCCATCGCCGACCAGAGCGTTGCCGGCCATGTGGCATTGTCGCGCAAGATTATCAATCTGGCCGATGTTTACGACGAGGCCGAACTGAAATCGCATCATCCCGGGTTGCGTTTCCTGCAGGAGGTTGACAAACGCACCGGCTACCGCACCAAGCAAATGCTGGTGAGTCCGATTATTACTACCTCGGACGAACTTCTTGGCGTGGTACAGATCATCAATAACAAGGCCGAACAACCCTTTTCCGCGGTAACCGAGGAAGGTATCAAGGGTCTCTGCGAAACACTGGCAATCGCCTTTTCTCAACGCAACAAGCCAGCGCAAGCGGCCAAATCGAAATATGACCAACTGGTCGCTGATGCCGTGCTCTCTGCTCAAGAGCTGGATCTGGCGATCCGTTCGGCACGGCGCAAGAACCTTGATCTCGAAGAAGTCCTGATCAGCGAATTCCAAGTCAAATTGCCGACTATCGGCTTGGCGCTTTCGAAGTTTTTCGGTGTGCCTTATGAATCCTACAAAGCTGATCGTATCAAGCCGATGGACTTGTTGAAGAACCTCAAACGCGAGTACATCGAACAGAATCAGTGGCTGCCGATCGAGGAATCCGGCGAGGGTTTGATGGTGTTGACGATGGATCCGGAGCAGGTAAAGAGTTCGCGTGTCGTCAATAACGTTTTTCCCAGAAGCAAGCTGGCTTACCGTGTCACCACCATCCGCGAGTTCAAGCAGAGCGTCGATCTGTTTTTCGGTTCACAACCCGATGCCGACACTTCCTCGGTCGGCGATTTGCTTTCCAATATGGCGGAGGACGGCGAAGAATCCGCGGATGCATCCGAGGATGTTTCTGCAGCTGCCGATAACGAACTCGTCAAGCTGGTCAATAAGATCATCGTTGACGCTTACCAGCAAGGCGTTTCCGACATTCATGTCGAGCCTGGGCCAGGCAAGGAAAAAACCCTGATTCGTTTTCGCAAGGATGGCTCCCTGGTCAAATATATCGAAGTTCCATCCAGCTACCGCAACTCCATGGCGGCACGCATCAAGATCATGTGCGACCTCGACATCTCCGAGCGCAGAAAGCCGCAGGATGGCAAGATCAAGTTCAAGAAATTCGGTCCGCTGGATATTGAATTGCGCGTTGCCACGATTCCTTCGACTGGCGGGGTCGAGGATATCGTGATGCGTATCCTGGCGGCGGGCGAGCCGATTCCCCTGGAAAACTTGGGCGTCTTGCCGGCCAACCTGGAACGACTCAAGTCGGCGATCTCCAAGCCCTATGGCCTGTTTTTCGTTTGTGGTCCGACGGGTTCCGGCAAGACCACCACCCTGCATTCGGTGCTCAAGTACCTGAATACCGTCGATACCAAGATATGGACCGCCGAAGACCCGGTCGAAATCACCCAAAAGGGACTGCGCCAGGTGCAGATCAACAAGAAAGCCGGCCTCGATTTCCCGATGATCATGAAGGCGTTCCTGCGCGCCGATCCGGACATCATCATGGTTGGCGAAATGCGCGATGCCGAGACTACGGGTATCGGCATCGAAGCATCGCTCACCGGCCACCTGGTATTCGCCACGCTGCATACCAACAGCGCGCCGGAATCGATTATCCGCCTGCTCGACATGGGCATGGACCCATTCAACTTTTCCGACGCCCTGCTGGGTATTCTTGCTCAGCGCCTGGCCAAACGACTGTGCAAGTGCAAGGAAGCCTACGTGGCCAGCGAAGAAGAAATGCAGCTGTTTCTCAAGGAATACTGCGGGGAACTGGTGAACACCTCAACCTTCAAAAAGGACCCCAAGGCGGGTTATGCCGCGGTCTATGAGGAACTGAAGAAAAACTACGCCAAAGAAGGGAAGTTCACCCTCTACCGGGCAAAGGGCTGCCCCACTTGCAACGATAGCGGCTACAAGGGGCGCATTGGTTTGCACGAGTTGATGCTCGGCAGTGACCAGGTCAAGAAACTGATTCAGGAGCACGCCCGCGTTGCCGATCTGCTGGCTGTTGCCCTGGAAGAAGGCATGCTGACCCTTAAGATGGACGGTATGCAAAAAGTCCTGCAGGGCCTCACCGATATGCATATCGTCCGCTCAGTTTGCATCAAATGACCGCAGACACGCTTGACGATCTTTTCGGGCGACTCGAACAACTGAATGCCATCGGCGCCGCGCTTTCCAGCGAGCGTGACATCAATCGGTTACTGGAGAAGATTCTGGTTGCCGTCAAGGATATCACCAAGGCTGATGGCGGCACGCTGTATCGAGTCGCCGGGGACGAGAAAAGCCTGCGTTTCGAGATATTGCGCAATGACACGCTGAAGATTGCATTAGGCGGCACTTCCGGCAATCCCATCAGTTTTCCGGATCTGCCGTACTACGACGAACAAGGCAAGCAGAATAACTCGATGGTGGCGGTCTATGCCGCCTTGCACGCCAAGACCGTCAACATCGCGGACGCTTATACCGAGGAAGGATTCGATTTTTCGGGCACGCGCAAGTTCGACCAGCGTACCGGTTACCGCTCGCAGTCCTTCCTCACGGTACCGATGAAGAATCACGAGAATAACGTCATCGGTGTGCTTCAGCTCATCAATTCGATACATCCCGAGACCGGGCAGGTCGTACATTTTTCTGCCGCGGACCAAAGCTTGGCCGAGTCGCTGGCTTCGCAGGCAGCGATTGCACTAACCAATCGCCTGCTGATTACCCAGCTGGAAGAACTGTTCGAGTCGTTCATCGGCTTGATCAACCTGGCAATCGATGAGAAATCGCCTTACACCGGCGGCCACTGCGAGCGTGTACCGATATTGACCATGATGCTGGCGGAAGCGGTGAATGAAACTGCATCCGGACCACTTGCCGACTTCCGGATGACCGACCAGGATCGCTACGAACTCAAGATCGCCGGCTTGCTGCACGATAGCGGCAAAGTCACGACGCCAGTGCATGTCGTGGACAAGTCGACCAAGCTGCAGACGTTATTCGATCGTATTCACTTGGTCGATACCCGTTTCGAAATTCTCAAGCGGGATGCCGAGATCGATATGTTGCGGGGCCAGTTAGCCTTGCGCCAATCCGTGGACCAATCGGCCGAAGCCAAATTGCAGGAAGCTTTTGCATTGCGTTTGGTCCAGTATGATAGCGACCGGGAGTTTCTGCGCCGCTGCAACATTGGCGGCGAAGCGATGCAGGAAGCCGATCTGCAGCGCGTGAGCCGCATTGGCAGCGGCTACCGTTGGCGCAATGAGGCAGGCGAAGCAGCGGACTTTCTCAGCGCCGAAGAGCAAGACAACCTGACCATTCGGGCCGGCACACTGACTCAGGCCGAGCGCGAGATTATCAATCACCACATCGTCGCCACCATCAAAATGCTGGAGCAGTTGCCTTGGCCGAAGCATCTCAGACATGTACCCGAATACGCCGGAGGCCACCATGAACGCATGGATGGCAAAGGCTATCCGAAGGGGCTCAAGCGCGAGCAGATGTCAGTGCAGGCGCGCATCATGGGCATTGCCGATATTTTCGAGGCGCTGACCGCCAAGGACCGTCCATACAAACTCGGCAAGACACTGACGGAATCGCTGTTCATTCTCGGCAAACTCAAGGAGGCCGGTCACATTGACCCGGACCTGTTCGACGTCTTCATCCGTCAGCGGGTTTACCTGCGTTATGCAGAAAAATTCCTTGATCCGAGCCAGATTGATGCAGTGGACGAAAGCCGGATTCCCGGTTATGAGACGGGCTCTTACTCGAAGCCCGCTTAGATGATTGCCCATGAGCGCCGGGAGTAGCTGCTCCTTGTCGCCAAAATCGATCCGAAATTTCCCGCCAGATTGGCTTGTTTTCGCGCTTCTGGCTGCGCTGACTGCCGTTCTTTACGGCCCTCACCTCGATGCTCCGCTAGTCTTCGACGACATTCATTATTTTGGAAATAATTACGCTTCGTCGTTCGGCGGGCAGTTCTCCCCATTCCTCCCGCGTTATTGGTCATCCTGGACATTCGCCTTCCAACGGGTAGTCTTTGGCAATGATCCTGCGATGTTTCGGTTGGTCAATGTCGGGCTGCACATCATGGTTGGCGGGGCGATCTATTTGTTTGTTCGGACGCTGCATGGATTGGTACTGACGAAAAACTCGGATCCGCAGGATTATGCAAGAAATGGCCAGCCTGCGAGGCTGGCCATGTGGCTGAGCGTGGCGCTATTCCTTCTCCACCCGGTTGCCGTGTATGCCGTCGCCTACTTGGTTCAACGCAGCATCGTCATGGCGACGCTATTCAGTCTGCTGATGTGGTGGGCTCATCTGCGCGGACTCCACTCGGCGAAACCGGGATGGTTCGTGCTTGCGGCCTTGTTCTGTTACCTCGCACTGTATTCCAAGGAACACAGCGTCATGGCGCCGGCGGTGGCTGGCTTGCTGACGCTGTTGGTTTCGCCCAAGTTAGCAGCACGACGCTGGCTGATTCTGGCTTTTATAACCTATTCCGGACTCGCCTTATCCGTCGTGCTGTTAAATAGAAACGAGATCGCCACGGCGTATGAACCCCTCATAGCCCAGATGGGAATCAAGGTTGATCATCCCTACCTGTCGAGCGTGGTGACCCAGACGGGCTTGTTCTTCAAGTACCTGTTGCTTGGCTGGATACCCATCACTTCCTGGATGTCAATCGATATCCGGGAGCCATTGGCGGATGTTGGTTTGCCATGGAACTGGTTGTATCCGTGTCTATTTCTCGCTTACTGCGTGGCGGGATTGTTATTGCTTATGCGCAAAGGACGCCTCGGGCTCTTGGGATTCTCGATGCTTGCCCCAGCCCTGTTATTCATGACTGAACTGGCTACGGTGCGAATTCAGGAGAGTTTCGTTTTATATCGGAGCTATCTTTGGCTGTCCCCCATGCTTGTTGCATTTCCGCTGGTTTTCAGGCGCAGTGCCAGACCGGGTGGCTCGGGTTATGGGCTTGCCCTGACGCTGAGTGTCGGGTTTCTCAGCGTATATTTCGCGCTTTCCGCCGAAAGATTGAACACTTTTTCTTCCAGTCTGCTGGTGTGGGACGATGCCATCAGTCTGGCGGATCACCGTGGCGACAGCGGATTTCGTGACCGGCAGTATGTCAATCGTGGCGGAGCCTATCAGGCGTACAGGAACTACGATTTGGCATTGCAGGATTTCGACCGTGCCTTGGTGTGGAATCCCGATCAAGTCATGGCCCATCTGGGCAAAGGTCGGGTACTGTTCCAGATGGGCCGGCTTGAGCAGGCAAGAAACTACTTTAATCGGGCAATAGCCTTGAAGCCGGATTGGGTTGATGCTTATCTGGCTAGAGGCAACTTGTCAAACCGGATCGGTGATCGCGAGGCGGCTCTCGCCGATCTGCAGAAAGCTTGTGCGCTGGCACCCGGTTTTGCCTGTTATGCGAAAGAAAAATTGTTGGCCGGTGCGGGAAGGGGGATCGTGATCTCGGTGTCAAGTCAATGAGGTGGCGGTTTTTGTCACATATTGACGCATATTCGTCGACCCTGCCGATTACAGGGATCAGACTCCTGGAATGACTTGTTATTTATCAATGCCCTATTGGTTAAATCCGTGTCCGGCATGCCGATTGCTTCATGGTAGCCGTGTGATATCGCACAACGTGTTAATTAACCAGGAGTTTTCCATGAAAAATGTGCAAAAAGGTTTTACCCTGATCGAATTGATGATCGTCGTTGCCATCATCGGTATTTTGGCCGCAGTCGCGATTCCCTCCTATCAGAACTACACTTTGAAAGCAAAGTTCACCGAAGTGGTGAATGTCGTTTCTCCTTATAAGACAGCTATCGAGCTTTGCGCCCAGGATGGCTCGTGCGTCGCCAGCTCCACAGCACTCGGTAGCGTTGCTTTAGGGGCTTTGGGGATTCCGGCGTCTACCTCGACGACCTACGTGGCGAGTGTCGCAGTTGCCACAACCGGCACCATTACCGCGATGGCGACCTCGGCGGGTGGTTTGTCTGCTGAAACCTTTGTTTTGACCCCGACCTTCACCCAAGGCTCGCCTATTACGTGGGCAGTGTCAGGCACATGCAAAACCCGTGCGGCCGGGGCGATTTGCTAATACGGCGGTATAAACAAGTGTAATCACTGAGGCCCCTCCATCGGGGCCTCAGTTTTGTGTACCCCGGCAAAATAAACCGTTGGGCAAGTCATTTGGCAGGCGAGACAAAAAATGCCGTGACCGCTGCCGGATTTCCTGAAACTTTGAAATGCTCAGATGACTTGGTTCAGCAGTAATCCCCTAGACCAAAATGTCCCACCGACCCATTTATTTCTTTCTTCTCGGCGCGTTTCTGTTCGCCGAAGCCCTGTATCTCGTGGGTTTTATTCCCCCGATTCATGGAGAGTTGACCAAGATATTTTCTTCCCCTGAGGGGGCGCTCAATTTGGCTCCCTTGATGTTGAATTATTTTGTGTTGCTGTTGTGTTCCCGCCCACGCCGGCAGACCGTGCTGGCCGCATTGTTCTTCGGCACCTTGAGCGCAGGGGCGTATATCTGGATTGTTCGGCCAGCGTACCAACAAGGCTTGAATTATGTTGACCTCTGGCTGGGAATGAATGGATTGGTTTGCCTGTTGTTATTCGTCTATGCTGCGCGGCTGGGTCATGTGGGGGAACGGGCGAAGTACGCAAAGCTGCTGTCATTCTCCGGCTTGCTGGTGCTGTACGCTTTGTGCGCCGAAATCTATCTCACTGTCACCAGCGTCATGCAGCCAGTCACGCTGGACGCAATGATGTACGCCTTCGACAGCACGTTTGGGTTCCAGCCTAGCCAGGTTGCCGGCCAACTCCTGAAAAGCGGCGGCAAGCCATTCATCATATTCGGGGAGCTTGCCTACAAGTCACTCGCCATGTTTCTGGTAGCAATGTACGGGATGCAAATCGGTTCTTCTTCCAGGCAACCCTATAACGCCCTGAAGTTTCTGATTGTGAGTGGTACCGCAGCGCTCTGCGTCTACCACCTGTTTCCCGTGGCCGGACCGCGCTACCTGTTTACAACTCAATTTTTCCCTGACAATTTGCTCCCAATCAGTGAAGTGGGACTGGAACCGCTGATGGTCTTGCCTTCTCCGCGCAATGGCATGCCTTCCATGCATTTCGGCTGGGCATTGGCGCTCTGGCTGATGGCGCGATTCCAATCGCGCCGGGTAAAAGTAGTCTATTCGCTGTTATTGGCGATGACCATATTTACTACACTGGGTTTGGGCGAGCACTACCTGATTGATCTGGTGGTAGCGATTCCTTTTGTACTGGCACTGTTGTCAGTGTGCGCAGACACCCTGCCGTGGAGCGACCCGCGGCGCTATCGGAGCTTGCTCGTCGGTTTGGGGCTTTATTTCGCCTGGCTGGTCGCCTTGCGCTTCGGATTGAAGCTGTTTCTTGCCGTGCCGGGGTTATCCTGGCTGAGCACAATTTTCTCAACACTTATCTGCATCCCGTTCTACCGGCAACTGCAAAATGCGCCCACCTGCTCGGTCGATGATTTGGAACGGGCAGGTTCGGCTGCCTCGATTCAAACCGAAGAACAAATCAGAACCGACGGCGAGCGGCGCTACGTCGGCTTGTTATTCTTCATGTCGGGCGCGGCCGCCCTGATTTATCAAGTGCTTTTCTCGAAAGAACTTTCGTATGTATTCGGCAGTCAGGCCGTGGCCACTTATACGGTATTGGCCACTTACATGGGGGGGATGGCGATCGGTGCCTGGCTGGGCGGAAAGTGGGCTGCCGGATTGACACAACCCATCCGTGCTTATGCGATTTGTGAATTGGCAATCGGCGGTTATTGTCTGATGAGTCCGGCGATCTTCGCCGGCTTGCAGCGGTTGTATCAGTTCCTCGGCACCAGTGCGCTCGACCAGCCAGGCATTTTGCTCGGATTGCGACTGATGCTTGGCGGTTTGGGATTGTTGATTCCCACCATTTTGATGGGGATGACGCTACCGATCCTGGCCCGTCATTTTGAAAGACGCTCGGCTACCCTGGGTTACTCCGTATCGCTGCTTTATGGCGCCAATACCCTCGGCGCAGGCTTCGGGGCGCTGTGCGCGGGCTATGCCATTATTCCTCTACTGGGTATTTGGAAAACCACGCTGATGACTGTGGCCATCAATTTGGCAGTCGCCCTTTTGGCGCTTGAACTGCACAAGAATGCGGGGGCGACTACCGTTAAAGAGCCGGATCTTTGCAATGCGCATGTATCTGGAGTGGATCGGGACACCTTCCGCAGAGGTCTGCTGGCGCTTGTGGTTCTGACGGTTGGCGGGTTTGTGACTTTGTCGATCGAAGTCGATTATGTACACCTGCTGGCAGTCGTTGCGGGGAACAGCACTTACGCATTTTCCTTGATGCTTTTTTCATTTTTGATCGGCTTGGGGGGGGGGGCCGAGTTTGGCCGCCGGATTCTTGCGCGTCGGATTGATCGTGCCCAAGCGCTGGCCTTCCTGGAGCTATGTCTGGCCCTGAGCATATTTGCGACGGCCTACGCTTGGGATGGAATACCCCGTTACTTTGGGTCGTTTGAGCGGTATCCGATCTACTTTGGTTTCGGCGCCAGAGAAGTTATCAGAGGAGCCGTCTGTTTCCTGACGATGTTCCCAGCGGCATTTTTTATTGGCACCATTTTTCCGGTGGCGATCGAGGAGGTTGGCGCAGCTTTTCCGAAGCGACAAATCGCCATGCTCGGATGGGCATCGGCGCTGAATACGATGGGCAACATCCTTGGTGTTCTGCTGACGGGATTTGTTTTGCTGCCGGTGCTTGGCGTTTTAAAATCCAACCAGGTTCTGGCGATTATCTGCATCCTGCTTGCGCTATCGATAGCCGTGGTCGTCAGGAAACTGTCCCGGCCCTATCTGTTCTCCTCAATTGTCGTCGTTATTTCATGTTATTTTCTCCAGCCTGCTACGTTAAATTATGATCTGTTATCCACGGGTGCCAATGTTTATTTCAAGAAACAGGACTATGGGACGGTCGTTGCACACGCCGAGAGCCTTGATGGCGGACTGACGACGGCCAATGAACGCAGGCTGGAAAGCGGGCAGTTGGTCAGAACCCTGCTGACCAACGGAAAATTTCAGGGGAACAATCACCTCTCGGGCGAAATGCAGGCCCAGGCCGGGTTTGCCCTTGCCACCCTGACGCATACCTCAAAACGCGATAGTGCTTTGGTGATTGGTTTTGGCACCGGAACAACAGCCCGAGCGTTTCATGCGGCCGGATTTCGCGACCTGGAAATTGCCGACCTGAGTTCTGATATCTACAACATGTCGGCGCGCTATTTTCGTGAAGTGAACGATGGGGTTCTTGAGAAGCCAAGTGTCACGGCGCATGTCATAGACGGCAGGAATTTATTGATGTTGAGCGATAAGAAATACGACGTGATTTCGATTGAAGTCACTTCCATCTGGTTTGCAGGAGCCGCGTCACTTTATAACCGGGAGTTCTACCAGTTGGCGAAGCGAAGACTGCAATCCGATGGCGTGCTGCAACAATGGATGCAGCTACATCACGCGACTCAACTCGATATGCTTTATATTCTAAGCACCATCCGCTCTGAGTTCGATTATGTCTGGGTCTATTTCCTGGGCGGTCAGGCAATCATCATAGCCAGTAACGACGCCGCCAGCGGTCCGACTCAAGGCAAGATTCGTGCGCTTGATTTTAACGACACGCCAGGACTGAAGCCATTCACGGCATTGTTTAAAGAGGGGGCGAAAAGCGTTAATGAAGGACTGCTGTTGCCCCCGACCGATGTTGATCGGATGCTGGACAGTACCGGTTTGCCACCAGAGTTTTTCGTGTCGACTGACGACAATCTGTTTCTTGAGTACAGCACGCCCATGGGAAACGCATTGGACACTTTAGGCACCATGCAAACCAATCTTGGATTCTTGAGTCGATTCAGGGGAAAGACTTTACCTTGACGAATTGACGGTTGTATCGCCTGACGGCCTTATGACGCTTCATTCATGGTTTGAGTAAGGCGCAAGCGTTGGGTCTAAACATTGGCTCACCCAATGTCAAGGGCGCCAGTATCTTTGGCTCGGGTTCCGGAAACACTGTTCCAGCCATATCGGCAAGGGCAAGAAAAACCTTGGCCAAGTCGGCATGGGCGATCATGGGTGCAGCAAGCAGGGGTTCTAGTTTTTTCGGTCTGGTGGTCATGGCCATCGCCTTGTTCCAGATCACGAAGGATGTTGTTGTTCCGTCGTGGATTGATGCACGTCCACCCAGATGACCCTTTAATCCATTATGGTCACTTGGCAGGTTTTCGCCGTGGTCGCTGGAGAAAACAAGAAAAGCGGGAACTGTAGTCCGGTCAAGGAGTTCTCCCAACTCACCGATGACTTTTGCGGAATACTCTTCCGAACGCTCGTAGCGCAAATCTACCTGAGCATCTGCTGAAAGTCCTGTTGGTTCCGGCGGAAATAACGATGCCGGATAACGATCGATGTAATCGAAGTGGCTGCCGAGCATGTGTAAAGCCATGGCACGGGGCTTGGATGCATTGTTAGTCAATGAAACCGCAAAGGATGCAGCTACCGGGACCAGGTTATCGTCATAGACGCCATTAGCTGCCGCAGTTCTGCTTATCGTCCAATAGAAGTCATGGCCATCCTCCTTGAATACCGAGGTATCTTGGTTGCTGATCCAGGCTGTCGCATAACCTGCATCTTTCAGCACGGCCAACACTGAGGGCGCTGTCGAAGCTTCAGCATTGTGATCAGGTGAAATACCTGTCATTAGCAACGGTACGGACTGGTGTGTGGCATGAGCATTTGCACAGGTTGTCGGCAGCCATGTGCCCAAACCGACTTTCATGCGTTCATCCAAGGCCTTGGTCCAGGGTCCGCGTTCTGCTTTTTGCGGCCCAATACCCCCGGCCCGCACACCTTCACCGATCACGAAGATAGCTAAAGATGCACTTGTCGCCAGGTGTGGAGCATGACCTTTACGTCGTTTCCCCTGTGCGTCTAGCAGGTCCCCGTACAGAGCCCGGTCAACGCCGCCCATGGCGAGATTAGTCACCGTACCCAAGGAAGAAAAACTGGCATCCGACGATAGAAACAATACGGGGATGGGCGAACCCAGCGCGGCAGACAAACTGGAAACGGTAAACGGCATAAGCACTGCAGCCAGGATCGCTTTCAAGCGCTTTGGCGATACATCCTGCAATCCATTTTTTCGCGAAATTAAAAGGCTGGTTACAAGGGAAAATGTACAGATGCCGGCAAGTTCCAAGAACCCCGGTGTATGAATGACGAGAGTTGCGGCTTCCTTGATCTCGCGGGGTGTCGTGTAAGTGACTGCTACCGCAGCTTCCCAACCAGGCCCTATACCATTGAGAGCGGCATAACCGATCCACCACAATAATGCTGGAAGAATGATCACGGTAGTCCATTGAACAACGACCAAAACATTTCTTGGCAGGGTTGCTGGTATAGCGCTGGCCGCCGCAGCCCATAACAGGGACTGCCAAATCCGTTCTCCTCCTGAACGCCACAGAGCAAGGCACGTGGGTAAAAATAAGACCATCCAAAACAGGATTCGAGCCGTCATCATGTTTGCCACAAAATTTAGATGCCTCATGAATGTGGCCTGCATCTTGTCCTGCCCCATTCCAGTGCCATTGCGTTATCGGTCAGAGCTAGGCAGTCGGAATAATTCTTGACGTTGAGGCGCTGGGGGGAATGTCCGGCCACCCATTCCTCAGCTTCCGGAAGGGTGTGAAATCGCGCGGAAAATTCCGTCGAATTCATCAACCTTCGCGCAAGTGTATGGACACCGGTATCCTGCAAGTAGCCATTGATGGCCAGGATGCCATTGCTGATCCGGTAAACTTCCGGGAACTGCGACAGCGCAGTTGCCTCTATTGACGCAGCGCCCGTGGTATTGATAAATAAAATGCCGTTCAAATTGAGATGGGCACGTGCCAATTGCATGAACTCGAGGGAATGCAGCATGCTTGCCCCCTCGCGCCAGTGATAGGAATTGTTAATGACAATGGCATCGAAACGGGTACTGTCTGCCCGCAACCATTTGCGGCCATCGGCAGTGACATGGCGTGCGCGCGGATCATCGAGAACTTCGGCAACCAATGGCTCGCGACTTATCAGGGATGCGTATCCGGGGTTTATTTCCACAGTCACCAATTCCCGGACGTCTGGAAACGACAGGATCGCTTTGGCCCAGGAGCCTGACGACAGACCGATTTCCAGGATTCGCAGGGGTGACGGGCTCATGGCGATCGAAAAATAGGCGCGGTGGATCAAGTTAACATCCAGCCGCGGATCAATATTAAAACGTCCGTCATAGGCTCCGCCGCCTATGACGATATCTGCCGTTGGATCCGACTTGACCGCAATGATCCCGGCCCGGGTTTCAATCGTCGAAACAAAGGCGGGTTGTGTAAGGCTGCCGTTATACAACCACTCCCGCCAATACGCATAGATATTTCCGGAAGCGGGCATGGCGATGAGGGTTGCTGCAATTGGCAGTGCTGTAGCGACACGGACAAAAGGTTTGCCAGCAGCCATGACAAATGTCACGGCAAGCAGCATTGATCCCGTTACAGCCATAGCCAAACATTCGGCTGTCGTAAAAAGATCCAGCAGCACGTAACCGGTGATGGCTGATCCGGTCACTGCCCCCAAAATATTTGCCGCATACACCAGGCCAAAATGTACCCTGCCATTTCGATCGGGACGTATGGCGCCCGCAATCAGCGGCAGCGAACTTCCGCCAAAAAAGCCGAGGACCGCCAACGTTGCCGCCAGCAGTGGCGCTCCAGCAGGAGCTACCGTAACCCCGCCTATGAGTGCCGCGAGGGCTGGCAACGATAGCGCTGCCAGCGCCGTTATCGCCCACATCCGGCTGGCCTCCGCCAATAGTGCCGATTTATCGAGCTTGGCGATACGCTCACAGCCTAACCCCATTCCAAGCAGGAACGCGCCGACGCCAAGACCGAAAACCCAGGGTCGTGACGCGGTGGCCCAGGACATCATGCGCAGCAATAGGATCTCCTGGCTGATGCTGATGAAGCCAGTTGCCGTTGCCAGCAAGGCAGCAGTTGACCATCTAAGGGGGGCGTCTGTTCCCGCCCTGTGTCTAGGAGAAGCGTATGGCGAAGTATCCTTGGCGGACCAGGCAGCGGAGGCCATGAGTACCAGCAAGGCAGTCAGGCCGTTGATCAGGGCTGCCAGGCGGGTGGCGCCAATCAGGCCGACAAATGGAAACAGGACCGTTGCCGCAAATAGCGCAGCGGTGGCCGAGCCGAGCGCGTTAAGGGCGTACAAGCGACCGACATTTTCGTGAATGGCCGGAACTTTTTTTCTGAGCGCCTCCACCAGGACGGGCAAGGTCATTCCCATCAGCAGGGTAGGCACGAGCAAGGCAGCTGCCGAGGCAAAGACGACCACACCGGGTTCGAGCGAGGTGCTCACCTGCAGGCCAACCCATTCCAGCCAGGGTGCCGAGAAAAATCCGAATAAGCCTATTGCCGTTTCAACGAGACAAAAAAAGAGGATGGCTTGTTTTTCTGACAGGTGCGTCGCCAGTTTTTCCCCCAGCAAAGCACCGCAACCCAAGCCACCAAGGAAAACGGAAACAATCACGGTAACTGATTGTCCGTCGGCACCTAATAGACCAACCAGAATTCGCTGCCAGGCAATTTGGTAGATAAGCGCCGCCATGCCGGAAATGAAAAAAATGCCACGAATGCCCTCTACCGAACCCAGCATGGCGTGTCTCTTGCCGGGAGGCTGAAGCATGACCGTAAACATCGCACGCCCCGCGAACAGCAGATACGCAAACAGCAAGCCGGAGGCCGAATGGAACGGAAGCAAAATGATTGCAGCGGAAGCCAGGATTATCGTGGGCCAATCGGCCCGCTTCGAAAAGAGAGCCTCTTTTGTTGTCCGTAAATAGTCATCGATCAGGCATCCCGCAACGGCTCCCAGCAACGCAAGGATTAAACGGATGGGCAGGTTAAGCGCCGGATCCCGAAAGAATTCGGCACTATCCTCGGGTGCGCCGATTCGCCACTTCATGACAATCAGCAATACCGAGTAGGCTGCTAGAAACAGAGGGAATTTCATCGGAAAGAACACGCCCTAAAACGCCGCCATCCTGTTCAGCGCAGGAATAAATCCGTCCTGCGCAGCGGTGCTTTGCTGCCTTCTCCCGATGCGGGAGAAGGCTTGCCGGTGACGATGAACAGACGTTCCGCGCCAACCCCGCCGTTTTTCAGCAGACTATCCTTCACTGCCTGGGCACGGCGGCTGGCGAGTGTGGTCAGATCGTCATCGCTCACCTGGACGTTGGCCGCCAGCAGCTTTTCCATCTCATCCACGGGCAGGTCTTTCTGCAGACCGATCACATTGCGTGGCTTGGGGAATTTCTCGTCGCGATAAACCCGGGTCAGCAGGGCCGGATATTCCTCGAGTTTGACGACCACGCTGGCGGCATCGGTGGACTCGCTTTTTGCCACCAAATCCTTCAGTTTCATTGCTCTCACCTTGCGCTCGATGTTGGCGCGGCGCAGTCCCTCGCGATCGCTGTCAGGATCGACGCGGCCAGCGATTTCCAGTTTCAGCGCGGGGCGGTCCTGGAGTGCCTTGACCAAAGACTGGAGTTTCGTCTCACCTGCTGGCGGCACAACATATCGGCCCGCATCGAATTCCAGCCAGGAGAGTTCTTCGCCGCCGCCAAACAGGGATCCGAGCAGGGCGAAGGGCGCCGTGACAGCCTTGGTGATGATATTGACAATCACCTTGACGATGATGCCGCCCACCGAAAAATCTGGATCGTCCAGCGAACCACCCACGGGCAGACTGATGTCGATGACTCCGTTGCGGTCACGCAACAAGGCGACCGCCAGCTGAACCGGCAGGCTGGTGGCCGTGGGGCTTTCGATTTTTTCGCCGAAAGTGAGTTGATCAAGAATCAGGCGATTCTGGGCGGTCAGCTTGCGCTGATCCACCTGATAGGCTACCTCGAAAGACAGTTTGCCTTTCTCGATGCCGTAGCCCACGTACTTGCCCGAGTAGGCGGACAGTGGTGCCAGTTCCATGCCTTGGACATTCGCCTTGAGATCGAGAAACAGGTCGCCCTTGAGCGGGTTGATCTTTCCGGCAATACTCAAGGGGGCGCTGTTGACCTTGCCGTGCAGATCCAGGCTGGCGGCGCTCGAGGCATCCGACGACAGGTCGCTGATTACGCCGCCGAGGTCTTCGAGGGTGGCCGAATAGTGCGGCTTGATGAAATTGTCGGTAAAGCGCACGCGCCCGCCTTGCAGGCTGGCCTTGCGAATGCGGATGGGTGCTGGCTTATCTGCCGCGGGCGGGGGCGCAGTTCCGGCAATGGGCTTGGCGGTCTTGCGGGCATCGGCATCGGTGAGGCTGAGCTGCTCGTCAGGATGGTTGCGCTGAATGTCCTGCAGGTTGATGCGGCCGTTGGCATCGACGATCACGCGGGCAAAGAAATCGCTCAGGGCGATCTGGTCCATCACCAGGGAGAAGGGCGTCAGTTGCAGATCCATGCCGCCCAGGTAGAGCGATTTCCAGCGCAGGAAGTCATTGGCATTGACTTTGTCCACCGTGGCCAGGTTGCCCAGGGTCAAGTCGCCCTTGAAACCGCCTTTCACGCTTCCGTCAGGGGTTCCGTCCAACAACAGTTTCCCGTGCGTGGTCAGGGTGGCGCGGGTGACCAGCAGGTTTACATAGTCTGTGAGGTAGGGTTGCAAGGACAGAATATCCACGCCCTTTAAGTCCAGCGCCAGATCCGCATGCAGGGGCGACATGCCGATGCCTCCCGCAATCGCCAGTTGGCCACCCTGGTTGACCTTTGCCTTGAGTTCCATCGTGCCCGGTTGACCAACGGCATTGGACAGGTTCTGAGCGCTCAGAGATATTGGCGTTAGGAGTGTGACCACTGACTGCGCAAGACGTTGATCTTCGACACGGGCCGACCAGCGATCTATGGTCACCCTGCCGACATTGAAAATAAACGTCTTCTTGGTCGCTTCCGAAGTTTCTTTGACCTGGGTTATAGAGGAGGGCGGCGCGGCGGCACCCATGCGCACAAGAAATTCGGCGCCGCCGGAACTTACTTCGCCTACGCTGGCCATTTGCTTCTGTAGATCCAACGTCATATTGGAAAGGGTAAGGTCCAGCTTGCCGACCCCAACGCTCAGGGGACGTGCAACCTGCAGATCATCGAAATGGAAGGCTCCGCCACGGATGTTGAGTTCGCCCACCGTCAGGTTGAAAGCAGGGGCAGTACCTGGCGCTGGAGCAGCGCCAGATTTCGACTTGGGCTTGTGGTTGGCTTTGGCGGGGGGCGGGGGGGCCAGCGCGGCCAGGTTGATTCCACCGGACTTGTCCCTGGTCAGACTGAGCTCCGGATTGGTAAAGACGACTTTCGCCATCCCGTAATGGCTAGAGAACACATCCGCCTCGCCGAGAGTGATCGCCAGTTCCGGCAGTTTGATCAGCGGTTTTCCTTTCAGGTCGGTGATCAGCACGGACTTGAGGCGGGTCAAACCCTTCAGCACCAGTGCCGGCGCTTTTCCCTTGATTTGCCGGAAACTCGCGGTCAATTGTAGATCGAGTTTCGCCGAAGGCAGTTTGAAGCGGGGCTGGTAGGGCAGGTACTCCAAGTAGCGGGTGAGATCCAGACTCTCGAAGTTGAGTTCAAGCTGCGCATCCTTGGACTCACCAAATGGTCGGGCCTTGCCTTTCAGCAGCAGGGGGGTGCCATTCACCTTGGCGCTCAGCGAAGGCTCAACAAACACGGCCACCTCGGAGGGTAAGGAAGATACGAAGGGAATGCCCAGCGCCAGTTCGTTTACCGTATGGGTGGTTTTTTCCGGCCGGTCCTCGAACTCGATGCGTCCCGAGTCCACCTGGATGTTATGCACCGAAAATCGTGCCTGAGTGTCGGAAGCGGGCTGGCTGAAGATCAAATCGATGATGCCGTCGATGTTGTAGCGGTGAGTTTCAATACGTGCCAGATGGACATAAGGCTTGACGAGTCTTACTTCCTGCACTACTGGCGCAAGCTGGAACAGCGACTCTGCGGATACATCGACCTTCAACTCGTCAAAAGACGCGAAGAGGGTCACACCGTCAGGTTCCATGAGCTTTACATCAAGGATGCGCACAGCCAGGGCGTAAGGGCTGACCTCAACTTTATCGATACTGATGTGGCGGTGGAGTTTTTCCGCGATCAAGGACTCGGCCTGGGATTTGATGATTCCCGGCAGTAGACCGTAACCGAAAAGAGTGAACAGAGCGAGAAATATTCCCAGTCCGAGAAGTGTGCGGCGGATTAGGGGCCGGCTGGCGATGAGGGTAAGGCGCTGACGAAAATGGGTGATCGAAGGCATGTCGATTTGGCCCTAAGGGTTGTTGCGCAATATCGGATAACGCACATTCTCCACCAAGTGTCGCACTTCTGTTGGCGGCGGCTTGGTCAACAGGCTGACCATGATGATGGCTGCGAAGCCCACCGGCAACCCGAAGATCCCGCTGGAAATTGGCTGGATATCGAACCATGCGGCCGCCATCGAGCCACCGAAAAACGGGTGGGTAATTGCGACGTAGTACAAGGTGACGGAAAGGCCGGCCACCATGCCGACGATCGCGCCCCAGCGGTTGGCGCGGTGCCAGAACACGCCGCAGACCAGCGCAGGGAAGAATCCGGCTGCGGCAATCGAGAAAGCCAGTCCGACCATCAACAGGATGCTGTCCGGCTTCAATGAAGCGACCCAGGCAGCGACCATCGCCACCAGCAGCAACATGGCCTTGGAAATCAGCAGGCGGCGTTGCGTCGAAGCGCTGCGGTCGATCATCTTGTAGTAGATGTCATGCGCCAGGGCGTTGGCGATGGTCAGCAGCAAGCCGTCGGCGGTGGACAGCGCCGCAGCCAGGCCCCCCGCCGCCACCAGTCCTGAAATCACGTAAGGCAGACCGGCGATCTCTGGCGTGGCCAGCATGATGACATCGGGAGTCAGGGTGAGTTCGGCCAGTTGCAGAATGCCATCGCCATTGATGTCCTCGACCCCGACCAGGCCGACCTTACTCCATGAGGCGACCCAGCTCGGCAGCGCGGCGATGCTGGAACCCACCAGGTGGTTGTAGACATCCCACTTGACGAACACCGCATAGGCCGGCGCGGTGAAATACAGCAGTGATATGAAGAACAACGACCAGAACACCGAAGTGCGCGCTTCGCGCACCGAATAGGTGGTGTAGTAACGCATCAGGATGTGCGGCAATCCGGCCGTGCCGAACATCAGGCAGATTACCAGGGCGATAAAATTACGCCGGGCAATCTCGGGTGATTTCTCATCCTTGCCGCCGCCGGTCCGGGGATAGGCTTCGGCATGGGCCTGGGGGCGCTCCGATTTCTCGGCATAGACGCGTGCTGTCGCATCCCATTTGATGCGCGCCTCGGCTGCGTTCTTCGGCAATTCCCGCAACGCTTTTTCGGCGCTAAAGATTTCCCTGGCGGGAGCGTAACTGGCTTCCTTGAGCGCTTCCACGCGTACCGTCAAATTTTTCCGCTCGATATCGAGCGAAGCCGGCAACGCCTTCAGTTTCGTGTCAAATTCCGCGGACTTTGCCTTGAAACTATTGCGAGCTTCGATTTCCTTGGGGCTGTCGAAGAGTTCCTTTTCCTTCACGCCGAGCTGTTGCAGCACGCTGCCATACATGATTTGCGGCACGGGGATGCCCGTCACTTTCTGCGACAGGATCACCAACGGCAGCAAATAGGCAATGATCAGGATGATGTACTGCGCCACCTGGGTCCAGGTGACCGCGCGCATGCCGCCGAGGAAAGAGCAAACCAGAATTCCGGCGAGACCGACGAAGGCGCCGATCTCGAAATCGATGCCCACCACGCGGCTGGTGATCAGGCCGACGCCATAGATTTGCGCGACGACATAGGTGAATGAGGCAAGTACCGCCACTACCGCGCCAACGAAGCGGGCAAAGTTGCCGCCATAGCGGGCGCCGAGAAAATCGGGAATGGTGTACTGGCCAAACTTGCGCAAGTAGGGTGCGAGCAGCAGTGCCACCAGGCAGAAACCGCCCGTCCAGCCGAGGATGAAGGCCAGTCCCTGGAACCCGTCGTGATACAGCGTACCCGCCATGCCGATGAAGGAAGCGGCGCTCATCCAGTCGGCGCCGGTCGCCATGCCGTTGAAGAAAGCCGGCACGCGCCGCCCGGCGACGTAATACTCGACCATGTCGGCGGTTCGGCTCATCATGCCGATGCCGGCATACAGCGCGATGGTGGCGAACATGAAGACGTAGCCGATCATCCGCTGCGACAAGCCCATGTTCTCGGCGCCGGCCAACGACAGGATGAACAGGATGAAACCGCCGGTGTACCAGGCGTAGAGGATTTTCAGGCGGCGGTTGTAGGCGGACTGAGTCATGCGCTTGGTTAATCCAGACGGTACTCGCGCCTTGCCGGGGGCTCACCTACACAGCAGCAGTACGCCGCTGCCGACAGAAGCTGATCAGGCAACTCGACCCGAATCGCCAACCTTGTGTGCGGGCATCGCGGCACGCGCGTTGTCGCGCTTGTCATAGTAATACCTGACGGCATTTCCTCCCAGTATAACCGTGGCGCCCCAGCCGAGTGCTTCCTTGAAAACCGCGCGATTCGGTTCTTTGTGCTTTACCTGGTGCGGCTGAGAAGCGGCGTTGATGCCCGGGGTTGTCAGCAACCGCGGTGAGCGTTGAAAGGGAAGAAGATCCGCGGTGCTTGCCCTGGACGTTTTTGGAAGTTTTTCCTGTCTCCTGAGCGCAGCGATGATCAGCGAGGCGTTTTTTCTATCGAACTCAAGGCATATGCCGTCATCGGTCCAAAACAGGATTTCACCATCTGCATAGCACTCCAGCAACACGTCCTTCCCTTTTGCATCCAGTTGAATCGAATCACTGGTGACGGCATTGGGCAGATTCATGATCGGTGGCTCCTTAAACTTGGCTGTTAACTTGGTGGGGTGCTGCACATGACAGCGGTCTGTGCGTAAATCAAGGACATCACTATAACAGAGGCCGAGGGAGCAAGCGCATACGCTTGCTCTCATGAGATAGGCACCTACTCATGATCCTTGTCAAACCTGCCGCAGATTATTATTGCTACGCAGCATTTTCCGCGTGACAATGAAGCAGGATGATTGAGGAGCTACGCCATGAGCCAAGCCAAAATACTCAGCTTCATCGAGAACCGTACCTACGACGAGATCAAGGTGGGTGATGTCGCTGTTCTGACGCGCACCTTGCGGCCTGAGGACATCCAGCTATACGCCATCATGTCAGGCGATGTGAATCCTGCGCATGTCGATCCGGAATACGCGCGCTCATCCATGTACCGTGAAGTGATCGCTCACGGCATGTGGGGTGCTGCGCTGATTTCAACGGTGCTGGGTACTCAATTTCCCGGTCCTGGTACGGTGTACGTCGATCAGACCCTGCACTTTTCGCGGCCCGTGACGCTGGGTGACACAATCACCGTAACGATCACCTGCCAGAAAAAGTTCGACCATAACCGCCATATCATCTTCGATTGCCTGTGCGTCAATCAGGACGGGTTGAAAGTGATCGGCGGCACGGCCGAAGTGTTGGCGCCGAGCGAAAAAATCAAGCGTGCGCGCATTGCCATGCCGGAATTCACCATCAGCGACAGACAAGCGCGCTATGATCATCTGCTGGGCTTTACCAAAGGCCTGGCTGCGATACCGATGTCGGTGGCTCATCCCTGCGACCCGGAATCGTTGAAGGGGGCTCTGATGGCGCGCGATGCTGGCCTGATCGTTCCTACATTGGTCGGTCCCGAGGACAAGATTCGCTCGCTTGCCGAGCAGCTTGGTGTTTCCCTGCACGACTGTCGCCTCATCAACGCCCAGCACAGCCATGCTGCAGCTGAAATTGCCGTTTCCCTGGCGCGGGAGGGCCAGGTCGAGGCGCTGATGAAAGGCTCGTTGCATACCGACGAACTGATGACTGAAGTGATCGACAAAGCGACCGGACTGCGCACCGCACGCCGCATCAGCCACGTTTTCCTGATGGATGTGCCGACCTATCCGCGACCGCTGATGATTACCGATGCAGCGGTGAATGTTTTACCCAGCCTGGAAGACAAGGTGGACATCGTTCAGAACGCTATCGATTTGGCCCAAATGCTCGCCATCGTCGAGCCCAAAGTGGCCATTCTGGCCGCGGTCGAAACCGTCAATCCGAAAATGCGCGCCACGCTCGATGCCGCCGCGCTTTGCAAAATGGCCGAACGCGGCCAGATCACGGGCGGCATTCTCGACGGCCCGCTGGCTTTCGACAACGCCGTCTCGATCATCGCCGCCAAAACCAAAGGCATACGCTCAGCGGTGGCCGGACAGGCCGACATCCTGGTGGTGCCCGACATCGAGTCTGGGAACATGCTGGCCAAGCAGCTCGAATATCTCGCCGATGCGCTTTCCGCTGGCATCGTCCTTGGCACCCGGGTACCGATCGTGCTCACCAGCCGCGCCGATACGGCCGAGACGCGCACTGCATCGTGCGCGATCGCCGTCGTCATGGCACACGCAAAACGCAGGCAAGTTTGAGCGCCTAACCATGGCTGATGCGATCCTGGTCCTCAACGCGGGCTCATCCTCGATCAAGTTCGCGCTGTTTATGCATTCCCCGGGGACTGTCGAAATTCCCCGTCAGCCGGCGCTTTCCGGCCAGATCGACGGGATCGGCGCCGCTGGCGCCAGCAGTGCCCGATTGAAAGCGCGTGACGGCGCCGGACGGCTGCTTGCCGACCAGTTGCTTGCCAATGCGCCGAAGGGTGGTGACGGGCAGCATCGGCATGCCCTGGATTTTCTGCTCGGCTGGCTGGGCGAGCATGAGGAGGGAATTACGCTGCGTGCGGTCGGCCACCGGGTGGTACATGGTGCGGAGAAATATGCCCAGCCGATACTCCTCGACGCGGCGATTCGCGCCGATCTGGCGCGCCTGATCCCGCTGGCGCCGCTGCACCAGCCGCATAATCTCGATGCCATTCGTGTCGTTGCCGAGTTGCTGCCGGAATTGCCCCAAGTGGCCTGCTTCGATACGGCTTTTCACCGCAGCCAGCCTCATGTGGCGCAGTTGTTCGCTTTGCCGCGCGCCATCACTGCGCAGGGAGTGCGCCGCTATGGTTTCCATGGGCTTTCCTACGAATACATCGCTGAAGTGCTCCCCGAACATCTGGATGAAGGTCGGGTAAAAGGCCGGGTCATCGTTGCGCATCTTGGCAACGGCGCCAGCATGTGCGCTCTGCTAAACCGCAGGAGCATCGCCACGACCATGGGTTTCACTGCCGTCGAGGGTTTGATGATGGGGAGCCGTACCGGCAGTCTCGATCCCGGCGTGTTGCTGTACCTGATGGAATATCAGGGCATGGACGCCAGGGCGTTGACTCAGCTGTTGTATAAGGAATCGGGATTGCTCGGGGTATCCGGCATTTCCCAGGACATGCGTATACTGCTGGCTTCGGACCGCGCCGAAGCACGGGAAGCGGTCGAAATGTTCTGCTACCGTATCACTCGCGAACTTGGTTCTCTGGCTGCGGCTCTGGGCGGACTCGATGCTTTGGTATTCACCGGTGGCATCGGCGAGCATGCCGCGCCGGTGCGCCAGGCGGTGTGTGCCGCGTCGCGCTGGTTGGGCATCGAGATAGATCCGGCAGCCAATTCCAGTAATTCAATTTGCATATCCAGGGCAGCCGGCAAGGTCAGCGTGCTGATCCTGCCGACCAACGAAGAATGGATCATCGCTCGCCATACCGCCGCCTTGATGCAATAGCCTGAATTTCTTGGTTTTTCCACTGTTTCGACCTACTACATATAGTGGCCTGCGGCGTGCCGCGCCACTAGGGAAATTTACATCTTTTTGATTATAAAAGAATATTAAATTTACGCTTTTCTTCGGAGAAAAGCGAGGGTATGCTTTCGACCTCTGCTTGCATTCCTTCTCCGGACAAAACCATGACTACAAAAACCCAGCAACCCGGCGAAACTGTTTCAATTCAATCAATTAGATCGATTGGTCAGCCGGCTCCCCAAGAGATAACCGGCTTGGTGTTGATTGAGAAATATGCCAAAGGCAACGAAACGGATGTCCATGAGGTGCGGCTCAGAGTTGCCCGCGCCTTGTCCTCGGTCGAGGCCGAGGACAAGCGATCCTACTGGGAGGAGTATTTTCTTGAAGCGCAGGAAAACGGTTTTGTGCCGGCCGGCCGCATCAACTCCGCCGCTGGCACCGATCTCTGCGCCACGCTGATCAACTGTTTCGTGCAGCCAGTGGGCGATTCGATTTCCGAGGTCGTTGACGGTCGTCCGGGCATCTACACCGCCTTGCAGCAGGCTGCTGAAACCATGCGGCGCGGCGGCGGTGTGGGTTACGATTTCTCCTCGATCCGACCAATCGGCGCCCACGTCAAAGGCACCCAATCGCGCGCTTCCGGCCCGGTATCCTATATGCGCGTATTTGACCGCTCCTGCGAGACGGTGGAGTCGGCGGGCAGTCGTCGCGGCGCGCAGATGGGCGTGTTGCGCTGCGACCATCCGGATATCGAGGAGTTCATCCATGCCAAGGACAAGGGTGATCTGACCAACTTCAATATCTCGATCGGTGTCACGGACGAGTTCATGCGCGCCGTGGAGAATGATGGCGAGGTAGAACTATCGCACAAGGCCCAACCCTCGGATGATTTCAAGGCGGCCGGCGCTTATCAGCGTGAAGAAGGTGCCGGGAATGGCCAGCGCCCAGAAGGGAGTCACCCCGGAGAGTGGGTGTATCGCAAGCTCAGGGCACGTGAGTTGTGGGAGCAGATTATGCGCTCGACCTACGATCATGCCGAACCAGGAATCTTGTTCCTGGATCGCATGAATCGCGACAACAATCTGTATTACTGCGAGACCATCGAAGCCACCAACCCTTGCGCGGAGCAGCCGTTGCCGCCCTACGGCTGCTGCTGCCTGGGTTCGGTCAATTTGACCCTGTTCATCGAGGCGCCGTTCTCCGATCAAGCCACCTTCAATTACGCCGCTTTTGGCAAGGTCATCGACACCTCGGTGCGTATGCTCGACAACGTGCTCGATACTACCCACTGGCCACTTGAGCAGCAACTCGCCGAAGCGCGCGCCAAGCGCCGTATCGGCCTCGGCTTCACCGGCCTTGGCGATGCCCTGATCATGCTGCGGCAACGTTATGATTCCGCCGAAGCGCGTGCTACGGCGACAAAAATATCCGAATTCATGCGCGACCGCGCTTATCTCGCCTCCGTCGAACTGGCCAAGGAGCGCGGTGCTTTCCCGCTGTTCAACGCCGACATGTACTTGTCCGGCGGCAACTTTGCTTCGCGCCTGCCGGTCGAGATCAAGGAACAGATCCGCAAACATGGCGTCCGCAACTCGCATCTCCTGTCGATCGCACCGACCGGCACAATCTCTCTGGCTTTCGCCGACAATGCCAGCAACGGTATTGAACCGCCCTTCTCCTGGGTGTACACGCGCAAAAAACGCATGATGGATGGCACTTTCAAGGAGTACGCGGTAGAAGATTACGCTTGGCGCTATTACAAGCATGTCGGCGGCGATGTGAGCAAACTTCCGAGCTACTTCGTCACTGCCCTGGAGATTTCGGCCGAGGCCCACAAGGACATGGTTGCTGCGGTGGCGCCGTATATCGACACCTCGATTTCGAAGACGGTGAACGTGCCGGAAGACTATCCCTACGCCGAGTTTGAGAATCTTTACATGGCTGCCTGGAAAGCTGGTCTGAAAGGACTGGCCACTTACCGACCAAACGCCGTACTCGGAAGCGTGCTGTCCGTCGCCGACGGCAAGGCTACGGAGAAAAAGCAGCCTCAGGATGTGGTCATCAGCGGCGCCAACCGCCGTCTGTCGATCGGCTCGCTGCCCGCGCCGGTACTGGCCTCGCTGCGTTGGCCGGGGCGGCCGCGCCTGACCGATGGCAATGCCGCCTGGACCTATATGATCGAAACTCCGCACGGCGAATTTGCGCTGTTCGTTGGCCACATCGCCAACGGCAAGCAAGTGCCCTTCGAGGTGTGGGTCAACGGTTCCGAGCAACCGCGCGGTCTCGGCGCGGTTGCCAAGACGCTCTCGATGGATATGCGTGCCAATGATCGTGGCTGGCTGAAACTGAAGCTGGATGTGCTGGCGAAAACCATTGGCGATGAGCCATTCAACATGCATTTTCCGCCCCATGGCGAGCAGAAGCTGATGCCCGGTGTCGTCTCCGCCGTGGCCCAGGTGATTCGCTACCGCTGCGAGCGGATCGGCGCCTTCGAAGGCAACGATCCGACGCCGGTGATTGATACCATGTTCAGTCGAGATGAGCCGAAAACCGGCACCGATGGCACCTTGTCATGGACGGTCGACATCAGCAACCCGGCTTCAGGCGAGGAGTTCGTTCTCGGCCTCAAGGAAATCACCTTGCCCGATGGCGTTACACGGCCCTATTCGGTGTGGCTGTCGGGTAATTACCCGCGTGCTCTGGATGGCTTGACCAAACTGCTGTCGCTCGACATGCGCGTCATGGACCCGGCTTGGATCGGCATGAAGTTGCGCAAGCTGCTTAACTATCCCGAGCCGCTCGGCGATTTCATGGCCTTTGTTCCCGGCACGCGCCGTCAGCAGAACTGGCCGTCTACGGTGGCCTACATCGCACGGCTGATCATTCACCGTTACGCGATGCTCGGCATCCTCGACGAGAATGGTTACCCGACCCGCGAGATGGGCATCCTCGAAACTCCGCGCGCCAAGGGCGGCACCAAGATCATGCAGGGTGCCTTATGCGCGGAATGCGGCAATTTCACGGTGATCCGCAAGGATGGCTGCGATTTCTGCAGTGCTTGCGGTGCGGTGGGAAGTTGTGGCTGAGATGTGGGAATGGACATAGTTTGTCCAGACTCGCACAGAATCGGAGATTCAAAAAATTTTGTTATACACTGCCAAGGTTCCCTCGGTCATCCGCTTTAGCGTAAATTCCCGACATACTCTTTCATAGGCTTCTTGGCCATAGGCATTGCACTGCTGCTCATTTGCCAGCAACTCGTTGATGGCTTGAGCAAGTGCTTCGGCGTTGCGCGGCGGCACCACCAGACCGGTCTTTGCGGACCGGTTGACATAGGTCACGCCATTATTCAATTCGCAACAGACGATCGGTTTTCCGCAGGCCATCGCTTCGAGTTGAACCAAGCCGAATGCTTCGCTTGGTTCGATGGAAGGCATGCAAAAGAGCTCACAGCCGTGATAATAATGCGGCAGTTCGTCGTCAGGTATTCGTCCCGGGAAAGCCACTTTTTCCGCCAAGCCCAAGTCAGCCGCCAGCAGTTTCAATTCTGGTGTTTTCGGTCCGACGCCGCCGAGGATGAGGATGGCGTCATCGGCTACTTTTTGCATGGCGCGAATCAAGTATTCATAGCCCTTGTAATACACATGCCGGCCAATGGCAAAAATGATTTTCCTTCCCCGATATTTCTCTTTCAGGCGTTCTGCGCCCTTCAGAGTCTGCTCGCTTTTTGCGAAGCGATGGAGATCGACTCCATAGGGTACGACATGCTTGCGCAGGGGATCCTGACAAGCATACATCTGTGTCGAGGATGAAAAATGTCTCGGGGTGGCCGCTATGATGGCGTCGGCTTTAGCGACGATATGATTTAAGAATGGCCGGTAGATGGCCAGCTGTTTTTTTTGCCGGATGATGTCGCTATGCCAGGAAATCACCAGCTTGGTTTTCCCCGGCAAGAAAGAATATGCCAGATGCGACATGGGGTCGGGAAAGTGAAGATGCAGAATATCGTAATGTTCTTGTTGGCACAGCTTCCGGACATGATATGGCATGGTCGGGCACAATGAGGTTCCCGCCACGGTTCCGATAGAGGCGATTTTGTGGATGTCGTACTCGCCCCTGCGGACAACTTCAGTTCTGCAGGTCTCATTGGCTACTACGTTGGTTACCAGTATGTGATGCTGCAGACAGTCAAGTAAGGACCTCACATGGCTTTCCGTCCCACCAAAATGCTGAGAATAATATCTGCCAAAATGCAAGACTTTCAAAGGAAGTTCCTACGGGCTAACTGAAACGAGAGACCCCTGAATAATTCGTTGGCATGCATGGACATGAGTTGTGAAAATATTTATTGGGGAATAGGGTGTGAGAACTGGAGCGAAAGAAAACGCTCGATGATCCGGTTTCAAAATTGCTTTATGGTTGCCATGAAAATTGCCGAGCGTCTCATGACGCAAGCCACAAGCTTGAACTGCGCCACGGAGGCGCACGGCTGCTATGATAAACCAACACGGCTGCGGCGACCCGAACAATTCAAGGGGCGACAGTTACGAACCTACAACGCCCTATTGAAGCTGCCCATCGCGTTCCGTGCCGTCGCTGCAGAGCGACAGCCTCTGCCGCGCTTACTTCCATCATCAATATGTCATGGAAGTCAATTTCCACAAACCGCGTCAACAGCACCACAGTGTCACCTATGTTCTCGCACATTCGTTTCGGATATTCCCGGCCTATACACCTGAGTAATGAAACTTGGCATCGCAGCATGCTATAGGCGGGAAGTCGGTGGGGCGGAACGCATCGGCCAGAACTTGCTGTCGGGCAAAACGAATTCGCCACAGGACGAGGTCACATCTGGTTGGAAAGTTACCGCGTATAGTTGAGTGGCGCGTGGGCGGTAGCTACCGGCAGTTACAAAGTTTAGTGTAACTGGTTGATATTAAAATAACATAGCATTATGTAGTCAGAACTGTTCCCTGCAGGTGTGGACAGCGGGACGGTATTTACTGGTGGCACAAATATGTGCCCCCTAAAATTCCCCCCGTGAAATTTCCCCTGTTGCTTCATATAGGAAATCTGTGTTAGTATTTCCTATATGAACTTTTGTCTTCGCGTTCCTCTCAACACCTCCACTGAGCAGACGGCACGTTTGAGCGACTTGCAAACGGCTTTTGCCGAAGTATGTAATGCGCTGGCACCGGTGGTTCAGCAGACCCGCTGCTGGAATCGGGTGACGTTGCATCACTTGGCCTATCGTGCGCTGCGGGAGCGTTTTCCAAAGATTGGCTCGCAAATGGTTTGTAATGCCATCTATTCGGTATCGCGGACTTGCCGGCTGGTGTTGCAACATCCCAACAGTCCTTGGAACGTGACCAAGCATCCCGCACAGGCGCTGCCCTTGCTGAAATTCATGGCCAATTCCCCAGTGTACTTCGATCGCCATACCTTGAGCCTAAAGGATGGGCAATTGTCAATGTACACCCTGGATGGCCGGATGCGCTTTCAGCTGGATTTGAAGCCGGAGGACTTGGTGCGTTTTCACCAGGAAAAACTGCGCGAGATCGTGTTGTCGAATACGGCTCAGGGATATCAACTGGTTTTCTGGTTTTCTGCCCAGGACGATCTGACGGAAGTGCAAAGTATTGCCGCTGAATCCGCTGCGGAACTGCCGGAATATTTGATTGTGCTGTCGGAAAATAATTCTCTCCAGGCTCCTCAAGAGGAACTGAAAATTGCCTAACTGTTTGCCAACCATATTGCGAGTGTGCGCATGAATCCAGCCAACCAAAATTCAGAATTGCACAAAGCGCTGTTGGCGCTGAAGCCGTTTTTCCAGCGCACGATGATTTTTAGCTTTTTCACCAACATCCTGGTGATAATGCCGACGGTATATATGCTGGAAGTGTATGACCGGGTGGTGAATAGCCGCAGCCATACGACCCTGGCTATGTTGACCTTGATGGTAATTGGTTGCTATGTGCTGATGGAATTGCTGGAATGGGTGCGTACCGGGATATTGCGACAGGCTGGTCTCAAGTTCGATACGCAGATGAGCGAGCGCGTCTTCAATACCGTCTTCGAAGCCAATCTACGGCGCATCCCCGGGGCATCCAGCCAGGTGCTCGGCGATCTGCGCAGCATCCGCGACTTTATAGCCAGTCCCGCCGTGACCGCCTTCATGGATGTCCCATTAGCCTTGCTCTACATCGTGGTATTGTTCATGATCAACACGACCATGGGATTCATGTCGCTGGTTGGCGCGCTGCTGTCGGTTGGCCTGGCCTATTTTACCGAACGCGATACCCAGCCGCCTCTGACGGCTGCCAACCGCGCCGCGATTGGTGCGCAGAACTACGCCAATGGCAGCTTGCGCAATGCGCAGGTGATCGAAGCCATGGGCATGCAAACCAATATTCACAGCCGCTGGATGAAGCGCCAGAAAGAGTTTTTATTCATGCAGGCGCTGGCCTCCGATCACGCCGGCGGCTACGCCGCTTCCTCCAAGTTCGTGCAAATGACACTTTCTTCCTTGCTGCTCGGGGCGGGTTGCTGGCTGACTGTTCTCGGGCAGTTTTCCGGTAGCGGCGGCATGATGATCGTCGCATCGGTCATTGGCGGTCGTGTCCTGGCGCCGATCGTGCAGTTGATCGGGATGTGGAAACAGGTAGTGAATGCGCGCGATGCCTATGGCCGACTGGACAAGTTGCTGCAAGCGGTGCCGCCCAAGCAGCCGGGCATGGCGCTACCCCCGCCCAAAGGCCTGCTCTCGGTCGAGGGCGTGGTTGCCGGCGCGCCGGGCTCGGCGGCAGCCATCATCCGCGGCGTGTCGTTCGTGGTCCCGGCCGGACAAGTGGTCGCCATCGTCGGACCCTCGGCTTCGGGCAAGACCACGCTGGCGCGTCTGATGGTCGGCGTATGGCCGGCGGCGAATGGCAAGGTGCGGCTGGATGGGGTGGATATTTTCCCTTGGAACAAGTCTGAACTGGGACCGCATATCGGCTATTTGCCGCAGGATGTGGAGCTTTTCGACGGTACCCTGGCAGAGAATATTGCTCGCTTCAGCCACGTGGACATGGCCCAGGTCGAAGTGGCGGCGCGGGCGGTGGGCTTGCATGAAACTATCCTGTGCCTGCCGCAGGGCTATGAAACCCGTATTGGTGACGATGGCTGTTTCCTGTCCGGAGGGCAGCGTCAGCGGGTCGGACTTGCGCGCGCCATCTACGGCAATCCACGCTTCATCGTGCTCGACGAGCCCAACTCCAGCCTGGATGAGGCGGGCGAACAGGCGCTGGTGCAAACCCTGCTCGCCCTGAAAGCCATGGGCACAACCATCATCGTGATCACCCACCGCACCAGCGTGCTAGCGGCGGTGGATCTGATGCTGATCTTGCAGGATGGACAGGTGAAGGCGTATGGGTCGCGCGATGAGGTGCTGGCGGCCTTGCAGCGTGGCGCTCAAGCGGCTGTCGCGCCTTCTGCCGGGGCCGGGGCACTGCAGTCCGTCGCCGCCTAATACTAAGAATCAATGACAGAGCCTAATCCATGAAAAAGCCTGCTTTCTTCGAGCGCAGCGAATTGTCGGCCACGCTGTGGTTATTCCGGCGCGAATTCGTCGTTTGCGTGATCTTTACGATGGTCGTCAACCTCCTGATGCTGACACCATCCCTGTACATGTTGCAGGTATTCGACCGGGTGATGCTGAGTCGCAGCGAGTTCACGCTCGTTGCGCTGACCCTGGTGATGTTGTTTTTCTTTGCCGTGATGGCGTTTGCCGAGTGGGCGCGCTCTCGTTTGTTGGTGCGCACCGGGGTCAAACTGGATGAGCATTTGAACACGCGGGTCTTTAACGCCAGTTTCGAGGCGCACCTGAACCAGCTCGGCCGAAACCCGGCGCAGGCATTTTCGGACCTGACCAATGTGCGCCAGTTCATGACCGGCCAAGGACTGTTTGCCTTCATGGATGCGCCCTGGACCCCGATCTACATGTTTGTGCTGTACATGCTGCATCCGCTGCTGGGCCTGCTGTCGGTGATCTTCTGCTTGATGCTGATCGGACTTGCCTATCTGAGCCATCGCCTGACCCATGCGCCTATCGACAAGGCGATGGAGGCGGGCATGCAAGTCAATGCCTACGTGCATAGCAAGCTCAGAAACGCCGAGGTGATCGAGTCGATGGGCATGCTCGACGATTTGCGCCGCCTGTGGCAGGTCCGCCACCAGCGCCATCTGGGGATAAACCATGCTGCTCAGGATCTGGCTGCGCGGGTTCAGGCACTCAGTAAATTTCTGCGTTACACGCAGCAGTCCCTGACTTTGGGCGCCGGAGCTATGCTGCTGATCGAAGGCGACCTGGCCAGCACGGGCGCCATGATTGCGGCCAATATGCTGATGGGGCGCGCCACAGCACCCATCGACCTGATGGTGTCTACCTGGAAATCCACGATTGCGGCGCACAAGGCCTTTTTGCGCCTGGAAGAGTTGCTGAACCAGCATCCGGAACGCGATGCCGGCCTGGTGCATGACTCGCCCCAAGGGCATCTGAGGATTGAAAATCTGGTCGCTACAGCGCCTGGCCGCGCGCAACCGATTCTTAAGGGACTCAACGCTGATTTTCCCGCCGGCGAGGTGGTTGCCATCATCGGCCCTTCGGGCTCGGGGAAATCCACCCTGGCGCGCTGCTTGGTCGGCATCTGGCCGTATGTCGAAGGCCGCGTGCTGGTCGACGGCGAACCGATCAATACCTGGAACCGTGAGGAATTGGGGCCATTTCTCGGCTATTTGCCGCAGGATATCGAACTTTTCGAAGGCACCATTGCCGAGAACATTGCGCGTTTCGGTACGATCGACCCTGAAAAGGTGATTCTGGCCGCTGGGCGCGCCGGCGTGCATGACATGATCCTGCGCTTCCCGCGCGGCTATGACACTTCCATGGGCGAGGCGGGCAACCTGCTGTCGGGCGGACAGCGCCAGCGCATTGGACTGGCGCGCGCGATGTATGGCGATCCCAGCCTGATCGTGCTCGATGAGCCCAACTCGAATCTCGATGACGCTGGCGAAGCGGCGCTGGTCAAGGCCGTCCAGGATTTGAAGCAGCAAGGCAAGACGGTCTTCCTGATCACTCATCGCTTGAGCATCATCGGCAGCGCGGACCGTGTTCTGGTGCTCGTTGATGGCGTGATTCAGCGCTATGGAGCGCGTGATGAAGTCATCGCTGCCTTGCAGCCAAAAGCAGCATCGCAGGGAAATCAAGCCAGCGGAACAACGCCCGCATCGCAACCCGTTTAATCCTTTCATCAGGAATTCGATCATGGCCACACAGAACTTGTCCGTACCCCTCAAGCCAGGCACTGCCCTGACCCCCGCGTTGGAAGGCGAGCTGATCCTGCCCACCGATACTTCCCAGCCGGCGCGCGTCGGCTTGTGGGTACTGGGCCTCGGTTTCGGCGGCTTCCTGTTGTGGGCAGGCCTGGCGCCGCTCGATGAAGGCGTGCCGACCCAAGGCATGGTTACCATCGAAACCAAGCGCAAAGCCGTGCAACACCTGTCCGGCGGCATCGTCAAGCAGGTGATGGTCAAGGAAGGCCAATCCGTCAAGCAGGGCGATCCTTTGATCAGCATCGACGATGCGGTGTCGCAGGCCAATTACGAGGCCATACGTCAGCATTACCTGACGCTCAGGGCCATGGAAGGGCGTCTGCTGGCGGAACAGGGTGCCCAGGGCAAGATCACATTTCATCCGGATTTGTTGCAGGCGGAGAGTGACCCATATATCCGCCAGACCATAAATAATCAGCAGCAGTTGTTCCAGTCCAGGCGCATGGCCTTGCAAGCTGATATGGATGCTGTCAAGGAATCGATCCAGGGGCAGGAAGCCTCGATCCAGGGCGCGGAAGGCGTGCTGAAGGCGCGCCAAAGCCAACTCGAATATATCCAGGAAGAACTCAAAGGGGTGCGCGATCTGGTCAAGGAAGGCTATGCCCCGCGCAACAAGCAATTGGAACTGGAGCGCATGGCCGCCGAATCGATGGGCGCCATCGCCGATTTGCAGGGCAATATTCTGCGCGGTCGGCGCGCCATCGCCGAAATGAAGTTGCGCGCGATCCAGCGCAGCCAGGAATACCGCAAGGAGGTCGACGGCCAACTCTCCGATGTGCGCCGCGAGGTGCAGGCCGATGCGGATAGGTACAAGGCAGCTACCCAGGAATTGGGACGCACGGTGATTCGTGCCCCGTCGGAAGGCCAGGTGGTCGGCCTGGCAGTGCAATCGGTGGGTGCGGTGATTGGCCCCGGCCAAAAGCTGATGGACATCGTTCCCAGAAATGAAGCCCTGCTGCTGGAAGCCAGGGTGCCGCCGCATCTGATCGATAATGTGAAGGCGGGGCTGGAGGTTGATGTGCGCTTCTCGTCCTTTGCCCACTCGCCTGCACTGGTGGCCCAAGGCAAAGTGGAATCGGTCTCCTCGGATTTGATTATCGAGCCGCAGAGCGCCTACTATCTGGCGCGTGTCTCGATCACGCCGGAAGGCATGAAGGAACTCGGCAACCGGCAAATGCAGGCCGGCATGCCGGCCGAGGTGGTAATCAAGACCGGCGAGCGCACAGTGCTCACCTATCTGTTGCATCCGCTGCTCAAGCGCATGGCGGCTTCGATGAAAGAGGAGTGACCCATGAAGCGCAGAGAAATTCGTCTCCGATCGCCTGCTTCCCTTTACCGACTGGGCACGGTTGCCAGCACCCTGGCTTGGGCAATGATGTTTTCCCCGGCGGCAAATGCCATAAACCTGATACAAAGCTATCAACTGGCGCTGCAGCAGGATCCCAGTTATCAAGCAGCGCGTGCAGAAACCGCAGCCAGTCGCGAAGCCATACCGATGGCTCGTTCCCAACTCTTGCCCAATTTGTCGAGCAATCTGTCGCGCTTCAAGAGTGATACGAATAGCGCGACGCCGGGGTTTCTCGGCGCGACCAATTATAGTAACTACCAGTACTTCAGCTCAAATTACGGGCTGAGCCTGCGCCAGCCGGTGTATCGAAAATATAGCTTTGCCCAATACCGGCAGGCGCAATCGCAGGTAGCCAGTGCGGAAGCCTCTTTGGACAAGAGCCTGCAGGATTTGCTGGTGCGTCTGAGCGGCGCCTATTTCGAAGCCCTGATGGCGCAAGATCAACTGGCCTTGGTACTCTCGCAAAAGGAAGCTTATGGTGCTCAATTGCAGGGCGCCAAACGTTTTTTTGCGGCTGGTCAAGGAACGCGCACCGACATCGACGATGCCCAGGCGCGTTATGACATGGTCTTGGCGCAGGAACTTGAGGCACGCCAGAACGTCGGCTACACGCGCCGCCAGTTGCAAGTGATCATCAATCAACCGGCGGAAAATCTGGCTCTACTGAATCCGGCGCGGATGGAACTGATCCCGCCCATGCCGGCCGATCAGGAAGAGTGGATCGCGCGCGGAGAAGAAGTCAATGCCGAGTTGCGCGCCATGCGGGCAAATATTGAATCATCCCAACAGGAAGTGGAAAAGGCCAAGGCCGGACATATGCCGACGGTGGATTTGGTGGCTCAGCGCAGCCGGAGTAATAGCGCCAACGAAACCACCATTCATCAGCTTTACCTGACCTCACAGGTGGGTGTGCAAGTCAATATTCCCATTTTTTCCGGGGGCTACGTCGATGCCAGCGTGCGCCAGGCCCTGGCCAGCCTGGACAAGTACCAGCAGCAATATGAAGCCAAACGGCGTGATGTCGACATGCAGATACGCAAGGAATTCCAGAACGTTGCCGAGGGTGTCTTGAAGGTCAAGGCGTTGGAGCAGGCCGAGCGTTCATCCGATCAAGCCGTGTTTTCGAACCAGAAAGGCTACCAGGCCGGAACGCGCACCCAGGTCGATATCCTGAATGCTCATCAGCAGCGCATGAATGTTCGGCGCGATCTGGCGCAAGCTCGCTATCTTTACCTGATGGCCCGCGTGCGTTTGCAAGGATTGGTGGGTTCGCTGAATGAAGAGGAAATCAAGCTCATCAACGGCTGGCTGTCCGAGCCTGGCCCTGACAGCCAGGGCGCCAAGTCAACTCCTTAACCTGGTTTCGACAGACCATCCACTACCAAGCCGTGAAGGGAATGTGCCTGCTGGTCGGCATGGTAGCTGGATCTGACCAGGGGTGCGCTGGCGACGTGGGAGAATCCCATGGTTTCTGCTTCCCGGGCAAACATTGCGAACACCTCGGGATGCACATAGCGCAATACCGGCAGGTGATGGCCGGAGGGCGCCAGGTACTGGCCGATGGTCAGCATGTCGACGTCGTGGGCACGCAAGTCGCGCATTACCGCAAGAATTTCGTCATCGCTCTCGCCCAGCCCAACCATTAGGCCGGATTTGGTTATGACTTTCGGGTTGCGCGCCTTGAGGGTTTTCAGCAGCGTCAACGAATGGGCATAGTCCGCCCCCGGCCGGACATGCCGGTAGAGACGCGGCGCCGTTTCCAGATTGTGGTTGAACACTTCTGGCGGCGTCGCGCCGAGGATCTTCAGGGCAGGCTCCATACGTCCGCGGAAATCCGGTACCAGCGTTTCGATGGTGGTCTGCGGCGAGAGTTCGCGAATTTTGGCGATGCAGTCGGCGAAATGCTGCGCGCCACCATCGCGCAGATCGTCGCGGTCGACACTGGTAATGACGACATACTTAAGGCGCAGGGTGGCGATGGTTTGCGCCAGATGCTCCGGTTCGCACGGATCGGGCGGTAGCGGCTGGCCATGGCCGACATCGCAAAAGGGGCAACGACGCGTACATAGGTCGCCGAGTATCATGAAGGTCGCCGTCCCCTTGCCGAAGCATTCGCCGATATTGGGACAGGAAGCCTCCTCGCAAACCGTGTGCAACTCCTGTTCGCGCAGGATGCTCTTGACCTGGTTGAAGCGCGTCACATCGCTACTGGTCTTGACGCGGATCCAGGATGGCTTTTTTAGCGGTGCGGATGTCGCCGGCAAGATCTTGATGGGGATGCGCGCGGTCTTGGCAGCGCCTTTCTGTTTGGTGTCAGAATTCATCTCACAAGTTTTCCTGGAATTTGTCGAGCAGGCGTTGACTTACCCCAGCCATTGTAACGCTGTCGTCATCCCCCCATCTTTCACCCAACTGCGCGCGCAACTGCGTCACCGGCATGCCCGCATGGCCGCAGGGATTGATTGCCGCATAAGGTGACAGATCCATGTCGACATTCAGGCTGAGGCCATGAAAACAGCAGGAATTCTTGATCCGCAAACCCAACGCGGCAATCTTTGCGCCCCGCACATAGACGCCCGGAGCGCCGGGCAGTCGTCCGGCTGCGATGCCGTAATCCGCAAGCAGATTGATCACCGCTTGCTCGATACGCGCTACCAGTTCCCTTACCTTGAGATTGCGGCGCTTGAGATCGAGCAGCAGGTAGGCCACCAATTGGCCCGGACCGTGGTAAGTAATCTGGCCGCCGCGATCGATATTCACCAGCGGCACGCCGATGTCACGCAGTAAGTGTTCCGGCTTTCCCGCCATTCCCAGCGTGAATATCGGCGGATGCTCGCAGAGCCAGATTTCATCCCGGGTTGCGGCGTCGCGCCGGGCCGTGAAATCCTGCATCGCGTGCCAAGTGGGTTCATAGGCGACGCGGCCGAGGCGGCGGACATGAGTCGTCACAGCACCACCTTGACATAAGGATGCCGCGACAGTTCGCTGTATAGGTCGTCGAGTTGGGCCTTCGAGAGGGCGCGCACGGTGCAAGTCAGTGAGAGATAGTTGCCGCCCTTCGAGGGACGCATTTCCATGGTGGCGGCATCGAAGTCGGGGGCATGGCGAATCACCACCCCGAGGATTGCCTGAGCGAAATCCTCCCGGGACGAACCCATGATTTTGATCGGGAAATTACAGGGAAATTGAAGCAGCTTTTCGCCGGTCACCGCCGCATCACCGTTGCCTTGAACTCCTGGTACCAGCCGTACATGTCGGCATACAGCGGGCCCGGCTTGCCGCTGCCGACGGGCACGCCGTCGAGGCTGACAATCGCCAGCACTTCCCTGGTCGATGAGGTCATCCACAGTTCGTCGGCTTGGCGCACCTCCTCCTCCAATATGTCGCGCACCTCGATCCTGAGTCCGTGCGCTGTCGCCAGTTCGAGTACGACGTCATAGGTGATGCCGGGCAGCATCAGGTGATTTTTCTGCGGCGCCAGCATAACGCCGTTGCGTACCGCGAAAATATTGGAGGCGGTGCCTTCGGAAAGGAAACCGTCACGGAATAGCAGCGTTTCGCCGCAACCGGCCTCGACCGCCAATTGACGCAACAGGCAGTTCGCCAGCAGAGAGGTGGACTTGACGTCGCAGCGCAGCCAGCGGATATCGGTGGCGGAGATGGCGCCAATGCCCCGTTGGCGTTGTGCGGCGGATGGCGTCAGGAGCGGTTCGCTCATGATGAACACGCTTGGCGTGACACGTTTTGGGAAGACATGATTACGGACGCTGTCGCTGCCGCGGGTAATTTGCAGATAGACCTGCTGATCCTCGCTTTCGGCGCCAGCGACAATCCTGCCGATCAGTTCTGTCCACTGCTCTGCCGTGTGCGGATTGGCCAGATGGACGCCCGCCAAGCTATTTTCCAGGCGCTGCAGATGCTCGGTCAGGCGGAACGGGCGGCGCGAATACACCGGAATCACTTCATACACCCCATCGCCAAACAGAAAGCCACGATCCATCACGGATATTTTGGCCTCCGCCAAGGGCAGGTATTCCCCGTTCAGGTAGATCATGGCACCTCCGCCGGGCCGCCCCTGGGGGCCGAATTTGTTTCTGGGCTCCAAGGAGGTGAGGCCAAAAACATGGGGTGAGCCGAAGGACCGCGAACCTTGGTCACCTCCTTCACTGGAAAGGGGGTTGGGGGGAAGGCACTCATTCGAACCACAGCCTGACCGTATCCCAGGCACGGCCAAAGATGCCGGACGCCGGCACGGCTTCGAGCGCTTCCAGCGGATACTCGCCCCAGGGTGTTTCACCGAGGAATAATTTCAGGGTGGCGACGCGCTGGCCAAGGTTCAGTGGCGCCAGTACGGGCTGCTGGTTGATCAGTTGCACCTTGAGCATGCCGGCTTGCCCCTTCGGCACCGACAGCGCAAAATCGCTGCTGAACCCAGCTCTGACGCTATTCTGCGCGCCCTTGAACACAGGCAGTTGCGCCACCGTCTGGTTAACTTCGTAAAGCTTGACACCGTCATAGGATTGGAAGCCGTAGTTGAGCAGCTTCTGGGCTTCCTGAGCGCGCGTCACATCGGAAGCAGCCCCCAGCACCACTGCCAGCAAACGGCGGGCGCCATGTTTGGCCGAAGCGATCAGGCAAAAGCCGGCGCCGTCAGTATGCCCGGTCTTGATACCATCGACCTGCGGGTCGATCCACAGCAAACGGTTACGGTTGTGCTGGGTGATGTTGTTGTAGCGGTATTCCTTGAGCGAATAAAACGGATAGAAATCCGGAAAATCCCGGATCACGGCTGCAGCCAGTACCGCCAGATCGCGCGCCGTCGAGTAATGCTGCGGGTCGGGCAGGCCGGTGGAGTTTCTGAACTGGGTATTTTGCAGGCCCAGGCGCTGTGCCTCGCGGTTCATCATCTGCACGAAAGCCTCCTCGGAGCCGGCGATGGCTTCCGCCAGGGCGATGCAGGCGTCATTGCCGGACTGGACGATCATACCGCGCAACAGTTCATCCACCGTTACCGGGCGCTTCGGCTCGATGAACATACGCGAACCCTGCGCCTTCCAGGCACGTTCGGAGACCGGTACGATCTGGTTCGGCTTGAGGCTACCCTGCTTCAACGCGCTGAAGGACAGGTAGGCGGTCATCAGTTTGGTCAATGAGGCCGGCTCGACATGCTCGGCGGAATTCAGGCTGGCCAGTTCCTGGCTGGAACTGAAATCCAACAACAGCCAGGAACGCGCGGCAATCGCCGGCGTCTGCGGCGCGGTCTGCGCCAGGGAGGGAAACGAAGACCACAACGAGAGTAGCAGGGATATCAGCGAAAGAAGGCGGCGCATGGGCGGTGAGAGTATGACGAAGGCGAAAGGACAGTTTGAATTATCTCACCACCACGCTCTTCAGCTCGAACGTTTCACGCAGAAGCTCGGCCATGCGCTGGGCTTCCTGGTGGTCCTGCCAGGGACCAAACTGTACGCGGTAGATGCCGCCATGTGCCTGCACCTGCAGCTTTTCGTTGGCATCGGCGGCCTGCGACCATCCCGCCAACTCGCGGCTCAGGCGGGATTTGAGGTTCTCGGCATTGTCCGGATTGCCGAAGGCGCCGAGTTGCAGAAACACGCCGCGCGCATTCTTCATCTCGGGCAAGGGTGCGGCAGCCTGCTTCGCCGCGGCTTGTTGTTGGGCGACCTGGAGGAGTTGCGCGAGCGGGTCGTCTGCTGCCGTGACGGATGTGGCCGGTCGGCTCCCGGCTGCCAGCCGCGTGTCTCCCGGCAGGACGCTGTCGACCTCTAGCAGCGTACTGCCACTACCGACGTAACCCAGTTTCCAGGCCGCCGTGTAGGATAGATCGATCAATCGGCCGGAATGGAACGGGCCGCGGTCATTGACGCGCACCACCACCGCTTTGCCGTTCGCCGGGTTGGTGACTCGGACATAGCTGGGGATCGGCAGGGTGGCATGGGCGGCGCTCATGCCGTACATGTCGTAGATTTCTCCCGAGGAGGTTTTCTGGCCGTGGAACTTGCGCCCATACCAGCTGCCCACGCCGCGTGCATGGTAAGGCGCCAGAGAGGACAGCGGAACATAGTCGTTGCCCAACACCGAATAAGGTTTATTGGCGAAGCGGTGTAGGGCTTCAAGCCTGGGTTCGGCATCCGGGATGGCTTCGAGAAATTCCGCCGACGGCGGCGGATCGCCCGGCCCGTCGTCCTTATAGAATCCGCCGCCAAATTTCAGCACCGGTTTCTGCATTGCCGCAAGCGGCTTACCCACGGCTTGCGGCAACGGCGCCCGCATCTCGGCCCGTTCCGCGACTAGTCGCGGCGGCTGGCTGCCGCATGCAACCAGGATTGCAGCAAGCATGGCCGCGGACGCAAGACCCCAGCAGTTCGGGCGCCGGGCCGCCCTGACCGGAGGAAATCCCTGTGGGACAAGCCCGAACGGCACGCGCCGGAGGCGCAATCCGTAGGCCAGCCTGTCCGGAGCTCCCCGTAACAACCGAGCGTAGCAAGCTTGCGGGCTCCCGCGCCCTGGGGGCGAAGGTGGGGTTTCGCGGAGCACTGCTCCGCGCCACCGTAGCCGGCCGGCTGTGCAAAGCCGGCCGTGGAGCAGGGTTGGGGGGTGGGGGGTCACTTCTGCACCAGCATCCGGTGTTTGTGGATGCTCATTAAAATCCCGATGCCGAGAAACAACGTGGTCAGCGAAGTACCCCCGTAACTGATGAAGGGCAACGGTATCCCGACCACCGGCAGGATCCCGCTGACCATCCCCATATTGACGAATGCATAAGTAAAGAAGATCAGCGTGATGCTGCCGGCCAGGAGACGCGTGAACAGCGTCGGGGCATTCGCGGCGATCATCATGCCGCGTCCGATCAGCAAGGCGTAAACAATCAGCAACAGAGTGCAGCCGATCAAACCGAATTCCTCGGAGAGCACGGCGAAGATGAAATCGGTGTGGCGTTCCGGGATGAATTCGAGCTGGGCCTGGGTGCCCTGTCCCCAGCCCTTGCCGAGGATCCCGCCGGAACCGATGGCGATGGTCGACTGGATGATATGGAAGCCCTTGCCGAGCGGATCGGCTTCCGGATCAAGCAGGGTCAGGATACGGCTTCTCTGGTAGTCGTGCAGCATCGACCAGACCAGCGGCGCCATCGCAACAGCCGAAACGGCGAGGCCGATGAGCACTTTCCAGGACAATCCGGCGAGAAAAATCACATAGAAGCCGGCGGCCAGCACCAGGAGCGCCGTGCCGAGGTCGGGCTGCTTGGCGATCAGGGCCACCGGCAGCAGCAGGATCAGCGCCGCCACCACGTATTCGCGCAGCCGCAAGTAGGTTTCGTGACGCTGGAAATACCAGGCCAGCATCAGCGGCATGGCGATCTTCATGATCTCGGAGGGTTGAATGCGCATGAAGCCGAGATTGAGCCAGCGCCGCGCGCCCTTGGAGACATCGCCGAACAAGGCCACGGCGACCAGCAGCAGCACGCCGGCGACGAACACCGGCAGCGCGAAATACATCATCTTCTGCGGCGACACCTGGGCGGCCAGGCGCATCACTAGCAATGCCGTAAGCATGTTAATCAGTTGCGCCCCGACCCGTTCGAAGGAGGCGCTGCTCACCACCAGCAAGGCATAGCCGAGCAGCAGCGCGGCCATCATCATCAGGGGCGGGTCAATCGGGGCGGCCAGTCGCTGCCAGAGGGCTCGCATACTCATCTCAATCCTCCTCCAGTTCGGTGCTGTCGGCCGGCGCCGCGGCCTTGGGTTGCTTGCCGAGCAGGTAGTAGTCGAGTACCTGGCGGGCGATCGGCGCGGCGGCCTGGGCGCCGAAACCGCCGTTTTCCACCAGCACCGCCAGGGCGATTTTGGGATGGTCCGCCGGTGCGAAGGCGATGAACAAGGCATGGTCGCGCAAGCGCTCGGTGACATGGCCTTCAGTGTATTTTTCGCCCTTCAGGCTGTACACCTGGGCCGTACCGGTCTTGCCGGCGGAAACATATTCGGCGCCGGCAAAGGCGCGCGCGCCAGTTCCCTCCTTGTTCACGCCGATCAGCGCCTGCTTGATGACCTCAAGGTTTTGCGGCTTGAGCGGGATGGTGCGCAGGGGCTGGGTTTCGATCGGGATGGTACTGCCGGTGCGGGTGTCGGTGATGAACTTGACGATGTGCGGCCGGAACATCACGCCATCGTTGGCCAGCGTCGCGATGGCCTGCGCCAGTTGAATCGGCGTGTAGGAATTGTAGCCCTGGCCGATGCCGATACTGATGGTTTCGCCGGCAAACCAGCGCTGCTGCTCGGCTTTCTTGAAATGCTTGCGCTTCCATTCCTGAGACGGCAGCACACCTTCCGATTCGCCCTCGACGTCCACGCCGGTGCGCTGGCCGAAACCGAACTTGCGCATGAAGTTGGCGATGTTGTCGATGCCCATGTCGTTGGAAAGCATGTAGTAATAGGTGTCGCAGGATTGCACGATGGATTTGTACATATCCACCGTGCCATGCCCGCCCTTCTTGTCGTCGCGGAACACGTGGCCGCCGAAGGTGTAGGAGCCCGGATCGAAAATCGTCTGTTGCGGCGTACGTTTGCCGATTTCCAGCGCCGCCAGCGCCATGTAGGGCTTGAAGGTGGAACCCGGTGGATAGGTGCCGTTCAGGGCGCGATTGACCATCGGCTTGTCGGGCGAATTGTTCAGGGCATCCCAGTTTTGCGGATCGATACCATCGACAAACAGGTTGGGGTCGTAGCCGGGCATCGACACCAGCGCGAGTATCCCGCCGGTCGCCGGTTCGATCGCCACCAGCGCGCCGCGCCGGTCGCCGAAGGCCTGCTCGGCGACTTCCTGGAGCTTGGCGTCGACAGTCAGCGTCAGGTTGTTCCCGGTCACCGGCGGAATCCGCGAGAGCATACGTACCGCCCGACCTCCGGCGTCGATCTCGACTTTCTCGAAGCCGGTCTGGCCATGCAGGTCGAATTCGTATTTGAGCTCCAGGCCGGTCTTGCCGAAATGTTCGGTGCCGCGGTAATTGGGCTCGGCATCCTTTTCCTCGATGCGCCCGATGTCGCGATCGTTGATGCGGCCGATATAGCCGAGCAGGTGCGAGGCCGATTCGTTGTAGGGATACTGCCGGAACAGGCGCGCCTTGATGTCGACGCCCGGAAAGCGGTAGCGGTGCGCGATGAATTTCGCCACTTCCTCGTCGCTGAGCCGGGTGCGGATGGGCAGGGATTCGAAGTTCTTGCTCTCTTCCAGAAGTTTCCTGAAACGCTTGCGGTCTTTCTGCTGAATATCGATGATCTGCGCCAGCCCGTCGATCGCCGTCTCCAGGTCGCCGGCGCGCGAAGGCGTGATTTCCAGCGTATAAGCCGAATAATTGCGGGCCATGACGATGCCGTTGCGATCGAGAATCAGGCCCCGGTTGGGCAGGATCGGCACCAGCGAGATGCGATTGTCCTCGGCGCGGGTCTGGTAATAATCGTGCTGGATCACCTGCAGCCAGACCAAACGCGCGAACAACAGGAAAAACGACAGCAGCACCAAGCCGCCGGCGAAAGTCAGGCGGCGCTGAAACCCTTCAATCTCCTGCTCGGGATTCCTGAATTCCATATCGCTCCGCGCTTATATCGGACGGTTTTCGTCCTTCTCGATCGGCTGATATTGCGGCAACAGCAGCAGATAAGTCAGCGGATACCAAAGCAGGGCGGCGCTGAAACTTTCGAGGAAGTACTCCATGCCCGGAAACTCGGCGCCAACGCTCATGCGCGCGGCGAGCATCACCAATTGCGCAGCCAGCAGCAACGGCAGGATCTGCAGCGCCTGCTGCAGCAACGGGAACTGCAGAAAGCGCCGCGACAAGCCGCTGGCGGTGAAAGCCAGCAGCACATAGGCCAGCGAATGCTGGCCCATCACGCTGGCGGAGCTGACATCCATCACGATGCCGATCAGGAACGCTGCCGCCATGCCGATCTTGAATGGCTCGCGGATGCACCAGAAGGTCAGTACCAGCGCGACCGCATCGGGAATACCGGGAAATCGCCCGAACGGAATCATGTTGAAAAACATCGCCAGCAGCAGCGTCAGCCAGATGAACCAGTCGCGCACGGGGCGCAGGATGCGATTCGAACCATGCGTCGGTTGCATCATTTCGCGCCCTTCCTTCCCTTGCTGGGTTTGTCCTTGCTTTCCAGCTCGGGTGGCGCCGGCGGCAAGGCTTCGCGCCGGCCCAGTACCAGCACTTGGCCGTTCCGTTCGACGCCGGGAATCGGCTCGCACAGGATGCGGGCGAAGGCATAGCTGGTATCGCGGTCGACGCGTGTCACCTTGGCCACCGGCAGGCCAGGCAAATACACCTCATCCAGGCCGGAGGTCACCAGCACGTCGCCCGCCTGGACATCGGCGTTCGCCGCCAGGAAACGCAGTTCAAGATTGCCGGCGCCGGCACCGAACAAGACCGAGCGCAGGCCGTTGCGGACGATCATTACCGGTACCGCCTGATCCTTGTCGGTAATCAGGGTGACCTCGGAAAGCATCGGAAAGACGCGGGTCACCTGGCCGATCACGCCCAGTTCATCGATTACCACCTGACCGGTGGCGATATCATGCTGCATGCCCTTGTCCAGTATCACCCGGCGCGCAAAGGGGTCGCGCGCGGCGTAAAGGATTTCCGCGACTTGGCTGGTTACCGGCTGGCGCGCTTTCATGTCCAGCAAGGCGCGCAAACGCTGATTCTCCAGCTCCAGATGCTCCTGGCGCAGCAACAGGTTGGCCGTAGTCAGTTGCTGTCGGCGCAATCCGGTATTCTCCTTTTCCAATGTGACCAGGCTGGAAAAGTAGTTGCCCCAGCTTTCCAGTCCTTCCAGCGGCGCATTGGCCAGGCGCTGCAAGGGATAAGTCACCAGTGCCACGCCCTGGCGGGCCAGTTCGAGCGTATGGAAGCGCAGGTCCAGCACCAGCAGGAGCAGGGACAAGGCGACGAAGAACATCAGCCGGGCAAAGGGTGCCGGACCGCGGTGGAAAAAAGGGGGCGGCTGGTGGCCGACAACGGAAATCAAGGGTGGATCGCCGCTCCGGTGATTTAAGGGTTGATGTTATGCCATCGAATACATGGCGCACCGCACTTTTGGCGGCACTTGCTACCCTAAACGGAGCACAGCCTATTCGTTCGCGAAAATACTGCCCAATTTGTCCATCTTTTCCAAGGCCAAGCCGGAACCCCGGACGACGCAAGTCAGCGGGTCCTCGGCGACGATCACCGGCAGGCCGGTTTCTTCCATCAGCAGCCGGTCGATATCGCGCAGCAGGGCGCCGCCGCCGGTCAGCACCATGCCCTTCTCGGCGATGTCGGCGCAGAGTTCCGGCGGGGTTTGCTCGAGCGCCGATTTCACTGCCGAGACGATGGCGTTCAGCGGGTCGGTGAGGGCTTCCAGGATTTCGTTGGACGAGATCGTGAAGCTGCGCGGAATGCCTTCGGCCAGGTTGCGGCCCTTGACTTCCATTTCCTTCACCTCGGAACCGGGGAAGGCCGAACCGATCTCCTTCTTGATCGATTCGGCGGTGGTTTCGCCGATCAGCATGCCATAGTTGCGGCGGATGTAATTGATGATGGCGTCATCGAAACGGTCGCCGCCGACACGCACCGAGCCGGCGTACACCATGCCGCCCAGCGAGATCACGCCGACTTCCGTGGTGCCCCCACCGATATCCACCACCATCGAGCCGGTCGCGTCGGAAACCGGCAGGCCGGCGCCGATCGCCGCCGCCATCGGCTCCTCGATCAGATACACATGGCTGGCCCCGGCGCCCAGCGCCGACTCGCGAATGGCGCGGCGCTCGACTTGGGTGGAACCGCTCGGCACGCAGATGATGATGCGCGGACTGGGGGAGAACAGCCGGGAATCATGCACCTTCTTGATGAACTGCTTGAGCATCTGTTCGGTAACGGTGAAGTCGGCGATGACGCCGTCCTTCATTGGCCGAATGGCGGTGATGTTTCCCGGTGTCTTGCCCAGCATCTGCTTGGCTGCCATGCCTACCGCCTGAATGGTCTTTTTGGCGTTGGGGCCGCCCTCGGTGCGGATCGCCACCACCGACGGCTCGTTCAGGACGATGCCCTTGCCGCGCACGTAAATCAGCGTGTTGGCGGTGCCGAGGTCGATCGCCAGGTCATTCGAAAAATAGGAACGCAGAACATTGAACATCGGGAAATTCCAATCAGTAATATCACGCAGTCATCTCGCCGCGCGAAGAAGAGAGTGCGAAGGAAAAGTGCCTTATGATACCCTATCACGCTTTGCAATTTAAGCCTCCCGGAACCCCGAATGTCCATAAACCTTGAACAGGTCGGGCGCATCGCGCGCCTCGCCCATATCGAAATTTCCCCCACCGAAGCGGCGCAGACCAATCAACTGCTGAATGGCATTCTGGGCCTGATCGAACAGCTTCAGTCCGTCGATACCACCGGCATCGCGCCGATGGCCCACGCTCAGGATGTGGCGCAACGCCTGCGCGAGGATGGCGTCACGGAGAAAGACCAGCGCGAAAGCTTTCAGGCCGTCGCGCCAGAGACCGAGGCCGGCCTCTATCTTGTACCCCGGGTGATTGAATGATCTTGAATCCTATCCAAGCCAGCCTCAAGGAACTGGCCCAGGCGCTCGGCACCAAGGCTATTTCCAGTGTAGAACTGACCACACTGTTCCTCGACCGCAGCGAGCGCCTCAACCCCACCCTGAACGCCTTCATCACCCTCGATCGCGACAAGACGCTGGCCATGGCGCGTGCCGCCGATGTCCGTCTGGCGACTGGAGAAACGGGGCCTTTGCTGGGCATCCCGCTGGCCTACAAGGACATCTTCTGCATGGAAGGCTGGCTCACCACCTGCGCCTCAAAGATGCTCGCCAACTTTGTCAGTCCCTATGACGCGCATGTGGTCGAGCAATTCAAGAAGGCCGGCATGGTGACGCTGGGCAAGTGCAACATGGACGAATTCGCCATGGGCTCCTCGACGGAAAACTCGTTCTATGGCCCGGCGAAGAACCCCTGGGATGTTCGCCGCGTGCCCGGCGGCTCCTCCGGCGGTTCGGCGGTGGCGATTGCCGCGCGCCTGGCGCCTGCGGCCACCGGCACCGACACCGGTGGCTCGATCCGCCAGCCGGCCGCCCTGTGCGGCCTGACCGGCATCAAGCCGACCTACGGCGTGGTATCGCGTTACGGCATGATCGCCTTCGCCTCCTCGCTCGACCAGGGCGGGCCGATGGCCAAATCGGCCGAGGATTGCGCCTTGCTGCTCGGCGCCATGGCGGGCTTCGACCCGCGTGACTCGACCTCCCTGCAGCGCCCGGCCGAAGATTACCGCCGCAGTCTGGAGAAACCCCTGGACGGACTGCGTATCGGACTGCCCAAAGAGTTTTTTTGCGCAGGCATGTCCGACGATGTGCGCTCCGCGGTCGACGCGGCGCTGGGCGAATACCGCAAGCTCGGCGCCCGCACGATTGAAGTCAGCCTGCCCAATTCTGGCCTGTCGGTTCCCGCCTACTACGTGATCGCCCCTGCCGAGGCCAGCTCCAACCTGTCGCGCTTCGACGGCGTGCGCTACGGCTATCGCGCCCCCGACTACAGCGACCTTGCCGACATGTACTGCAAGACGCGCGCCCAAGGCTTCGGCGCGGAGGTCAAGCGGCGCATCCTGATCGGCACCTATGTGCTTTCGCACGGTTACTACGATGCCTACTACCTGCAGGCGCAGAAAGTCCGCCGCTTGATCGCCAACGACTTTGCCGAAGCCTTCAAACATTGCGACATCATCGCCAGCCCGACCACGCCCAATGTCGCCTTCGAGATCGGCTCCAAGAGCAGCGACCCGGTGCAGATGTATCTGTCCGATATCTATACCACTTCCGCCAACCTTGCCGGCCTGCCGGGCCTGTCGATTCCCTGCGGTTTCGGCGCCGGCAATATGCCGGTCGGCTTGCAACTGATCGGCAACTATTTCGACGAGGCGCGCATGCTGAACCTGGCGCACCGCTACCAGCAGGCCACCGATTGGCATCTGCGCATGCCGGAGGAACTGTGATGCAGCGGGGAACTCAATGGGAAGTCGTAATTGGGCTGGAAACCCACGCCCAGCTCCGCACCAGCTCGAAAATCTTCTCCGGCGCGTCCACCGCCTTCGGCGCGGCGCCGAATGTCCAGGCCTGTGCCGTCGATCTCGCCTTGCCCGGTGTGCTGCCGGTGCTCAACAAGGCAGCGGTCGAATGCGCGATCCGCTTCGGCCTGGCGCTGGGCGCTGAAATTGCGCCGCGCTCGGTGTTCGCGCGCAAGAACTACTTCTATCCGGACCTGCCCAAGGGCTACCAGATCAGCCAGTTCGAGCTGCCCGTGGTGAAAGGCGGCACGCTGACGATGCTGGTCGCATCCGGAAAATCCGGCGAATCGGCCTACGAAAAGACCGTGCACCTGACCCGTGCGCATCTCGAAGAGGATGCCGGCAAATCGCTGCACGAGGATTTCCACGGCAAGACCGGCATCGACCTGAACCGCGCCGGCACGCCCTTGCTGGAAATTGTCACCGAGCCCGACATGCGCTCCGCCGCCGAAGCCGTGGCCTATGCCAAGGCGCTGCACGCGCTGGTGCGCTGGATTGGCATCTGCGACGGCAACATGCAGGAAGGCTCGTTCCGCTGCGACGCCAACGTCTCGGTGCGGCGTCTCGGCGCGCCGCTCGGCACGCGGCGCGAGATCAAAAACCTCAACTCCTTCCGCTTTCTGCAGCAGGCTATCGACTACGAGATCAAGTGGCAGATCGAGACCATCGAGGACGGCGGCAGTATCCACCAGGCGACGGTGCTGTTCGATCCAGCCACCGGGGCGACGCGCGCCATGCGCAGCAAGGAAGATGCGCAGGATTACCGCTACTTCCCCGATCCCGACCTGTTGCCGCTGGAAATTGCGCCGGCCTGGATCAGCGCGGTCAGGGCCAACATGCCTGAACTGCCCGCTGAGATGCGCTTACGCTTCGAGCGCGACTACGGCCTGTCCGCCTACGACGCCGTGGCACTTACCGCCAGCCGCGAGACCGCCCAATACTATGAAGACTGCGTTGCTGCGGCAGGCAAAGGGAGTTCGAAGACTTGCGCCAACTGGGTGATGGGCGACCTGAGTGCGCGGCTCAACAAGGAAAACCTGGAGATCGCCGCTGCACCGGTATCTCCCGGACAACTCGCGGGTATCGTGCAACGCATCGCCGACAACACGATCTCCAACAAGATCGGCAAGGATGTCTTCGATGCCCTGTGGAACGGCGATGGCCCGGACGCCGACGCCATCATCGCCGCCAAAGGTTTGAAACAAATCACCGACAGCGGCGCCATCGAAAAGCTCATCGACGAGGTACTCGCCGCCAACCCGAAATCCGTCGAGGAATTCCGCGCCGGCAAGGAGAAAGCCTTCAACGCCCTGGTCGGCCAGGCGATGAAAGCCACCAAGGGCAAGGCCAATCCGCAGCAAGTGAATGAACTGCTGCGCAAGAAACTCGCAGGGTAGGTAATGCCGGGGCGATACCCGGCATTTGTAGCGCTGGCAAATTTTGTAATTCTCCGTTTGCCTGCTAATCTTGGCGAATGAAAGTCAGTGAAGTGCTCAGGTTACTCGCCGAAGACGGGTGGTTTCTTGTTGCTACTCGCGGTAGCCACCGGCAATTCAAGCACACCGCAAAACCTGGTCGGGTTACTGTTCCAGGAAAGCCTAGCGATGATCTTGCACTTGGTACGTTGGGCAGCATATTCAAGCAGGCCGGAATAAGAAAGTGAGGAATTCATGCGTTACGCTATCGTAATCGAGAAAGCCGAAAACAATTATTCCGCCTACGTTCCGGACCTCCCTGGGTGTATTGCAACAGGGAACACGGTCCAGGAAGTTGAGGCTGAAATTCGGGAGGCGATCGCATTCCATCTCGACGGGCTTCGCGAAGATGGCATTGTCTTTCCGCAACCATCCAGCGTGGTCGAATACCTCGAAGTCGCGGCCTGACTCGCCCGCCGGGGCAAGACTCGGCAATCGCCGATTACGCTCCCAGCAAACGTCGTTCAAGCAACCCCTGCATATCCCGCCTGCCGTCGGCGATCACATAAACGATCACCTGTTTTCCAACTGCCCGGTAGATGATCCTGTACGGCTTGAAGAAGGATTGGTGATACTCGTGGATGCCCAGCGCCAACAATTCCCGTGGATAGGAACCGCGTTCCGGGAAACTGGCCAGGCTCGCGGCAACTGCCATCAACTTATCCAGCACGTGCTTTGCACTGTCTGGCGAATCATGTTCCGCGATATGGGCGTACAGATCTTCGAGATCCTTTTCTGCTCCCGCAGTGAGCAGTACCTCGTAACGCATCAGCCAGGAGTCTTCTTGGCGCGAAGGCGTTTCACGACTTCGGCAAGGGGTTTCACCTTACCTTCTTCGATTTCCCGATTGCCAAGCGCCAATATCTTCAAAAGCGCCAGCGTTTCCTGCGTTTCCTCATACGAAGCCACGTCCTGGATGACCGCCTTGGCTTCGCCGTTTTGAGTAATCACCAGGGGTTCGCGCTTTTCAGCCAACTGAAGCAGTACTTCGGCGGCATTAGCCTTTAGATAGCTGATCGGTTTGACTTGAGATGAAAAGTTCACGGTTACTCCAGGACGGTTGCGGAGGACCAAATATAGTCCATTAACAGTCCTGACGCAAGATTGGGAAATATTGCGTGGTCTGTTGCCTTACTTGCCTGTTGCAGCGGCACTCTTGCCGCCGCGCATCAGCTCCTGGTAGCGCTTCTTCTCATCATCAAAGCGGGCGCGGATCTGATCCATCTCCTGCTTCTTCACCTCGATGGCGGTTTGCTGCGCCTTGATCTCGGAATCGTTAACCTTGATCTGTTCCTTTAACTCCGGCGGCACGGACTTCTTTTTGTAGAACTCCATTTCGCTTTCCAGTTTTTGCTTGCGTTTCACCGCCTCGTTGTACTTTGCCTGTATTTCCTTGGCGCTATTCTCCATATCGGCGAGTGCGCGGTCGCGAGCGATATCGACATCCTGCGCGGTTGTATAGGTATTGATCAGCGCCTGGTTCTTGCGCTTTTCTTCCATTGCCGCGCGTTCTCCCTTTTTCTTGTTGGCGATGATGGCGTCGCGCTGGGCTTGCTGCTCGGCGGTCAGCGGAGCGTCGACCTGGCGCAGCAGCGTACCGCGCTCGCTCAACTCGCGATAGGGGCGGCCAAAACATTCGCGCGGCAGGGAATCGCCGCAGACTTGGCGACCGTGTTCATCGGCGCAGCAATAGGTCTTGCCGGCATATGCTGAAGGCAACAGACCGATGGACAATAGCAACGTCATGAGTGCAATGTGGCGTTTCATATCAGGCCTCCTTGGCGCCATATTGCGCGCGATATTGTGTGACGGCGGACAAGTTTTTCCGCAAATCCGGGCTGTCTTGCAGAAAGTCGATCAGGTCGTCCAGATTGGCGATGCTGAGCACCGGCACGCCGTAGAGATGCTGCACTTCCTGCACCGCGGAGCGTTGCTCGGCACCGCTGCCACGCTCCATGCGATCCAGGGCGATGATCACCCCGGCCGGCGTGGCGCCGGCGGCGGTGATGGTTTCGACCGATTCGCGCACCGAGGTGCCAGCGGAGATCACGTCGTCCACAACCAGTACTCGTCCGGCCAGCGGAGCGCCGATCGACGATCCGCCTTCGCCGTGATCCTTGGCTTCCTTGCGGTTATAGCAGTAGGGCAGGTTGCGGCCAAGTTGCGCGAGCGTCATGGCGGTGCCGGCGACCAGCGGGATCCCCTTGTAAGCGGGCCCGAACAGCATATCGAAGGGGATTGCGGAAGCGAGAATGGCGCGGGCATAGAAGCCGCATAGGCGAGCCAGCGTGTCGCCATCGTTGAACAGGCCGGCATTGAAGAAGTAGGGCGACAGGCGTCCGGCTTTGGTCATGAACTCGCCGAAACGCAATACCTTGCGTTCGCAGGAAAATTTGATGAAATCCCGGCTAAAATCCACGGCCTAGTCCGAATCTTCCAAAAATTGCATTCTACATGCTGCGCATCATTTCGTTAAACCTCAATGGCATCCGTTCGGCGGTGAACAAGGGCTTCCTCCCCTGGCTGCAAGCCCAGAACGCTGATCTGGTCTGCCTGCAGGAGTTAAAGGCCCAGCAAGCCGATCTCAGCGAAGAAATATGCGCGCCCGGCGCTTTCCGGGGCTGGTTCCACTGCGCCGAAAAGCGCGGCTACAGCGGCGTCGGCATTTATGCCAGACGCCGGCCGAATAAGGTCGTCGAGGGCCTGGGCATCGCCGAGATCGACGCCGAAGGGCGCTATTTGCAAGCCGATTTCGGCAAGTTGTCGGTGGTCTCGCTCTATCTGCCTTCCGGTTCCAGCTCGGAGGAGCGCCAGACTGCCAAATTCCGCTTTATGGAACTGTTCTGGCCGCAGCTTGCGGCACTCCGCGCCAGCGGCCAGGAGGTGGTGCTGTGCGGCGACTGGAACATTGCCCACCAGAACATTGACCTGAAGAACTGGCGTTCCAACCAGAAGAACTCCGGATTCCTGCCCGAGGAAAGGCAGTGGTTGTCGCGCGTGTTCGACGAACTCGGCTGGGTGGACGTGTTCCGCCAGCTATACCCTGGCACGCCGGATCAGTATACCTGGTGGTCGAACCGCGGACAGGCTTGGGCCAAGAATGTGGGCTGGCGTATCGACTACCAGGTAGGGACGGCTGGGATCGCTGAAACGGCGGTGCGAGCGAGCATTTTCAAGGAACAAAGGTTTAGTGACCATGCACCCCTGATCATTGACTATGATTGGAAATCCTGAGAATGTTGTGACCCAGATCATTGCCTCCAAGCTTGAATATCGGTAGTCTGCACCCATATCCAACAGGATATTTAGCGTTTCCACATTTTTTGGAGAGCACCATGAACGACATGACCCAGGCCAGCAAGGAAAAACTTATCGCCGATTTCAAGGTAGTCGTTGCAGATACCGAAGAGTTGTTGCGCTCTACTGCCGGCCAAGCCGGTGAAAAGATTTCCGAACTGCGCGCCAAGGCCCAGGATCACCTGGCCAGCGCCAAGATCAAGCTGGCTGATGCCGAGGCGGCGATTGTTGACAAGGCCAAACAGGCTGGCCGCGCCGCCGACGACTACGTGCATGACAATCCCTGGAGCGCGGTCGGTATGGCTGCCGGCGTCGGTTTCCTGGTCGGCTTGCTGATCGGTCGTCGCTAATATTTCTCGTCGATGAAAGCCTTGCCGGCTGGAGGGGGGGTGTTTGCTTCGCTGCGCGGCTTGCTTGCGACAGCGCTGGCGCTGTTGCAAACCCGCTTCGAACTTCTTTCCACCGAACTCGAAGAGGAGAAGCTGCGACTGCTTGGTCTGCTGGCATACGGCGCTGCGGCTTTCTTTTTGATCAACGCCGGCATCGTGTTCCTGGCAATATTTCTCACGCTGCTATGGTGGGAAAATCGACTGCTGGTTATCGGCGGCTGTATGGCGGTGTTCCTGTCTTGCGGGAGTGCCGCGTTGTTCCTGGCGCGACGCCAAATTCAGGGCGGGTCGCGCCTGTTTGCCGCGAGCCTGGCCGAACTAAAACAGGATCGCGAAGCATTGCAGGGTAAATCAGGGGACAACCCTTGAGTCCGAAGCAAGTCGAACTGGCTTTAAAAAAACAATATTTGCAAATGCGCAGTGCCTCGTTGCGCGAAACTTTCGCTGATTACGCTTCTGGCTGGACCCCGGTTTTTGCCGTTGCCGACCGCGCATACGCCGGGTGGATCTGGCTACGGCGTCATCCAGTCCTGCCGGTGGCTGTTTTGGTGGCGCTCGTGGTGTCACGTCCACGCGCTGTGTTGCGCTGGATAAGGCGTGGTTTCCTCATCCGGCAAGCGCTGCACAAACTGAGTGGCGTAATCGCAGTCAAACTACCCGGCAGACATTGAGCAGGATGCCGTCAAAAAGCCGCGGACAGCCGGTGGAGCGGTTTGGCGCTGCGTTCAGCCGTATCCGGCAACGACCCGGCGCATTGCGCACAATGCTCGACGCCCAGTTACGAGAGCGCAAACAAATTATCGCCGGAGCAATCAGAGTCAGGGGTTTGATGCCATTACTGATGAAACCCCGCAACGGCAAGCGCTGGACCCGTAACGAGCGCGAAGAGTTGCATGAGCAATTACGCACGGTAATGTATCTTTCGCCCTACTTGATTCTGCTCGCCCTGCCCGGTTCGTTTCTGCTTCTGCCGGTACTGGCGTGGTTGCTGGATAGCCGGCGCGGGAAGCGCAAAAGCAATTGAGCTGACATATTCGTTGCGCTTCCCGCAATAGCGGGCGTTTTTCCCTTCTTATCGGAAGATCGGGGCTGGTTTACTCTCGCATCATATTGCCATGATGCGTCATGCTGTGCCGATTTTATTGCTGCTGTTGGCTGGCTGCGGAATAATTTCCCAGACAAAAGATTCCGCGTCGCCCGCTCTCCAGCCGCAGAGAGCTCTCGCTGTGCCCGATATGGGCAACAACATCGTCTTGTATGCGCTTGGTCTCATCGACTCGGGATATCGTTACGGCGGCAAGAATCCGGCAGCCGGACTCGATTGCAGCGGCATGGTCAGCCACATCTATGAGAAGGCTGCGGGAATCCGCGTTACCGGCAGTGCCGCCGACATCGCCAGAAAAGGCAAGCCGGTGGAAATATCACGGGTCAAGCCGGGCGACCTGGTGTTCTTCAATACGCTGAACAAGCCCTATTCGCACGTAGGCATCTACATCGGCGATGGTCGATTCGTGCATGCACCCAACAGCCACGGAAAAGTGCGCACCGAAAGCTTGACACAAGGCTGGTTTGCCAAGCGGCTGGAAGATGCGCGAACTTATTTCGACTAGTGCCCGTATTTGCTTCTGGGGTATTAATTCGCTGCTTGGACTTGAGACCGCGCTCGGAGGTCAGCGTCGGGCCAGATCGACTCTAGCCTTGGCGCTTTCCAGAAAGCGGTTTGGATTCTGCGCAATGCCACGCAAGCGCACCTCGAAATGCATGTGCGGTCCAGTTGAGCGGCCAGTGGAACCGGATAAGGCGATCTTCTGACCACGTCTTACCAACGTGCCAGTTTTGACGAGAAGCTTTGATGCGTGGGCATAACGCGTAGTAAGGTCGTTGCCGTGATCGATCTCGATCATATTGCCATAATCCGGATGCCGTTCGGCAGTGATCACCACACCAGCCGCTGCCGCATAGATAGGGGTACCCGGATCAGCGGCAAAATCGACCCCTTCGTGCATCGCCCGCTCGCCGGTGAACGGATCGATGCGCCAACCAAAGGAGGAAGCGCTCCATTGCCCCGTTACCGGCAAGGTGGTCGGCAACATGCTTTTCCGCACGCGCTCATCGAGCAATTGCGACTCGATCATGGAAAGGGTGTCGGTGCGCGCTTCGATCTGCCGGGACAAGTCGTCCAGTGCGGTCTGCAAATCGGTTGGGGACAACGGAGTGGCTTGAACCAGAGGGCCGCCACGCCGATCATCGCCAGCGCTGCGTGTCGAAGGTAGAACCCCGGACATTTTTGCCAGCCGCTCGCCGAGTGAATCGAGGTGAGTCAGTTGGGCCTGCATCTGACCGAGTTTGACTGCCATGGCATTGAGGTTCTCGCGAACGAACTCCTTGCTACGCTCATTTTCGGCGGCCGTCGTGGCGCGCAGCATGTCTTGAAGGAAAGGCAAACGGATCTCCGCCGCATGGCGCACTGTGACGTAAGAAAACAGCGAGGACATGCTAATAACCAAACCAACAAAACCGGCCATGCTCCACATCAAGTGACGCCAGCCCAGATTTATGCTCTTGGCTGTTGCCAGTCGGTCGGAGACAAGAATAATATGCATGCCATTCCCTTTCCCTTGAGGTTCCATGCAAGCACGCACCCTGGACGACTGCCTGAATGCGGATGAAGCGATGGCTCGACTTGCCGCCCACGCCGGGCGCTTGCTGAAACTTCAGCGTTTGTTTGAAACAGCGGTCCCGATTTCGCTAGCGCGGAGCTGTCGGGTTGCCAATATCAAGCTGGGAGTTGTTTTCATTCACGCCGAAAACGGCGCGGTTGCCACTAAACTACGTCAGGTTTCACCTAGTCTCTGTGAGGATTTTCGTTCAGCAGGCGAGGAGGTTACCGAAATTCAGATCAAGGTGCAACCCCTGAATGTTGCGACGCAGCAATTCTCGTCACCGAAAGCTGTAGTGTTGGACGATGCCAGCCGCGCCAGTATTACCCGTCTTTCGGACAGTTTGCCGGATGGTCCGTTGCGTGAAGCGCTGGGACGATTCATCGCGCGCAGCAAGTAGCCCCCTGTACCGGGCATTAGGACTGCTAGGGCTGTCACGGTCCCCCGGATCCTCTAGACAGCACACAACCACTGAGCGATGGATTGCTGAAAGAGCCGAAAGATTACGGAAGTGTAATGTTCGGGTCAGCTTGCCGTAGACCGGGGTGCGTCACACTGCGAACCGTTTCAGTTCCACCGGCCTTGTTGCTCGGCGCTGGCGCTAATAACCCTCGATTGGAGAACTCATGAAAACTGTTTTTATAACCGCCTTTATCACCCTTGCCGCCACTTTTCCCGCGCCCGGCATCGCCGCGGACGACCACGCCGGTCACGGCGCCTTGTATGCTGCCGCTCCGGCTGTCGCGGACATGGCCGATGGCTTGGTCAAAAAGGTGGACAAGCCCGCCGGTAAGGTGACCATCGCCCACGGTCAGTTGGTGAATCTTGGCATGCCGGCGATGACCATGGCCTTTCGCGTCAAGAACACCGCCTGGCTTGATCAGATGAAGGACGGTGACAAGATCCGCTTCATGGCCGACAAAGTGGATGGCGCCTACACCGTTGTCCATTTTGAAAGGACGAAATAGCCTTTTGCATTTTCCATGGGAGGTTGTATGCGAGGAATCATTCCCGCGCCGGCGTTTGCCTTCTTGTTAGCCTTTGGCGCGTCGACACCTGTGCTGGCGCAGGAAGTCGTATTGGGCCAGAGCGTCGAGGGTCTGCTCGTCTATGCCAAGGAAAAGAATCCGGAGTACGCCGCCATGCGCCTCGAAGCTGAGGCGGCCCGGGAAAGAGTCTATCCCGCCGGTGCACTGCCCGACCCGGTGTTGCGCACCGAATTGCAGAACATTACCAATTTCGGTTCCGATGCCAGCCCCAATCTGCTGCCCAGTCGCGTCGGCGGCACCAAGTACACGTTGATGCAACCGTTGCCTTTTTGGGGCAAGCGCGACCTCAAGCGTGATGCGGCTGAAGCCGAGGCCGATGTGGCGAAAGGCAAGGCCGGCGTCACCTGGACGGAACAGGCGGCGCGCATTAAGACGGCGTATGCCCAGTATTTCGCCGTGGCGCGACTGATCCGCTTGAATAAGGAAGTCATCGACCTGATTGAGCGCATCGAAGGCATCACCCAAGTACGTTACGCCGGCGGACTGGTGCCGCAGCAGGATGCCATTCGCGTCCAGGTGGAACGCACCGCAATGAGAAGCGAACTGATTCAGATGGAGATGGAGCACCACCATTTGCGTTCTCGACTCAACGCCCTGCTGGCGCGTCCTGCCCAGTCGCCACTGGCCGACCCGGAACGCCTGCGGCCGATTCCCTCTGCAGCCAAACTCGACTTCGTGACGTTGGGAGATCGCCTGCGCGGCAAGAATCCGCAGCTTTTCGCCGATGACGCCAAGTTGCGCGCGGCGGATAAGAACCTTGAGCTGACCTACCGCAACCGCTATCCGGACTTCACCGTCGGCGTTTCGCCGATCCAGACGCGTAACCGCGTAGACATGTGGGAACTGATGTTCGAGCTCAACATCCCGCTGCAGCAGGAAAGCCGCCGCAGCCAGGAGCGCGAAGCCGAGAAGATGACTGATGCCGCCCACGCCCGCAAGGAAGCCACCGCCAACCAGTTGCTGGCCGATCTTTCCGAAAACCTCTCCGCCATAGACGCGGCGCGGCGCACGGAAATGCTGGTGCAAACCAGCCTGTTGCCGCAGTCTGAACTGACCTTCCAGGCGGCGCTTGCCGGCTATGAAACTGGCAAGCTAGATTTCGCCACACTGCTCGACGCGCAGCGCCAGATACGCAAGGCGAAGCAGGATATCGTCAAGGCACAAGCCGAACAGCAGGCGCGTCTGGCGGACATCGAACGACTGATCGGAGAAGACTTGTGAGCAGAGTAAACCCCTTGGGGATAAAAATCATGGCGGCTATCGCGGCAACTATATTGGCGACTGGCGGCGGATATTGGCTGGGAATGCGCAACGGCGGTAGCGAACAAAGCGCAGCCTTGGTCGTGCCACAGCCGGCGACGGCGCCTGCAGGCGCCAAGAAAGAACGCAAGCTGCTCTACTACCGCAACCCGATGGGCTTGCCCGACACCTCGCCAACACCCAAGAAGGACCCGATGGGCATGGATTACATCGCGGTCTATGAAGGCGGCGAGGATGGCGATGAGAGCACCCCAGGCTCCAACAACCTGATCAAGATCAGTACCGAAAAGATTCAGAAGCTCGGCGTGCGGGTTGCTGCGGTGGAACTGCGTCCTTTGGAAAAAATCGTGCGTGCCGTTGGTCGGATTGAACCCGACGAACGCCGCCTCTACACCATAGCTCCCAAGTTCGAGGGCTATGTCGAGCGACTGCACGTCAATGTCACGGGCCAGGCCGTGGCCAAAGGGCAACCGCTATTCGAGGTCTACAGCCCCGAACTGGTCTCGGCCCAGCGCGAATATGCCATCGCTGTCCAAGGCATGCAGGCCATGCAGGAGGCGGGGAGCGAAGCCCAGAGCAGTATGAAGCGACTCACCGAGGCCAGTCTCCTGCGCCTCAGGAATTGGGATATCTCCGAAGAGCAGGTCAAGGCACTGGCCAAGTCCGGCGAGGCAAAACGCACCCTGACCTTCCGTTCGCCGGTGACCGGCATCGTGACAGAGAAGAAGGTAATCCAAGGCATGCGCTTCATGCCCGGTGAAGTGCTCTACCAGATTGCCGATCTTTCCTCGATCTGGGTGCTCGCCGACGTTTTCGAGCAGGACATCGGTCTGGTGAAGGTCGGCGCCAAGGTCAGGATCAAGATCAACGCCTATCCAGGCAAGCTCTTTGAAGGTCGCGTCATCTATGTTTATCCCACGCTCAAGGCGGAGACGCGGACAGTTTCCGTTCGCGCTGAACTCGCCAATCCAGGCGGTTTGCTCAAGCCGGCGATGTTCGCGGAAATGGAACTGCACGTCGGCGACAAGGCGCAGGTCTTGACCGTTCCCGATTCAGCGGTGATCGACAGCGGTACGCGGCGCATCGTCCTGGTTCAGTTCAAGGAAGGCCGCTTCGAACCGCGCGAGGTCAAGCTCGGTGCACGCAGCGACAACTACGTCGAGGTGCTGGAGGGCGTCAAGGAAGGAGAGCAGGTGGTGGTAGCCGCCAACTTCCTGATCGATGCCGAGAGCAACCTCAAGGCAGCCGTGGGCGGCTTGAGCGCGACAAGCGGGCAAGCCGGTGCAGTGGCGACGGACGCCGGGTCGTCGTCGGCCAAACCCGCGATCTCTGGGCACCATGCCGAAGGCAAGCTCGATGCCATCGATGCCAAAGCCGGAACAATGACGATTACCCATGGCCCGGTGGAGAGCCTCAAATGGCCGGGCATGACGATGGACTTTGCGCTCGCCAATGCCTTCCTGATGGGCAACCTTAAGCCTGGAGCGACGGTCGTCTTCGACTTCGTCGAGCGCAATCCCGGCGAGTGGGTGATCGTCAAGCTCGAAGGCGCGGGCGCTGCGCGACCCTCGTCGCATTCCGGTCACTGAAGCGGAAAACGCCATGCTCAGCAAAGTCATCGACTGGTCAAGCAGGAATGTTTTCCTGATTTTGCTCGCCACCTTGTTCGTTGTTATCGGTGGCATTTATGCAATCCTGAAAACTCCCATCGATGCGCTGCCCGATCTTTCCGACGTGCAGGTCATCGTCTACACTGAGTATCCCGGCCAGGCGCCGCAGGTGATCGAGGATCAGGTGACTTATCCGCTCACCACCTCGATGCTGTCGGTGCCGAAATCGAAGGTAGTGCGGGGGTTTTCCTTCTTCGGCGCCTCCTTCGTCTACATTATTTTCGAAGACGGCACCGACATCTACTGGGCGCGTTCGCGGGTTCTGGAATACCTCAACTTCGCCTCCGGGCGCATGCCCAAGGGCGTGACGCCGCAGATTGGACCGGACGCCACCGGCGTCGGCTGGGTCTACCAGTACGCGCTGCTCGCCAAGGATAAGACGCTAGCCGAGTTGCGCACCATCCAGGATTGGTATGTGCGCTACCAGTTGACCAAGGCGCAAGGCGTGGCCGAAGTGGCCTCGATCGGCGGCTTTGTGCAGACCTACCAGGTCACAGTCGATCCCACCAAGCTGCGCGCCTATGGCATTCCCCTGATGAAAGTCACGCAGGCGATCCGCGATTCCAACCGCGACGTCGGCGGCCGCGTCATTGAGATGGCGGAAACCGAGTACATGGTGCGCGGCAAGGGCTATCTGCGCGGCAAGAGCGACATCGAAATGCTGGTCGTCAAGAGCGACAAGGGAACTCCGGTACTGATCCGCGACATTGCCCGCGTGGAACTCGCCCCGGACGAGCGGCGTGGCCTGACCGAACTCAACGGCGAGGGTGAGGTGGTTTCAGGCATCGCCATGGCGCGCTATGGCCAGAACGCGCTGGAGGTGATCCACAACCTTAAGGAAAAAATAACTGAAATCTCTGCTGGGTTACCTGAGGGCGTGAGTATCGTCACAACCTACGATCGCTCCGAACTGATCCATCGCGCCATCGATACCCTGAAGCGCACCCTGGCCGAGGAATCGGTCATCGTCGCCCTGGTCTGCATCGTCTTTCTGTTGCATGTGCGCAGCGCGCTGGTGGCGATCCTGATGCTGCCGGTTGGTGTATTGATGGCCTTCATCGCCATGCGCTTGCTCGGCATGAACTCCAATCTGATGAGCCTGGGCGGCATTGCCATTGCCATCGGCGCCATGATCGACGCCGCCATCGTCATGATCGAGAACGCTCACAAGCATCTGGAGCGGCTCAAGGAAGGCGAATCACGCACGGAAGCCATGATCGTGGCCTGCAAAGAGGTCGGGCCAGCACTCTTCTTCTCTCTGCTCATCATTACCGTGTCCTTCCTGCCGGTCTTTAGCCTGGAAGGCCAGGAGGGAAGGCTGTTCTCGCCGCTCGCCTACACCAAGACCTTCTCCATGGCGGGTGCGGCTTTACTCTCGGTAACGTTGGTGCCCGTGCTGATGATGCTGTTCATTCGCGGCAAGATCATGCCGGAAGCCAGGAATCCGGTGAATCGCTTCCTGATCTGGATCTATCGGCCGATCATCGCCGGCGTGATGCGCTGGAAGAAGCTGACCATTCTTCTAGCCGTGCTGGCCTTGGGCGTCTCGGTTTATCCGGCATCAAAACTCGGCTCCGAGTTCATGCCGACGCTCAACGAGGGCACGCTGTTCTACATGCCAGCATCCCTGCCCGGCATGTCGATCACCAAGGCGGCCGAGATTCTGCAAACGCAAGACAAGATCATCAAGAGCTTCCCCGAAGTGGCTTCGGTGTATGGCAAGGCGGGACGGGCCAACACCGCCACCGACCCGGCGCCGACCGAGATGTTCGAGACGGTGATCAATCTCAAGCCGGAGTCCGAGTGGCGGGCGGGCATGACTACCGACAAACTGATCGCGGAACTCGACAAGGCCTTGCAGTTCCCCGGCATCTCCAATGCCTGGACCATGCCGATCAAGGCGCGCATTGACATGCTGTCGACGGGCATCCGCACGCCGATCGGCATCAAGGTCTTCGGCAAGAACCTGGACGAAATGGAGAAACTCGCCAAGCAGATCGAAGCAGTGGTGAAGACTGTTCCAGGGACCAGCAGCGCCTTTGCCGAACGCATCACCGGCGGCTATTATCTCAACATCGAACCTGATCGCGAGCAACTGGCACGCTATGGCCTTTCAGTCGGTGAATTGCAGGATGTGATCGGCACCGCGCTGGGCGGCGAAATGGTGACGACCACCGTCGAAGGCCGCGAGCGCTTCGGCGTGACTGTCCGCTACCCGCGCGAGTTGCGTTCCGATCCGCAGCAGATTGCCCGTGAAGTGCTGGTGCCGATCGGGGGTGAAATGGGGCAGGCGCCGGCGATGATTCCACTCGGCCAGGTGGCCAGGGTCGAAATCGCCAAGGGCACCCCGGGCATACGCACCGAGAACGCTCTGCTCTCGGCTTATATTTACGTGGACATCCGCGAGCGCGACATCGGTGGTTACGTGGCCGATGCAAAACGCGCGGTCGCAGCTCAGGTTAAATTCCCGCCCGGCTACTACATCACATGGAGTGGTCAATTTGAATACATGGAGCGGGCCATCGAGAAAATGAAAGTCGTCATTCCGGTGACGCTGCTGATCATCTTTCTGCTGCTCTATCTCAACTTCCGGCGCTTGACCGAAACTGTCATCGTCATGCTCTCGGTGCCCTTTGCACTGGTAGGTGGGGTGTGGCTGATGTGGCTGCTCCACTACAACCTCTCGGTGGCCGTGGCAGTCGGTTTCATCGCACTGGCCGGTGTTGCCGCCGAAACCGGCGTGGTGATGCTGATCTATCTCGATCATGCCTGGGAAGCGATCAAAACAAAGTGCCGTGTATCAGGGCGTGCGCCGAACGTCGCAGACCTCTACGAGGCAGTGATGGAAGGCGCCGTCGAGCGCGTGCGACCGAAGATGATGACCGTGGTGGCGATCATGGCCGGCCTCTTGCCGATTATGTGGGGTACGGGCACCGGCTCCGAGGTCATGAGCCGCATTGCTGCCCCCATGGTCGGCGGCATGATTTCCTCGACGGTGTTGACGCTCGCCGTGATACCGGCGATCTACGCGCTGGTCAAGCAATGGCGGCTGGGTCGGGGGATGGAGAGTTAGACAATAGGACTTGGAAATATCGCGTAGCGGCGACCGCCATCTTCCCGCCATTGAAGTCGCCTACAAACAAAGCTAGCCCACAAGCGAGACGAATGTGGGCGTTTATCGGCTTGCCGATGGAATCGGCACTCATCAACAGTTTCTGCGGGTTTATAATGAGCCGTTAATGGTTGGCAATCTAACGGCAGCATAGCTTACGAGAGACAGCGCATGACATCGCTCGACAAGATCGCAGCAGCCAAATGGCGCACAAAGTCGGCCAGTTCGTTAACCTCCATTCCAAATTGTTGCAAGCATTCGGCATGAGGCCGGCGCGCCTTTGCCAGAATCAAGGAGATCGTGGTGGATAAAGGAAACACTGCCGAAAAACGCCGCATCCTGGTTGTGGACGACGAACAGAGCATTGTCAATGCCGTGCGGCGTGAGCTGTCGACACCCCCGTTTGGGCACCATCGCTACGAGGCCGAGACATTCACCAACCCGGTCGAGGCTCTGGAAAGGGCAAAGCACCAGGAATTCGAGGTGGTGATCTCGGATTACCGCATGCCGGAAATGGATGGCCTCGCCTTCCTCAATGCCTTCGCCAGGTTGCAACCTGACTGTGTCCGCATGGTGCTCTCCGGGCAAACCGACCTCGATGGGTTGATTCGCATGATCAACGAGACCCACATCTATCGTTTTATTCCCAAGCCGTGGAGCACCTATTTTCTCAAGAGCTCGATTTCTCAGGCGGTCGAGTTTCGCCAGGCCAATCTCGACAACCGCCGCATGGCCAAGATTTTGCGCGAGCATGGTATTGATCTGCCGCGCGACTCGGTCAATCCGGTCGACCAGATTCTGGTCGTCGATGACGAGGTCAATGTCGCCAATGCCGTTGCCCGCAGCCTTACCCAGCGCAGCCGGCTCGACGAAGTGTTCCGGGAAGTGCGCGAGGAAGCCCACGGCCGAGCCCCAGAGCTTAATCCCGGCAACATCAGCGTGCAGGTCTCGAATACGCCTCAGCATGCGCTGAAAATGGCCGACAGCGTCACTTACTCGTGCGTGATTGCTGATTACCGGATGCCCGGTATGGACGGCGGGCAATTCCTCTCTGCCTTTGCCGAGAAGCAGCCCGACTGCGCGGCGATACTAATTTTGGGGGTCGCCAACATGGAGGCAATCGTCATCGCCCTCGACTTGGCGCATATCCATGCCTTCATCACCAAGCCCTGGAATGATTTCGAACTGCGCGCGGCCGTGGCGCAGGCTCTGGCGCGGCGTCGGCTGATGCTGGAAAACGGCGTCCTGGCGCAAATGTGCAAAGCGCGTGACTTGGGCGCGATTGATTAGCCCTCGGTAGAAGAAACCGTCGGAACCGCAGCATGACTTGCCAGGGTTAAGCGCAATGGATGCCTTCGTCTGGAGCGAATATTTTTGCACCCACATCGAATCGGTCGACTTGCAGCATCGCCATTTGGTTGATCTGGTCAATCGGGTGGGCGACATGCTGGTTGAAGCTGCGGGCATTCCCGAGGAAGAACTGCAAGCAGTCTTCGGTCAACTTGCCGACTATGCCCATTTTCATTTCGCCGACGAGGAGCGCGTGATGACCGGGGCAGGCCTCGACCCGCGCTTCGTTGCTATCCATGTCGGCCACCATCGGGGCTTTACCGAGCAGGTGACGGCGTTGTGGCAGGAACGTGCCGGCATGAAAAATCCTGCCGAGGCACTGCATGGGTTTCTTTCGTCCTGGCTGACTTTTCACATCCTCGGCGAGGACCAGTCGATGGCGCGGCAGATCCGGCGACTGCGCGAGGGCACGACGCCGGCAGAAGCTTTCGCGCAGGAAAGCAGCCACGCCGATTCGCCCACTGCCGTACTGCTTGACGCCTTGCAGAATCTCTACGGTGTGCTGGCATTGCAGAACCATGATCTCGCGGAAATCAACCGCTCGCTGGAAGAAAAAGTGGCGGAGCGTACTAGCGAACTGCTGCATCAGGAAAAAATGGCTTCGATCGGGCAGCTCGCCGCAGGTGTGGCGCACGAAATCAATAATCCGATCGGTTTTGTCAATTCCAATATTGGCACTCTCGGCCATTACGTCGACCAATTGTTGCAACTTGCCGAAGTGGGCGCCGCAACTCCGGAAGGCCAGCGCTTGGCTGACGAGATCGGATTCGACTTCCTGCGCGCCGATGTTCGCGACCTGCTCAAGGAATCGCGCGGGGGCTTGGAGCGCGTGCGCAAGATCGTCGCCGATCTCAAGGACTTTTCCCATGTCGACGAAACGCAATGGCAACAGACCGATCTATTGCTTGGACTGGAGAGCACGCTGAATGTCGTCTGGCACGAGCTCAAGTACAAGGCTGAAATCATCCGCGAACTGCAACCATTGCCGCTCGTGCACTGCATGCCGGCTCAGATCAACCAGGTGTTCATGAACCTCCTGGTGAATGCAACTCAGGCGATTGCCGAGCGCGGCATCATCACCCTGCGCAGTGGGCGCGCTGGCGGACGGGTCTGGATCGAGATCGTCGATACCGGATGCGGCATGGATGAAGAGACCCGGCGGCGGATGTTCGAGCCGTTCTTTACCACCAAGCCTGTCGGCAAGGGCACCGGGCTGGGCTTGTCGGTGACCTGGGACATCATCAAGAAACACGGCGGCAGCATTGACGTTGTCAGCAATCCGGGCAAGGGTAGCGCGTTTCGCGTTTGGCTGCCGATTGACGGGACGATCTCGCGGAAGGCTGCTCAATGATGGGGAGCCCGTTTGAAATGACTTGTTCCACCTGATGCTGGAGCAGCACGGCGTCAAAAAGCCGGCGTGACCGAAGGAGTTTCCTGTGGGAGTGGTGAGGCGATGGTTTCTGCGCGCTTGGCCTCAATCGGCAGCCAGACCGTAAAGCTTGAACCCTCGCCGACCTTGCTGTGTACCTCGAAGCGGCCCTGGTGCTTCTGCACGATGCTGTAGGCGAGCGACAGGCCCAGCCCGGTGCCCTTGCCGACAGGCTTGGTGGTGAAGAAGGGTTCAAAGAGGCGATTGAGGTGCTCGGGCGAGATGCCGGTGCCGGTATCGGCGATGGCGACGAACACCTCATTATCTTGGCGGCCGGTGCGGATCGTGATATCGCCCTTCTCGGGGATGGCGTGGGCGGCATTGACCAGCAGGTTCATGAACACCTGGTTGAGCTGGGAAGGCACGCACCAGACCGGCGGCAGTTCGCCGTATTCCTTTTTTACGGTGCACTTGTACTTGAGCTCGTTCCAGACGATGTTGAGGGTTGAATCGAGCCCCTGGTGCAGATCGGCCCATTGATAGGTGGCCTCGCCGGCGCGGGAAAAATCCTTGAGGTCGCGCACGATCTTGGCGACGCGGGTCAGGCCGTCCCTCGACTCGGCCATGAGCTGGACGATGTCGTTCTTGAGATAGTCGAAATCCTTCTGGGTCTTGAGCGAACGCACGGCGTCGAGTTGCGGGGATGGGACGCCGACCGTCGCTTCCGCCGATTCGTAGGCGGCGAAGATGGCGAAAATGTCCTGCAGATAGCTTTCCAGGGTACCGAGGTTGGAGGAGACGAAGCCGATCGGATTGTTGAGCTCGTGCGCCACGCCGGCGGCGAGCTGGCCGATCGAGGCCATCTTCTCCGACTGCAGCAGCTGGCTCTGCGCCTCCGCCAGCTTGCGGTTGAGCACCTTGGACTCGGTGAGGGCCAGCTTTAATTCTTGCTCGGCACGCTTGCGGCTGTCGATGTCGCGCACCACGGCCAGGATCCGCTGATTGCCACCGATGTTGAGCGTCTTAAGGTTCACCGCGACCCAGAACTGGCGATTCGTTTGGTCGCGTGCCAGCCACTCGAATGCTTGCCATCCATTTTCCCGGGCGAGCCGTAGGTACCCCAGCGCGGCTTTCAAAGTGTAAGGGGCGGTGCTGGCACTGATCTCGGCAAGATCGAGACTGAGCAGTTGTTCGCGGCTGTAGCCGTACATCTGGCTGGCGCTGGCGTTGACCTCTAGAATGCGGCCGCTGTCGACATCGTGGATGAAAATGGCGTCGTTGATCGAGTCGTAGATGGTGCGGAACTTGTCTTCGCTTTCGGCAAGGGCCGCCTCGATGCGTCGGCGCTCGGTGATGTCACGCGAGATGCCCTGGATGTGGGTTACCTGGCCGTGCGCATCGGTAATCAGCGTCGCCACCGCCTCGGTCTGGATCGCCGTGCCGTCCTTGCGTGCCTGGGAGACCTCATAGTGCCGGGTGCGGACCGACTCGTTACCCGCCGTAAAGTTCGCCACCCACCGCGGCAGCTCTTCGTTGATCATCCGGTAGGATTCCGGCGTCAACACATCCTGCATGGTTTGTTGCAAGGCTTCCGTCACCGTGTAGCCTCGCAACTGTTCGACGGACGGGCTGACATAGGTGAACCGCCGCGTGGCCAGTTCGTACAGCCACACCATGTCGCTGCCGCTCTCGGCGATCAGGCGATAGCGCGCTTCGCGCTCCCGCGCGCGCAAGGCAACCACGAAGATGCGGCCCAGCACCAGCAGCGCGGCCAGAAAGATCAGGCTGGCAGCGCCGATCCAGAGAAAGCTGCGTCGTGCCTCCAAAAAGATTTCGCTGTCGTCCATCTTGGCGACCAGCCGCCAGTCCGTGCCGGAGATTCCAAGCGCGACGCCCAGTGCCGGTTCGCCGCGGTAATCCACGCCAGCCAGCACTTCGCCATCGCCGCGCAAGGTTTGGCTGGTGATGAATCTCGGTGCATCGATTGGCCGGCGCAGGCTCAGTGGCTCCGCCTCCAGATGTCGCAGTGGGCTGAGGAAAACCACTTCCGCGCCCTCGCGCCGCACCAGGAAGCTCTCGGCGGAGGCGCTAGGCGCCGGCCACTGGCTGAGTAGAGGGTAAAGCTTCTGCCTCGGGTCGATTTGAAATAGCGCATAGCCGATCATCGTTGCCTCTCCTGCTGGCTCGACGATCAACGGCACGAGGAGGTCGAGCACGACATCGCCTGATGCACCGCCTGTTCGATGAAAATCGACAAAGCCGGCCAGGCGTTTCTCCAGCACCTTGCGTGCCGCTTCGCGATGTCGTTCATCAAACCGGGAATGGGGGGTATTGCTGCCCAGCAGGGGATGGCCGGCCGGGTCGTATAGCCAGATCGACGTGATTTCCGGAATCTTGGCGCGCATATAGCGGAAACGGGCCTGCAGTACTTGGGCGGCGGCGGCTTCGCGGCCGCTCAGCAGGCGGGCGAAATTTTTGGCCATGATACCGTCGGGGGGTTCGCTCAGAAACACCAGCCGATCATCGAGCCATTGCTTAATTTCCCAGGATTTGAGCGAGGCCACCGAGTGCAGTTGTTGCTCGGCCGTGTTCCGTGCTTGCTCGTACAACAGCGCGTGGATTCGGTACAGGCCAGCTCCCAGCAGAATGATCAAACAGACGATGGCTGCCTGCCATTGTCTGGTCGTCGGTACGGCTGAGCTGTCATGTTCAAACATGTTGTCCCGTCTTCTCACAGACGCGCCAAGCCATGCGCCACGCGGAAGGCCTCGCGGATCTGGTTGCGCAGCATTTCGTCATCCCATGGCTTGGTCAGGAAGCGGTAGATAGCGCCGCGATTGATTGCGTCGGTCACGGTTTCCAGATCGGTATAGCCCGACAGCACGATACGGATAGTTTCCGGATATAGTTTTTTCACCTTTTCGAGAAATTCTGTGCCATTCATCTCGGGCATGCGCTGGTCGGAGACGATCACCTGGACGTTATGCACCGCGAGCAGATCGAAGGCGGCAGCCGGGCTTTCGGCCGTCAGGATAGCGTAGCCGTCGCGGTGCAGCAGGCGCTTCAGGGCACTAAGGATATTGGGTTCGTCGTCGACCAGCAGCAGGGTTTCCCGTGGCGTTCCGCCCGCGTCGACTTCCAGCGTGCGTCCTGAACCGAGCAGTTCGGTCAACTCGGCGGCCGGCAATGCCTTGCTGAACAGGTGGCCCTGCATCGCTTCGCACTGGCGACTGCGCAGGAAGCGCATCTGCGCATCGGTTTCCACGCCCTCGGCCAGTACCACCAGGTCGAGGCTGCGCGCCATGGCGATGGTGGCGGTAGCGATGGCGGCGTTGACCGGGTTGGTGGTGATGTCATGCACGAAGCTCTGGTCGATCTTGATCTTGTCGAAAGGAAAACCCGACAGGTAGGACAGCGAGGAATAACCGGTGCCGAAGTCGTCGAGGGCCAGCTGCACGCCCAATGCCCTGATGTTCTTGACGATTTCCGCCGCCTCGTGCACATCGCCGATGAAAGCGCTCTCGGTCAGTTCCAGTTCCAACAGCGCGGGCGCCAGGCCGCTGTCGCGCAGTGCCTCGGCAATCAGGTCGACCAGGCCGGGTTGGTGAAACTGTTTTACCGAAAGATTGACGGCAACCGGTAGGGGGGTATGGCCGGCGTCCTGCCAGGCCTTGTTCTGGCGGCAGGCTTCCTTGAGCACCCAGGCGCCGATGGCGTGGATCAGGCCGATTTCCTCGGCCAGCGGAATGAATTCGACCGGCGAGATTGGCCCCATGGCCGGATGGCTCCAGCGCAGCAATGCCTCGACGCCGCACAGGTGCCCGGTGGTCATGTCGATCTGCGGCTGGTAATGCAGCGACAGTTCGCCGTGATCGAGCGCATGGTGCAAGTCGGCCTCAAGGCGAAGCCTGCGTTCGGCGTCGACGTCCATGCCTGCGGCAAAGAAGCGGAAGTTGTCGCGACCAGCCTGCTTGGCGCGCTCAAGTGCCGTGTCGGCGGCCTTGAGCAGGGCCTCGGCACTGCCGGCATCCTTGGGGAAGATGCTGATGCCGATGTTGGCCGCGACGGAAATCTCCTTGCCCTGGAAGCTCACTGGAATGGCAAGCGTGTCGATGACTTTCCGAGCCAGGTCGATGATATCGCTCTCCTGGCTGAGGTTGGCCAGCACTAGACCGAATTCGTCGGCCGACAGGCGCGCCAGGGTGTCGCCTTTCCGTCCCAGCTGGCCTAGACGATGGGCGGTTTCGCGCAGCACGGCGTCACCGGCGTTGTGGCCGTGTGCATCGTTGAGCGCGTGAAAGCGCACCAGGTCGATCCACAGCAGCGCCAGGCTGCGCTTGAAGCGTTGTGCCGTCAGCAGCGCCTGTTCGAGCCGATCCACAAACAGGGAGCGGTTGGGCAGGTCGGTCAGTGCGTCGTAATGCGTCAGGTGCTGCAGACGCTGCTGCATCTCCTTGCGCGCCGGCAGATCGGAAAAGATGCCGACGTAATGGGTGATAGCGCCGTTCGCGTCGTGCACCGCCGAAATGGACAACCACTCGGGGTAGAGTAATCCCTCCTTGTTGCGGTTGGTGATCTCGCCCTTCCAACTGCCCGTAGCCTCGATGCTGGCCCACATGCTCTGATAAAAAATCGTATCGTGGGCGCCTGACTGCAACAGGCGCGGATTCCTGCCGCGCACTTCCGCGGCCGAGTAGCCTGTCACCCCGCTGAAGCAGGGATTGACCGCCAGAATGTTTCTGGCAGCATCGGTAATCACGATGCCTTCACCGCTCGAGCGGAACACCACGGCCGCGAGGGCGTTTTCGGCCGCGAGTTTTTCCAGGGCGATATTGCGTTCGTTCAACGCCTCGCGCTGCGCGATGACATCGAGCGCATGGCTGATGTCGTCGCCGATCGCTTCCAGCAGACGCTTTTCCTCGGCATCGAAAAACTCCGGCTGCCCGGCGTAGAGGGTCAATGCGGCGACGACGCGCCCATCCTCCAGCAATGGAATCGACACCGAGGCACGATAGCCGGCGGCTAGCTGCTTGTCGCGCCAGGGTGACATGCGCGGGTCGGTTTGGTTGTCGTTGCAGATGTCGATCCGGCCGGTGCGCACGGCTCGACCGGTCGGCCCCAAGGCTGTTACGTCGCCCTCCAGTGTGATCGATATGCTGGCCAGATAATCCGCACCCTCCGCGTCTACCTCGGGAATGAAACTGCGGCCATCCGCACTGACCTGGCCGATCCAGGCCATCTTGAAGGCGCCGACATCGACGGCGATGCGGCAGACGCGGGCGAACAGTTCGTCGCGGCTGCTAGGGTGAATGATTTCGCGATCGATGGCCGAGAGCAGCGCGTAATAGCGGCTGAGCCTTTTGACGCGCGCCTCGACCGGGGTATCAAGCTGTGCGGCCACCTTGGGAGTATCCGAAGTCTGTTGCGACATAGACGTTGCTTCTCGGCCTAGGAAATTCCATGCGTGACGGTCGGAGGGAATGCCGACGCGGCAGTGTAACGCCGTCGCCATGAAATTGGAATGCCCAGTGGGGCTGCCCTTGAGAAGGCGAACGTGTTCCAGGCAGTGGTTCGGCTACTTCTTCCGCGGCGGCGGCAAATCGGTGCAAACCCCCTCGAACAATTCCGCCGCCATGCCGATCGATTCGCCGAGGGTCGGGTGCGGGTGGATGGTCTGGCCGATGTCGGTGGCATCGCAGCCCATCTCGATGGCCAGTGCAATTTCGCCGATCATGTCGCCGGCATTGGGGCCGACGATGCTGCCACCGACGATGCGTTGCGTCTCTTCGTCGAATACCAGCTTGGTGAAGCCATACTCGGCGCCGTTGGCAATGGCGCGGCCGGAGGCGGCCCAGGGGAACTTTGCCGCGCTCACCTTGCGCCCGGCCTTCTTCGCCTCGTCCTCGCCGAGGCCGACCCAGGCCACTTCGGGGTAGGTGTAGGCGACACTGGGGATCGCCAGTGCATCGAAGTGGCTCTTGTGACCGGCGGCGACCTCGGCGGCTACGTGGCCCTGATGCACCGCCTTGTGCGCCAGCATCGGCTGGCCGACGATGTCGCCGATGGCGAAGATGTGCGACATATTGGTTCGCATCTGTGAGTCGACGGGAATGAAGCCTCGCTCATCGACCGTGATGCCGGCTTGGTCGGCGCCGATCTTCCTGCCGTTCGGGGTGCGTCCGGCGGACTGAAGGATCATGTCGTAGCACTGCGCCTCGGCCGGCGCCTGCTCTCCTTCGAACTTCACCCAGAGTCCGTCTTCCTTGGCATCTACGGCCACTGTCCGGGTTTTCAGCATGATCTTGTCGAAGTGCTGGGCGTTCCGCTTTTCCCAGACCTTGACGAGATCGCGGTCTGGCCCCTGCATCAGGCCGTCGAGCATTTCGACTACCTCGACATGGGTGCCGAGCGTCGAATAGACCGTTGCCATTTCCAGGCCGATGATGCCGCCGCCGATCATCAGCATGCGCTTCGGCACCCCTCCACCAAAACTCGGCAGCTCCAGCGCTCCGGTCGAATCGACGATGCGCGGATCCTTGGGGATGAAGGGTAGATGCAGCGCAGCGCTGCCGGCGGCGATGATGCACTGTTGAAAGCGGATCACTTGCTTTACGCCGGTTTTGTCCTGGGCGGCGCCGCTGGTGGCTTCGACTTCGAGGTGATGCGCGTCGAGAAAATGGCCGTAACCGCGCACCACCACTACCTTGCGTACCTTGGCCATGCCGGTGAGGCCACCGGTGAGCTTGCCGACGACCTTGGACTTGTGGGCGCGCAGCTTTTCGATGTCGATCTGCGGGGCGGCGAAGGACACGCCGAGATCGCCCATGTCGCGTGTTTCTTCGACAACTGCCGCGACGTGCAGCAGCGCTTTCGATGGAATGCAGCCGACATTCAGGCAGACGCCGCCGAGCGTGGCGTAGCGTTCCACCAGGACGGTCCGCATACCCAGGTCGGCGGCGCGGAAGGCGGCCGAATAACCGCCGGGGCCGGCGCCGAGGACCAGCATCTCGCATTCGATGTCGGCTTTGCCGGCATAACTTCCGGCGGCTGGTGCCGCAGCGGTGGGTGCGGAATGCCCAGCATCAGGCTCGGGAGGAACGGAGATGGGTGCGACGGCAGATGACGCAGTGGTGGCGGTCTTTGTGGGGACTAAGGTATCTATAGTCTCCATCAGTACGATCACGCCGCCTTCGGAGATCTTGTCGCCAACCTTGACCTTCACTTCCTTGACCGTGCCGGCAATGGGCGCCGGCACGTCCATGGTCGCCTTGTCCGATTCGAGCGTGATCAGTGTGTCCTCGACCTTGAGCACATCGCCCGGCTTGACGTGGATTTCGATGATCGGTACGTCATTGAATCCGCCGATGTCGGGCACTTTGATTTCGCTGAGGGCGCTCACAGCAGGATCCTCCGCATGTCGCCCAGCAACTGGCCGAGGAAACTTGTAAAGCGCGCCGCGGAAGCGCCGTCGATGACGCGGTGGTCGTAGGAAAGCGACAGCGGCAGCAGCGCGCGCGGGAGAAATTCCTTGCCGTTCCACACGGGTTTCGTCTGCGTCTTTGACACGCCGAGGATTGCCACTTCCGGCGCATTGATGATCGGCGTGAAGGCCGTGCCGCCGATGCCGCCGAGGCTTGATATGGAGAAGCCGCCGCCCTGCATTTCGGTGGGAGCGAGCTTGCCGTCGCGGGCTTTTTTCGCCAGTTCGCCCATTTCCCTGGCGATGGCGAAGACGCCCTTCTTGTCGGCGTCGCGCAGCACCGGCACCATCAGTCCGTTGGGCGTGTCGGCGGCGAAGCCGATGTGGAAATACTGTTTCAGTATGAGATTGTCGCCGTCGAGCGAGGCGTTGAAATCTGGAAACTTCTTCAACGCGGCCACGCTGGCCTTGATCAGGAAGGCCAGCATGGTCAGCTTCACGCCGTCTTTCTCATGCTCCTTGTTCATGGCCACGCGGAAGGCTTCGAGATCGGTGATGTCGACCTCATCGAACTGGGTGACATGCGGGATCATCACCCAGTTGCGCAGCAGGTTGGCGCCGGAAATCTTCTGGATGCGCGACAGCGGCCGGGTTTCCACCGGGCCGAATTTGGCGAAGTCGACCTTCGGCCAGGGCAGCAGATCGAGTCCGCTGCTACCCTTGGCGCTGGGTGCCGTTGCGCCGCCCAGCGCATCCTTGACGTAAGCTTGCACATCCTGCTGGGTGATGCGGCCTTTCGGGCCGCTGCCTTTGATATTTTCCACCGCTACGCCCAGTTCGCGCGCGAAACGACGTACCGACGGACTCGCATGGGACTTGGAAGTGCCGAGCATTTCCGACGGTGTGGGCATATACACTTTGCCGGGTGTGCTGAGAGGTTCGTTGGCTGTTGGGCGCAACAAGCAGACGTCGGCGGATTCCTCGTCGGTCGGCATCTCGGCACGCAACGCCGCTGGCGGTGCCGTTACTGCAGCCACTGGAGTCGCAGGAATCGCCGGCGCAGCAACAGTCGTCGGCGCGGCTGCTGCCACCGGCGCGTCGACACCCGTTTCCAGCAGCAGCACCAGCGTTCCTTCAGCCACCTTGTCGCCGACCTTGAGCTTGACTTCCCTCACGGTGCCGGCGCTCGGGGCCGGAATGTCCAGCGTCGCCTTGTCGGATTCCAGCGTCACCAACGAGTCTTCGGCTTTGACCACATCGCCGGGCCTGACGTTGACTTCGATCACCGGTACGTCCTTGAAGTCGCCGATGTCGGGAACCTTGACTTCGATCAGTGCGCCCATGTTGCCTCCGCAGGGCCGCCCTTGGGGGCCGAATTTGTTTCTGGGCTCCAAGGAGGCAACCATTCATTAACCGGAAGCCGCAGCGTAAGCAGCGGCTGAACTACTGTTACCCCCTTCCGAGGGGCGAAGGCAGGGTTTCGCGGAGCACTGCTCCACGCTGCCGTAGCCGGCTGGCTGTGCAAAGCCTGCCGTGGGGCGGGGGGCGGGGGGCAGGTAGTCATATTCATACCTTCACCGGATTGGGTTTGTTCGGGTCAAGGCCGTATTTGGCGATGGCCTCGGCCACCTTGCCGATCTCGCACTGGCCATCGTCGGCCAGCGCGCGCAGCGCGGCGAGCGTGATCCAGTAGCGGTCGACCTCGAAGAAATGGCGCAACTTTTCGCGCGTGTCGGAACGCCCAAAGCCGTCGGTGCCGAGCACCGCATAGCGGCGCGGCACATAGGCGCGGATCTGCTCGGCAAACTGTTTGATGTAGTCGGTGGCGGCGATCACCGGGCCGCGCGTGTCCTTGAGACAAGTCTCGACGTGCGGTACGCGCTGCGGCTCTTGTGGATGCAGCAGGTTCCAGCGCGCGCAGTCCTGGCCGTCGCGCGCCAGTTCGGTGAACGAGGGGCAGGACCACAGGTCGGATTCAACTCCCCAGTCGTTGCGCAAAAGCTCGGCGGCGGCAACCGCCTCGCGAAAAATGGCGCCCGAGCCCAGTAACTGCACGCGCGGGCCGTTCGAATTGGCGCCTTTGCGAAACTGGTACATGCCCTTGAGGATGTTCTCTGCCGCACCTTCCGGCATCGCCGGGTGCTCGTAGTTCTCGTTGAGCACCGTCAGGTAATAATACACGTCCTGCTGCTCGGCCACCATGCGGCGCAGGCCATCTTGCACGATCACCGCCACCTCGAAGGCCCAGGTCGGGTCAAAGGAGATGCAGTTGGGAATCGTTGCGGAAAGGATGTGCGAATGTCCGTCCTCGTGCTGTAGTCCTTCGCCGTTAAGCGTCGTGCGTCCGGCCGTGCCGCCGACCAGAAAGCCGCGGGCGCGCGAATCGCCAGCCGCCCAACACAGGTCGCCGGTGCGTTGGAAGCCAAACATCGAGTAGAACACGTAAAACGGGATCATCTGCACGCCGTGCGTCGAATAGGCGGTGGCAGCGGCAATCCAGTCGGCCATTGCGCCGGCCTCGTTGATGCCTTCCTGGAGGATCTGGCCGCTCTTCGATTCCTTGTAGAACATCAACTGGTCGGCATCTTGCGGCACGTATTTCTGGCCTTCCTGATTCCAGATGCCGATCTGGCGGAACAGTCCCTCCATGCCGAAAGTGCGCGATTCGTCCACCACGATCGGCACCACGCGCTGGCCGAGGATCTTGTCCTTGAGCAGCACGTTGAGAATGCGCACAAAGGCCATGGCGGTGGAAAACTCGCGGCCTTCGCCGCCGGCCTTGAGCTGTGTTTCGAAAGCTTCAATCCGCGGCACCGGCAGCGGCTCAACCCTGCGCCGCCGCGCCGGCAGGTAGCCGCCGAGCGCCGCGCGCCGCTCACGCATATATTTCAATTCCGGCGAGTCTTCGGAGAACTTTAAGTAGGGTAGTTGCTCCAGGTCCTCGTCCTTTATCGGCAGTTTGAAACGGTCGCGGAAGGCCTTGACCGAGGTGGTGCCCATCTTCTTCTGCTGGTGGGTGATGTTCTGCGCTTCGCCCGATTCGCCCATGCCGTAGCCCTTGATGGTTTTGGCGAGTATGACGGTGGGCTGGCCCTGGTGATGCGCGGCAGCATGGTAGGCGTTGTACACCTTGTGCGGATCGTGGCCGCCGCGATTGAGGCGCCAGATGTCCTCGTCCGACCAGTTGGCGACCATCGCCTTCAATTCGGGCGTGTTGAAGAAATGTTCGCGCACATAGGCGCCGTCCTTGGCCTTGAAGGTCTGGTAGTCGCCGTCGACGCATTCCATCATGCGGCTTCGCAGCAGCCCATTCTTGTCCTGGGCCAGCAATGGGTCCCAGTAACCGCCCCAGATCAGCTTGATGACGTTCCAGCCGGCACCGCGGAAATCCGCTTCCAGTTCCTGGATGATCTTGCCGTTGCCGCGCACCGGGCCGTCGAGGCGTTGCAGGTTGCAATTGACAACGAAAATCAGGTTGTCGAGCTTCTCGCGCCCGGCCATGCCGATGGCGCCCATCGACTCCGGTTCGTCCATCTCGCCGTCACCCGTGAAGGCCCACACCTTGCGGTCTGCGGTGCTGGCAAGGCCACGGTCGTGGATATATTTCATGAAGCGCGCCTGGTAGATCGCCTGCAACGGGCCGAGGCCCATCGACACCGTTGGGAACTGCCAGAAGTCGGGCATCAGCCAGGGGTGCGGATAGGAGGAGAGCCCTTGGCCGTCGACCTCGCGGCGGAAGTTATCGAGCTGCGCCTCGGAGATCCGCCCGAGCAGAAAGGCGCGCGCGTACAGACCGGGCGCCGAGTGGCCCTGAAAGTACACCAGGTCGCCGCCGTGATTCTCGCTCGGTGCGCGCCAGAAATGCTGGAGGCCGACGTCGAACAGCGTCGCGGCGGAAGCGAAGCTGGCAATATGCCCACCCAGGTGGGAGTCGTTCCGGTTGGCGCGCAGCACCATGGCCAGCGCATTCCAGCGCACGTAGGCGCGGACCTTGTTCTCGATGGCATAGTCGCCCGGCGCGGTGATCTGCTGGTTGCCCGGAATGGTATTGGTGTATTCGGTGCTGGCGTTGTAAGGTAAATTGATGCCAGCGTGACGGGCTAACGCGATCTGCCGCTCGATCAGGAAATGGGCGCGTTCTGGCCCCTCCTGCTGAATTACGGCCTCCAGGGCATCGAGCCATTCGCTGGTTTCCTGCGCATCGCCGTCAAGCGTTTGGGATAAGTCGGGGATGGCGGACATGGGGCTTCTCCTTGTGAGCATGATTCCCCTGCTGGCCGGGGCTTGCCGTTTGCATTTTAAGCCTAATATAAACCACCAGCGGCGGGAAGAACTATTGTCGGTAACGGGTGGTGTCGATATGTCCCTCAAGCGATGCGGGTTACGCTTGGAGTATGTTCAACCGAAGGCGCAGAGCCGAAATTGAGGGGGCAGATCATGAAGAAGTTTAGCAAATATGTTGGGCTGGACGTGCATATGGAAACAATCGGAAACAATCGCCGTATCGCTAGCTGAAGCCCATGGCGGCGGGGTGTGTTACTTTGGCGAGATCGGCAATTGAGCGATTTTGGTTGGGATTGCCAGGTGGCGGCACCATCGCCGATTCCGAAAAAAGCCGGGGATCACGTCCGCCGGGTGCTGGCGGAACCAACCCGCGCACATCAGACTGATCAACCGTCGGCATGCCGTCCGGTCTGCTACCGATATACTGTGCGATGGTTAGGATAATTTGACAGGTCAATCCATATCAGCTGGTGGTTGTTTAGTAATGACGGCATCGTACCGCACGGAGTATCATCATCGTTTGCAACATCAAGCCGCATACACGACCATGGAAAAAGACCTCAGCGCCGCCGCACTCGAGTACCACACGCTTCCTACTCCCGGGAAGATTTCCGTCGTCCCGACCAAAGGACTGACCAACCAGCGCGATCTGGCGCTTGCTTATTCACCGGGCGTGGCGATTGCCTGCGAGGCGATCGTCGCCGATCCGTCCCAAGTCAGCCGCATGACTTCGCGCGCCAACCTGGTCGGTGTGGTCACCAATGGTACGGCCGTGCTGGGACTGGGCAACATTGGCCCACTCGCCGCCAAACCGGTCATGGAAGGCAAGGCGGTGCTGTTCAAGAAGTTTGCCGGCATCGATGTGTTCGACATCGAGTTGGCGGAAAACGATCCGGACAAACTGATCGACATGATCGCGGCGCTGGAACCGACGTTCGGCGGCATCAACCTCGAAGACATCAAGTCGCCGGAGTGCTTTTACATCGAGCGCAAGCTGCGCGAGCGCATGAAAATTCCGGTCTTCCATGACGACCAGCATGGCACCGCGATTGTCGTCGGTGCCGCGGTGTTGAATGGACTCAAGCTGGTGGGCAAGGACATCGGCGCCATCAAGCTGGTCACCAGCGGCGCCGGCGCCGCCGCGCTGGCCTGCCTGGAAATGCTGGTGGCGCTCGGCGTCAAGGTAGAGAACATCTGGGTGACCGACATCCATGGCGTGGTCTATAAGGATCGCAAGGAAGATATGGAGCCGATCAAGGCACGCTACGCCAAAGATACCGATGCCCGCACGCTGGGCGATGTGATCGCCGGCGCCGACGTGTTCCTCGGCCTGTCTGCCGGCGGCGTGCTGAAGCCGGAGATGGTAGCGAAGATGGCGGCCAATCCGCTGATCCTGGCGCTGGCCAACCCCACCCCGGAAATTTTGCCGGAACAGGTGAAATCCGTGCGCGATGACGCCATCATGGCCACCGGACGCTCCGATTATCCGAACCAGGTCAACAATGTCCTGTGCTTTCCGTTCATTTTCCGCGGCGCGCTCGATGCCGGCGCGACTACCATCAACGAGGCGATGAAGCTCGCCGCAGTACGCGCCATCGCCGAACTGGCGCAGGCCGAGACTTCGGACGTGGTGGCCATGGCTTACGGCGGCGAAAGCCTCAAGTTCGGCCGCGAATATCTGATTCCAAAACCCTTCGACCCACGTTTGATCGTCAAGATCGCGCCGGTGGTAGCCGAAGCGGCGCTGGCCTCGGGAGTTGCGACACGCCCAGTTGCGGATCTGCCCGCCTACCGCGAAAAACTCAACAACTTCGTCTATCACTCCGGCTTCGTCATGAAGCCGGTGTTTGCCGCGGCCAAGCAGGCGCCGCGCAAGGTACTCTACGCCGAGGGCGAAGACGAGCGGGTGCTGCACGCCATCCAGGCCGTGCTCGACGAGGGCCTGGCGCAAGCCGCCGTGATCGGACGTCCCGAAGTCATCGAGGCGCGCCTCAAGCATGCTGGCTTGCGTCTGGTGCCGGGCCGGGATTTTGAGGTCATCAATCCGGCCAGCGATACGCGCCACCGCGACCTGGCCGCCGAGTACCACAAGCTGATGGGACGCAGCGGCGTGACGCCGGAACTAGCCAAGCAGGCGCTGCGCAGCGACGCGACATTGATCGGCGCGATGCTGCTGCGGCGCGGCGACGTCGACGCCCTGCTGTGCGGCACGGTCGGCCAGCATGCTCAGCATCTCAAACACATCGCCGACGTGATCGGCCTGGAGGAGAATGCGCCCAGTTTCGCTGCGATGAATCTGCTGATGCTGTCGAGAAACACCATGTTCATCTGCGACACCTATGTCAATGAAGAACCGAGCGCCGAGGTGATCGCCGACATCGCGCTGATGGCGGCCGAGGAGGTGCGCCGCTTCGGCCTGACGCCCAAAGTGGCGTTGCTCTCGCATTCCAATTTTGGCAGCGTGCAGTCGGCGGCGGCGCGCAAGATGAGCGAGGCGCGCCGGCTGATCGAACAGCGCGCGCCGCAGCTCGAAGTCGATGGCGAAATGCATGCCGATACCGCGCTCTCCGAGGCGATTCGCCACCGGCTCTTCCCGGACAGCCGCTTGAAGGGCGAAGCCAATCTGCTGATCATGCCCAATGTCGATGCCGCCAACATTGCCTTCAATCTGCTCAAGGTCACCAGCGGCGACGGCATCACGGTCGGCCCGATCCTGCTCGGCGCGGCCAAGCCGGTGCATATCCTGACGGCGACCGCGACCGTGCGCCGACTGGTCAACATGACCGCGCTGGCCGTGGTCGATGCGAATCATTTGCGGGGATGAATCGTTTCGCCTTAGCCAGGACCATTGGCCGGGATTGCAAGTGGGTTCATGATGATGCCTCGGTGTTGGCCTGTGCGGGTTTAATTGTGCGCGATGGGACGGGCATTCGCGTTCCCTAGATAGCGTTCAAGCGGTCGTTTTTCTCGAAGCCTAGCGCACCTCCTGAATCAAACGTCACTGCTGGACTCGTATCCCGCTTCCCCGGATAATTACGCTTTCGACCTGTGTCACTGGAATGAAATCCGGCACCGGTTGATTTTTTGCAGATTTGAGGTTCCGATGGCAGCAGTGACGCCCGCGTTGGCGCAGAGTCGACTTCTTCTTTCCGGCAATGAAGCCGTGGCGCGCGCGGTTTGGGAATCCGGCGTGAAGGTTGCTGCCGGCTACCCCGGCACGCCGGCCACCGAGATGCTCGAAGCGCTGTCGACTTATCCCGTCGAGGACATCTACACCGAATGGTCGGTGAACGAGAAAGTCTCGCTGGAAGTCGCCATCGGCGCTTCGATGGCCGGTTCGCGGGCTTTTTGCGCGATGAAGCATGTCGGCCTGAACGTCGCCGCCGACGCCCTGATGACGCTGACCCTGACCGGCGTCAACGGCGGGCTGGTGATCGCCGTGGCCGACGACGTCGGCATGTCTTCCTCGCAGAATGAGCAGGATTCGCGTTACTGGGGCCGTTTCGCCCATGTGCCGCTGCTAGAGCCGTCCGACTCCCAGGAAGCCCACGATATGGCGCGCCATGCCTTCGAACTTTCCGAGAAATATCAGACGCCGGTGATCCTGCGTCTGACTGCGCGCATCTGCCATGTCAAGGGCATCGTCACGGTGGGCGCGCGCAGCGCGCACAAGAACCTCGGCTTCACCAAGAACGCCGAGCGCTGGGTGATGGTGCCTGGCCACGCCAAGCGCCGCCTGCCGCTGATGTACCAGCGTGAGCAAGAACTCAAGCGCCTCTCCGACAGCAGTCCGCTGAATGTGCTGGAAGACGGCAGCGACAAGCGCGTTGGCTTCGTCGCCAGCGGTCCCGCCTACATGCACGTGCGTGAAACTTTTCCCGATGCGCCGGTGCTGAAGCTCGGCATGTCCTATCCCTGGCCGCTGGAAAAGGTCAGGGCGCTGGCGAAACTGGTGGACATCCTGGTGGTGGTCGAAGAGACCGAGCCCCTGCTGGAGGTCGAGATCAATGCCGCAGGCATCATTGCGCATGGCAAGGACATCCTGCCGCGCATCGGCGAACTCGCTCCGGAAGTGCTGAGGCCGGCGGTGGAACGCTTGCTCGGTAGGGAATCCGCAGCGCCGCAGGTTCCTCCTGCACCCCAGGCACCGTTGTTCCCGAGGCCGCCGACGCTGTGCGCTTCCTGTCCGCACATGGGGGTGTACTACACGCTGTCGCAGTTGCGCAACCTGATCATTTCCGGCGACATCGGCTGCTACACGCTGGGCGCCGGGCATCCATGGAACTCGCTGGATTCGACCATCTGCATGGGTGCCTCGATGGGTGTCGCTCACGGTCTCGACAAGGGCCGCGCCGAGACCGACAAGGACAAGCGCATCGTTGCCGTGATCGGCGACTCGACCTTCATGCATATGGGCATGCAGGGCCTGCTCGACATGACCTACAACCGCGGCAACGTCACGGTGCTGCTGCTCGACAACGGCACGGTGGGAATGACCGGCGGCCAGAATTCGCCGGCCAACGGCCGGGATATCCACAGCCAGCCGGCGCCGCGCATCTCCTTCCCGAAGCTGATCGAGGCGCTCGGCGTCAAGCCCGAGCGCATCCATGTGGTTGATCCCTACCAACTGCCGACGCTGTTCAAGCTGCTGCGGCAGGAAACCAAGATCGACGATGTTTCGGTCATCATCACCAATCGGCCCTGTGCGCTGATCAAGGATTTCAAGCCGCTCGAGCCCTATTTTGTCGACGCGGCGAAATGCACCGGCTGCGGCAACTGTGTCGAGATCGGCTGTCCGGCGATTCACGTGATACGCCGCGACAAGGTGGTCAAGGCCTCGGGTCAAGAAGTCGGGCTGGCTTTTACTTCCATCGATTCCGCTGCCTGTACCGGCTGCGGCTTGTGCCTGCAGCCCTGCGCGCCAGATGCGATTCTGCCCTTGGCAGCGCAGAACGTCGTTTCGATCCAGCCCCTCTGAGCGAGACCAATATGACGAAGGCAATTACCAACATCCTGGTCTGCGGCATCGGCGGACAGGGCGTCATGACCGCCACAGAAATTCTCGCCGAGGCAGCCATCGCCGAAGGCCACGACGTCAAAAAAACCGAGGTTGCCGGCATGTCGCAGCGTGGCGGAGTGGTTACCTCGCACCTGCGCTTCGGCCCGCATGTGCTGTCGCCGCAAATCGCCCCGGGTACCGCGCACATACTGCTTGGCTTCGAGGCGGCCGAAGCGCTGCGTTGGATGGGACACCTGCGCTCCGGCGGACTGGCGCTGGTCAATGCGGTCCGTTTGGTGCCTCCCATCGTTGAACTGGGCTTATTCAGTTATCCCGACGACCCCATTGGCAGCATGCACAAGTCCGGCATCAACACGCTGTCCTTCGATGCCGCATCGATCGCCGGCAGCTTCGGCGACCTGCGCCTGGGCAACACCGTGATGCTCGGCGTGATCGCCGATCAACTGCCATTCTCCGCCGAGGTGCTGCTGGCCTGCATCGTCAAGCGTTTCGCGCGCAAGGGCGAGAAGCTGGTGGAGATGAACCGCAAGGCTTTCGCCGCCGGCCGCACTGCCGCGGCGCAAGCTCATTCCTAGACTACCCCAACGGACTGATACCCATGACAGCAAAAATTCTCGACGGCAACGCCCTTTCCGCCAAACTGCGCGAAGCCTTGCGTGTACGCACCAGCGAACTCACTTTGCAGGGCTGCCAGCCCGGCTTGGCGGTGATCCTGGTCGGCAGCGACCCGGCCTCCCAGGTCTATGTGCGCAACAAGATCAAGGCTTGCGAGACGGTCGGCGTGCATTCCGAGAAATACGAATTTCCGGCCGACGCCGAGCCAGCGCAAGTGTTTCAGCGCATCGCCGCGCTCAATAACGACTCAAACATTCACGGCATCCTGGTGCAATTGCCCTTGCCGCCGCAGTTCGACGAGGATGCGGTGCTGGAGGCGATCATGCCGGAGAAGGATGTCGACGGCTTCCATGCCGAAAACGTCGGTGCGCTGATGCAGGGCCAGCCGCGCTTTATTCCTTGTACGCCGTACGGCGTGATGCAGATGCTGAAATCGGAAAACGTCAATCTGCGCGGCGCCGAGGCGGTCATCGTCGGCCGCAGCAACATCGTCGGCAAGCCAATGGCGATGCTGCTGCTCGGCGCCAGCGCGACCGTGACGATATGCCATTCGCAAACCAGGGACCTGGCCTTCCACACCCGCCGCGCCGACATCCTGGTGGCGGCGGTGGGCCGGGCGAAGATGATCAAGGGTGCCATGATCAAGCCCGGTGCGACGGTGATCGACGTCGGCATCAACCGTCAGGCCGACGGAAAGCTATGCGGCGACGTGGAGTTTGAAACGGCCAAGGAGGTGGCCGGCCTGATTACCCCGGTGCCGGGCGGGGTGGGGCCAATGACCATCACCATGCTGCTCACCAACGCCATCGAGGCAGCCGAGCGCACCGCTGGAGAAAAGCAATGAAGACTACGCCCCAACCGTTGATCGGCATTGTCATGGGTTCCGATTCCGACTGGCCGGTGCTGCGCGCCGCCGCCCAGACGCTGAAGGATTTCGGCGTCGTCTATGAGGCCAAGGTACTCTCTGCGCATCGCACACCCCACGCGGCGCTCGATTACGCCACCAACGCAGCCGGACGCGGTCTCCAGGTGTTGATCGGCGCCGCCGGCGGCGCCGCGCACCTGGCCGGCGTGCTGGCCTCCCAGACCACGCTGCCGGTGCTGGGCGTGCCGATGTCCTCCAAGCATCTGCAGGGACTCGATTCTCTATTGTCGACGGTGCAGATGCCCGGCGGCATTCCGGTCGCCACCTTTGCCATCGGCGAGGCGGGGGCCCTCAACGCCGCATTGTTCGCCGTCTCCCTGCTGGCCCTGAACGACGCCAAGCTGGCGCGCAAACTGGCGGAATTTCGCCGCCAGCAGACCGAGAAAGTGCTGGCGAAGACGCTGCCCGATTTACCCTAGCATGAACGAGGAGATCGCCCGCGCCGTTGCGCTGTTGCGTGCCGGCGAGCTGGTGGCGATTCCCACCGAGACCGTCTACGGTCTGGCGGCGGATGCCACCAATCCTGATGCGGTGGCCAAGATATTTGTCGCCAAGGGGCGTCCCGCCGACCACCCGCTGATCGTTCATCTGCCCGATGCCCAGGCGCTTGACGCTTGGGCTCGGGATGTTCCCGCTGCCGCTCGACAACTGGCTAGCGCCTTCTGGCCCGGACCGCTGACCCTGATCCTTAAACGCCAGCCGCATGTGCTCGATGCCGTGACCGGTGGCCAAGATACAGTCGGCTTGCGGGTGCCGAACCACCCTCTGGCGCTGGCGCTGCTGCGTGAATTCGGCAATAGGGCTGGGCATGTTGCCGGGCTGGCTGCACCATCGGCCAATCGCTACGGCCGGATCAGCCCAACCAGCGTCACCGACGTGCGTGCCGAACTCGGCGCGAAGGTATCTCTGGTACTCGACGGGGGGGCATGTGCGGTCGGGATCGAATCCACCATCATCGATTTTTCCTGCGCCGTGCCGCGTGTGTTGCGCCCCGGCGCCATTACCGCTGTTGCCATTGCCCGCGTGCTCGGTGTGGCTGCGTTGGCCGGGAAAGCTGAGCACGCGGATATTGCCACGCCTCGAGTTGCGGGTTCGGACACGGCGCACTACGCTCCGCAGACCCCTTTGCGACTGGTTGACCGCAATCAACTGGCCGGTGCAATCAAGGACGCCCTGGCGGCCGGCCTGCGCCTGGCGGTGCTGGCACGCAGCGTGAAAGTCATCGCTGCCCCAGGTCTGGCATGGCATGCTGCGGCAAGCGAAGCCGGCGCTTATGCCCATGACTTGTACGCCCAGTTGCGGGTGCTGGATGCGGCCGGCAGCGACCTGATCCTGGTCGAAGCGCCGCCTATGACGGACGAGTGGCTGGCCGTGATCGACCGCTTGCAGCGTGCCGCCTGCGGTTCGGGCGAAAGCGATGAGACCTGAGCTGATTCTTCTCGCTTAAGATTTCACTGCTGCTACTGCCCGAAGTCTTTTCAAGGGGGCGTCTTTTTTTCTTCTTCCTTGGGTGTTGCGGGTTCCTGGGGAGCTTTCTGAGTTTTCACCGTGGCTTCCTTGGGGAACAGAATTTCGATTTCATGCAGGTCGTCGTTACTTCCCCAAATGAGCAGCGTTGCCCGATTGCTCTTCGGGTCTTTCAGCTTGGTCAGATCGGCCAGCCAAAATTCACCCAGGTCTTCAAGGTTCGCGCCTTGGGTTAATACCCGGTAGCCCTTGCCGACAGGCTTCTTGATGATGCACGGGCGAGCCTTGGGTAATGGGCACTCTGCTCCGTGTTTGATTGCTCGCGTGGTCAAGTCGCCATTAAAGGGAGACGGTTCGGGCTTTTTTGCCGACAGACAGGGAAAAGCCAGCATGGACAAGACAATTGCTGTCATGCAGGATAGAACAGGGCTGTGGTTTCTTAAGGACATTACATTGCCATCCGCAAATGGAATCATCAATAGCGCGCACTGCCGGGTGTTCTCGGGAAGGGAATGACGTCGCGCACGTTGCTCAAACCCGTGATGTACGACACCGTGCGCTCGAAGCCCAGGCCAAAGCCGGCATGCGGCACCGTGCCATAGCGGCGCAGGTCGCGATACCAGCCGTAATGGTGCGGGTCGAGCTGGCTGTCCGCCAGGCGTGCGTCGAGCACTTCGCGGCGTTCTTCGCGCTGGCTGCCGCCGATGATCTCGCCAATGCCGGGCGCCAGCACGTCCATCGCTGCCACGGTCTTCCCGTCGTCGTTCAAGCGCATGTAGAACGCCTTGATCTCCTTCGGGTAGTTCATCAGGATCACCGGCTTGCCGATATGCTTTTCGGCGATGTAGCGCTCGTGCTCGGATTGCAGGTCGATACCCCATTTGACCTGGAACTCGAATTTCTCCTTGCACTTCTCCAGGATGGCGATCGCCTCGGTGTAGTCCATGCGCTCGAATTCCGTGTCGATGATGCCGCGCAACTTGGCGATCAGGCCCGGCTCGATGCGCTCGTCGAAGAATTCCATGTCGTCGTGGCATTCGTTCAATACCGCTTGCAGGATGGTCTTGAGCAGCGCCTCGGCGAGCGTGGCATCGTCAGCCAGATCGGCAAAGGCGATCTCGGGTTCGATCATCCAGAATTCGGCGAGATGGCGGCTGGTGTTGGAGTTCTCGGCGCGGAAGGTCGGCCCGAAAGTGTAAACCTTGGAAAGCGCCAGGCAGTAGGCCTCGACGTTGAGTTGGCCGGATACCGTCAGGAACGTCTCGCGGCCGAAGAAATCCTGCGAGAAGTCCACCTTGCCGGACGGTGTGCGCGGTAGATTCATGAGGTCCAGCGTCGACACCCGGAACAGCTCGCCTGCGCCCTCGGCGTCCGAGGAAGTGATGATGGGCGTGTTTACCCAGAGGAAATCCCGCTCATGGAAGAAGCGGTGAATGGCTTGCGCGATGGAGTTGCGCACCCGCGTGACAGCGCCGATGACATTGGTGCGCGGCCGAAGATGCGCCACTTCACGCAGAAATTCCATGCTGTGCGGTTTGGGCTGGATCGGGTAGGTGTCGGGATCGTCGACCCAGCCGATCACCTTGATTTCGCTGGTCTGCATTTCGAAGGCCTGATTCTTGGTCTGGGCGGGGACGATTTGGCCGGTCGCTTCCACTGCGCAGCCGGCGGTCAGGTGCAGCACCTGATCAAGGTAATTGGCGAGCGTGCTGGGCGCGACGATTTGCAATGGGTTGAAGCAGGAACCGTCGGACAGATTGACAAAGGAAATGCCGGCCTTGGAATCGCGGCGCGTGCGCACCCAGCCCCTGACGGTGACGAGGGTGTCCTGCGGGGCCGCCCCGGAGAGGATCTGCTTGCAACTGAGAGTGGTCATGATTTCACGCTGATGAGCGGCTTCTCGACCCAATCGAGCAGCGGCTGCCATTGCTCCCAGTCCTTCTCGGCGCGCGATGCCGACAGATCGAAAATGCTCAAGCCATGCGCCGCCGCCTGCACGTAATTCTGTGTGTCGCGCAAGGTGGTCAGGACCGGCAGACCGAGCGTTGCCAGGAAGCGTTCCAGCTCCTGTGCCGCGCGCGTGCGCGCATCGACGCGCATGCCGACCACGGCGATAAAGGCGTCATGGCGGCGCACCGCCTTTTCCTCGAGCAAGGCATCGAGAAAGGTGCGCGTCGCCAGGATGTCGAACAGCGATGGCTGGAGCGGCACGATCACGCGCTGCACCTGCTTCAGGACATGCGCGAGCTTCTTGCCATGCAGGCCGGCAGGAGTGTCGAGTACCACGTGGGTGGTGTCCTTCGGCGGATGCGCCGGAGCATCCGCGTGCATGTCCCAGCTGGCGATGTGGGGCAACAGCGGCGGCCGCCGCTTGAGCCACTCCAGCGCCGATTGCTGGCGGTCGATATCGCCCAGCATGACACGCCGTCCCTGGTGCGCGAACCAGCCGGCCAGGCTGGTGGCCAGTGTGCTTTTGCCGGCGCCACCTTTGGGATTGGCAATGAGGAAAGATTGCATGGTCATAATTAGTCAGGGCAACAATAGGGTTGAGCCGGTGGTCTTGCGCAGGGCCAGGTCGGTGTGCGCCTGAGCCGCATCTTTCAGCGCGTAAGTCTGGTTCACTTCGATTTTCACATGGCCCGCAGTGACCATGTCAAATAATTCAGCGGCTGATTGCGTCAGATCGCTGCGCTTGGCAACGTAGGCAAACAATGATGGCCGGGTCAGAAATAGCGAGCCGCGTTTGGCAAGTTCTCCCAGATCGAAAGGCGGCACCGGCCCGGAGGCATTGCCGAAGCTGACCATCATGCCGAGCGGGCGCAGGCAGTCGAGCGAAGCCATGAAAGTATCCTTGCCGAGCGAGTCATACACCACCGGCACGCCATCGCCGCCGGTGATTTCCCTGACGCGCTGGGTGAAGTTTTCGCGCGTATAGACGATCGCATGATCGCAACCGTGGGCTTTCGCCAAGGCCGCCTTGGCGTCCGAGCCGACCGTGCCGATCACCTGAGCGCCCAGCGCCTTGGCCCACTGGCAGACGATCAGGCCAACCCCGCCGGCCGCCGCATGGATCAGGATGGTGTCGCCCGGCTGGACGCGGTAGGTGCGGCGCAGCAGGTATTGCGCGGTCATGCCCTGGAGCATCATCGCTGCACCCTGTTCGAAGCTCAGCGCATCCGGCAGCTTCACCAGCCGGTCAGCCGGCATGTGGCGCGCCTCGGCGTAAGCGCCGAGCGGCCCGCCGGCATAAGCCACGCGATCACCAGGCCGGAGACCGGTTACCCCGCTGCCGACCGCCTCGACCACCCCCGCACCCTCCAAGCCGATGCCCGAGGGCAGCGGCACGGGATATAGGCCGCTGCGATGATAGATATCGATGTAGTTCAGGCCGACCGCATGATGCTTGACGCGCGCTTCGTTGGCCGGCAGCGGTGGCAGCGGGACTTCCTCCCAGCGCAGCACTTCCGGGCCACCGGTCTGGCAAAAGCGAATGGCGTGGGTCATGCGGGTCTCCCTGCAAATAGGCTCTAAATTCCGCAGCCCGCCTTAACCGGCTAGCCTGAAAGGCTGGCCGGTTGAAGCAAAGCATGTTGCGTCACGGCTTGGAGTGACTAGGATACCAGAGTGACATTCCGTATGCATTCAGCAATGGGGTATGCCGTTTCCCACGCTTGGTTACCGCCAGAAAGCAGCCGAACGTGAGAGCGGTGCTACTCGTTCAGGGTGGGTTGTAACTGATAATGCTTTTCCTTGAACAAGCGTAGGCGGGCCGAAACGATGTCCTGGCTGAAGATGGCCCCGGCTCATTTCTTCAGTCGAAGTTATGCTGCCCGTGGGAATCAAAAGGTTTCCTCCGCCAATAATTCGAACAGTACGCAACATCCTCCGCCCGAGGATTCTTCAATCCAGGCGCGTCCACCACTGCTTTCCGCGATGCGGCGCATGATGGCCAGCCCTATGCCGGTGTTGGCAACATCGCCGCTTGAACCCATCCGTTCAAAAACTTGAAACATTCGCTCACGGTACTCCGCGTCGATGCCGGGGCCGTTGTCGCTTACTCGGTAGCGAACGAACGGACCGTGACGTTCGCCATCTATTGTGATGCGCAGTGGGCGTTCTCCTTTGCCATAGCGCAGGGCGTTTTCCAGCGCTATCCCGAACAGTTCAGCCAGGCGCGGGGCATCGATGTGGGCGTGCGGCAGATTGCCACAGTTGATTTCCGCGCCAGCCGCGCTGATGGAGACCGCCTTTTTTTCCAGCAACGCGGAAACCGTCCTTTTGGCATCAACACTCTTGATCTCGCCGCGTGGCTGGTCCGCTTCCAGATAGCACTCGACATCGTTCAGCAGGTTTAGCTGGTAGTGCGCTTGATTGCATATGAAGTCGAGTGACAACTGTATTTCGCTGTCGTCGATACGGCCGGCCAGTTGCGTACGCAAGCGCCCGGCGTAATTGGCCATGCGACGGGCAGGCTCCTGCAGATGATGGGCGGTGACCTCGGCAAAGCGGCGCAAGTCGGATTTGCTTTGGGCCAGTTTGGTCTCTATTTGCTTCCGCTCCGCCTGCTGCATGCGATAGAGTTGCAGATGAGTCCTTACCCGAGCCATGACTTCTTCCTTCTGGAAGGGTTTGGTCACGTAGTCCGTACCGCCGGCCTGGAATGCGGCCACGATGTCCTCGGTTTCATTCAGGGCGCTGATGAAGATGACCGGGATCTCCCGTGTCTGCTCGTCAGCTTTCAATTGCTTGCATATCTCATAGCCATCCATGCCGGGCATGCGGATGTCCAGCAGGATCAGATCCGGTGGACTGGCCATGATGCTCCGCAAAGCCACTTTCCCGTCCAGCGCGGGCCGGATCTTGAACCCAGCGGTTTGCAGCATGCTGCTCAGTACATGCAGGTTGTTGGGGTTGTCGTCGACGATGACGATCGATCCCATGTTCAGTTCGGTAAGGCCCATCACTGGTGCGCCACGCAGGCGAGTATCGCGTCGAAGTCGTAACGATCCAGCAGTTCGCGCAATCGGTTTGCCACCGCCGGATAATCATTTTCCAATTCGCCAGCGATACTCTGCGCCATCTCAACATCGAGCATCCTGACTGCTTCGCCCAAGCGGCTCCTATCCGCTTCGGACAGCACACCGAAATCGGCTACCGGGCCGTCTGCCGATGGCGCCTCTTCATACTCGAAATGCGCGTTCAGATAGCGAGCCATCAGGCCGAACAGGCGATCCTCCTCGAGTGGCTTGGTCATCACGTCGTTGCAGCCGGCTTCGAGGATGGCCTTGCGGTCTTCCTCGAAGGCCGAGGCGGTAAAGGCGAGGATGGGAATGGTCTCCCCGCCGGGCAGGGCGCGGATGGTGCGGGTGGCCTCGAAACCGTCCATGACCGGCATGCGGATGTCCATCCAGATGAAGTGCGGCTGCCATTGCCGGAATATTTCCACCGCTTGCTTGCCGTCGCCGGCTACCTTGACGTCAAAGCCGACGTCCTCTAGCCACATCTTCAGCACTTCCTGATTGACCGGATCATCCTCGGCGATGAGGATCCGGTAGGCGGGCTGTCCGGGCGTGAGGCCCGTTACGCGGCCATGGGGTGTCACGGCAGCGGGTTGTTCCTGGATCACTGCGGGCAATTTGAGTTCGAAGACGGAACCTTGGCCGAGGGTGCTCTCGGCGGTGAGTTCGCCGCCAAGGAGGCGGGCATATTCTCGGCTGATGGTGAGCCCGAGGCCGGTACCCTCGCCCTGACGGATGCCGGCTTCGGTCTGGTAGAAGGCACGGAAGATACGCTCGAGTTCGTCCGCGGCGATGCCGACCCCGGTGTCGTACACGGCAAATTCCAGGACGGCTTGGCGGTTGAAGGATGAGACGACTCTGGCCGAGAGGACGATTTCTCCCTGCCGGGTAAATTTGACGGCATTGGAGAGCAGGTTGAGGAGGATTTGGCGCAGCTTGGCCACATCGGTTTCGATGTGGTGCGGCAGATCCGGAGGAAGCTCGAAACGCAACCGGAGCCCCTTCTCATGGGCCCGCAGGGCCATGGATTCGGTAAGCGTTTGCAGCAGCCCGGGCAAGTCGACGGTTCCGGGAGTGACCTGAAGTCGCCCGGCTTCGATCTTGGAGATTTCGAGGATGTCGTTGATCAGCGACAACAGGTGACGGCCGCTCTTGTTGATGGTCTGTAGATTGTGGCGATCATCTTCCGGGATGCGAGCGTCGTGTTCCATAAGTTGGGCAAAGCCGAGGATGGCGTTGAGCGGCGTCCTCAGTTCATGCGACATATTGGCAAGAAAAACGCTTTTCGCCCGGTTGGCGGCTTCGGCGGCATCCTTGGCCGCCGCCAGCAGCTGCTCGTTGCGGCGCAGGTTCTCGACCGTCGCCGCCAGGCTGCGCTCGCGCTGGTGGAGCCGTTGGTAGAGACGGATACGGTTGAGCAGCAGGTTGTCGTCGATCGGCTTGGTCAGGTAATCCACGGCGCCGATGGCGTAGCCCCGGCTGGCGAATTCGTCGGCCTTGAATACGGCAGTGATGAAAATGATCGGGATATTGCGCGTGCGCTCCGTCATCTGCAAGTGGCGCGCCGTCTCGAAGCCGTCCATGCCTGGCATCTGCACGTCGAGCAGGATCAGGTCCACCTGTTTTTCCACCACGCGCGTCAGGGTTTCCTCGCCGGAGTTTGCCGCGATCACTTCGCAGTCATGGAGCCGCTTGAGCAGCGCCTGCAGGGTGAACAGATTATTCGAGTTGTCATCAACGATCAGGATGACGAACGGGCCGGTCATGGCGTGCTTCCCGTGCAGCGGTAGATGTTCTCGCCCCCGGCAACAGGCTTGAACTGACATTCCTGAGCCAACCACTTGAGGCCGTCGCTGGGGCCGAGCACCAGGAAACCCTCGCGGTGCAGCGACTGGGCGAACAAGCCGAATACGCGCCGCTGCATAGCGGGGGAAAAGTAGATCATGACATTGCGGCAGATGATCAGTTGGAATTCATTGAAGACGCCATCCTGCCCGAGAGCGTGATGATGGAACAGCACCCGCTCGCGGTAACGCTCGGCCACCTTGAGATAGCGGCCATGATCCTCGATGTGGCGCGCAAAGTCCGTGTAGCCGGCCTCGGCGTGGTTGTTGCGGCTTTTTTCCAGTCCTTCCCTGGGGAAGAGTCCGGCTTGGGCCAGTTCGAGCAGGTAAGGGTTGATGTCGGTGGCAAAGATGCGGCTTTTTTCGAGCAGGCCGAGTTCGTCGAGCAGCATCGCCAAAGAGTAGGCTTCCTCACCGGTGGCGCAACCGGCGGACCAGACCTTGATGAGCGGAAAACTGGCGAGATACGACAGCACTTCCTGGCGCAGCCTGAGGAACTGCTCAGGGTGACGGAAGAACTCGGTGACGTTGATGGAAAGCTCGGTCAGCAGGCGCTGGGTGACCTGCGGATTGGACAGTGCGGCGCGCTGAAAGTCGAAAAACGAAATGAAGCCGGAGGAGCGGATCAGATTGGCGATGCGCCGCTCCAGCGTGCCGTGTTGATAACTGCGGAAATCGTAACCGGTGTGTTCGTGGACTGCGCCAAGAAAAAGATCGAGCAGCGGGCCTTCGGCCGTGCGGCTGCGCGGCGACACGGCGGCCGCGACGATGCTGGCGATGGCGCGGTGCTTGAGCAGGTGATCGAAATGGCCGGCGCTGATAGCACTGTCCGGCAGCATGCCGGCGCCCTCGCATTCGCTGCCGTCTTCCACCAGCACGCAGCCGCCGGCGGCGTGCACGGCGGCGCAACCCGCCAGGCCATCCTGGCCGTAACCGCAGAGCAGGGCCACCAGCGCATCGGCGCCATATTCCGCCGCCAGTGATTCGAACAGCACGTCGATCGACGGTCGCGCATAGCTGATCTTGCGGTCGCGGGTCAGGTAAACCAGTCCGTGCGCCACCTTCATATGGTGGCCCGGCGGGGCGACATAGATGGTATGTGGCTTGATCGCCATGAGGTTCTGGGGCATGAGCACGGTGTAGTCGGTGAGCACCTCGAGCAGGCGGTCGAGCAGGTTTGGCTGATCTTCCTGGACGTGCTGGGCGATGAAGATCGCGGCATTGCTTTCCGGCAGCGCCCCGACGATGGCGAGAATTTTGTCAAGGCTGTTGGCTGAACCGGCCAGCGCCACGGCTCGGCAGCGCTCGAGCAGGGCGCGCGGCGGCGACGGCGGCACCGGCAGCACCGGCAGCGAGAGGCGCGACAGACCATGCGCCAGCAGCGGACGATAGGCGCGTACCTTGACGTCGACACCGCGATCGAGGGCGGCGGCGATGGCCTCGATCACATCCGCCGGCAGGGTGTCGGCATCGAAACAGGAAATATCCAAGGGCTGGCTGTCCGGCCCGGCGAGAAGGCGGCAAAGCTCGGTGGCTTCCTCCGGACGATCGAGCCGGCCGAGCAAACTGACGCGCCGCACTCCCGTCCCATTCGTTGTCCCCGTGCTTTGCACGCTGATGTTCATCGCCGGCCTTCGCACCAGGCGGCCGCCATGTTGATCAGCACCGCGTAGTCGGCCGGCTTGACCAGGTAATCGTCGGCGCCGGCGGCCAGTGCTTTCTCGCGGTCGCTAGGCAGCGCCTTGGCAGTCAGCGCCAGTACCGGAATGCTCGCCAGACGCGGATCGGCGCGCATGGCCTGAATGGTCTTGTAGCCGTCCATCTCCGGCATCATGATGTCCATCACCACCAGATTTGGCTGCGTGTCGGCCAGCAGTTCGATGGCGCGCCGGCCATTGAGCGCGTTATCCACTGTGGCGCCGTTCTGCTCCAGCGCGGCAGTGATGACAAACAGGTTGCGCGGATCGTCATCCACCACCAGGATGTGGCGTCCGGCGAGACGCTTGCTGCCGCTGCCCTCGGGGATGGGTGCTGCGGTACGGCCACGGCTGCGGCGCGGCGCCTCCATGAGGAAGCGCTCGATGTTCTCCTGCAAGCGGCGTTCGGCCTGGGGCGTCCTGATGATAATGCTGTCGGAATACTGGCGCAGACTCGCGTCGTCTTCCTCGCTGAGCGGCTGCTTGCCGTAGAAAATCAGGGCCAGACCGGGGGCAATCTGCCGCAGGCGGGCGGCAACTTCACGTGCGGTGGCTGTCGCTCCATCGCCGAGATCGATGATGGCAAGACGAAATCGGTTGGCGGCCAGTGCCTCCGCCAGTTTCTCGGAGCCGGCTGCCGCGGCCGAAAGGGTGACGATCTGGCTGTGTTCGCCGGCGACCAGGGAAGCGATTTCGGCCTCGTTAAGCGTTCCGTTCTCGAGCAGCAGGATGCCGTGGGCCGCGGACTCCTGGTATTTCAATAACACTTCGGCCTCGGCTGCGGCAATCTGCTGGTTGTCGACCGGTTTGCTGAGGTAGCCCATGGCGCCCTGGTCGATGAGGGTATTGTCGCGGTCGCGTGCCGAGATGATGTAGACGGGAATGGCGGCAAGCTCGGGGGTGCTCTTGAGTTGGTGCAGTACCGCGCTGCCGTCCATGTCCGGCAGGCCGAGGTCGAGCAGGATGCCATTGGGATTGAAGCTGCGCGCCAGCTCCAGTCCTTCGCTGCCTTTGCCGGCAAGCAGCGTCCGGTAACCGAGGCGGCGGTTGATGCCGAGGATAGCCTGGGCGAAGACCGGATCGTCATCGATCAGCAGCATCACCTGGTCGTCGTCGCCGATATGCTCGCGATCGTCGTGTGGCCATTGCGGCGCTGCCAGGACGTCATCAGGAGCGGGCGGTGCGGCAGGGGGAACGGGAAGCCGTAAACCAGCTTGTGGCAAGGTGGGCTGCTGCGGCAGAGGCGCTGGCGCCTCTGCCGAGTGGGCCGGAGGCGTTTCCGGCAGCACCAGGGTGAACGTGCTACCCTCGCCCGGCGCGCTCTCCAGTTCGATGGTGCCCCCCATCAGGCGGGCGAAAGACAGGCTGATCGACAGCCCAAGCCCGGTGCCGCCATACTCGCGACTGGTCGAACCGTCGGCCTGCTGGAAGGCCTCGAAAATCAGCGCCCGCTTGTCCTCCGCCACGCCTATGCCGGTATCATGAACGCTGATGCGCAGCGGCAGGGTGTCGCCGGCGCGGCGCTCGAAGCGCAAGGTGATGCCGCCCTGGCGGGTAAACTTGAGGGAGTTGGACAGCAGATTGCGCACCACCTGCGACAGCTTGTCGCGATCGACGACAATGCTGTCGTTGATCGCGTCCTCGACCCCGAATGTCAGCCCTTTGTCACGCGCCGGCTCGGTGAACAGGTCGCGAAATTCCTCCGCCAGAGCGCTGCTGGCGACAGGCGCCGGATTGAGCTCCATGCGCCCGGCCTCGACCTTGGACAGGTCGAGCACGTCGTTGATCAGGCGCAGCAGATCCTGGCCGGCGCGGTGGATGACTTCGGCGCGCTTGACTTCCTCTTCGCCCAAATGCTTGTCCTCGTTGCTGGCCATCATCTTGGCCAGCAGGATGATGGAGTTGAGCGGCGTGCGCAGCTCGTGGCTCATGTTGGCAAGGAATTCTGACTTGTACTTGCTCGACAGTTCCAGCTGTTTTGCGCGCGTGTCGAGCTCTTCCTGCGAGTGCAGCAAGTCGCGGTTGCGTTGCTCCAGCAGTTGCTGCTGCTCCTCCATCTGGGCATTGGTAGCTTGCAACTCTTCGGTCTGCTGTTGCAATTGCTGCTGTTGCTCTTCCATCTGGGCATTGGCGGCTTGCAATTCTTCGGTCTGCTGTTGCAACTGCTGTTGCTGCTCCTCCATCTGGGCGTTGGTCTGCTGGAGTTCCTCGGTCTGCTGCTGCAATTGCTGCTGCTGTTCCTCCATCTGGGTATTGGCGATCTGCAGCTGGCGGCTTTTCTCCTCGGCCTGGCGCGCAGCTTCCTCGGCAATGACCAGGAGTTCCTTGATGCGCTGCCGTTGCAGCACGGCGTACAGGAAAGAGGCGATGGTCTCGGCGGCAGCGTTCAAATAGGCGACTTGGGTTTCGTCCAGCGGCTCGCTGGCGGCGATCTCCATGACGCCTTGCAGATTGCTTTCGCGTTGCAGCGGCCAGGTGTAGGTGTACTGCGGCGCAACGCTCAGGGTGCCGGTACTGATCGGCGGCAGCTCGGCATGCGCGCCGGCATCGAAGGCATGCAGGATGATCGGCTTCAATTCCCGCGCCACCTGCCCGACAGCGCCTTCGCCCGGTTTGACGCGGGCGCCGAGCGCGTTGCGCTCGGTGTACATGTAGCTGCCGAGCAGGTCGAGCGCCTGCTCGGGATCGTTCCAGACGTACAGCACGCCGCGTCCGGCGCCCAGGTAGCGGCCCACTTGGCCGATGGCAAGCTCGGCCAGGCGCTGCGGATCGAGATCGCCGGTCAGGGCCTTGGCGAGTTCGGCCAGGCCGTCCTTGAGCCAGTTGCGCTGGGTATCGGCACGATGATTCTCGGCCAGTTGCCGGGTCATGTTGTTGAGCGCATTGCCCAGCCGATCGTTCTCCGACAGAGCCACCACCTGGCCGGAAAGATCCCCGCCGGCAATCGCATCCGCCTGGCGGGCCAGTGCATCCAGGTTGCTTACCACCCGCTCGGTGGAATCCAGCATCAGGCGGATCTCGTCCTTGGCAGGGTAGTCCAGGCTTTCCGGCTGGGTTTCGCCGCGGCTCAGACGCTCGAGCTGGCGGGTGACGAACTGCAGCGGCGTCATCAACTGGCCGAGCATGTAGCGGGTAGACCACAGCACCATCGCGATCAACAGCGCCAGCAAAGCAATAAAGACAGCGATAAAGTTGTTCAGCTCGGCCAAGGCGACAGACTCGTCCACCACCCCCACCAGAATCCAGTAGTGGTCACGCTGCCGAGGATTCGGGTAGAGCGTGCGGAAGACATGGATCTGGCCATCAGCCGTGATCATGCCCTGTGTCTTGCCGCGCATCTCGGCGAGCAGCTCGGGGTGTTCCTTGTTGAAATTGGCGCCGTGACCGAGCAGGTGGCCGAACTGCTTCTCCGCGTCGGGGTGGAACAGGTAATTGCCGTCGCCGTCGATCAGGGTGAAGCGGCGCCCCTGCTCGTTCTTGTTGGCGGCGCGAATGAAGTCATAGATCGCCTCGGCGCGTATGCTGCTGACGGTCACGCCATAAATGACATTGTTATCGCCGACCAGCGGCTGGGCAAAGCGCAGTTCGGGCAGCAGGGGTTTCTCGATCTGACCATGATTGGTTTTGAGATCCAGCTTGCCGACATGGATTTCGCCGCGCTTGAGTTTCAGCCCCTCGACCACATAATCCTGGCTGGCCTGGTTTTCCAGTTCGCTGTCTGGCAGCAGGCGCGACTTGTCGCTGGCCAGGTCGTCCTGGACCACGATGGCCTCCTGGCCGTCGCGGCCGAGGAAGCGAATCTTGTAGTAGTAGCGGTTGTTCTCGGTAAAGTCGCGCAGCGTGTCTCCCGCCACATTGCGCCATTCTTCCATCTTGGCCTTGTCGTTCATCTCCTTCCAGTAGGCGTAGCGCTGGATGGCGTAGAAATTATTGAGGAAGGTGAGGTTGTCGCGTTGCAGGGCAATGAATTCGTCGATGTTGGCGGCGACCCCGTCGCGGCTGCTTTCGAGGAGCTGGATGGCGCGTTCCCGGTAGGCCGTGCCGGCATTCAGGTAGCCATACAGGCCGATCGCGGCGATGGCGGAAAAGGCCGTCAGATAGAACAGCACCGAGATCTTGGTGCGAATGCCCGCGGCATGGAAGGCGCGGCTGCCCGGCAGCAGCAGCACCAGAGCGCGCAGACGCTGGAGGAAATGGACAGGCAGTTTCTGCATGGCTGGAGCCTCTTACCTCGACTTGATCTCGCGCAGTTGTGCGGCGATGTACCCGAGCAGTTGCACCACGTCGGATGGCTGCTTGTTTTCCTCATAGCCCGCCGGCAGGGTGATGTGGTGCGCCATGCCGAGTTGTGCCTTGATCGTCTGCCATTCCGCCTGCAACTGCACGACCAGGTCGAAGACGTCGTCGGGTTCGGTCTTGTCGCCGGTGTCGAAGGGTTTGAAGTCTGCCGTTGGCAGGCCATGGAGGTGCTGGAGGCGCTGGATCTCGCCGAGCACCTCGAAGGCGGCGCGCAGGGAATCCCTGGGCAGCAGATTCTCGCGCCGCGGTGGCGGCACGGCGTGCTCGACGATGCGCAGATGGCGCAGCACGGCGTTGACATCTTCGTTGAGTCGCTTGGCCTCGGCATAGACTTCACTGGGCGTGACCGGATTGCTCAGTAATTCCAGCTCGTCCGAGATCTGATGCAGCTTGTTATACGCGTCGATGTGGCGTTTGCCGCTCACCGCTACCGCCGGGCTGGGTTGGCCCGGAATGTTGAGGTAGAACTTGAGGATCTGGATCTCGGTGAGGATGCGCTGGGTCATCCCCCAAGGTTGATTGCTCGGCATGTCCAGCAGCGGTTCGATGCCCACCGGATGGATATAGGTCAAACCGAGCTTGCGTCGCAGCTTGCCCAGCTTGAGCAGGATGACGTAGCTCATGGTCCACACATGGCGCGCTTTCAACTCGCCGCTCCTGGGGATCAGCGCAACCTTGCCGGCAATCTTGAAGTGGCGTTTGAGTCCTTCGACTTCCTGTTCGATACGCACCGCCTGCGCGTACACGTCGGAGGGCGTGGCCTCGGCCGCATGTCCGTCAGTGCTGACGATCATCTGGACCAGGAATAACAGCAGTGCAAGGCGACGCATCATCCAATAATTCCTTGTGTATGCCAGGGCTATTTTCGGCACTATGCCTATGACCAATGTTGATTAAGATCAAGGTCAACTCCACTGGCCTCGTCAAAGGCGCTGAAGCAACTCGGAGCCGGGGTGGCGGTAAAGGTTTGACGTGCAGGGGAGTCCTTCGAGGAAGCTTCTAAGCGAGAGCCGCCAAGCGCATGGGGAAAAGCACTCACGATGAACCGCGCTATCCGCCTTTCAGTCGGGCCGGCGGTAACGTTCTGCCGTCATAACCACACCAGTAACGATGTCAGCCGGCTCCGTAGTCGCGGAAGCGATAGAATACTACTGCGTAACGAACAACAAGGACGGGTTCATGGCAAAAACCGAAGCACAGCGACAGGCTCGAATATTGAGCACGTTATTTAAAGGATCTCGATGGAACAGGCGAATAGATCAATCTCGCCATCAACCTTCACGGCAAACGGGCTTTGAAACGTCTGGCAACATGTTGCCTGGATAGTGTTACGCCGTAACAAATCCCACGGGTAGTGCGCCTACGAAAATTGCCCAATCAGCTTCATTCTGGGCTAAACTTTCCCATCGCCATATTTATGACATGAGGTTATCGTCCCGGGTGTTCCCTCAACGCGCACACTTGGGCGTTTTTATTTGGCGCCGACACTGGTGCGTGCAGTGCGGTTGTACTGACTGGAAATAATGATGAAAGTGTTGTGAGAAGGTTTGAGCGAGGCCGATGGCAATGATTGCGGCAGAATTACATATTGAGATGAAACAGCTATGACTGACAAGACTTCACGAACATTCTCGGGTCCGGTGTATGTCGGTCTGGATATGGGTTCGTCAAGAAGCAAGGTGGTGGCTATTGACGGTGCCGGACAGTTGCTCGGTCATGCCGTCATGAAATCCGGAATCGATTTTTCAAGAACGGCAAAAGCATGTCTCAATACCGCGCTTGAAATGGCCGGGGCGGAGTTTGGCGATATTGCCCACGCCATTTCAACCGGCTACGGGCGTACCAATGTTGCCTTCGTCACCGAAGAGAGCAAGACTGAAATCGGCTGTCTGGCCAGGGGAGGACATCACTTCTTTCCCGAAGCTATCACCGTCATCGATATCGGAGGCCAGGACAACAAGATCATTAAGGTTGGCGCCGACGGGCATCGCCTCGGCTTCAAAATGAACCGCAAGTGCGCAGCGGGAACAGGCGCATTTCTTGAAGAGATGTCGGCGCGCCTTGACGTTTCCCTTGAGGAAATGAACGACCTGGCGCGCGAGGCCAGGGAAATGATCAAGCTGGGCAGCTACTGCACCGTCTTTTCGGCGACCGAAGTGCTGGAGTGTATCCGCAACGGCAAGAACGTCAATGACATTGTCAAGGGTATTTACTACTCGATGATCCGGCGGGTTCTGGAAATGGATTCGCTGACCGATCGCGTTGTCATGACCGGCGGGGTGGTCGAACACAACCCGTATCTGGTCGAAATGGTCACCGAGATGATCGGGCGCCCGGTATTTCTTGCGCAGCATCCGCAACTAGTAGGGGCAATAGGCGCAGCGCTCTACGCTAGGGATGAGGCTGAGTCGGCAAAGGTAAAGGCATCAAAACATTCAAAAGAAGGGAAACGAAATGGCTGAAGAGAAAAAGGCCGCACGCAAAAAAATTCAGGCAAGTGATCTGATGAACAAGATCATGTCGGATTACTTCTACAATTTGCACGAGGCAGCGACTTCCGGCAAGCAGAAAGTGGCTTGGTGCACCAGCGTCGGTCCGGCTGAACTGCTGCGCGCGATGGGATTCGCCGTGCATTTCCCGGAAAACCACGGTGCCATGCTCGGGGCCACGCGCATGTCTACCGAAATGATCCCGGAAGCCAATGCCGTTGGTTACTCGCCGGATATCTGCTCTTACCTGACGGCGGATATCGGCGCCTGGATAAAGAAAATCACCCCTTTGTCAAAGGCTTATCCCGGCATAACCTCGGTGCCAAAACCAGACGTTCTCGTTTTTAACACCAACCAATGTCGCGACGTTCAGGATTGGTTCAGCTGGTATTCCAAGGAACTGGGCGTTCCCGCCATAGGCATAGCTTCGCCGAAGAACGTGGACGAAGTGACTGACAGCCACATCGACAACGTGACACACCAGATCGAGGCGCTGATACCGACACTTGAGGCGATTTCAGGAAATAAGCTCGACATGAATCGCTTGCGCGAAATCGTGGCGCTTTCGCGCGAATGCACCGAGTTGTGGAGAAAGGTGTTGGAAACCGCAATGGCCAAGCCCGCACCGCTGACATTCTTCGACGGCACCATCCATATGGGTCCCGCCGTATGTTTACGCGGAACTCGGGAAGCCATCGATTACTACAAGATTCTGCTTGCCGAGCTGGAGCAGCGGGTTAAAGACGGCGTCGGCGCGGTTGAGGGCGAGAGCTTGCGCATTTACTGGGAAGGCATGCCGGTCTGGGGACGGCTACGTCAGAACTCGGATCTGTTTGCCGGACTGCATGCTTGCGTACTGGCTTCCACTTATTGCAGCAGCTGGATTTTCCCATCCTTCGACGCCAACGACCCGATCCGCAGCATGGCCAAGGCCTATCTGGAACTCTTCATCGTCCGTGCCGACACGTACAAGGAAAAGTACATCAAGAATATGCTGGAGAAGTACCACATCGATGGCATCATCTACCACGACGCCAAGACCTGCCCGCACAATTCCAACAACCGCTACGGGATGCCGCAGCGTATCGAGGCAGCAACCGGCATTCCCAGCCTGGTCCTCTCCGGCGACCTGAACGACCTGCGCTGCGTGTCTGACGAACAAACTAAAACCAACATCGAAGCCTTTGTCGAACAACTCCAGGAAAGGAAATAAGGTTCTGTGTCGAGGATGTGACCACAGCACGGGAAGTTATCCGCGCCAGCGTGGGAGAAATCAGGCTGATACCCGAGAACGGCGAGCTGTGGGCAGAAATGAAACAGGGCGGCAATGCCGCCCTGAGTCAGTTATCGGTGGTTGCGGGGGCAGGATTTGAACCTGCGACCTTCGGGTTATGAGCCCGACGAGCTGCCAGACTGCTCCACCCCGCGTCTGAGCAGCGCATTATAGAAACAGCCTCAGTCTACGTCAAGGCAATTCTTCGCGTTCCCGTCCTTACCGGCTCAGGTGGCGGTATCTTTATGGCGATAATACTTCGAATAGCTGGCGGCATAATTGGCTCGATTATAGAATGTGAGTACAGAAGCATTTTCGCTCTGCTACAGTACTAGACTTGATCCTTCAATAATTCTTTGGAGTTGCACTATGGGTAACGCTAAATTTCGATTGGTGACGCGTAGCGATTTCGATGGTTTGGTCTGTGCAGTATTGCTGAAGCACCTCGACATGGTCGATGAAATCAGCTTTGTCCACCCCAAGGATATGCAGGACGGAAAAATTGCCATTGGTCCGAGAGACATAACCACCAACCTGCCCTACGTGGCGGGTGCGCACCTGGTTTTCGACCATCATCTCTCGGAAACCATCCGGAATACCGAGGGGCATCCCAATCACATTATCGACCCGGCGGCGCCCTCCGCTGCTCGCGTGGTTTATGACTATTACGGTGGGCACAAGGCGTTTCCGGCAGAGTGGGATGCCATGATGGCAGCGGTTGACAAGGGGGATATGGCGCAGTTTTCGCGCGAAGAGATTCTTCACCCCACGGCTTGGGTGCTGCTCAATTACCTGATGGACGCACGTACCGGCTTGGGACGTTTCCGCAATTTCCGGATCTCGAACTATGATCTGATGATGGATTTGATCGACTATTGCAGAAACCATGGCATCGAGCAGATCATGCAACTGCCGGATGTCAAGGAACGCTCCGACATGTATTTCGAGCATGAGGGCAAGTTCAAGGAGCAGATTCAGCGCTGCGCCAAGACGTACGGCAATCTGGTTGTTCTCGACTTGCGCAACGAGGAAACGATATATGCCGGGAATCGTTTCATGGTCTATGCGTTATTCCCCCAAGCCAATATTTCCATCCATGAGATGTGGGGTGTGAAAAAACAGAATACGGTCTTGGCTACAGGCAAATCGATCGTCAATCGCAGTTCAAAAACCAATATCGGCGATCTGATGCTGCAGTATGGCGGCGGCGGGCACCAGAATGCCGGCACTTGCCAAGTGAGCAATGAAAAGGCTGATCAGGTATTGCAGGAGTTGATCAAGAAGATCAATGCCGATGGTTAGTTTGCATGCCGCAAATGCTGTCTGAGCGAGAGTGCCGCACCGAGCCAGCCGAGACCGCTGGCCAGCGCGAGTAACACTGCGGACTCTTCGACCGTCAGAGGGCTGAGAACCACGCTGGCATTGTAAAGCTTCGCCAGCTCGGCTACTGGTTCGCCCAATAATCCACTTATGGCGAGCACGATCAGCCATGCGACAACGCCGCCTGCCAAGCCCTGCATCGCACCGAAATAGTAGAAAGGACGGCGAATGAAGCCGTCAGTGGCGCCAAGCAGCCGGCTGACCTCGATCTCGGCGCGCTGGGTGAGAATTTGCAGGCGAATGGTGGTGAAGGTGATGGCCACCAGGCCCAAGCCAAGCAGTGTCGTTAATAGTGCCACGCCGGTACGCCCGAGTCGCAGCATGGCGTCGAGCCGCCTCACCCAGGCCGAGTCAAGCTGGACATGCTCGACTTTCGGCCAGCCGCGGAATTCGTTGCGCAGTTGCTCCATTGCCGCAGGGCCATCATTCCGCGGGGTGACGACGTAAGCATCGGGAAAGGGGTTTCTTGGCAAGGCGGCAAGAACTTCAGCCAGATTTTCGCCGCTTTGCATGCGCTTAAAGGTTTCGTCGCGCGAGATGAAACGCGCCTGTTTGACTCCTGCATGGTTCCTGAGCCGGGTGGCAATGTCGTTGACGGCTTTCCTGTCCGCATCGAGCGACAGGAACAGCGATATCTGCGGCGTGGCGCTGACATTGCTGGAATTGCGGGCAAACTGCAAGGCATTGCCAAGCAGCATTTGACCGCCCGCTGGCAAGGCCAGGGCGATACCGATCGCGATCAATGACAATAGCGTATTGGCCGGCGTTGCAGTCAGGCGTAGCAGCGCCCAGCTGAACGCTTTGCCATGCTGTGACAACCAGGCGTTCATGGCTGAAGCCTGCCGTGGTTGAGAGTAAATCGTTGCGATGCGTGTGCCGAAAACAGTGTGTCGTCGTAGGTGGCGATCAGGAGCGTGACGCCGACTTGATGGAAGTCGAGCAGAATCGACGCCACGTCGAGCGCGGTATCCGGGTCAAGATGCGCGGTCGGCTCGTCGGCAAGCAGAATACCCGGGCGATTCACTACCGCACGAGCGATGGCCAGGCGCTGCTGTTCTCCGCCGGAGAGGGCGATCGGCAAGGCTTTTTCCCGTGCCAGCAGGCCGACCTTGTCGAGTGCCGCACGTACCCGCCGACTGGCCTCCTTGGGGGGGAAGCCGGCAATGGACAGCGGCAGCATGACGTTCTCGAAGGCGTTGCGGTCGAACAGCAGTTTCTGATCCTGGAACACCATACCCAGATTGCGTCGCAGGTAGGGAAGCGCCGCAGGCTTCAAGGCGCCGACGTTTTGTCCGTTGACCAGCACCGCACCGGAACTTGGGCGTTCCATGGCGGCAATCAGTTTCAGCAGCGTCGTCTTGCCGGCTCCCGAGTGGCCGCCGATCAGGACCAGCTTGCTCGGGGCGACCGAGAAGCTGACATCGTTCAGCGCATTTATGTCGGGAGGATAGCGCCGCGACACGTGCTCGAAACGAATCATTTGGCAGTTTGCTCGAACAACGCCGCGACGAACTCGCGGGCAATAAAGGGTTGCAGGTCGTCGATACCTTCGCCCACGCCGATAAAGCGCAAAGCGAGCGGCCGGCCGGTGAGATTTTGCCGGGCGATGGCGGCGATCACGCCGCCTTTGGCGGTGCCGTCGAGCTTGGTGACGATCAGTCCAGTGACGCCGATCGCCTTGTCGAAGGCCTTGACCTGGGCGATGGCGTTCTGGCCGATGTTGGCGTCGAGCACCAGCAATACCTCATGCGGCGCGGTCGGATCAATCTTCTGGATCACTCGTTTGACCTTGCCGATCTCATCCATCAGGTGCAACTGGGTCGGCAGCCGGCCGGCCGTATCGGCCAGCACGATGTCGATGCCGCGCGCTTTCGCGGCATTGATGGCGTCGAACACGACGGCCGCCGGGTCGCCTGATTCCTGCGCGATCACCACCACCTGGTTGCGTTCTCCCCAGGCGATCAATTGCTCGCGAGCAGCGGCACGAAAGGTGTCGCCGGCGGCCAGCAGTACCGATTTGCCCTGTTTCTGGAAGTGATGTGCGAGCTTGCCGATCGAAGTGGTCTTGCCGGCGCCGTTGACCCCGGCCAGCATGATCACGAAGGGTTTGTGGGAACCCAGGTCGATCGGTTTTTCGAGAGGTGCCAGCAGGCTTTCCAGTGTGGCGGCCAGCACGGTCTGGAGTTGTGCCGGAGTTTCCAGCCGCTCGCGTTTGACGCGCGCCTTGAGTTCGTCAAGCAGAAACCGGGTGGCTTCGACGCCGACATCGGCCATCAACAGAGTCGTCTCCAGTTCGTCGAGCAAGTCATCGTCGATCTTGGCGCGGCGGAACAGTCCAGTCAGTTGGTTGCTAGTGCGCGATAGCCCCGCCTTGAGCCGTTCGGTCCAACTCGGCGGGCTCATTTCCGGGGTGGTCTCCCGAGTAGCTGGGGTGTTTTTCTTGAGGAAACTAAACATGGAAGATTTGGTCGTAAGCTGACATTGGCGCGGCAAGCCTTTATGATGCCGCTTTCGCAATATTAACATTCCCACACTGCCGACATGATTAGAACCCCTCTGCTGCTTTGCTTGGCGCTTTTGTCTTTCAGCAATGCAGTCTGCGCCAATCCCTATGAGAAGACCCTGGTCAATGGCCTGCGCGTGATCGTCAAGGAAGACCATCGTGCGCCAACTGTGGTGCATATGGTGTGGTATCGCGCCGGTGCCATCGACGAGGTTGATGGGTCGTCGGGGCTTGCCCATGTGCTCGAGCACATGATGTTCAAGGGTACCAAGAAACTCGGGCCGGGTGAGTTCTCCAAGCGGGTCGCCGCCGTCGGCGGCCGCGAGAACGCATTTACCAGTCTCGACTACACCGCCTATTTTCAGCTGGTTCCCAAGCGCGCCTTGCCCGAGATGATGGCCTTGGAGGCCGATCGCATGGCAAATCTGAAGCTGGATGCCAAGGAGTTCGCCCAGGAGATCCGGGTAGTGATGGAGGAGCGCCGCCTGCGCACCGAGGACGAACCGCAAGCCCTGGTGCATGAACGCATGAACGCCGTCGCCTTCCAGGCCCACCCTTACCGCCGGCCCATCATCGGCTGGATGAACGACCTCGAAAACATGACCTATCGCGATGCTCAGGACTGGTATCGGCGCTGGTACGTGCCCAACAACGCCACCTTGGTAGTGGTCGGCGATGTCGATCACCAAGCCGTGTTCCGTTTGGCGGAAAAAGCCTACGGCGGCATTCCGCGCCGTCTCCTGCCCGAGCGCCGGCCGCTGGTCGAGCCCGAGCAGCTCGGCATCAAGCGCCTGAGCGTCAAGGCGCCGGCCAAGTTGCCTTATCTGGCTATGGCCTGGAAAGTGCCGAAGCTCAAGGATGTCGACCGCGACCGCGAACCCTACGCCCTGGAGATGCTCGCCGGCGTGCTGGATGGCCACGATGCCGCAAGACTGTCCAAGCATCTGGTGCGGGGACATAAAATCGCCCAGTCGGCGGGCGCCGGCTATGATTCGGAGTTGCGCGGCGAGGCGCAATTCATCCTCGAAGGACAGCCGACAGAAGGCAGGACGGCGGCCGATCTCGAAGCAGCCTTGCGTGCCGAGATCAAGCGCATTCAGGATGAGGGCGTTGGTGCCGAGGAATTGGCGCGGGTCAAGACACAGATCGTTGCCAACCAAATCTACAAGCGCGACTCGATGATGGCGCAGGCCATGGAAATCGGCACTGCCGAAGCGGCCGGTATCAGTTGGCGCGACATTGACAAGATTCTCGGCCAGATTCGTAGTGTCACCGCCGAGGAAGTTCAGGAAGCCGCCAAGAAATTTTTCAAAGACGATACCTTGACCGTTGCCGTGCTGGATCCGCAGCCCATCGCCGAGGCGGCGCCCAGGCCGGCCCCGGTAGGATTGAAACATTGAGCAAACAAATGAAAAAAATACTATTCGGACTTTTGTGCCTGTTTGCCGCCACAAGCCAGGCCGGCGTCAATATCGAGCATTGGACCGCGCCTTCCGGCGCTCGAGTCTTTTTTGTCGCCAGCCACGCCTTGCCGATGCTTGACGTGCAGGTCGACTTTGCCGCCGGCTCGGTTTATAGCCTGGCCGAGAAAGCGGGCTTGGCCGGCCTTACGCTGGGCTTGCTCGATGCTGGCGCCGAAGTCGGCGATAGCCAGCTGGATGAGGAGCAAATCGCCGCGCGGCTGGTGGATATAGGCGCGCGCATGTCCTCCTCGGTGGACTATGACCGCGCCAGCTTGACGCTGCGCACGCTGGTCAGCAAACCCGAGCGGGACGCGGCGCTCGGCCTGCTGCGTGCTGTGCTGACTACGCCGACTTTCCCGGCGGATGCGCTGGCCCGCGAGAAAGCGCGCCACATCGCGGCCATCCAGGAAGCCGAAACGCAGCCAGGCAGCATTGCCAGCAAGCGTTTCGCAGCGGCCAGCTATCCGGATCATCCTTACGGCGTGAATGCCACGGTGGAGAGCATCGGTCGCATCGAACGCGCCGACCTGCTGGCTTTCTGGCGCGGCAATTACGCCGCGCAGCGCGCGGTGGTTTCCATCATCGGCGATGTATCGCGTGCCGAAGCCGAGGCGATGGCCGCCAAGCTCACGGAAGCCTTGCCTTCATCCGCGGCGGCTAAACCTTTGCCGCCAGTGACCTTGCCCCAGCGCCAGACCATTCGCTTGCCACATCCGGCCACGCAAAGCCACATCACTATCGGCATGCCCGCCGTGAAACGCGGCGATGCGGATTACTTTCCTCTGCTGGTGGGGAATTATGTGCTCGGCGGTGGTGGCTTCGTCTCGCGCCTGGTACAGGAAGTCCGTGAGAAGCGCGGTTATGCTTACAATGTGTATAGCAACTTCTCTCCGCGCTCGTATGAGGGACCGTTCGAGATCGGCCTGCAAACCAAGCGGGCGCAAGGCGCGGAGGCGATCAAGCTGGTCGAGGCTATCCTCGCGGATTTTCTCAAGGACGGCCCCACCGACAGGGAACTGAAAGCCGCCAAACAGAACCTCATTGACGGCCTGGCGTTGCGCATCGACAGCAACGCAAAAATTCTCGGCTATCTTTCGATGATCGGCTTCTATTCTTTGCCCCTGACTTATTTGGATGATTTCCCGGCCCGCGTCGAATCAGTGACGGCGCGGCAGGTGCGCGAGGCTTTCTCCCGCCATATACAGCCCGAGCATCTGGTGACGGTGATCGTTGCTGGTGACTAGATCATCACCCATGTCCCGTATCCGTATTACCGGCGGCGAATGGCGCAGTCGCCTGATCAGGGTCAATGCCAGCGTCAAGGCTCTGCGACCCACTCCGGATCGGGTGCGTGTGACGTTGTTCAACTGGCTAGGGCAGGATCTGACGGGACTCTTTTGCCTGGATCTGTTTGCCGGCAGCGGAGTTTTGGGCTTCGAAGCGGCTTCGCGCGGCGCCGCCTTGGCCACACTGATTGAGCAGGATCAAGACGCATTTGGGGTACTGCGGCAGAATGCGCAGGCTCTGGGCGGCGAACATCTGGAATTGATACGCTCAGATGCGGTAAAATTCGCGGTTTCGACAAAACAGCGTTACGACTTGATTTTTCTCGATCCGCCTTACCGGCAGGGATGGATTGAGCGGATGGAGCCGTTGTTATCAGGATTGGCGTTGCCCGGCGCGAGACTCTATATCGAAGCTGAGAAGGCAATTGAAACCTTGGGCGCATGGCACTGCATCAAGAGAAACCAGGCAGGGCAGGTGTTTTATCAATTATTGGAGCGGGCATGAGTAATAGCATTGCCGTCTACCCCGGTACCTTCGACCCGCTCACGCGCGGTCATGAGGATCTGGTCCGCCGCGCTTCCAAGCTGTTTGACCGGGTCATCGTCGGCATTGCCCACAGCCGTACCAAAAAACCGTTTTTCACGCTGGAAGAACGCGTGGATATCGCTCGCCAGATCCTTGCCGAGTTCCCGAATGTCGAGGTGTATGGCTTTGACTGCCTGCTGATGGATTTCGTGCGCCAGCATGACTCGAACATCATCTTGCGCGGATTGCGTGCGGTCTCCGACTTCGAGTATGAGTTCCAGATGGCCGGGATGAACCGCAATCTTTACCCGGATGTTGAAACCATTTTTCTGACGCCTTCCGAGCAGCATATGTTTATCTCGGCCACCATGGTGCGCGAGATTGCCGTTTTCGGTGGCGATGTGGGAAAATTCGTGCAGCCGCTGGTCGTACGACGGCTGGCTGAAAAGCTTGTTAACCAGAAAGTCTGAAGAGGAATAGAAAATGGCTCTAATCATTACCGACGAATGCATCAATTGCGACGTATGCCAGCCGGAATGCCCCAACACCGCCATCTCCCAAGGCGATGATATCTATCAAATCGACCCGAACAAATGCACCGAGTGCGTCGGACATTTCGATACGCCGCAGTGCATCGAAGTATGCCCGGTGGACTGCATCCAGAAGGATCCTGCCCACGCTGAAAACAAAGATCAGTTGATGGCCAAGTACCAAAAGCTGGCGGCGGCGAAGTAAGCTTGCTGACAGTTTGATCTGTCGGCTTCCGGCAAGCCGCTTAAGGTCGTTGGCATTGCGCGCAGAAAAAACTCGTGCGTTGTCCCTGGCGTAGGCTGCGGATGGTCTTGCCGCAGACGCGACAAGGCTCCCCGGTGCGGCCGTAGACGTAATACTGCTGCTGGAAATAGCCCGAACCGCCATCGGCGTGGATGAAGTCGCGCAGGCTGCTGCCGCCTGCGGCGATGGCCGCATCGAGCGTCGCGCGGATCGCCGGAACCAGGCGTTCGAAGCGCTTCAGCGCGATCCGGCCGGCCGGTGTGCGGGGATCGATGCGGGCGCGAAACAGGCTTTCCGAGGCATAGATGTTACCGATGCCGACGACCATGTGATTGTCCATCAACAACGGTTTGATCGGAACATTTCTGCTGCGCGTGGCCGCAAACAACCAGCGCGGCGTGAATTCGTCGCTTAGCGGTTCGATCCCCAGCCCGGCCAGCAGTGGGTGCGTGCGCATTTCATCGCCCTTGGCGAGCCACAGTACCGAGCCGAAGCGGCGCGGATCGCGCAGGCGGAGCAGCCGGTCGCCGAACTCGAGGTCAAGATGGTCGTGTTTTTGCGGCGGGGTACCCGGCGGCAACAGGCGCAGGCTTCCTGACATGCCAAGATGGACGAGCAGCGAGCCGGCGTCGAAATCCAGCAGCAGATATTTGCCACGGCGGCCGATGCTCAGCAGGGTTTTTCCCGTCAGATGCCGGGGCAGTTCCGGCCACAGTGGATAGCGCAGCTTGGCGGTGCGTGTCATGCCGCCGCTGACGCGGCGACCGACGAGTTCGGGCGCAATGCTGCGGCGGGTGACTTCGACCTCGGGCAGTTCGGGCATGGCATTTTTCTCTGTTGCGAAATTCACAGCAGGAAGAATAGCAGCCTTTTATCGAAGCTATAGAATGACCTGCGTGCCCAACTCGACCACGCGATTGGCCGGCAAGCCGAAGAAGCTGGCGGCGCTTCCCGCATTGCGGAACATGCCGATGAAGATTTTCTCGCGCCAGAAGCTCATTTCCGAATGAAAGCGCGGGATCAGCGTTTCGCGGCCGAGGAAGTAGGAGGTGTCCATCGGTTCGAGATGTAACCCATCTTCGGCGCACCACTCCAGCGCCTCCGGCAGGTTGGGTTGCTCCATGAAACCGTAGAACGCCTTGACCTGCCAGAATCCATTGGGCATGCGCACTACGGCCACGCGACGCGAGTCGGTCAGACGGGGAACGTCGAGGATGTTGACGGAAACCAGCACGATGCGCTCGTGCAAGGCCTTGTAATGCTTCAGGCTGTGCAGCATGGCATGGGGCACGTCATCGAGATTGGGCGCCAGAAACACTGCCGTCCCCGGTACGCGGGTCACGCCTTCAATGCCTTTGAGGAAGCTTGCGGTATCGATGGCATCCGCAGCCAGACGGGCGCTCAGCAGTTCCCGGCCGCGCTTCCAGGTGGATAGCAACAGGAAAACCGCCAGGCCGAAGGCCAGGGGAAACCAGCCGCCGTCGGCGATCTTGACGGTGTTGGCGGAAAAGAAGGCCAGATCGACGATGACGAAGGGCAAGGCGCCGAGCAACGAGCGCCATAGCGGCCAGCCCCAGACGTACCGGGTCACGACAAACGCCAGCAGGTCGGTGATCAACATGGTGCCGGTGACGGCGATGCCATAGGCCGCCGCCAGATTCGACGAACTTTCGAATTCGACGACCAGCACCACCACCGCCACCATCAAGGTCCAGTTAATGCCAGGCAGATAGATCTGGCCGATCTGCTGATCCGAGGTGTGGCTGATCTCCATGCGCGGTGAAAACCCCAACTGGATCGCCTGCTGGGTGATCGAGAAAGCGCCGGAGATGACGGCTTGGGAAGCGATCACCGTCGCCGCGGTGGCCAGCACCACCAGCGGATAAAGCAGCCAGTCGGGCGCCAGCAGATAGAACGGATTGGCGATGGTTTGCGGATCGTGCAACAGCAGCGCGCCCTGGCCGAAGTAGTTGAGCACCAGTGCCGGCAGTACCAAGGCAAACCAGGCGCGCTGAATCGGCTGGTGGCCAAAATGTCCCATGTCCGCGTACAGAGCTTCGGCACCCGTCAGCGCCAGCACGGCGCCGCCCAAGGCGAAGAAGCCGAGAACCGGGTTGGCTTGGTAGAAACGCAGCGCGTACCCCGGCCACAGCGCGCGCAACACCTCCGGATCGTGGGCGATGCCGCTGATACCGAGGATGCCCAGGGTCAGGAACCAGAGCACCATGATCGGTCCGAACAAGGTGCCCACGGCGGCGGTGCCGCGCCGTTGAACCGCGAACAGCATCACCAGGATCGCCAGCGAGATCGGCAGCACGTAAGGCTTGAATGCGGGCGTGGCGACCTCCAGGCCCTCGACCGCCGAGAGCACCGAAATCGCCGGCGTGATGACGCCGTCGCCATAGAACAGCGCGGCGCCGAACAGGCCCAGTATGATGATCAGCTTGCGCTGCAACGGTCCCAGTTCGGCCGGTCGCAAGGCCAGCGCCATCAAGGCCATGATGCCTCCCTCTCCCTTGTTGTCGGCCCGCGTGATGAAGCTGACATACTTCAGGCTGACCACCATCATCAGCGACCAGAAAATCAGGGAGAGAATGCCGAGCACGTTGTCGGGCGTGATCGGCACCGGATGGTGCGCTCCGCCGAAGACTTCCTTCAGCGCATACAGCGGACTGGTGCCGATGTCGCCGTAGACGACGCCAAGGGCGGCTAGCGACAGCACGGCCAGGCGGCTTCTGTCAGTGTTTGCGGACATTACTCACCTCAGGTTTGAAACCGATAACCGACGCCGGTCTCGGTCAGGATATGCTGCGGCAACGCCGGGTCCGCCTCGAGCTTCTGGCGCAGTCGGCCGACATAGATGCGCAGGTAGTGGCCCTGTTCGGTGTGGCCCGGCCCCCAGACTTCCTGCATCAGATGGCGGTGGGTCATCACCTTGCCGTTGTTGGCGAGCATCACCGCCAGCAGGCGATACTCGATCTGCGTCAGATGAACTTCGACGCCCGCCCGGCTGACGATGCGTCGCGACAGGTCAACCTCGACCTCGCCGAATTGATGCTGCGGCCGGGCAGAGCCGTCTTGCCAGGGTCGCCTGAGCAGGGCGCGCACGCGTGCGAGCAGTTCGCCGACAGCAAAGGGCTTGGAGAGATAGTCGTCGGCGCCGGCGTCGAGCGCCGCGATTTTGTCCTGCTCGGCGGAGCGTGCCGAGAGAATCAGAATCGGCACCGGCGACCAGGTGCGCAGGTCGCGGATAAACTCGATGCCGCTCATGTCGGGCAGGCCAAGGTCGAGAATAACCAAGTCGGTCTTGTCGGCAGCAGCCTGGTCCAGGCCCTGTCGCGCCGTTCCTGCTTCGATCGCGGCACAACCTTCCTTGCGCAAGGCATCGCAGACAAAGCGGCGGATTTGCGGCTCGTCTTCGACGACGATCACGCGCGTTTTCGGCTCGTTCATGACGGCGCCTCTTCTTCCACGGCGGGAGGCGTGCCGAGCGGCAGCGTGAAGCGCACACAGGCACCGCCGGGACGGTTTTCGGCGCCTATGGTGCCGCCATGCGCCGCGATGATCGCCTCGCAGATCGCCAGGCCCATGCCGGTGCCCGCCACCGCCGTCTCGCGCTCGCCTCTGACAAAAAGTTCGAAAACTTGGTCTAGGCGCTCGGCAGGAAACCCCGGCCCGTCGTTGCATACGCTGACTTCGAGATGGGTTTCCCGAGCGCAGGCTGCCAACTGGATGCGCGCGCCTTCCCGGGAATACTTGGCGGCATTTTCCAGCAAGTTGCACACCACACGCTCCAGCAACACCGCATCGAAGCACACCAGGGGCAGATCGCGCGGCAGGTCGATTTCCAGCTTGCGTCCCGCCAGCAGAGTAGCAAGCAAGCGCCTGCTGGAGCCGACAATCTCCTCGAACGGTTGCCACTCCTTGTTGAGCTTCACCCTGCCGGCTTGCAGCCGCGCCATGTCGAGCAGGTTGGACAACAGGTGATGGATCGCCTGTGCCTGGTCGCGGATGATGCCGGCGGTCTCGATGGCGCCGTCGGGCAGGGGTGGCCGCATTTGCGCCAGGGTATCGGCGAGTCCAACCAGGCTTGTCAGCGGCGTGCGCAAGTCGTGCGACAGGGACGACAGGATCGAGCTGCGCAGCTTTTCCGCGACCACCTCCAATTCGCTATGGCGAGCCGCGTCGGCGTAGTGGAGCCGCTCGATGATGATCGCCACCAGCGACGCGGCGGCTTCCAGCAGGGGACGATGGGTTCGCAAGCGGCCGACATCATCCGTACGTGGTGTCAATGCCAGCACCCCGCGAACTTGGCTGGGGGCATTGAGCGGCAGAAAAACAATAGCTACGCCCATGCCGGCCAGGGAGTCGGTCTCGATGATGGTGCGGCGTTCATATGCCGAATGCGCGAAGCTCAGTTCCAGGCTGTTCAGGTGGCGACCGCCGTATTCCTGAAACGCGACGGTTTCCCCGGAAGTGTCGGCGACCAGCACGGTGGCATCCATATCAACGCTGCCGAGAAAGCGCTGAGTGATGTCGGCGGCCTGGTCCAGCGTCAACGCGCCGCCGAGATCCCGCGCCAGTTCGTAGAGAACTCGCGTCTCCTGTTCCCGCGCCTGTGCTTGTTCGGTTCGCTCAGAGAGCAGGGCGGCCAGGTGGGAGGTAATCAGCCCGACGGCCAGCATGACCGCGAAGGTCACCAGATATTGCGCATCGGCCACCGCAAACGACAGATGCGGGGGAACGAAAAAGAAGTCGAACAAGGCGACCCCCAGGAAGGCCGCCAGGACGGCAGGCCCACGACCCAGCCAGACGGCGGCAATGAACACGGTCAGCAGGAAAAGCATCACGATATTGGCAAGTTCCAGCAATTCCCTCAGGGGAAACACGCCAAACGTCGTCAGAATGCAAAGCGCAGCGGCGAGGGGATAGCGGACTCTGTGCCATCCGGATGGCAATCCTTTGTTCATGACAGGTAAGCTAAGCCGAAATTTGATGGCAATAGTTTCCTACCTTCAACATAAAAATGTTGTAAACATTTTGGCGCGCCGCGAAGCCAAGACCTTCATATGGCCCACCTTGCGCGAAGGAGTGGGCCTTGGCTGAATGAACAAGATTCTAAGCAATTGAAATTATGGGTTTCCGATAACGGCATTTGGTGATGGGGCGTTACCGCGCTTCAGGAAGCTGATAACATGGCGGCTTAATATTATTCGAGCCTGGGCCAGCTTACCCGCATACCCATGAAACCTTTTTTGACACGGCCGGCATTTTTTCTGCTTGGTGCGCTGATCGGCATGTCGAGTGGAGCCTGGTGCCAGACGTCGGGCACATTGGTTGGACACCCCCAGGGGTTGGTCGTATCACCCCACGATCAGGATAACGATCCGGGCGCCGTCAACCTGCCCAAACTGGAACTTACCCCGCAGTTGCTCTATCAACTGCTGCTTGCCGAAATTGCCGGCGCTCGCAACAACATTCCCCTATCTGTCGGCGCCTACCTCGATCTGGCGCGGAACACGCGTGATCCGCGCATTGCCAGACGCGCCGCCGAGATCTCCTTGTATGCTCGCCAGCCGGATCAAGCGTTGGAAGCGGCGCGCATCTGGGTCGAGACCGATGGCAACTCCCTGCAAGCCCAGCAGATGTTGGCCGGACTGTTGCTAAACGCCAAGCGCCCGGATGAAGCTGCCGTCCATCTGTCCAAATTGTTGGCGCTGGACCAAACGAATCCCGCCGAGGGGCTGACGCGCCTTGGCCGTCTGCTGGCGCGCTATCCCGACAAGACTGTGGTAGTTAACCTGGTCGAGCAATTGACTGCCCCCTACGAAAATATCCCCGAGGCTCAATTTGTCCGCGCCCAGGTCGCCGCCAACGCCAATCAGGATGCTAGGGCTCTGGCGGCCATCGAGCGCGCCCAGGCGCTGCGACCGGAATGGGAACAGGCCGTATTGTTCAAGGCACAGTTGCAGCAGCGCACCAGCAGCAAGCTGGCGCTGGAGACGCTGAGCCGGTTCCTTGGCGATTTCCCCAAAGCCCGTGAAGTGCGGATTGCCCACGCCCGGATACTGGTGGGAGAAAAACGTTATCAAGATGCACGGGGCGAATTTGCCAGATTGCTCGACGAGAACCGCAATGATCCCGAGATCATCTATGCCGTGGCCTTGTTATCCTTGCAGCTCAACGATCCTGACTTGGCCGAGAAGCATTTGAAAAACCTGCTGGAACTCGGCGTGAGCGATCCCAATCCATTGCGTTTCTACCTTGGGCAGATTGCCGAGAACAGCAAGCGACCGCAAGATGCCTTGCAATGGTATGGCGGGGTAGTCGCCGGCGAGCAGTTCCTGCCAGCGCGGATGCGTATCGCCACGTTGCTGGCGCAACTGGGCCGGATCGAGGAAGGACGTCTGTCGCTCAAGCAAGCCGCAGCCGATAACCCCGATCTTTCCTCGTCCGAGCGCTCGGCGCTGCTGATTGCCGAAGCACAGTTACTGCGCGAATCCGGCCGGGTCGCCGAAGCTTTCGACCTGCTCAGCCTCAGCCTGGGCAGCCAGCCGGATCAGCCCGAACTGCTCTATGAAGCGGCGTTGCTGGCCGAGAAACTCGGCAAGAACGAGGTTTTGGAAAGCCATTTGCGCAGACTGATAAAAATCAAGCCCGATGACGCCCATGCCTACAACGCGCTCGGTTATTCGCTTGCCGATCGCGGTGAGCGTCTCGACGAAGCGCAGCAATTGATCGAAAAGGCGCTCGAATTGGCGCCAGAAGATCCTTTTATTCTCGATAGCAAAGGCTGGCTGCTCTACCGGCGCGGCGATCAGAGTGGCGCCTTCGATTTTCTGAAGAAGGCCATGGCCCTGCGACCCGATCCCGAGATCGCCGCGCATCTTGGCGAAGTGCTGTGGGTCATGGGGCGTCGCGAAGATGCACTGAAAACCTGGGATGAAGCGGCCAAGGCCAATCCTGCCAACGAAGCGCTGGCGGCGACCATCAAGAAATTCAAGCCTTAGGGTTTGTTCTCGATGCGAGCGATGACACGCCTTGTGTTGCCAGCCTTGGCGCTGATGCTCATGTTGCCGGGCTGTGCGCTGCTGCCGGACACCGCGCGCCAGGTCAAGCTGGAATCCCGTCGGGCGCGGGCGACAATCGACGTTTTCACTCTGTCCGGCCGTATTGCGGCTCACCAGGGGCAGCGGCGCTATTCGGCCAGCATGACCTGGCGGCACGCCCCCGAGAGCGATGAAATCCTGCTGGCCACGCCGCTTGGCCAGGGGATTGCCGAACTTACCCGCGACGCCGCCGGGACGCGCCTGATCACTGCGGAACGGCGCGAATTCACGGCCCCCGATTGGCAGGCGCTGTCCACCCAGATGTTTGGCTTTTCTCTGCCGCTTTCGCTGCTGCCACGCTGGCTGGTTGCCGATGTCCCGGCGGATGCGCTGGGGGTGAGCTACGATGGCGTCGGCAGAATGCGGCATATGGTCGCCGCCGACTGGTGGGTGGACTACCTCGACTACGAGAGTGAAGCCGCCGATGCCCTGCCGACCCTGATCGAACTCAAACGCGAGGATATTGAAGTTCGCCTGAAAATCGATGAGTGGCAACTAATTCCGATCCCAAATCAACCGTAACTTTGTCGACTTCGTCTTGTTGTGTTAATTACACTGCCTGCGGCTCATCTTTGCGTCACAATTGATTTGGAATAACAGCCCATCCATTAATAATCAATGAACTCCTGGCAAACCGAATGGCCCGCACCGGCCAAGCTCAACCTGTTCCTGCATGTTGTCGGCCGGCGTGCCGATGGCTATCACCTGTTGCAGACCGTGTTCCGCTTCCTGGATTACGGCGACAGCCTGAGTTTTGTTCCGCGCGATGACGGCTGCATTGTCTTGGCGACGCCGTTGCCCGGCGTGGCGCTGGAGCAGAACATCATCGTGCGTGCCGCGCGACGTTTGCAACAGGCGGCCCAAGTGCGCCAGGGCGTCGAAATCCGGCTGAACAAGCGGCTGCCGATCGGCGGCGGGCTGGGCGGCGGCAGTTCCGATGCCGCCACGGTACTGCTGGCCTTGAATCAGTTGTGGGCGGCCAACCTGCCACCCGCTGCGTTGCAAAAGCTCGGTCTCGAACTCGGTGCCGACGTGCCGATCTTCATCCACGGCCATGCCGCTTTCGCCGAAGGCATCGGCGAGCGCTTCACCGATATGTCCTTGTCGCCGGCCTGGTATCTGGTGCTGGTGCCGCCGGTGGCGGTTGCCACGGCGGAAATATTTGCAGCGCCGGAATTGCGTCGCGACACGCCCGCCATTTGCGCTGCCAGTTGGCAACCCGGCATGGGCGGCAACGATCTGGAGCCGGTAACTTGCCGACGCTACCCGGAAGTGGCGCAGCACTTGGCCTGGCTGCGCCAGTTCGGCCAGACGCGCATGAGCGGCTCCGGCGCCTGCATATTCGCGGAATTTGCCACCGTGGCGGCTGCCGATGCGGCTCACGCCGTTCTGCCTGCCGGGATGCGCGGCTTTGTGGCGCGCGGCCTCGATTGCAATCCGGCTCTGTCGCTTGCCAATTCGGGTGGCGCAGCCGCCTAAGTTGGAACAGGCTCGGTGCGGTTTTTCGCGCAGGCCAGGTTGAATACTGGGTTCGGCGTCACTTGCCAGTCCGCAACAGCGAAAGTTCTCGCCAAGGTTCGGTGCTCCAGTATCGGCAGGCGGCTCCAGATGGTGACGGAAGCACGAAAAGCATAGTGTCGCCTTCCTTCTCCGAGAGGCGTCCGTATTCAACGTGCCGTCCGACAAACTCCTGCGCTGCGCGCTTGCCCGTGAATGCCAGAATCAATGGCCGATATTGTCGAATGATCCCTCTTAGGCGATCACCGTCGAAGTGGCGCTTCGAAAGGATTTCATCATTCCCGGATACATTTTTCGCAAGATCGGTTAGCCCCATGCGGAAGCACAGCAGCTTTTCATACTCTTCCGGCTGTAATTGACGAGTTGTGAGTCCCACCAAATAGAGAGTAGCCCAAAAAGCGTTTCCTGGTCCGGCGTAGTACGCGCGTCGCCGCGCCGAAACCTCGCCGACCGCCGTGCCACAGAACACGATGTCGAGACCGGGCGCAAGAACGTCAGGAAGCACCATTAGTGTGACGCCGAACGTTCGTGTTGATGGATGAGTTGGGCACCTGCGGCACGAAGCGCTACTTCGATGCTACAGCTAGCACCGCCTTGGGATTTGTGCTCGCGATGGTAAGCAGAGTGCGCGCGGCACCGCTAGGCTGTTTGCGACCTTGCTCCCAACCTTGAAGCGTGCGGACTGATACGCCCAGGAGAGTGGCGAATTGCGACTGGGACAAGCCTGTTTTTTTACGAGCCTCGATGACCGGTAACGTTACGGCGTGAGCTTTTCTCGCCTTCATTTTGCGCACGGACTGCAACAATTCAGCCGCGAGATCGCGTTTGGCCTCGTAGGCGGCAAGTTCATCATCTGGGAGGGGCTGACTATTCTTCAAGGACACGGCGAATCCCCTTCAACTTTGGACCAGTAAGGTTGTCGGTTTTTGCTTTCGCATGAAGCGTGAGCAAGACAACTTCTCCTTGTGCTGTAAGCGTGAAATAATTACCCGGACACCACCAGACTTACCCGACCCGGCACGATCCCAGCGCATCTTTCGGACACCACCGGATTCGGGTACAACGTCTCCCGCGGTGGGATGCCCTGCTATGTAAGCGGCGAACGAACCACGTTCGTCCTCCGTCCAGTAGATCGGCCACTGTCGCTGGAAAAGCGACGTTTCAACAACGGTAAGCACAAACCGACTATACGCCTTAGGGGTATGACTGTCTAACCTGACAGGGAGCACCCCGGCTTGCCGGGGAGGCAGTAACCGTTTGACAATTTAGGGAGCCCATCGAGGAAGCTCCCAATCGTGAGCTGCCAAGCACACGAAAGGAAATTTCACGATGGACGAATTTGATAGCCTTCGCCATGCGAAGTGGGAGTGCGAATATCACGTAGTGTTTATCCCGAAGTACCGCAGGAAAACGCTGCACGAAGGACTCGGACCATACTTGGGGGAAGTGCCTCGTACGCTACAAAAATCCCGCCTGGCATGGCTAGCCTGATCTTGTGGCGAAACCGAATCCTGGCGTTATAATCACCCTATCGAGGAGCGCTGCAAGGCATTCTGCCCTAGGCTCGATACCGTTATTTGAAACGGCGCTCACCTGACCCGTGCCGGCACGGGATGCGCAGGTGGGCATCCCCCCGGCCATACGCAAAGGAGTTCGCTGTGGCTGATCGCAAAAACCTTACCGACTTTGTTGTCGCCGACCTGAAGCTGGCCGACTGGGGCCGCAAGGAAATCCGCATTGCCGAAACCGAGATGCCTGGCCTGATAGCGATCCGCGAGGAATACGCCCGGAGCCAGCCGCTCAAGGGCGCGCGCATCACCGGCTCGCTGCACATGACCATCCAGACCGCGGTGCTGATCGAGACGCTCACCGCGCTCGGCGCCGAGGTGCGCTGGGCCTCGTGCAACATTTTCTCGACCCAGGATCACGCCGCCGCCGCCATCGCCAAGGACGGCATCGCCGTCTTCGCCGTCAAGGGCGAATCGCTGGTCGACTACTGGGACTACACCCATCGCATCTTCGAGTGGCCGGACGGCGGTTATTCCAACATGATCCTCGACGACGGCGGCGACGCCACGCTGCTGTTGCACCTGGGCGCCCGCGCCGAGAAGAACATCGCGGTGCTGGACAAGCCCGACAGCGAGGAAGCGACCATCCTGTTCGCCAGCATCCGCGCCAAGCTGGCCAAGGACAAGACCTGGTACTCGACGCGGCTGGCCAAGATCAAGGGCGTCACCGAGGAGACCACCACCGGCGTGCATCGCCTCTACCAGATGCACGAGCGTGGCGAGTTGAAGATTCCGGCGATCAACGTCAACGATTCGGTGACCAAATCCAAGTTCGACAATCTCTACGGCTGCCGCGAGTCGCTGGTGGATGGCATCAAGCGCGCCACTGACGTGATGATCGCCGGCAAGATCGCCGTGATCTGCGGCTACGGCGACGTCGGCAAGGGCTGCTGCCAGGCGATGCGCGCGCTGTCGGCGCAGGTCTGGGTCACCGAGGTCGATCCGATCTGCGCGCTGCAGGCCGCCATGGAGGGCTACCGCGTGGTGACCATGGACTATGCCGCCGACAAGGCCGACATTTTCGTCACCGCCACCGGCAACTGCCATGTCATCACCCACGACCACATGATCAAGATGAAGGACCAGGCCATCGTCTGCAACATCGGCCACTTCGACAGCGAGATCGAGGTCGCAGCGATCGAGAAGTATCAGTGGGAGGAAATCAAGCCGCAGGTCGACCATGTGATCTTCCCCACCGGCCGGCGCATCATCCTGCTGGCCAAGGGCCGGCTGGTGAATCTCGGCTGCGCCACGGGGCACCCGAGCTACGTGATGTCTTCCTCGTTCGCCAACCAGACCATCGCGCAGATCGAGTTGTTCACCCGCAACGCCGACTATCCGGTGGGCGTGTATGTGCTGCCCAAGCATCTCGACGAGAAGGTGGCGCGGCTGCAATTGAGGAAGCTCAACGCCCAGCTCTCTGTGCTGACCGACGCGCAGGCCGCCTATATCGGCGTGCCCAAGCAGGGGCCGTATAAATCAAACAGCTATCGGTATTGAGCCGCCGTCAGGCACGGAAAGGAAAACGATGATGCGTCTGCTGGTGGTCTGGCTGATCAACGCCGTTGCGCTGCTGCTGCTGCCCTACCTGGTACCCTCGATCCGCATGGAGGGCATCCTTACGGCGCTGCTGGTCGTGGTGATTCTGGGGCTGGTGAACACCCTGCTGCGCCCGCTGCTGATCCTGCTGACCTTGCCGGTGACGCTGCTGACGCTGGGGCTGTTCATCTTCGTCATCAACGCATTGTTGTTTCTGATGGTGGCCCACTGGGTCGACGGTTTTTACGTCGGCGGCTTCTGGTCGGCGCTGGTCGGATCGCTGCTCTACAGTTTCGTCTCGTGGCTGCTCTCCGCCCTGATCCTCGGCAAGAAAGAAAGAGCCTGAACATGAACAAGCCCGAAATTTCAGTCGAGTTCTTCCCTCCGCAAACGCCGGAGGGCGTGGAAAAGCTGCGCACGGTGCGCGCCAAGCTGGCGCTGCTCAAGCCAGCCTTCTTTTCCGTCACCTATGGCGCCGGCGGCTCGACGCGCGAGCTGACCTATGGCACGGTAATGGAAATCGTTGCCGCGGGCCAGGTCGCCGCGCCGCACGTCTCCTGCGTCGGCTCGACGCGCAGCGGTATCCGGGAAATTCTCGCGGGTTACAAGGCCAAGGGCATCCGGCGTATCGTCGCCCTGCGCGGCGATTTACCTTCGGGCATGGCCGAGACCGGCGAGTTCAGCCACGCCAACGAGCTGGTGACTTTCATCCGCCAGGAGACCGGCGACTGGTTCCACATCGAAGTCGCCTGTTATCCTGAAGTGCATCCGCAGGCGAAGTCGGCCAACGACGACCTCAACAACTTCAAGCGCAAGGTTGCCGCTGGCGCCAATGCGGCGATCACGCAATTCTTTTTCAACGCGGATGCCTATGAGCATTTTGTCGATGAGGCACGACGGGCGAGTATTGTCGTGCCGATCGTTCCGGGCATCATGCCCATCGCCAGTTACTCGAAACTGGCGCGCTTCGCTGATTCCTGCGGGGCCGAGATTCCGCGCTGGATGCGCAAAAAATTCGAGTCTTATGGCGACGACGTCGAGTCGATCCGTGCTTTTGGTCTCGATGTGGTCAGCGAGCTTTGCCAGCGCTTGCTGCGCGGCGGCGCACCGGGTCTGCATTTCTACACCCTCAACCAGGCCGGGTTGACCACCGCGATCTGCCAGCGGCTTGGCCTCTCCTGAGGCCGGTGGCGGGCGGTTAAGCGTTGCGCCGGCTGACCAGCAACAGGCCGGCCACTACCAGGGTGGCACCGGTAATCTGTGCCGCCGAAATCGATTCGCCCAACAGCCACCAGGCGAAGCCTATCGTCAGCAGCGGACCGACCGTTCCGATCAGCGCAGTGCGGTTGGTGCCGATGCGGCGGATGGCTGCGGTCAGGGCAAACACCGGCAGTACCGTCGAGAACACGGCCATCGCCAGGCCCAACGCGTAGATTTGCCATGGTTGCACGAGCGCTGAGAGTGGCTGGGTCATAAGGAAGTGGGCCAGCGTGACGGCAGTTGCCACCAGCATCACCAGCGCGGTGAAACGGGCCGAACCGAGCCGCGCAATCATCTCCCCGCTATAGATAAGGTATAGAGCGTAAGTCAGAGAGGAAGCAAAGATCAAGGTGGCGCCCACCCAGACTGCGGCCGTGTCGCTATCCAGCCTGAGGTCATGGGCGAAAGCGGCGCCGATGCCGGCGTAACACATCGCCAGCGCCGCAAGTTCGCGCCGCTCGATGCGTTTGCCGAGAAACAGGGCGCCAAGCAGCACGGTCAGCGTCGGGTAGGTGAACAGGATCAGCCGTTCCAGGCCGGCGGTGATGTAGCGCAAGCCGATAAAATCGAAGATGCTGGCGCCATAATAGCCGAGCAGGCCGAGGATGACGATGGCTCCCCAGTCCCGGTTGGCCAGCGGCGCAACATGGCGCGATTCACGCAAGCCGATCCAGATAAAGGCCGGCAGGGCGAACACCATGCGCAGTGCCAACAGCGTCACGGCTTCCACCGGTACGGCGCCGGGCAGGGCATAAGCCAGCTTGATCAGGACGGCCTTGAAGGAAAAGCCGAAGGCGGCGAGCACAGCCAGCCAGATGCCGGCAGTATGTGAAGAGTTCAATCGGCCACCTGCTAAAATGGCAATTCTAGTATCTGCTCCCGGGTGCTAGCAACTCACTGCAACAAAGGATTTTCTCATGGCGGGTCATTCCAAATGGGCCAACATTCAGCATCGCAAGGGTCGTCAGGACGCCAAGCGCGGCAAGGCCTTCACCAAGCTGATCAAGGAGATCACGGTCGCCGCCCGGATGGGCGGCGGCGACATGAACTTCAATCCGCGTTTGCGCCTGGCCGTCGAAAAGGGCAAGGCCGAGAACATGCCCGGCGACAACATCAAGAACGCCATCAAGCGCGGCACCGGCGAACTGGAAGGCGTGAACTACGAAGAAATGCGCTATGAAGGCTATGGCATCAATGGCGCCGCAGTGATTGTCGATTGCCTGACCGACAACAAGACGCGCACCGTCGCCGACGTGCGCCATGCCTTCAACAAGTACGGCGGCAATCTCGGCACCGATGGCTCGGTGGCCTTCCTGTTCAAGCATTGCGGCCAGTTCCTGTTTGCTCCCGGCACCGACGAGGACAAGTTGATGGAGGTGGCGCTGGAAGCTGGTGCCGAGGATGTCGTGGCCAACGAAGACGGCTCGATTGAGGTGCTCTCCGGCCCGAACGATTTCATGGTCGTTAAGGATGCTCTGGAGAATGCCGGGTTCAAGCCAGAGCTGGCCGAGGTGGCGATGAAACCGCTAACCGAAATCGAGTTTGCCGGCGAGGATGCGCTGAAGATGCAGAAGCTGCTCGATGCGCTGGAAGCTTGCGATGATGTCCAGGAGGTTTACTCCAACGCCTTGATCGAGGAAACGTGACCAAGGCCGATGGCTCCAGCCTGTTGCGGATTCTAGGCATCGACCCGGGACTCCGGATTACCGGCTTTGGCGTCATCGAGAAACGTGCCAACAAACTCAGCTATGTTACCAGCGGCTGCATCAAGACCGGAGAAGGGGGCGCATTGCCGGAGCGACTCAAGATGATCCTCGACGGCATCGCCGAGGTGGTTGCAGCACAGCAACCGGATCAGGCGGCGATCGAAAAAGTATTCGTCAACGTCAATCCGCAATCCACGCTGTTGCTGGGCCAGGCACGCGGGGCGGCGATTAGCGCGCTGGTGCTGGCCGGGTTGCCGGTGGCGGAATATTCGGCGCTGCAAATCAAGCAGGCCGTGGTCGGCCAGGGCAAGGCGGCGAAACAGCAGGTGCAGCAGATGGTGCGCAGGTTATTGGTGCTGCCTGGCGATCCCAGCCCGGATGCGGCGGACGCGCTGGCTTGCGCGATCTGCCATGCGCATGGCGGCCAGGGCTTGGGCGCCTTGGCCACTGCCGGCTTCCGCGTCAGGAACGGCCGGCTGGTCTAGTGCCCGCCGTTGGGTCTAGGGTACTAATTCCAGGAGAGAGAAAATGATCGGTCGTCTCACCGGCATCCTGATTGAAAAGAATCCACCGCAGATTACGCTCGACGTGCATGGCGTCGGCTACGATATCGACGTGCCGATGAGCACTTTCTACAACCTGCCGGCAGCGGGGGAGAAGTTGAGCTTGTTCACCCACTTGAGCGTGCGCGAGGACGGCCACTTTCTGTATGGCTTCCTCTCCGACGGCGAGCGTGCCGTCTTCCGTCAGTTGTTGAAGATCAGCGGCATCGGCACGCGCATTGCGCTGGCCGTGCTGTCCGGCTTGTCGGTATCTGAACTGGCGCATGCCGTGGTGATGCAGGAGGCAGGACGGCTGGTGAAAATTCCTGGCATCGGCAAGAAGACCGCCGAGCGGCTATTGCTCGAATTGCGCGACAAGTTGCCCAAGTTTTCCGCCACGGGCGCCGCCCAGGCTGGTGCCGCCGTGCATGATGAGACGGCGGATATCCTGAACGCCCTGCTGGCTCTTGGCTACAGTGAGCGCGAGGCGCTGCCGGCGCTGAAATCGCTGCCCGGCGGGATCGCTGTGCCCGAGGGCATTCGCCAGGCGTTGAAGCTGCTGTCGAAAGCCTAGGACCCCAGGCAATGTCCGGGAGCATTTGGAGCAAGCTCAAACTTAATGCCGGGGCACTGCGTTTTGCCATGAATCTGTGGCCGCCATTTGTCGGCGCCGGCATTCGTGTCCTCGACATTGCGCCAGATCATCGCAGCGCGAAAGTGCGGCTATGTATGCGCTGGTATAACCGCAACTATAACGGTACCCAATTCGGCGGATCCCTGTATGCCATGACTGATGCATTTTTCGCCATGATCTTGATCTGGAACCTTGGCCGTGGCTATGCGGTTTGGGATAAAGAGGCGCGCATTCAATACAAGCGGCCAGGGCGCGGCGCGGTAACGGCCAGTTTTGTCCTGACGGATGCGCAAATCGCCGAGGTGCGGGCAAAAACAGCGTCCGGCGAGAAATTCGAGCCAACCTATCGCGTCGATGTGGTGGATGCCGCCGGTCAGGTCGTCGCTACGGTGGATAAGACGATCTATATCCGGCGCCTGCCGGGCGCCGCGGAACTCGGATAAACTCATCGACTATGGCCATCGAAATCGACAAACTTGCCGACCGACTGATCTCCGCAGCGCCTGAGTCGCCTCAGGAAGACGTGTTGGAGCGTGCGCTGCGACCGAAGCGGCTGGCCGACTACGTCGGTCAGCAGAAGATTCGCACCCAGATGGAAATCTTCATCCAGGCCGCTCGCCAGCGTAGCGAGGCGCTCGACCATGTGCTGCTGTTCGGTCCGCCGGGACTGGGCAAGACCACCCTGGCCCACATCGTCGCCCACGAGATGGGCGTCAATCTGCGCCAGACCTCCGGCCCGGTACTGGAGCGGGCCGGCGACCTGGCGGCGATCCTGACCAACCTCGAACCGAACGACGTGTTGTTCATCGACGAAATTCATCGACTGTCGCCGGTGGTGGAAGAGATTCTTTACCCGGCGCTGGAGGACTTCCAGATCGACATCATGATTGGCGAGGGGCCGTCGGCGCGTTCGCTCAAGCTCGATCTGCCGCCCTTCACCCTGATCGGTGCAACCACGCGCGCCGGGATGCTGACCAACCCGTTGCGCGATCGTTTCGGCATCGTCGCCAGGCTAGAATTTTATACCCCGGAAGAACTCGGCCTGATCGTCACGCGCTCGGCGCAACTGCTCAACGTCCATCTCGCCGGCGAGGGCTCGGCCGAGATCGCCCGACGCTCGCGCGGCACGCCGCGCATCGCCAACCGCTTGCTGCGGCGGGTGCGCGATTTCGCCGAAGTCAAGGCCGATGGCCGGATCACGCGTGAAGTGGCGGATGCCGCCCTGACCATGCTGGACGTCGATCACCTCGGACTGGATATCATGGACAGAAAACTGCTGGGCGCGATGCTGGAGAAATTCGGCGGTGGTCCGGTCGGCGTGGATAATCTGGCCGCCGCCATCGGCGAGGCGCGCGATACCATCGAAGATGTGCTCGAACCCTTCCTGATCCAGCAAGGCTACCTGCAGCGCACGCCGCGCGGGCGCATCGCCACCGCCGCTACCTGGCGACATCTTGGCCTGACTGATCCAAATGCCCGCCCGGAAGGCGATCTATGGGCGCAATAGCGCACGTCCCTGAGCCAGGCCGCAGTAGCGCGGTACAATAAACCCATGTCGCAGCCTTCATTCAGTCTGCCGGTCCGGGTGTATTATGAGGATACCGACGCCGCCGGAATCGTCTATTACGCCAGTTACCTGAAGTTCATCGAACGTGCCCGCACCGAGTGGTTGCGTACGATAGGTTTCGAGCAGGCAATACTGGTGCGGGATTTCGGTGTCGCTTTTGCCGCGCGTTCGCTGAGCGTCGAATATCTCAAGCCGGCGCGACTCGACGACGCGCTACAGGTGGTTTCCTCGATCGAGTCGCTCGGCAGGGCACAACTGATTTTCGCCCAAAATGTCGAACGCGACGGGGAAGTGATTTTTTTGTCCTCGGTACGCATCGCCTGCTTCGATCTGGTGCGTGGCAAGCCCACTGGAATACCGAAAGTCATCCACGAAAAATTCAAGGTCTTGATCGGAAACCAAGCATGAATCTCACCCAGGATTTATCCATCATCGAACTGGTCGTCAATGCGAGCCTGGTGGTCAAACTCATCATGGCGCTGCTGGCTGCCGTCTCCTTCATGTCGTGGTACTGGATCTTCCGCAAGTGGTTTGCCCTGCGCGACGCACGCGTCCGCACCGACAAGTTCGAGCGCGACTTCTGGAGCGGCGGCGACCTCAACAGCCTGTACCAGAGCGCCGCCAACGACCGCCATGGCAGCGGCGCGCTGGAGCGTATTTTCGCCGCCGGCTACCGTGAATTCACCAAGTTGCGCGGTGCGCAAAAAACCCTCGACCAAGCCACGGTGGTGGATGGCGCACGGCGCGCCATGCGCGCCACCTATCAGCGCGAGATCGACGAACTCGACGCTCATCTGGCCTTTCTCGCCTCGGTCGGCTCGGTGTCGCCCTATGTCGGCCTGCTCGGCACGGTGTGGGGCATCATGCACTCGTTTCGCGGCCTGGCCAGCATGAGTTCGGCGACTCTGGCGGCGGTCGCCCCGGGTATCGCCGAGGCCCTGGTGGCGACCGCCATCGGCCTGTTCGCGGCGATTCCGGCGGTAGTCGCTTACAACCGTTTTGCCCACGACGTCGACCGCATTGGAGTGCGCTTCGAGAGCTTCATGGAAGAATTCTCCAACATTCTGCAGCGGCAACTGAAATGAGACAGCGCCGACTGATGAATCAGATCAACGTCGTGCCTTACATCGACGTGATGCTGGTATTGCTGATCATATTCATGGTGACTGCGCCGATGATCCAGACCGGCAGCATCAATCTACCGAGTGTCGGCAAGAGCTCGCAGCCCCCCGCAGCGCCTCTGGAAGTGGTGGTTCATGCCGACAATTCGCTGGCGCTGCGTAATCGTGCCAAGGACAGCAACGAGCAGCCGGTCAGCCGCAGCGATCTGGCCGACCGGCTCAAGGAGGCGCTGACGAAGAATCCGCAGCAGCCGGTATTGATCGCCGCCGACAAGAACATCAAGTATGAAGTTGTCCTCGACGTCATGGATGAACTGCAACGCAGCCAGGTGGCGAAGATCGGTTTGCTGGTTCAACCGGGGAAACAAGCCGGCAAATGAGCGCAGCAGACACACTGCCTTTTGCCCCGGAGGCATCGCCCGGCAAGCTGGTTTCGATGGTGCTGGCGGTAGCCGTGCATCTGTTGCTGCTGGCTTTCCTGTTCTATGGCATACGCTGGCAAAATCAGAGGCAGGAAGCAGTCGAGGTCGAGTTGGTGCAAGCTACGCCGCCCCGCGTAGCCACGGCAGAGCCGCGGGTGGAGCCGTCGCGCCCAGAACCCGTGGCTGAGCCCGAGCTGGCTCCATCGCCGCCCAAGCCCGAGATTGTGCTAAAGGAGAAAGAAAAGCCGGTGCCAAAAGAGAAGCCCAAGCCAGTTCCAAAGGATGCGCCTAAGACACCTCCCTCCTTCATGAAACAGCTGGAGGAGGAATTTAAGAAGGTAACAGAACGTAAAGATGCCGCCGCCGCCGCCCAGGAATTGACTCAATTGAAGGCTGGGCAAGCAGCGGCTGCGCGCAACAAGGCTGAGGCCAATTACATCGCGAAGATACGCGGCAAGATCAAGGGAAACATCGTGCTGCCGCCTGACCTCAAGGGAAATCCCGAGGCAGAGTTCGATGTGGTGCAATTACCTAGCGGCGAAATTCTCAGCTACAAGTTGAGGAAATCCAGCGGTCATGTTGGCTACGATACGGCAGTCGAACGTGCCATTCTCAAGTCTTCACCGCTGCCCAGACCCGATCAGGCAAATCTCTTTGAGCGCGACTTGAAACTCACGTTCCGGCCGCAGGAAGAGTAACGGTATAATTGCATCATGATGAAATACCCCTTCCCACGTTGTCTTGCCGCTGTCTTGTTGTGTTTCGCGGCTGTCGCACACGCCCAGCTTTCCATCGAAATCACCGGCGCCGGCGCCAACCGCCTGCCCATCGGCATCGCCAACTTTACTGGCGAGCGCATCATTTCCCAGGCACTGACCTCGGTACTGCGTGCTGACCTCGAGCGCAGCGGCTTGTTCCGTCTGGTCGAGACAGGGGTCGAGCCGCTTGCCGAGAGTGCGCCTGTCAATTATGCCGAATGGAAAAATCGCGGCGCCGACGCGCTCACCGTCGGCAGTGTCACGCCGGTAATCAGCGGCAGCGACAGCCGCTACGAAACCCGCTTTCTGCTTCACGATGTGTCGAAGCAGGCGGTGCTGGGCGGTCAGACCTATCTATCCAGCGCTACCCAGTTGCGTACCGCAGCGCACCGCATCGCCGACTATATTTACGAAAAACTGATTGGTGAGCCAGGCATTTTCTCGACGCGCATCGCCTATGTGGTGAAAAGCACCGGCCGTTACGAGCTGCAGATCGCCGATGCCGACGGCATGAACGCGCAAACCGCGCTGGCATCGCGCGAGCCGATCATTTCGCCAACTTGGTCGCCCGATGGCACTCGCCTGGCTTATGTTTCGTTCGAGGCGAAAAAGCCGGTTGTGTATGTGCATTCGCTGGCTACCGGTCAACGCCATGTAGCCGCCAACTTCAAGGGCTCCAATTCGGCGCCGGCCTGGTCACCAGACGGCAAGAAGCTGGCGGTGGTGCTTTCCAAGGACGGCAGCTCGCAAATGTACCGGCTCAACGCCGACGGCAGCGGAGTAGAACGCCTGGCCATTTCCTCGGGCATCGACACCGAGCCGCAATTTTCGCGCGACGGCCAGTTCATCTACTTCACTTCCGACCGCGGTGGTAGCCCGCAAATTTACCGCATCCCGGCTGGCGGCGGCGACGCCCAACGCATAACCTTCGAGGGCAGCTACAACGTCACGCCGCGCCTTTCACCGGATGGCCGCAGCATGGCCTATATCAGCCGCAACGACGGCCGCTTCCAGCTCACACTGATGGATCTGGAGACTCGCCAGACGCAGATTCTGACTGACTCAGGCAAGGACGAATCGCCCAGTTTTGCCCCCAACGGGCGTATGATCATTTATGCAACTGAGGTTGGCGGGCGCGGGGTGCTGGCCGCCGTCTCCAGCGATGGGCGCGTCAAGCAGAAACTCTCGGTGCAGGTCGCCGATGTGCGCGAGCCTTCCTGGGGACCGTTTATTAAGTAAGCTTCAACTAACAATGGAGTACGACCATGCCTAACGCACTGCTTGCCCTTATTGCCAGCTTGATCCTCGTGGCTTGTGGTTCCCAGCCGCCCGCGCCGGAGCAGACTGGTGCCAAGGTCGAGGATCGTACGCCTGCCGCGGTCAAGGCCGATATCTCGCCGGTGGCCCCAGTTGTTGCCTCGCAGGTGGGCGAATACACTCTGGCCATGCTCAGGGATCCCAATAGCATTCTTTCCAAGCGCAGCGTTTTCTTCGACTTTGACGAGTACGTTGTCAAGGCCGAGTTCAAACCCCTCGTCGAAGCACACGCCAAACTGCTGGTCGCCAACCCCAAGATTAAAATGTTGATCCAGGGCAATGCCGACGAACGCGGCAGCCGCGAGTACAACCTGGCCCTGGGCCAGAGGCGCGCGGAAGCGCTGAAAAAGATGCTGATCCTGCTCGGCGCCAAGGAAGAGCAGATCGAGGCGGTCAGCCTCGGCGAGGAAAAGCCGCGTTGCACGGAACATGGCGAACCCTGCTGGGGTGAAAACCGGCGTGATGACATGCTCTATACCGGAGAATTCTGAACGTGAGGCACGGGTTTGGGTTGCAGCTGCTGGGCGCTGTGGCGTTAGCCGTTATTACCGTCTGGCCGGCGCATGCCGGCCTGTTTGACGACGACGAGGCGCGCAACCGCATAGAGAAGCTGCGCAACGAGCTTGGCGAGCAAGGCAGTCGGCTCGAGAACTCCGTTGCCACCACCTCGCGCAACCAGATCGAACTAACCAATCAGATCGAACTGATCAGGGCGGAAGTCGCAAAATTGCGTGGCCAGAGCGAGGTACTGAGTTACGAGTTGGGGGCCACGCAAAAGCGGCAGAATGATTTTTATGTCGATCTTGACAATCGTCTGCGCAAGATTGAAGCGCTAGCGGAGGCTGAAACAAAATCCGCGGTTGCCGATGCCAAGTCGACCGATCCTACCGCCGAGATGCGCGACTATGAAGCCGCTCTGACTTTGTTCAAGAGCGCCAAGTACAAGGATGCCCTGGCCGCTTTCCTGGGCTTCATCAAGACTTATGCGAGCAGCGGCTTACTGGCGAACGCCCATTACTGGGCGGCATCGTCCCACTTTCAGCTGCACGACTACGCCAAGGCCGCCGAACTGTTTGCCAAAATACCCGCCACTTGGCCCGCCGATGCCAAGGCGCCAGATGCCCTGCTCGGTCTGGCTAATAGTCAGCAAGAAGCCGGCGACGCCAAGGGAATGAAAAAAACGCTGGAACAGCTTATTGAGAACTATCCTGCCAGCGCCGCTGCGCAGAACGCCAAGCAGCGTCTCAAGAAAAAGAAATAGGAGCGGGGGCTATGCCCGATGGCGCCCAGACCTTTCCGCCGGCCGCGTTGCGGATCAGCGAAATATTCCACTCGATTCAAGGCGAATCGGCGCGTGCCGGGTTGCCGACGGTATTCATCCGGCTTACCGGTTGTCCGCTGCGCTGTGTCTGGTGCGACACTGCCTACGCCTTTTCGGGCGGAGACTCGATTCCTCTGGATGAGGTGCTCGAGCGCGTAGCCGGATTCGGCTGTCGCACTATCTGTGTCACAGGCGGCGAGCCACTGGCGCAAAAGAACTGCCTGGCGTTATTAAATGCGCTTTGCGACGCGGCTTATGACGTGTCACTGGAAACCAGCGGCGCCATCGATCTCATAAATGTGGATAGGCGGGTTTCGAAAATCATGGACATCAAGGCGCCAGATTCTGGCGAGCTTGGCAACAACCTGTGGACAAATCTGGATTATCTGACTCCTCGTGACGAAATTAAATTTGTCTTGGCCTCCGGGTCGGATTACGCATGGGCAAAAGAAGCCCTGGCCCAGAGAAAACTAACCGGCATCTGCTCCGTGCTGTTTTCGCCGGTTCAGGGGAAACTCGATCCCGCAGAGCTGGCCGGCTGGATACTGCAAGATCGCCTGCAAGTGCGCTTTCAGCTTCAACTGCACAAGCTGCTTTGGGGTTCGGAGCGCGGAAGATAATGCCATGAATGTAAGCCCTGCAGAAAATCCCAAAGCAGTCGTGTTGCTCTCCGGCGGGCTCGATTCCGCCACCACGTTGGCGATTGCCCGCGAGCGCGGCTTCGACTGCCATTGTTTATCGCTCGACTATGGACAACGCCATCGCGTCGAGCTCCAGGCTGCCGAACGTGTCGCCGCCAGCCTGGGCGCCAGCGCACATCAAACCATCAAGCTGGACTTGACCGTTTTTGGCGCATCGGCGTTGACTGACCCCCTCATCGCCGTGCCAATCACCGGAATAGCCCCGGGCATACCGGTAACCTACGTGCCAGCCCGCAACACCATCATGCTCTCGCTGGCTTTAGCCTGGGCTGAGGTGCTCAATGCGAGCGACATTTTCATCGGCGTCAATGCGGTCGATTATTCCGGCTATCCCGACTGTCGGCCGGAATATATCTGCGCCTTTGAGAATATGGCTAATTTCGCTACCAAGGCGGCAGTGGAGGGGCTGCGCGTGAATATCCACGCCCCTTTGATTGATATGAGCAAAGCCGGGATCATCCGGCTTGGCAAGCAACTCGGTGTGGATTATTCACTGACGATCTCTTGTTACCAAGCCGACGATGCTGGAAGAGCCTGCGGCATTTGCGATTCCTGCGGGCTGCGTCGTGCCGGCTTCGTTGAGGCCGGGGTCCTGGATCCAACTTCATACTGGCAGCAAGTCAGCCATTGAAGGCTGATTTCCTTGCTCAATCATTTGCAAGATTTCGCTGCCTTGCTGATGGGTTAATTGATCACCTCAGAATTGCTCAGGTTTGACAGGGAGCTGTTGTGTTCCTATAATTCGCGCCTTCTCCTTGGGTCGTTAGCTCAGTTGGTAGAGCAGCGGACTTTTAATCCGTTGGTCGCAGGTTCGAATCCCGCACGGCCTACCAACACATGCAAATCCGGCAATATTGGCTATCATGCCAAGCGAGGGGATGATATTGGGTCGTTAGCTCAGCTGGTAGAGCAGCGGACTCTTAATCCGTTTGTCCGGGGTTCGATCCCCCGACGGCCTACCAATATTCAAGCGGCTCTCCGAAAGGGGAGCCGCTTTTTCTTTCGCGCATTGGGGCTGCTGTATTGGTACTTCGGGGTCGGTATAAGCGTGGATGGAGTGGGCGTTTTTTTCGGCGGTGGCTGCAATTACTCGTGAAACGGGAAGGCAGCCTTGAAACCCGCCTCCGTAGCACGTGCGCGATCTATAAAACATAGATCGGCTTCTTTCGCTTGTTGGTCACTCTTGTCATATGCCTTTTCGATATGTTTGCGCTCAGAAGATATGGCATTGGTGTTGGTTGAGTAGCTGATGCCAAGCCAAACAAACCATGCAATAGTCATAATACTAAGTATCCAGCCCATGCCCATTAGCACATGCTGCCACTTGCTCATAAATATCACCGGGGAGCGATTCGTTGCGGCGTAACCTCTAGCCGCCTGATTGTTGACAGGCAATATCTTGATATTGGATGTGTGAAAAACGGCATGCGTAGGCATGCCAACTTCCGGGTTTGTCGTACTTTAGTCAGTTTGTGATTGTTCATTGCGTATTAAATCGAGGTTGATACCAACTTCGCAGCAAGCTCGATGCCATAATTAATAATCACAATAAAACAATGGAATAGGGAAGCGGGCTGAGGGTGATAAGGAGAATAGAGGCAGAAATTACCGCCAATTCTTGCCGAGAGAGCTTAATCCGTTTGTCCGGGGTTCGATCCCCCGACCGCGACCTACCAGTATGTGCAGTAATGACAATTGGTCGACTAAAAGGCTAACCCATTGCTATGGCATAACCACTTACACACTTTCACCAGTTGTCCGGTATTTCGGCGGGGGCTGGGAGCACCGGCAGATGATAAAGACTGGAGCATCACTGGGTGCCAGCTCAAAGCACACGGGTGTGCTTGCGGCGTTATCGATCCCGGAGTCGGTATGGGTTCGGCGCTGGGTATCGCTGGCCTGACGTCCCAAGGTGTATGCTACGCTAACTGGTACAACTAAATTCTAAAGATATCGAGGTGCCAAATGTCCATCGGTTCTGTTTTGTCCGCTGGGATGCAGGGAGTGCAGGCGGGTATCGATCGCTCAGATCGAGCCGCAGGGCAGGTTGCACGTTTGGGGACGGATATTGACAGTAGCGACGTAACTGCGTCCTTGATCGACCTGAAAGTCAGCGAAATACAGGTCAAGGCTTCCGCAAACGTTATTAAGGCTGGCGACGAATTGCTGGGTACTCTTGTCGATATCAAGGCATGAGGCTCAAAGAGGTCTGAGTATCAGGCCGCGAGCAATGCTTCCTTTTTTGCTGCCAAGCGTTCTTTCATCTCCGATCTCACCATCTTCCAACTGGCCAGATCATATTCCAGCCCCAGAGCGATCTCGCCTTTACGAACTTGATCAATTACTCGGTCAATTTCTGCGTCCATATCGAACCGATTTCCCCGGATCTGGAGACAAGCCGCATCCAGGATGCGGGTAAATTCGGGTTCATTGTTCGCGATCATGGCGACAAGAAGCTGGTGGCCAACGCTAATGTTGGTAGAGATCATCTTTCGGCTTTCAGGGAGAGGTCGGACGCCAGCTGATAAGGTAACTACTTGATTAATCTACCCATAGAATATCAAATAGGGTTCCGATTGTCAAACTCAAAAACGGATTTGGCGTTGAGAAACGCCTAGGTGAGTACTTGGACCGTCAGGAACTGCCTGGAAAACGCCACGTTTTGAAGCCCTCATTAGGAAAACATACACGCCCAATCCGTTCTAATGCACTGTTGTTGAACGATATTTATATTTATCCCCACGCCTTGGTGCATAAAACGAATGTACTAATATCCCAATGTCGCCTCGATTGGGAGTGTCTTGGATTGTCCTCATGCCATAATAACATATTGATTTTATGAGACTAGTAGTGTAATCGAAGCCGTTGGCACGGCTGATGCTCAATAGAGGTCAACCAGACTTTATATGTAACCTTCAAGGAGAACATCATGAGTGCCTTACGTAAAAACGAGATATTCGAAACCTACGGTTCCGAAACCGAATCTTCCAAGAAGTCTTGGGAGCCCGTCCTTTACACGGTCGTTCGTCGTCCTCGCGCCGAAAATTCCGAAAGTGTCGGAGCGAAGAGCGCCGCCAGTGCCGTCAAGAACATCGCCCTCTTCTTGGCTTCCCCGTTCATCGGTCTGGCCTATGTGGTTGCCATGCCGTTCGTAGCCAGTGCGATGCTTGCCTACTTCGCCGGCAAAGCGATCTTCAGCAAGTTCCCGATGCTGAAGCATGCCGCCATGATGGTTGCGGCCCCCTTCATCGGTCTGGTCTTCATCCTGGTCGCCCCGGTTGTTGGACTTGGCGCCCTCGGATACCTTGGAACCAAGGCGTTGGCCAAGAGTTAAAACTACCGCCAAGCAGGAAAGGATACTGCCAGGTCGATCCTGGCAGTATCCTTTTCAGGGCAAGGAGTTGGCACTCCCTCGATTGCGTCAATAACCGTGGCTACGGTCTCCCCGCTCCAAAGACATTTTGTGATAAACACCCACTAGCAAACGCAGCCTCTACTTGCACGCTTTTTGAATCAACTCAAGCCACCCTGGATAGCTGTTGGCGGTCAGAGCAAACTTGCTGGCAAAGTTACTCAGGGGGTCGCCGCTCTTCAGTGCCGCAACGAACCCGTCCCGGTCATTGACCCAGTTTCCTCCGAGGAGAGTCACCCCACGGGCGAAGAGCGTATCGGGCAGGCAGCCTGCGCTGGGTCCGATCATGGCGAACCAACGGGCGTTGCGGCAGTGGGCCAGCATCCGATCCAGCGTGTCGTTGAGGAGCAGTGTGCTTGTGGATATCACCTTGTCGCATGCGGCAAGTTCTGAGGCGTCGAGTGTCACGCGGTAGCCATCACGCTCCCCGACCATATCCGCCTTCAATTCGACCACCGTCAGCCGGGCTCCGCTCTCCAAGACGCGTCCCAGCAGCGGCTTGAAGAGTCCAATCATGCCGATGGACTCATCCGGCTGAGGGTTCATCTGTCCTATCGAGTCGCTGCTGTCACGAGGGCGAAATCCTGCGCGGTCAAACAGACAGCGGGAGAGTGCATTCGCGGTGGCAAAGCCGATGGTCTTCTCGATGCCTTTGTCGCTGACGAAGCGTCGGGCCACTTCCAGCGCGTCGACGCCGGGAAGGCCGAAGCTGTCGGCCCCATTGTGCAGTTGTGTCAACGTGTCATCGAGAAGGACGTAAGACAGGCCGAGAGACCCGTCTTCGAGTTCCACGGCGCAGAATTCGCCCTTATTGTCCTGGATTGGCTGAGTTGGCGGCAAATGCAGAGCACGGACACGCGGCAAGGCGCTTTTATCAGCAAAGGTTGCCAGTTGGGCAAGATATTCGGAGGCGAAACTCATGGGTGGCTTTTCGCGCTGTCATTAGATTCGGGGTGTCAAAGCTGGAATGGCTGCAGTATAAAACCCTTCTGGAGCCGGTTTTGACTCGGGGAATCGCAGTTTTCAGCATTCCCAATTCTTCTTTGATATCCATGTCTGGTTTACGGCTTTCATCTAGAATGCTTTTTGCCGGACGCCATGAGCCGAGGTGGAACTGTTTTAAGGCGAAGACCAACGCGATCGCCTCACCGCTCTGGCCAATCAGGTTCACTGTACTTGACGACGACTGACCGGGTTCGCTAAAATATTTCCAACTATATCAATCAACTATTTGCGAAAGCTTTTAATGGACATACAGAAAAAGATACAAGATATAGTCACCGGCTATCCGGTGGTGCTCTTCATGAAGGGTACGCCGCAATTTCCTCAGTGTGGTTTCTCAGCCACTGCAGTGCAAATTCTTAAGTCCTGCGGTGTCAAGCAGTTCCACTCGGTGAATGTATTGGCCGAACCGGAGATTCGCCAGGGCATCAAGGATTATGCCAACTGGCCGACGATTCCTCAGCTCTACGTCAATGGCGAATTCGTCGGCGGTTGCGACATCATGAAGGAAATGTACCAAGCCGGCGAGTTGCAAAAACAGTTGGAAAAACTCGCCATGGCCTAGTCTTGTCAAACAGACGCCAGGCGAATATTGGCTAGGCTCAAGCGGGACGACAGAACTTCCAGGAAAGCCTGGTAAAAATGCATGCGGCAGGATTCTGAAGCCTGATCCAGGGATTCGCCCCGGATAGTCATGATCTTGGCGACACTCTGGGCGATGACGTCGGCGCTGCGGATATGATTGTCCTTGCTGATTAGCGCCATTTCGCCAAAGCATTCGCCGGCGGACAATTGGTCGAGGGTGTGGTTGTTTTTGGCCACGCGCGCCTGTCCTTCGCAGAGGAAGCAGAAAAAGTCACCGGGTTCACCATCTTTCATGATCAGGGTGTCTGGCGCCACCACCTGCCATCTGGAAAAACGCACCACCTCCCATATTTCGACGTCTGAAAACGCGCTGAAGAAGGGCAGGGTGCGCAAAGTATTGAATTTCTCGCTGTCTGAAAAATCCTGCTGACTTGCCGTGAGTTGTCCCTTGCCGAAGGTCAAGGCCAGATCGATGGAGAACTCATCCCAATTAGCATAGCGCTGCTCGGTGTTCTTCTGCATGGCACGCGCAACGATGGCGTCGAGGCTGGCTGGAATGCCCGAACGGAAGGCTGAAGGTGGCGACGGCTCAATGTGAGTAATCTGATACATCATGCTGAAGTTGTTGCTGGCCTGAAACGGCAGACGACCGCAGAGCAGTTGATACATCACGACGCCGAGCGAGTAGATGTCGGTCTGATGATCGAGTTGCGCTTCGCATACCTGCTGCGGCGACATATAGGCCGGCGAGCCGACGCCAGTGACCTGGGTCTGATCGTTGCCAGAGGTGAGCGCGGCGCCGAAGTCGGAAATCTTGATGTCGCTGCCGGCATCGTCCTTGCTCTCTGATTGGGTCAGCAGAATGTTGGCGGGTTTGATATCGCGATGGGTGATTCCCATGCGATAGGCGTAATCCAGGGCGCGTGAGCACTTGAAGATAATTTCGACCAGGCGGTGGATCGGCAGCAGTCTGCCGGGTTCGCAGAATTGCTCCAAGGTCCCGCCCGGCACATATTCCATGACGATGTAGCTTAGCCTCTCGTCAACTACGGCGTCATAGATTTGGACAATGTGCGGGTGCATAAGCTTGCCGGCCAGCGAGGCTTCGTTAACCAGCATGCGGTGGTAGGCGCGGCCCTTGTCGATATCTTTCAATGCTTCGGGGAAGATCACCTTGATTGCCACTTCACGGCGCGCGAAAGGGTCGGAGCCGAGATAGACCGTCGAAGTCGCTCCCGCACCAAGTTTCCTGATGATCCGGTACTTGCCGATGCGGTCCAAGGGGGTGCTCCGGTTCCGCAATAAACTATCCGGTCGGGAAGGAACTGTCCGTTCTATTGGATCTTCGGTCGACGCGCCTGGTTTTGCCATTTCACTTGAATACCCGGCGCTCAAGCAATGGTCCTGCGCGCTCGCAGGATCGCCGCGTAGACTTGCGCTGGTGCGGTGCCGCCGATGTGATCGCGGACAGCCAGGGAACCTTCGACGGTAAGCACGGCGAAAACATCTGTAGCGATCAGTGGTGAGAAGGCCTGCAATTCCCCGAGCGACAAGTCGGCAAGATCACAGCCCCTGGTCTCGGCCGAGCGCACGGCAAGAGCTACGGCCTCATGCGCGTCGCGGAAAGGCAAACCCTTCTTGACCAGGTAGTCGGCCAGATCGGTGGCGGTGGCGAAACCCTGCTTCAGCGCCTCGCTCATCGCCTCGGGTCTGACACGAATCCCTGGCACCAGATCGGCAAAAATACGCAGTGTGTCGACCAGCGTATCCGCCGTATCGAACAACGGCTCCTTGTCTTCCTGATTGTCCTTGTTGTAGGCCAGTGGCTGGCCCTTCATCAGCGTCAACAGCCCCATCAGGTGTCCGAATACCCGGCCGGCCTTGCCGCGCGCCAGTTCCGGCACATCCGGGTTTTTCTTCTGCGGCATGATCGAGGAGCCGGTACAGAAGCGGTCGGCAAGATCGATAAAGCCCATGCGCGGGTTCATCCAGAGGATGATTTCTTCCGCAAAGCGCGAGATATGCACCATGATCAATGAAGCCGCGGCGCTGAATTCGATGGCGAAATCGCGATCCGAGACCGCATCCAACGAGTTCTCGCAGACGCCCTCGAAGCCCAGTTCGCGCGCTACGGACTCGCGATCGATCGGGAAACTGGTGCCGGCCAGCGCCGCAGCACCGAGCGGCAAGCGGTTCATGCGCCGGCGGCAATCAGCCAAACGCGCGCGATCGCGTTGCGCCATCTCGACATAAGCCAACAGATGGTGGCCGAAGGTCACCGGTTGCGCAACCTGCAGGTGAGTGAAACCGGGCAGCGGCGTCGCCGCGTGCTGTTGCGCCAGATCGAGCAAAGCAGTTTGATAGTGACGCAGCAGAGTATCGATACTGTCCAGCGTATCGCGCAGCCACAGGCGGATGTCGGTGGCGACCTGGTCATTGCGCGAGCGACCGGTGTGCAGGCGCTTGCCGGCATCACCGATCAGTGCAGTCAGGCGCTTCTCGATATTCAGATGAACGTCTTCGTCGTCAAGATTCCATTGAAATTCGCCGCGCTCGATTTCACCCTGAATCTGCGTCAAACCGCGCTCGATGGCCGCCAGGTCGGTCGCACTGATGATGGTTTGCCTGGCCAGCATGCGGGCGTGGGCCAGCGAACCGCGGATGTCCTGCAGGGCAATGCGGCGATCGAATAGCACCGAGGCGGTATACCGCTTGACCAGTTCGGAAACGGGTTCGGAAAACCTGCCCGACCAAGTTTTTCCACTGGTATCGAGGTGCTGTTCTGTCATAATTAGCCGGGAACATCCGGGGTTCATAAAATGGCAAGTATACGGCAAAGCTCCTCCCTTCTGCCCGACTTCTCCAATCTCGGAGTCTGGCTGCGCATCCTGCTGATTACCAACGCACTGGCCGCGCTGGCGGTTTTCGCCGGCAATCGCCAGTTGGCTGAAATGCCGGGAGAACTGGCGCTGCTGTCGGCATCGGTCGAACCGCCGCTGATCGCCAGCTTGTTGTTGCTGAGCGCATTGCAGCGGCTGCTCGCGCAATTGCCTTATGCAGTTGGCGTGATATCGGTACTTGGCGTGGTGCTGGCATGCACCGCGCTTTGGAATGTATTTGGCGTTGCAGCGGAAGCGCTTGCCACCGAGCCAGGGAATCTGGCGCGTGCGTTGTTCTGGGCCGGATTGTGCGCGGCAGCCTTGTTATTCTATTTCAATGTCCGCGCGCGCCTGCAATCTCCGGCGCTGGCCGAGGCGCGCCTGATGGCCCTGAGCGCCCGGATTCGCCCCCACTTCCTGTTCAACGCCTTGAATGCCGTGCTTGGCGTCATTCGCTCCGACCCGCAGCGCGCCGAGGCTGCGCTCGAGGAACTTTCCGACCTGTTCCGCGTGCTGATGCGCGATAACCGCGAACTGGTCAGGCTCTCCGACGAGATCGCACTGGCCCGCCAGTATCTCGACCTGGAACGGCTGCGTCTGGGCGACCGCTTGCAGGTGAAATGGGATATCGAATCCTGTCCGCCGGATGCCCTGATGCCGCCGCTGATGCTTCAGCCGCTGCTGGAGAATGCTGTCTATCACGGCATCGAGCCATCCGACCAGCCCGGCGAAATCACCATCGGTTTCGCCCGGCGCGGCGACCAGTTGCAGATCGAAATGAGCAATCCCTTCAATTCAGGCGTCGATCGTCATCCCGGCAATCAGATGGCGCTCGCTAACATCCGCGAGCGACTGATGCTGTTCTTTGATCTGGAGGCGCGGCTGGAAGCCAAGGCGGAAACCGACAGCGGCAGGTATGTGGTGCGCATCGTGATGCCCTATCGCCTCGGAAAGACCGCATGAGCGGAGCGCCATTGCGCCTGCTGATCGTTGACGATGAAGCGCCGGCGCGCGCCCGGCTCAAGAATCTGCTCGCCGATATTTGCCCCGAATTGCCCAATCTTGTCGTTGGCGAAGCGGCGGATGGCGTCGAAGCGTTGGAGTGGCTGACCGATCCAAGCACGGTGCCGGTCGATGTGGTGCTGGTGGATATCCGCATGCCGCGCCTCGATGGCATCGGCCTGGTTCAGCACTTGGCCGGACGCGCCAGCGCGCCGGCGGTGATTTTCACCACCGCTTACGATCAGTACGCAGTGCGTGCCTTCGATCTCAACGCCATTGACTATTTGCTCAAGCCGGTGCGCGCCTCGCGTCTGCTCGCTGCGCTGAACAAACTGACCAAACTACCACGGGCCTTGCCGACCGCGGCGGCATTGCGCGGTCTGGCCCCCGAGGGGCGAACGCATCTACATTCCAGCGAGCGCGGCCGAATTCTGTTGGTGCCGCTGGCCGATATCCTGTTTCTGCGCGCCGAGCTGAAATACGTGACGGCGCAGACCTCCGAGCGCCAATTCCTGATCGAGGAATCGCTGACCCATCTCGAGCAGGAGTTCAGCGAACGCTTCATTCGCCTGCATCGCAACTGCCTGGCGGCGCGTGGCGCCATTCTTGGCGTTGAACGCGAAACCGCTCCCGATGGCGAAATGCACTGGACGGTGCTGCTGCGCGATGTGGCCGAAAAATTGCCGGTAAGCCGGCGACAGTGGCCGTTGATCAAGGCGTTGCTGAAGGAGGAGTGATTCGGTGCACTGCCGTCTAACCACTGTTTCGCAAGCCTGCGGCCACGCCGTTGATGGTCAGGTGGATGCTGCGTCGGTCGCGTTCGTCGCTGATGCCGGCGCGGTGGCGTTGCAGCAGTTCGATTTGTAAATGGTTGAGCGGGTCGAGGTAGGGAAAGCGGTTGCGGATAGAGCGCTTGAGCAGCGGATTGCCCTCCAGTAACTGGCGTTGCACGGTAATCCTGAGCAAGGCGTCGATGGTGGCCTGCCACTCGGTTTTCAGGCGCGGGAAAATGGCGTTGCGCAAGCCTTCATCCTTGACCAGTTGCGCATAGCGTTCGGCGATGGCGATGTCGCTCTTGGCCAGCACCATGTCCATGTTCGACAGCAGGGTGCGGAAAAATCCCCACTCGCGGTTCATTTCGGCCAACAGCGCCATGCCGGCTTCGCCATGGACGGCACGGTAGGCCGTTACCGCCGCGCCAAAGCCGTACCAACCGGGCAGCATCAGCCTGCACTGCGCCCACGAGAATACCCACGGGATAGCGCGCAGATCCTCGATTGCCGTGGTCTTCTTGCGTGACGCCGGGCGGCTGCCAATGTTCAACTCCGCGATTTCGCTGATCACCGTCGATTCCCAGAAATAACGCTCGAAGCCCGCCGTCTCATACACCAAGTGCCGATAAGCCTTGAAAGCGTGTGCGGAGAGTTCATCCATCGCCGCCAGGAAGGCGGGACGGGGAGCGTCGTGCTGGTGCGGCAGCAGAGTGGCTTCCAGCGTGGCGGCGGCGAAAATCTCCAGGTTGCGGCGACCAAGTTCCGGATTGGCGTATTTCGAGGCAATCACCTCGCCTTGCTCGGTGATGCGGATGCCGCCCTGCACTGCGCCTTGCGGCTGGGCGAGAACGGCTTGGTAGCTGGGTCCGCCACCGCGCCCCACCGAGCCGCCGCGACCATGAAACAGGCGCAGACCAATGCCGTGGCGGCGCGACACTTCGACCAGCGCGGTTTCGGCGCGATATAGCGCCCAAGCAGAGGCGAGAAACCCCCCGTCCTTGTTGCTGTCGGAATAGCCAAGCATGATTTCCTGCGTCGCCCCGCGCGAGCCGAGCAGCCGGTGGTAAAGCGGCAAGGCGAGCAGGCGGTCGATGGTGGCGCCGCATCTGGCGAGGTCCTCGATAGTCTCGAACAGCGGCACGATATTCACGTCGAGTCGGCATTCCTGCGGCCGCAGCAAACCAGCCTCTTTCAGCAGCAAGGCGACTTCCAGCAGGTCGGACACGCCATCGGCCTTGGAGATAATGACGCTCTTTATGGCCGCCTTGCCATAACGCTCGTGAATGGTGCGGGCGGTATGGAAGATGGCGAGTTCGCTGCTTGTCTCATCCGAGTAACGGACATAGGGTGAGGCAAGCAGCCGCGGCGTCGCCAGTTCTTCGAGCAGCAAGGCGATGCGCTGCTGTTCGCCGAGGAGTTGGTAATCCGTGCCGGGACGGGACACCGCCAGCAGTTCAGCCACGGTGCGGGCGTGCACCTCGGAATTCTGGCGCAGGTCGAGCGGCGCCAGATGGAAACCGAACACCGACACCGCCCGCCGCAGCCGGCGCAGGCGGCCGCGCGTCAGCAATGCCGAGCGGTTGGCAAGCAGCGAGTGGTGTAGCACATCGAGGTCAGCGGAGAACTCGGCAGGACTGACATAGGGTTCGGCCGTGGCGACGGCGTGGCGCGATGCCTCCAGGTTGTCGAGCGCCCACGCCGTAGCGGCAAGGCGGGCATAGAGGCCGGCAATGGCGCGGCGATAGGGCTCGTCGTCGCGGTGCGGGTTGTGATCCGGCGAGCGCGCGGCGAGCGCCTTGAGTTCGTCGGTAATGCCGACCAGCAGGATGGTCGACGACAGCTCGGAACCAAGCGTATGCAGCTGTTCAAGGTAGAAGGCCAAGGCGTGCCGGCTTTGCTCGCGCATCGCGGCACTCAGCACCGTGGCGGTGACAAACGGATTGCCGTCGCGGTCGCCGCCGATCCAGGAGCCGGGGCGCAAGAAAGGGGGCAATTCGTCACCGCTCCAGTTGGGGACGCTGGCCGCGAGGTGGTCCTCCAGCGCATTGTAGAGCCGCGGCAATTCGTGCAGGAAGGTGGTGTCGTAATAGGTCAGTCCATTCGCGACCTCATCCATCACCGATAGCTTGGCCCGTCGCAGCATGCGAGTTTGCCAAAGTGACAAGATGGTGCGACGTAAGGTCTCGTCATTCGCCGCGCGTTCCTCCGGAGTCAGGCTGACGCGGTCTTTCTCGTCGAGCAGGCGAGCAATTTCCCTTTGGGCATCGAGGATGCTCTTGCGCTGCACTTCGGTCGGGTGGGCGGTAAGCACTGGGCTGATACACGCACTGCCGAAAAACTCCTGCAGACGCCAGGCATCGACACCGCTGGCGAGAACACGGGTCAGGGCGTGGGGCAGGCTGCCCTCGCGCGGCGGAGAGCCGGCAATGGCGTGGGCTTTGGCACGACGAATATGATGCTGGTCCTCGGCGATGTTGGCCAAATGGGAGAAATAGCTGAAGGCGCGCACCACTTGGTTGGTCTGGTCGCGGCTCAGGCTGTCGAGTATTTCCACCAGCTCGTGCCGCGCCGCGAGGTCATCGTCGCGATGAAAGCAAATCGCCAACTGGCGGATGCGCTCGACGGTATTGAAAACCGCTTCGCCCTCCTGATCGCGCAGGGTGTCGCCGAGCAACCGGCCGAGCAGTCGGATATCGTCGCGCAAGGGTTGATCCTTGTCGCCACCGGCTACGTTATGGATATCTTTGCTCATGGTTCAAGACGCGATAAACATGGGCATATCAGGGCCGACACGGCGCGCGTCGAGGACAGTAGGCATGCTAAAATCCACAGCCGTTGGCGTACGGTAGACAACGTCGGTTGGCCTGCATGATGCCTATTTCGAATCACCAATCTTTCCTTTCGGCCTGATCACAAGTGAGTCAAAAAATTCCCGAACGTATTGTTATCGCCACGCGTGAATCGCGTCTTGCTTTGTGGCAAGCCGAACATGTGCGCGGTCTGCTGCAACGATTATACCCATCCAGCCAGGTCGAACTGCTCGGTATGACCACGCGCGGCGACCAGATCCTCGATCGTCCGCTCGCCAAGGTTGGCGGCAAGGGTTTGTTCATCAAGGAACTGGAAACAGCACTGCTCGACGGCAGCGCCGATATCGCGGTGCACTCGATGAAGGATGTGCCGATGCAGCTGGAGCCGGCGTTCACGCTGGCCGCCATCGGCCCGCGCGAAGTGCCATTGGATGCCTTTGTGTCAAACAAGTTTGCGAATCTTGACGAGATGCCGCCGGGCGCGGTGGTCGGCACTTCCAGCCTGCGCCGTGAGGCACAGCTGCATGCGAATTTCCCCTACCTGGCCGTTACCAGCCTGCGTGGCAATCTCGACACGCGTCTGCGCAAGCTCGATCAGGGCGATTATGACGCAATCATTCTGGCGGCGGCGGGGCTGACGCGACTGGGCCTGCCCGAACGGGTGCGTGCCGTGCTGCCCGCAGAGTTGTCCCTGCCTGCCGTCGGCCAGGGTGCGATTGGCATTGAAGTACTTTCTTTGCGTGCCGATGTCGCCGGCTGGCTGGCTCCCCTGAACGATCCGGCGACGGCTGCCTGCGTGCGCGCCGAGCGCGCCGTTTCACGCGCTCTGGCCGGCAGTTGCGAAGTACCGCTGGGCGCCTATGCGGTGATGCAGGGGGATAGTCAATTATGGTTGCGCGGTTTCGTTGCCTCACCCGACGGACGGCGCTTCGCCCGCGCCGAACTGAAGGGCAATGCCGTCGATCCCGAAGCGCTGGGGCTCAGGCTCGCCAGCGAATTGCGCTCCCAGGGCGCCGTCGAGATTCTTGCTGAACTCGGCTGACAGTATTCCTTGCGACTAAGACGTAGCGATGTCAGCTCAGCCAACCGTTCCCCCGGGAAATTTCCAGCCCCTAGCCGGACGGCATATCGTGGTTACTCGTCCGGCCGAGCAGGCTGGGCCTCTCGCTGCCGCTATCGGCCGTGCCGGCGGCAATGCGGTGTTGTTCCCAGTGCTGGCAATCCATGAATGCAGCGATCCGCAGCGGCTGGTCGGCATCGCCGCGCGGCTGGAGGAGTTCGATCTCGCCGTGTTCGTCAGTCCGAATGCCGTCAAACAGGCGCTCTCCCGCATTCTTGCGCAGCGCCCCTGGCCGACACGCGTGCGCGTGGCGACCGTGGGCAAGTCGAGTGAGCGGGAACTGACGCGTTTCGGGATTGCCGATGTCATCGCACCGCAGGAGCGCTTCGATTCTGAGGCGCTTCTGGAACTCCCGGAGCTGCGGGAGATGGCTGGCAAGCGCATCGTTGTGTTTCGCGGTGATGGCGGCCGTGAACTGCTCGGCGACACACTGGTCAGGCGCGGCGCCAAGGTCGAGTATGTGGCATGCTATCGGCGCGACAAGCCGGATCTCGATGCAACCCCCTTGTTACAGTTGTGGGAGAGTCATCAGCTTGACGCTGTCATCGTCACCAGCAGCGAGGGCCTGCGCAACCTTTGCGACCTTGTCGGCAAATCCGGCCAAACGGTGCTGGCAAACACGCCGCTGTTCCTGCCGCATGTGCGCATCGTTGAGCAGGCGCGCCTGCTCGGCTTGCAGCGCATGGTGCCAACCCCGCCCGGTGACGAGGGCATCCTGGCAGGGTTGATCGAATACTTTTCTTCCACCGCTCTTGGCCAACGCAAAGTAGCACGTCTCCCCTAATCATCCCGACGCAATGGAAACTGAACCATCCGCCTTGCTGAATACTTCGCCCGCGCCGCTTTGGATGCGTGGGCTTGCCGCTTTGCGCAAGCCGTCGGTGCTGCTCGTTACTTTCGCCCTGTTGCTGCTAGGCGGGCAATGGCTGGAAACCCACTTGCACCTGGCCGAATTGCAACGGGAGTTGGCTGAGCGCGGCGCCGAAACCAAGGAAAGCCGCATCCTGGCCCGACAGAACCAGGAGATGCTCCAGACTCTTGCTGCCAAGACCGCCGTGCTCGAAGCCAAGCAGGCTGAAGCGCAAAGCCTGCAACTGGCGCTCGAAAGCATGTACCAAGAGTTGTCGCGGAGTCGCGACGAGCGCGTGCTGGCGGAAATCGAACAGGCGGTGGCGATCGCCGCGCAGCAATTGCAGCTGACCGGCAATGTCGAAGCGGTGGTGCTTGCCCTGCAAGGCATTGATGCGCGCCTGGTGCGCACCGGCCAGGCGCGCCTGCTGCCGCTGCGCAAATTGATCAATCGAGATATCGATCGCCTCAAGGCATTGCCGCTGGCCGACGTGCCGGGGATCGCTCTCAAGCTCGAAGCATTGGTCGAGGCCGCGGATAGTCTGCCCCTGGTTTTCGAGCAGCGCGCCCGTGTCGAATCAGCCGCCAAGTCCAAACATGCTGCCAGCGTGCCCAATACCCCTGTCAAATCCGCCGCCGGCATCTTTGGCAACAGCTTCTGGCAAGGCTTGGGAGCCGATCTGTGGGCTGAACTGCGCCAGTTGATCCGTGTCGAGCGCATCGACCATCCCGAACCGGCCTTACTCGCGCCTTCGCAGGTTTTCTTCCTGCGCGAGAATCTTAAGCTGCGCCTGATCGACGCCCGCCTTGCCCTGCTACAGCGCGACGGCCGCACCTATCGCGAGGATCTGCGCCATGCACGCGAACTGCTGGAACGCTATTTCGATACCCGCGAGAAACCCGTGGGCAATGCTATTGCCCTACTGAAGGGATTGTCCGCCGCCGATTTCGGCCTGGAGTTGTCCCCCCTTGCGGAAACCCTGGGCAGCATACGCAATTTCAAGCTGGCGCCGGATAGAGATAACCCGCCCGGCAATCCCCGGCCAAGAAGTGGTGCCGGCGCCTCGGTACCAGCTCCGGCCGGAGCTGTGCATTAATGCGCGCTCTGCTCCGGTTGTTGACGCTGGCCGCGCTGGCTGTGGGTTTGGCGCTGGCGGCGCGCTATAACGACGGCTACGCGCTGTTGGTGCTGCCGCCGTGGCGCGTCGAACTCTCGTTGAATCTGCTGATCCTGCTCCAACTGGCCGGTTTCGCGCTGTTCTATTTGATTCTGCGAACCGTTTCGCACATCTTGGGTTTGCCACAGGCGGTGCGCAATTACCGGGCGCGGCGACGCCAGGAGCAGGCTGAGCGCACCGTGGGGGACGCCATACGTTTCAGCTTCGAGGGGCGTTACGGCCATGCCCTGAAAAGCGCCGCCAGCGCCCATCGCGCCGGTTACGACCCGGCCCTGACTGCATTGATGGCGGCGCGTGCCGCCCATGCTTTGCGTGATGACGAGAGAGAGGCGGAATGGCTGGCACGGGCGGTACAACATGAAAATGACACCAGTCGCAATGCACGCCTGATGACCGAGGCCACGCTGCACCTGGAAGAATTTCGCTATGCCGAGGTAATCAGTACGCTGGACTTGCTGGCTGCCGGCGGCCAGCGCCACATCGCCGCGTTGCGGCTGGCGTTGCGCGCCCGTCGGGCGCTTGGCGACTGGCGCGAGGTGCTGCGACTGGTGCGACAACTCGAGAAATATCGTGCCCTAAATGCCGAACAAGCCGGCCCTCTAAGGCTGAGCGCCTACCAGGAAATTCTGCGCTCGCTGGGCCTCGATGCGGGTGCGTTAATCAACTACTGGCGCGAGATACCGGCAGCAGAGCGTCATATGTCGCGTCTTGCCGGGGAGGCGGCAGGTCTGTTGATCGCGGCGGGCGATTGTCAAAATGCGCAGCGCATCGTGGAAGACGCCTTGGAAGAAGCATGGGATTCGTCCCTTCTGGCGATCTATGCCGAGTGTCGCGACGGTGATGTCCTCGGCCGCATCGCCCAGGCCGAAGACTGGCTCAAGCAACATCCGCGTGATGCGCAACTGCTGCTGATGCTCGGTCGCCTGTGTCGCCGGCAACAATTGTGGGGCAAAGCAGAAAGCTACCTGGAGGCGTCGCTGTCAATTGAGCCGACGCGCGCCGCCCATATCGAATTGGCGGATTTGCTCGATGGCCTTGAACATCCGGACCAGGCCAACCAGCATTATCGCGCGGCGGCGCGGCATTAGTCTTTTCTTCCGCTTGAATGTCGGCTGAACCGCTTCCGACCGTCCTGCCAAGCCGAGGGCCCATGATGGAAATGAAGAAAATCAATTCCGGCAAGCTGCGCGCCATCGGTTACGATGCCCGCGCTCGCCTGTTGCAGGTGCAGCTCGACGAAGGCAGCATCCTTCAGCACAGCGGAGTCGGTGAGGAAATCTGGCGCCGGCTTGCCAGCTCGGGCGCTGCCTGGAGCTTCTATCGCGACAATATCGAGGAGGAGTTCACGGCCAAGCGAGTGTCAGGCAACGCTGCCGCCCAGAAAAACCCGCTCGACGACCTGTTCAAGAAGCCTTGAACGAGTGAGTGGAAAACCGCACTCAGGAACGCTCTCCCGGCATGCGCGAACCGATTTCCGTTGGCTGTTGAATTTCCTGTTCTTGCTATTCCTTCCACCGACTTGAGCCGGCCTTGCCATGACCACCTCTGTCGATTCTAGTCTGCCGCTCTATGAGGGGATCCGACTGGCCGATGTGCGCCTCGTCCAGTCGGCCGCAGATGCGGCTGCCGCCTTGGTGGCATTGATGGCTGCCGATGTTGTCGGCTTCGATACCGAATCGAAACCAACCTTCGCCAAGGGTGAAGTATCGACTGGCCCGCATCTGATCCAACTGGCTACCGATGACAAGGCCTATCTGTTTCCTGTCACCGGCAGTCCGGCGCTGGATGTCCTGCGCGTAATCCTGGAGTCGCCGCAAGTGCTGAAAGTGGGGTTCGGCCTTCGCGACGATCTCCGGCGCTTGCAAACCAAGCTCGGGATCAGTTCAGTCTACATCCTCGATCTGGCGATCGCTTTGCGCCAAGAGAAGCGTGCCGATGTTGGCGCCAAGACTGCGGTGGCGAGATTTTTTGGCCAGCGTTTGCAAAAATCCAAGAAGACCTCGACGACCAATTGGTCGAAGCCGCACTTGACCGAGCGGCAGATGCAATACGCCGCCAACGATGCACATGTGGCCTTGCGCGTGTATAGATTATGGCGGCAAGAAGACAACCATTTGGCTTGAAGCCAGTGAGGATGGCCTGCGCTTAACCATGCCCTAGGTGCATGGACAGCCAGGAAATGCCGGGCTTTCAAGTGCGTAAGGGGTATATCCAGACAAACAGCGACTGAGCTTGCGAGTCGGCGAGGCGGGCGAGTTCTGACAGTTCGGCAAGCAGCGCGGCGGTAGCCTCCTCCGGCCAGTCGTCGTACTCGAATTCCTCGGTCGCCGCCAGTTCGACGGCGATTTGCTCAAGCGTTTCCTCGTCGAGCTCGGCCAATCGCTCCATCACCTCGTCGGCGAGGCGCAGCACCAGCGTTCCCTCGACGGTGGAGACATAGGCAGGCTGATAAAGGTAAACTGCGTCGTCGAACAGGTCGCCGGTCAGCAGGCAGTGCAGGGTCGCGATCTTGGCGACATCGACATCGCGTATCTCGATGCCGCTCCATTCGTCGACCGGATGCGGCGATTCGCCGATCGCTTCGACCTCGTATTCCTCGGCAGCAATGATATTGGTCATGATTCCCATGGTTGCTATTTCTCCGTAGCCGGCATCACACAATGGATCATTCAACCACGAAACGAATTTGCGGACAAATGAGCCACCATTGATGGTTCGTTCCTCATTGGTCAGGGGAGTAAAATGCCGCCCCATGTCCACCACGTCGCATCTGCCGCAATTCATTCACCTCCGGCTGCATAGCGAATATTCGATCACTGATGGCATCGTCCGCCTCGATGCCGCAGTGGCGGGTGCCGCGGCGGATGGCATGCCGGCACTGGCGCTGACTGATCTTGCCAACCTGTTCGGCATGGTCAAGTTCTACACTGCGGCGCGTAGCGCCGGCATCAAACCCATCATCGGCTGCGATGTCTGGGTGGTGGATGAAACCTTTGACGCGAGTTTGCGCGATCCAGCAACAGCCAACACCTCCGCCAGAATGTTGTTGCTGGCAAAGAATCGCGCTGGCTATCTGCGTCTGTGCGATCTACTCACCGCCGCCTATCTCGGCCCTCGCCATCACGGTCGCGCCGAGATCAGCCACGCCGCGCTGCGTAACGGGGACAACACCGGACTGATCGCCTTGTCAGGTGCCCACTTCGGCGATGTTGGCCAACTCCTGTTGGTGGGCAAAGTCGCCCAGGCCGAAACACGGGCAAACGAATGGGCACGGTTATTTCCCGGCAGCTACTATATCGAAGTGCAGCGCCCTGGCCATCCGTCTCAGAGAGAAAATTCCCTGGGAATGTTGCGCAATGGCTCTTCCCCCGGGGCACAGGCGGAAATGCTGGTGTCGGCGAGCATTGCCTTGGCGAGCCGGCTGACATTGCCGCTGGTGGCGACGCACCCGGTGCAGTTCATGACGCGCGACGACTTCAGGGCGCACGAGGCGCGTGTCTGCATCGCCGAGGGCTATGTGCTGGCCGATACGCGGCGTCCAAAACAGTTCACCGAGGAGCAGTATTTCAAGACGCAGGCCGAGATGACCGAGTTGTTTGCCGATCTGCCCGAGGCGCTGGAGAACTCGGTCGAGATTGCGCAACGCTGCAATCTGTCCGTCGAACTCGGCAAGAGCATGCTGCCGCAGTTTCCGACGCCAGCGGGAATCACGCTCGACGCCTATATTGCGGAGCAAGCGGCGGCGGGGCTGGAAGAACGACTGGCGCAGATATATCCCGACGCCGCCGAGCGCGCAGCGCGACGCCCGGAATATGACCGACGCCTCGCCTTCGAGATCAATACCATCCAGAAGATGGGGTTCCCCGGCTACTTTCTGATCGTCGCCGACTTCATCAACTGGGCCAAGCGCAACGGCGTGCCGGTCGGGCCCGGCCGCGGCTCGGGCGCCGGTTCGCTGGTCTCCTACGCGCTGCGCATTACCGATCTCGACCCGCTCAAATACGATCTGCTGTTCGAGCGCTTTCTCAATCCCGAGCGGGTTTCGATGCCTGACTTCGACGTGGATTTCTGCCAGGAAGGGCGCGATCGGGTGATCGATTACGTCAAGCAGAAATACGGCGCGCATGCCGTTTCCCAAATCGCCACCTTCGGCACCATGGCCACCAAGGCGGTGATTCGCGACGTCGGCCGGGTGCTCGACCTGCCGTTCAACTTCGTAGACCAGTTCGCTAAATTGATTCCCAACGAACTGGGCATCTCGCTGGCCCAGGCGCGCGAGAAGGAATCCGCAATCAACGAACGCATCGAGAACGAGGAGGAACTCCGCGAGTTGTGGGCGCTGGCCGAACGCCTGGAAGGCCTGACGCGCAATGTCGGCATGCATGCCGGCGGCGTATTGATCGCGCCGGGCAAACTGACCGACTTCTGCCCGCTCTACTCGGCCGATGGCGGCATCACGACGGTCAGTCAGTTCGACAAGGACGACGTCGAGAAAGTCGGCCTCGTCAAGTTCGACTTCCTGGGCTTGCGCACACTGACCATCCTGGCCGAAGCGGTGGACTTCGCCCGCAGTGTCGAAGGCGCCGAAGTCGATCTGGACACGCTGCCGCTCGACGACAAGGAGACCTACGAGAAGATTTTCAAGAGCGCCAACACCAAGGCGGTGTTCCAGTTCGAATCCGGTGGCATGCAGGACATGCTGAAGCAGGCCAAGCCCGACCGCCTCGAAGACCTGATCGCCCTGAATGCGCTTTACCGACCGGGGCCGATGGACCTGATCCCGAGCTTCATCGCCAGAAAACACGGCAAGGAGCGCGTGACCTATCCGCACCCGGCCATGGAAAAGGTGATGTCGAATACCTACGGCATCATGGTGTACCAGGAGCAGGTGATGCAGACGGCGCAGGTCATCGCGCAATATTCGCTCGGCGGCGCCGACCTCCTGCGCCGCGCCATGGGCAAGAAGAAGAAGGAGGAGATGGACCAACAGCGCGGCGTCTTCGTTGCCGGCGCAGCCAGCAACGGCATCAATGCGGAACTGGCCAACGAAATCTTCGACACCATGGAGAAGTTCGCCGGCTACGGTTTCAACAAATCTCACGCTGCCGCTTACTCGCTCGTCGCCTACCATACAGCCTGGCTCAAGTGCCATCACCCGGCGGCCTTCATAGCGGCAACGCTGTCGTCGGAAATGGCCAACACCGACAAGGTGCAGTTCTTCTTCGACGACGCCAAGAAGAACGGCATTGCCTTCCTGCCGCCCGACATCAATACTGGTGGTATCCGCTTCCAGCCCGTCGACGCCAGCACCATCCGCTACGGCCTCGGCGCCATCAAGGGTACCGGCGAGTCGGCGCTTTCCGTGATTCTCAAGGTACGCGCCGAGGGCGGGTCGTTCAATGACCTATTCGACTTCTGCACCCGCGTCGACAAGCGCGTGGTCAATCGCCGCGTCATCGAAGCGCTGGTGCGTGCCGGCGCCTTCGACAGCCTGGATGACCATCGCAACAAGTTGCTGGCCTCGGTCGGCATCGCCCTCGAAGCGGCCGAGCAAGCCGCGCGCAACGCCATGCAATGCGGCTTGTTCGACACCGCGGGTCCCGGTGGCGGCGCGCATCAAGCTGAGTATGTCGGTGCGGCGCGCTGGAGCGAAAACGAGAAGCTATTCAACGAGAAGCAGGCGCTCGGCTTTTTTCTTTCCGGTCACCCCTATCATTCCTATCGCGCCGAACTGGCGTCTTTCGTCAAGAAGTCGCTGGCGCAGATCGAAGCGCAGCGCGACCCTACGCTGCTGGCTGGAATCGTCGTATCGACGCGGACCCAGATGACCCGACGCGGCAAAATGGCCGTCGTCATGCTCGACGACGCTACGGCACAGATCGAAGTGTCGATCTTCAATGAATTGTTCGAGGCCGAACGCCAGAAAATTCGGGAAGACGAGTTGCTGCTGGTCGAGGGCAAGGTGACGCGTGACGATTTCAGCGGCGGCTTGCGCATCGTCGCCGACAAGCTACTGACGCTGGGCGAGACGCGCGGCCGCTATGCCAAAGAGTTGAGCCTGTCGATGAACGGCCATTCCAACGCCGAAAAACTTCGCGCATTGCTGGCGCCTTATCGCAACCCCGACAACGGCGCCTGCCCGGTGCGGTTGCGTTATCGCACCGGCGATGCCGAGGTCGAACTGGGACTGCCTGACACTTGGCGTGTCCGCCTCGACGATGCATTGCTGGCCGCTCTGCATGAGTGGCTATCGGCGGAGAACGTCAGTGTGGTGTACCCTTAATGTTATGGGGTTCCCTTGCGCAGCTTTTCTTCCTTCTTGGCTTTCTTGGCAGCTTTCTTTTCCTTCAAGGTCTTGGTCGGCTCTTTCTTGACTGCCTTCTTTGCATCTTGACTATGGCCCATGTTGATTGCTCCTTGGTTTGTACCAGTTTATGGGGAGGGTCTAGGGTGTGTCCTTAGAACACATCCTAGACCCTAGGCAAGATTAGTTTACAGTTCCTTGGCGTGTGCCGCCAGATATTTTGCAACGCCTTCCGTACTGCCCTGCATGCCGGCCTTGCCTTTTTTCCAACCTGCCGGACAGACTTCACCATTCTCCTCATTGAACTGCAGGGCGTCGACCATACGCAGCATTTCGTCAATATCGCGGCCTAACGGTAGGTCATTCACTACTTGGTGGCGCACTATGCCAGCCTTGTCAATCAGGAAAGAGCCGCGGAAAGCCACGCCGCCGGCAGACTCGACATCGTAAGCTTGGCAGATTTGATGTTTCAGGTCCGAGACCAGTGTGTATTTCACCTGACCGATGCCGCCCTTGTCGATAGGCGTGTTCTTCCATGCCAGGTGAGTGAATTGGGAGTCGATTGAGATCCCGATCACTTCGACATTGCGTTTCTTGAACTCGTCAAGACGGTGATCGAAAGCGATCAACTCGGACGGACAGACGAAAGTGAAGTCGAGCGGATAAAAGAACACTACGGCATGTTTGCCCTTGGTGATCTTTGAAAAAGTGACTTCCTTGATTTCATTGTTGCCCAACACCGCGTTCGCAGTGAAATCCGGGGCGGGCTTGCCAACGAGAACGGCCATAATGTGAACCTCCTTGAATAAACGATTTCGGATCGTTGATGAAGGCGCATCCTGACTGAAACGGATTCGATTCTGGCGCCTGCCATCAACTGCATGTCTTGCATTCCCGTGTGGCACGGGAATGGCGCAATCCTACGCAACAACCGCTCAACAATCTAATTGATTGTTTCAATTGCCATGATAGTCATTGACTATCATGGTTCGAAGACGTGAAGACCGTTCTAAAATTCATATTCGGCCTGCATCCTGAAGGTATGATCCGGCGCCGCAGGACTGGCGCCGAGCAGCCATGCCGCGTTGTACTTGAACACCTGGCGATTGCCGAGGGCCAGTTTGCCGAACACTGCGGGACCGAAACGGCGGCTTTGTTGGTCGCGCGGATCCATGTCGTTCCATTTGCCCATATCGCCAAAGCCCTGAAGTCCGTATTCGAAACTGGGCAGCCAGCGATATTTGATCTGCCATTGGTAGCCGATCTCGGTGTTGTGCTGGACCGTGGGGTCTTCGCCCGGTCCGCGGAACTTGCGCTCGAACAGCAGATTGGCGTTAACTTGCAGTTTGCCGAACTCGCTCTGGAACAACGGACCAAACTTGAACTCGAAAGAGGGCTCGCCTTTCCGATGCGGTTTTTCGAATTCAGTGATCAAGCCGATATCGATCGGGTATTCGCCGGTCTCGGTCAATTGAAACTTGTTCTCCCATTCCAGGGCATCGAAGTGATTGCCCTCTCCGCCGCCGCGCTGAAATTTTACATAGGCCTCCGTGAACCAGTGCTCGGTGGCGCCATAGCCGAAACCAATGCTCGATGCCTGCTGCCGCCCGCCGGCGCCGTCCCTGGCTGAACCGAATTTAAAATCGAGCTCCCGTTCGCCGTGTTCGACGTTTGGGGTGTAAACGTAGTCGGCCGGTCCGGCATTGGCAGCCCCGGATAAAAGCACGCCCAGCCAGAGCGCGAGATATCTGTTCTTCATCAAGCGATTCCCTGTTGTTGAGAGTTCTTGCGATTAGCCAGTTTCATGCTAACGGCGATACTGATCAGCACAGTTGCGTAGAAAACTATCTGCATTCCAGCAGGTCGGGCGTCATAGCCGATCAGGCTGTGCAGCAGCATGCCGGGAATGGAGTTCTCGGGAAGGGCCGCCGAGGTATCCCATAACGGCGCTGCGAGGCTGGGCAGCAGATCGGCCTGGATCAGGAAGCGCGCCGTTTGGGAAGCCATGCCGGCAGCCAGCAGCAGCACCAGCAGGCCGGTTGCGCTGAAAAACCAGCGCAACGGCACACGTAGCAGGCCGGCATAGATGGCGTAACCGACGCCAACCCCGAGGATCACGCCGGTTGCCCCGCCAAGCAGCATCGTGGACGCCGCCGCGCCATCGCTGGCCGCGATGCCGTAAAGGAACAGCACTGTTTCGGCGCCTTCACGCAGTACAGCAAGACCGACCACCACCAACAGGATCGAGCATTCGCGCCGGCCATCGCGGATGGCGTTGCCCGCCTCGCGCGCGTTGGCTGACAGTTCTGCGCCATGGGAAGACATCCAGATGTTGTGCCAGGCCAGCATCAGTACCGCGACACCCAGCACCATGGCATTGAACAGTTCCTGGCCGATGCCGCTGGACAGCGAGCCAATCACATCGGTAAAGGCCGCGACCAGGCCGGCGCCGCTCAACCCTGCCAGCAAGCCGGCGAACAGCCAGCGATTGCGGCCAGGAATAGAGCGGGTGGCGGCGGCAACAATCCCGATCAGGATGGCGGCCTCCAGTACTTCGCGAAAAACGATGATGGCAGTTCCGAACATGAGTTATCTCCCGATCCAGGCTATTGAGCAACGATGACGCCCAGAGCAGTTTTTTCGTTGAACTCGCCAACGAACGGGTAACGCCCCGGCTCGAGCGGGCCGATGAAAATCGTCGCGGTGCTCTTCCCAGCAATCACCTTTTCACGATTCAGGGCATGGCTTTCGAACTCCTCTGGGGTTACGTCCCGGTTCTCGATGGTCAATTTGATCTTCTTCTCGGCGGGGACCGTTAGCTCAGCTGGCTGAAACCGATGGTCCCGAATGACCAAGGTGTAATCGGCATCGGCAGCCAGTGTTCCGAGCGGAATCAGCAAGGACAGTCCCACTCCGGCCAGACAGCATTTGCCTGTCAATGCGCTCCGCAAATATTTCATGGCAGTTCCCCAATAAACACGATGTCCTAATGATAACCGTTCTCATCTGAAAGCGGCAACAATTTCTCGTTATTCTTTATTGATATAAGCAATTCGATAAACAGTATTTCCGGCTTATGAGCCTGCGAGCCATAATCCTTCCGGATCAATCAGCAATTCTTATATAGGCATCCTTTTCCCTGAGAGAATTTTCATGTCCCCGAAAACTTTGCACCACCTTCTTGTTGTGGCCTTTGTAGCTGCATTGGCACCTACGCAGGCCAGCGCCGACACTACCCTGCTCAATGTCTCCTACGACGTCACGCGCGAGTTTTACAAGGATTACAACGCTGCTTTCATTAATCACTGGAGGGATAAGACCGGTGAAACATTGACCATCAACCAGTCCCACGGGGGTTCCAGCAAGCAGGCCCGGGCGGTGGCTGACGGCCTGGAGGCCGACGTCATCACCATGAATCAGGCCAACGACATCGACATGCTGGCCGAGCGCGGCAAGCTGATCCCCGCCGACTGGGCCAAGCGCCTGCCGAACAACAGCGCGCCCTACACTTCCACCACCGTGTTCCTGGTGCGCAAGGGCAACCCCAAGGGGATCAAGGACTGGGACGATCTAGTCAAACCTGGCGTTTCGGTGGTCATTCCCAATCCCAAGACCTCGGGCAATGGTCGCTACAGCTACTTGGCGGCCTGGGGCTACGTGATCAAGAAGGGTGGAACGGAACAGAAAGCGCGTGAATTTGTCAGCAAACTGTTCGCCAGCGTTCCGGTGTTCGACGGTGGTGGCCGCGCGGCCACCACCACCTTCGTCCAGCGCAACATCGGCGATGTGTTGCTGACTTTCGAGAACGAAGTGCAACTGATCCAGAAGGAGTTCACCGAGAGTCAGGTCGAAGTGGTCTATCCTTCAGTCAGCATCCTCGCCGAGGCGCCCGTCACGATCATCGACAAGGTCGTCGACAAGAAAGGGAGCCGCAAGCAGGCTCAGGCCTATCTCGACTACTTGTACTCAGAAGAAGGGCAGGTAATCGCCGCCAAACACCATTACCGCCCGCGCTCGGAAAAAGTCATGAAGCGCTATGCCACTAGCTTCAGGCAACTAACGTTATTTACCGTGGATGAGGTTTTCGGCGGTTGGACGCGGGCGCAGAAAGTGCATTTTGACGACGGCGGCATTTTCGACCAGATACTGCTGAAAAAGTAGATGTCCCTCCTTCGCCAACACCTGCTGACACGCCACAGCGTGTTGCCAGGCTTCGGCCTGGCGCTCGGCTACACGCTGCTATACCTCGGGCTGATCGTGCTGATTCCGCTGTCGGCAACATTCTTCAGAACGGCGACGATGGGCTGGCCGGCCTTCTGGGATGCAGTGACGACGCCGCGCGTGCTTGCTTCACTGCGCCTGACCTTCGGCGCCTCGCTGATCGCCGCATCCATCAACGCCGTTTTCGGCCTGCTGGTCGCCTGGGTGCTGGTGCGCTACAGCTTCATCGGAAAGAGGCTGGTTGACGCTTTCGTCGATCTGCCGTTTGCTTTGCCCACGGCTGTGGCCGGTATCGCCCTGACCGCGCTTTACGCCGGCAATGGATTTATCGGCAGTCGGCTCGAGCCTTATGGCATCAAGGTGGCTTTCACTCCGTTGGGCATCACCGTGGCGCTGACCTTCATTGGTCTGCCCTTCGTTGTCCGTACCGTGCAACCGGTACTCGAAGATCTCGAAGTGGAACTGGAAGAGGCGGCGGCCTGTCTGGGCGCCAACCGCCTGCAAACCTTCCAGCGCGTCATCCTGCCGGCGATTGCCCCGGCCTTGCTGACCGGATTTACACTGGCTCTTGCCCGCGCTATCGGTGAGTACGGCTCGGTCGTTTTCATCGCCGGCAACATGCCAATGATCTCTGAAATCGCACCGCTGCTGATCATCACCAAGCTCGAACAATACGACTATGCCGGTGCCACCGCCATTGCTGTGGTGATGCTGGTGATCTCCTTCGCGCTGCTGCTCGCCATCAATATACTGCAGTGGTGGAGCAGCCGCCGTACTAGGAAAGCTGTCTGACATGACTGCCGCCGTTGCTCTGCACATTGCCTCGCCCACGCGCAGCGCCAGTACCGACGAACCAGTCGTAGTGCGCTGGTTACTGATTGCGCTGGCGTTGTCCTTCCTTACCCTGTTCCTCTTTGTCCCACTGGCCACGGTGTTTTACGAGGCACTGCGCAAGGGTGTCGGCGTCTATTTCAATGCTCTCCAGGAAGAGGATGCGCTTTCCGCCATCCGCCTGACGCTGATCGCCGCCGCTATCTCGGTGCCGGCCAACCTGGTGTTCGGCGTGGCGGCGGCTTGGGCTATCGCCAAGTTCGAGTTCCGTGGCAAGAGCCTCCTGATCACCCTGATCGACTTGCCTTTCGCCGTTTCGCCGGTGATCTCCGGCCTTATCTACGTGCTGCTGTTCGGTGCCCAGGGCTGGTTCGGGCCATGGCTGCAAGCCCATGACATCAGGATTATTTTTGCTGTACCGGGAATCGTCCTGGCGACGACATTCGTCACCTTTCCGTTTGTCGCTCGAGAACTCATTCCGCTCATGCAGGCCCAGGGCAGCGATGATGAGGAAGCTGCGGTCATCCTCGGCGCTTCCGGTTGGCAGACCCTTTGGCGCGTCACTTTGCCGAATGTGAAATGGGGCCTGCTGTATGGCGTGATTCTCTGCAACGCCCGCGCCATGGGCGAATTCGGCGCCGTGTCGGTGGTCTCCGGCCACATCCGCGGCATGACCAATACCATGCCGCTGCATGTGGAAATTCTTTATAACGAATACAACTTCGCCGCCGCCTTCGCCGTCGCTTCAGTGCTGGCACTGTTGGCGCTGGTGACGTTGGCAGCCAAGACCTTCGTCGAATGGCATTTTGGCCATGAAAATCGGACAAACATCCAGGAGCAGGAGACATGAGTATCGAAGTCAGCAAGATCAGCAAGCAGTTCGGCAGCTTCAAGGCGCTCGATGATGTCAGTCTGGTGTTTCCTTCCGGAGAACTGGTGGCCCTGCTCGGCCCATCGGGCTGCGGCAAGACGACGCTGTTGCGGATCATCGCCGGTCTGGAAAAGGCGGATAGCGGTAAAATTCTGTTCAATGGAGAGGACGCCTCGACGCGCCATGCGCGCGAGCGCCAGGTCGGATTTGTATTTCAGCATTACGCCCTGTTTCGCCACCTGAGCGTGTTCGAGAACATCGCTTTCGGCCTGCGTGTCAGGCCACGGGCCACGCGCCCGGGAGAAGTGGAAATCCGTCGCAAGGTGCATGAACTGCTGGATCTGGTGCAACTCGATTGGCTCGCCGACCACTATCCCGCACAGCTTTCCGGGGGGCAACGACAGCGCATCGCCCTGGCTCGCGCATTGGCGGTGGAACCCCAGGTGCTGCTGCTCGACGAGCCCTTCGGGGCACTCGACGCCAAAGTGCGCAAGGATTTGCGCCGCTGGCTGCGGCGCTTGCACGACGAACTTCACATCACCAGCATCTTTGTCACCCACGACCAGGAAGAAGCGCTCGAGGTTGCCGACAGTGTGGTCCTGATGAATCGCGGCCAGGTCGAGCAGATCGGTGCGCCTCACGAGGTCTATGATCATCCGGCAAGCCCGTTCGTGTATGGTTTTCTCGGCTCGGTCAATCTGTTCCACGGGCGTGTGCAAGGCGACCATCTGCAGGTCGACGAGCATGTGCTGGCACTCGATCAGCACACCCTCTCGTTCGATACGCAAGCCGTTGCCTACGCACGGCCGCACGAGGTCGACGTGGTGCGACCGGGACCAGGCATTACCGGCATTCCCGTGGTAATCAGGCGCATTCTGGCTTTTGGCGCCGCGGTTCGGTTGGAACTGGAACGTGAAGGTGCCGAGGGCTCGGAGAACGCCGCCGCACCCATCGAGGCGGAAATCGGTCGCGAACGGTTGCGCGAATTGGCCCTGGTCGAAGGCGACCAGATACTGATCCAGCCCCGTGGCGCAAGAGTGTTCCCGGTAAACCTGGCCGACAACGACAGGGCTGGCCTCGTTAAGGAAGCTGTGTGAATTTCCAGCAACTTAAAATTATCCGCGAGACCGTGCGTCGCAACTTCAATCTTACAGAGGTGGCTAACACGCTCTATACCTCGCAGCCCGGTGTAAGCAAGAATATCAAAGACCTCGAGGACGAGTTGGGCGTCGAACTCTTCGTGCGCCGCGGCAAACGATTGATCGGCCTCACCGAGCCAGGCAAGGAGTTGCTCGAAACCGTCGAGCGCATCCTGCGCGACGCGCAGAACCTGCGCAACATCGCCGACCAGTTTGCCAGTCGCGAGCAAGGCAGCCTGATCATCGCCACCACGCACACCCAGGCGCGCTATGCGCTTCCCGAGGTCATCAAGCAGTTCAAGGCGCGTTATCCGCTTGTGCATCTGGTGTTGCACGAAAGTAACCCGCGTGAAATTGTCGAGATGCTGTTGGCCGGCGAGGCCAACATCGGCATTGCCACAGAGGCCATCGAAAACGTTCCCGATCTGGTCAGCTTCTCCTGCTATTCTTGGCACCATGCCGTCATCGTGCCGCAGAACCACCCGCTGACGCAGCTGCCGCTGTTGACGCTGGAGTCCATTACCGCCTGGCCTATCGTAACCTACCATGAGGGTTTCACTGGCCGCTCGCAGATTGACCGGGCTTTCGGCGAAGCCGGCCTGGGCATCAATATCGTGCTCTCCGCCATCGATGCCGATGTCATCAAGACCTACGTCGAGGTCGGGCTTGGCATCGGCATCATCGCGCCGATGGTCTTTAACTCGACCAGGGATGCCACTCTGGCGCTGCTGCCCGGAGACCACCTGTTCCCTGTCAACACCACGCGTCTTGCCGTACATCGCGGTGTGTATCTTCGCGAATATGCGCGTCAGTTCGTCGCCATGATGGCGCCGGGCGTCGATCCGAAAACCCTGCAAGTTGCTCTCAACGATGGGGGTTAGGATGCTGTTCCGGCAGATGCTTCGGCCATCTCCGATGGCTCTGGATCGCAGTTAACCAGGGCCGCCGCTTATACGGGTTTCGGTATTTGGAAATGAAGATTGCTTCGTTCCACTATCCAGCAGTTTTTCCTACACTCCACCACGTTATCTTTTCAACCAGGAGTGTCAGATGTCCCGCAAACTACTATCCCTGCTGGCAGCCGCCAGCCTGTTGATCAGCGCCCAAGTCAGCGCCGACACCACGTTGCTTAATGTTTCCTACGATCCGACACGCGAGCTTTATCAGGATTTCAACGCCGCGTTCGCCAGATACTGGAAGAGCAAGAGCAGCGAAACGGTTTCTATCAAGCAATCGCACGGTGGCTCCGGCAAGCAGGCGCGTGCCGTAATCGACGGGCTGGAAGCCGATGTCGTTACCCTCGCCCTGGCCTACGACATCGATGCCCTGCACGATAAGGCCAAGCTGATTCCCGCCGACTGGCAGAAACGTTTGCCGCACAACGCCTCGCCCTATACTTCGACCGTCGTTTTCCTGGTGCGCAAGGGCAACCCGAAGGCAATCCGCGACTGGAACGATCTCGTCAAGCCGGGAATCAGCGTCATTACCCCGAACCCGAAAACCTCGGGTGGCGCCCGCTGGAACTACCTTGCCGCCTATGCCTACGCTCTCAAGCAACCGGGCGGCAACGATGCGACGGCCAAGGAATTCTTGAAAAAACTCTTCGGCAATGTCAAGGTGCTCGACACCGGCGCGCGTGGTTCCACCACCACTTTCGTCGAGCGCGAGATTGGCGACGTGCTGCTGGCCTGGGAAAACGAGGCTTATCTGGCCATCAGGGAACTCGGTCCGGAAAAATTCGAGATCGTCACGCCGTCGCTGTCGATACTCGCCGAACCTCCGGTGAGCGTGGTGGACAAGGTGGTCGACAAGCACGGCACGCGCAAGGTGGCCGAGGCCTATCTTGAATACCTCTACTCGCCGGAAGGGCAGGAAATCGCCGGCAAGCATTATTACCGCCCGATCGACAAGAAGATCGCGGCGAAATATGCCAAACAATACGCGCCGGTCAAGCTCGTCACCATCGACGATACTTTCGGCGGCTGGCAAAAGGCGCAGAAAATTCACTTCGAAGACGGCGGTACGTTCGACCAGATTTACCAGCCCGGAAAGTGATATGACTCCGAGCATGCTTAATCGTACCCTGGCGGGAATCCGCCGTGCCGTGCCAAGCATTGCCAGCTTGCAGGTCAACGAGCACGGCCGGGTTGCCGGCCGGTACTATGGCGCCAACATCAGCTCGGTTTTCCAGCCGTGGCGTGCGCCGGCAAGTGAGGAAATGGTCGCTGTCGAGGCCTGCGCCCGTTCTTACTCGAAGAAAGGCGAGGGGCTGTCACCTTGGCAGCACTTCGCCGATACCCCCGTCGATAGCGACCTGGTGAACTTTGATCGGCTCTGCCGAACCGTACACGTACTCAACTATTTCACCGCCGCCGACAATACGCACCCACTGGTGCTCAACGTCGATGCGCGCTTGCTGCAGGCGGTGCCGGAACGGCACGGCGAGTTTTTCGGCAAGCTGCTGAGCCTGCTGGGTGTATCACCCGAGAATATCTTCATCGAGATCCGCACCATCCACCAGTTCGATCTGTCGCACCTGCGCCAGATACTGGCAAGTTATCGCAAGAGCGGTTTTGCCGTTGCCGTAAATGCCGAAGGCAATCTGCACGCGCGCGCGCTGGCCGAGTTGTTACGGCCAGAATTATTGATGCTCGATGCCATGGGCTTTTCGCCTGACGAACTGCGCCGCCAGGTCAGCTCGCTGGCCTCAAGCAACGTCAAGATCGCCGTGAAGCGGATCGAGACGATTGAGATGGCCAACGCAGTGCGGTCAGCCGGCGCCGACTGGGTGCAGGGCTACTTCTTCGATCAGCCGTGCATCACTGTGGTGGACAAGTTGGCCGCGGCGGCTTAGTCAAGCGGGGTGATATACCCCCTCGGCGAACATCACCACGCAATCTGCTGGCAGCGGCGTCCAGGTTTCGTTGTCGGTTAGCGGCAGCGTGGCGATCAGCACCACGCGGTCGTTTGGTGATGTCACCTCGCTGAAATCGACCGCCACATCTTGATCCCTAAGGTGGGCGACGGCAAAGGGCGCTTGGCGGAGGATGTAGTGCAAATCCGTCGAGCGGTGGGCGAACAGGCAATCGCCGTTCGAGAGCAGGAAATTAAAAGCTCCATGCAACCTGACTTGCGCCGCGAATTCCTCCAACGCCCAATGCAGTTCAAGGCGCTCAGGTGGCCCTGCGGGAAAGCGTCTTCGCAGGGTTTGCAGAAGATGGCAGAAGGTACGCTCGCTGTCGGTCTGTCCCACCGGCAGGAAGCCGCCGTCGAGTGCCGGCGCGTAAGCGTTGAGATTGCCATTGTGCGCGAAGATCCAGTAGCGGCCCCAAAGTTCGCGTATGAAGGGGTGAGTATTTTCGAGACCGATAGAACCCTGAGTCGCTTTGCGGATATGGGCGATGACGTTAAGCGAATGGATCGGGTAATGGCGCACCAACTCGGCCACTGGCGATGCGCACGAGGGCTGCGGATCGAGGAATACGCGTACGCCGCGGCCTTCGAAAAAAGCGATGCCCCAGCCGTCACGATGCACGTCGGTCGCTCCGCCGCGCGCCTGGAAGCCCGTGAAGGAAAAGCAAATGTCGGTGGGGACATTGCAATTCATCCCCAATAGTTGGCACATGGAAGCACATCCGGTGTATGTGTCCATGAATTATCGAACACCCGCGCAAAAATTGCGCAGGTGTTCGATATAAAGATTACACGACAGCCAGCGCCTGCTCGATGTCGGCCAAGATGTCGTCGATATGCTCGATGCCGATCGACAGGCGCACGGTATCTTCCGTGACGCCGGCCTTGACGAGTTCCTCGGCGGACAATTGCCGGTGGGTGGTGCTGGCCGGATGGCAGGCAAGGGTCTTGGCGTCGCCAATGTTGACCAGGCGCGTGATCAGTTTCAAGCCATCCTGGAAGCGGGCGCCGCCAGCCAGGCCGCCCTTGACGCCGAAGGTCAGGATGCCGGAGGGACGGCCGCCCAGATACTTCCGCGCCAGCGAGTGGTCCTTGTGGTCGGGCAAGCCGGCGTAATTGACCCAGGTTACCTTGGCGTGGCCCTGGAGAAACTTCGCGACCTTGAGCGTGTTGTCGACGATACGCTCCATACGCAGCGCCAGGGTCTCGATGCCTTGCAGGATCAGGAAGGCGTTGAACGGCGAGATCGCCGCGCCCATGTTGCGCAACGGCACGACGCGGGCGCGGCCGATATAGGCGGCTGGGCCAAGCGCCTCGGTATAGACGACGCCGTGATAGGAAACATCCGGCTCGTTGAGCCGTTTGAACTTCTGCTTGTGCTCGGCCCAGGGGAACTTGCCGGAGTCGACGATGGCGCCGCCAAGGCTGTTGCCATGGCCGCCGAGGTATTTGGTCAGCGAATGCACCACGATGTCCGCGCCAAACTCGAAGGGTCGCAGCAGGTACGGCGTCGCCACGGTGTTGTCGACAATCAGCGGCACGCCATGGCGATGGGCGATGGCGGCGAGAGCTTCGATGTCGGTGATGTTGCCAAGCGGGTTGCCGATGGATTCGATATACACCGCCTTGGTCTTGGCATCGATCAGCTTCTCGAAACTATCCGGATTCCGGTAGTCGGCGAAACGCACCTCGACACCGAACTGCGGCAAGGTATGGGCAAACAGGTTATAGGTGCCGCCATACAGCGTCGCGGCCGAAACGATATTATCGCCGGCCTCGGTGATGGTCTGGACCGCATAGGTGATCGCTGCCGACCCGGAAGCCAGCGCCAGTGCGGCGATGCCGCCTTCCAGCGCGGCCACGCGCTGCTCCAGGACATCCTGGGTCGGATTCATGATGCGCGTGTAGATGTTTCCCGGCACCTTCAGGTCGAACAGGTCGGCGCCGTGCTGGGTATTGTCGAAGGCGTAGGAAACGGTCTGGTAGATCGGCACCGCCACCGCCTTGGTGGTCGGGTCCGGGCTGTAGCCGGCATGAATGGCAAGAGTTTCAAGTTTCATGGGAGCACCTAGTGGTTGAGCGTCGGCCCAATCTAGCAATTATCTCGGGTGAAGGGAATGAAGTCTTTCTTCTTTGTATAGAAGCCACAGGAATAATTCCTTGTATCATGGCGAATTCACCCGCTATGACAGACTATGCATGATTGGAGACCACCATTGGCGGAATACCGCCATTGGCATGACTCGCTGAAGGACAAGATCACGCTGTGCACCCTGGCCATTTTCATTGCCGGCATCTGGGCGCTGTCGTATTACGTTACACGGTTATTGCGTGAGGATATGCAGAATTTGCTGGCGAACCAGCAGGTTTCAGCGGTGTCTTTGGTGGCCTCCGAAATAAACCATGAACTGTCTGACCGGATTCAAACCATGGAAGAAACGGCGCGCCTGATTGACCAGTCCCTGCTGAACAATCCGCACGCCCTGCAGCAACTGCTCGACAGCAACCCGATATTGCAAGATATGTTTAATTCGGGAGTTGTCGTAGTGACGCGCGATGGCACCGCCATTGCCGATGCTCCCGTCATTCCAGGCCGCAAGGGGACCAACTATGCGAGCAATGCAGCTACCCATAGCGTGCTGACCGAGGGAAAATCCGTTATTGGCCGCCCCATGTCGGGTCGCGTGTTGCATCAACCCCTGTTCCACATCAACGCGCCGATCCGCGACGCCCATGGCGAGGTGATCGGCGCCCTATTCGGCGTGATCAATCTCGCCAAGCCCAATTTTCTGGATCGCCTCGTGGCACACCGGCACGGCAAAAGCGGCGGCTATCTGGTCATGGCCCCCCAGCACAACCTGATTGTCACCGCCACGGACAAAAACCGAGTGATGCAGCCGCTCCCCCCACCCGGCGTTAACAAAGCCCAGGATATGCGCATGAAGGGTTTCGACGGCTCGATGGTTAGCATAAATTCCTTGGGCGAGGAAGTCCTTTCCTCCTCTGCTCGCATCCCCGTGGCGGGCTGGTATGTGGTCGCCGCGCTGCCGACCGAAGAGGTCTTTGCTCCGCTTCGCGACTTGCAGCAGCATATCGTGGTTGCCACGGTGTTGCTGACTTTAGTGGCGGGCATACTGATGTTCTGGCTGTTATGGCGCGAATTTTCACCGATGGTGGCTGCCGTGAAAAGCCTGGCGGCTATGTCCGACGCTAACCAGCCGCTGCAACCCTTGCCGATAGTGCACCAGGACGAAATCGGCCAACTGATCGGCGGCTTCAACCAACTGCTGGAAACTTTGGAACAAAGGGAGGAACAACTCCATGCCGAGCGCAATTTCTTCAGCGCCCTGCTGCAGCAAGCTTCCGATGGCGTATTGCTGTTCAGTCCCGATGATCTGTGCATCCAGGAAGCCAACCCCAGCCTATGCAAGATGCTGGAGTACCAACGCGGTGAATTGCTGGCCCTGAAGTTCAGCGACCTGACGGATGTCTCGACAGAGTCCGAAAAAGATCAAATCCAGCATATCGTGCGCGACGGATTTCGAGCGGCCGTCGAGCGCAAATATCGCAGGAAAAACGGTTCCCGAATTCCCATGGAAGAGTTTGCCAGCCTGGTTGAAACGGGCGGGCGCCAACTTATCATGGTCAACCTGCGCAACCTTTCCCAGCGTTTGCTGGAACGCAAGGAAATGCAACTTGAGCTGGAGACCTACTCCGCCAAGTTGGCTCAGGCCTCGCGACGCCTTTTGGTGATGCAGGAAGAAACCAAGCGGCGGCTTGCGGCTGAACTGCACGATCGTACCAGTCCGAACCTCGCTGCCATCGAACTGAATTTTAAAAATATTTTCGTCGCCCTGCCGCAGGAGCAATCGCCGGAACTGGTCGAGCGCCTGGATGATGCGCGCGCCTTGATTCAAGATACCAACGCCAGCATCCGCGAAATCTGCTCCGAATTGCGTCCCCCCGCGCTTGACTATGCCGGCTTGGCAGCGGCGCTAAAGGATTATGCCCACCACTTCGCCAGACGCACCGGGATAGCGGTTCAGGTCTTTTGCCTTCAGGACGAAAGACTCGCGCCCGAACTGGAATCCTTGTTGTTTCGCATCAGCCAGGAAGCGCTGACGAATTCTGCCAAGCATGCAAAGGCCAAGTCGATCCAGATTGAGCTGCGCTGCGAAACTCGCCCAATCATCCTGACGGTTACTGACGACGGCATTGGATTCGACCAGAATATGATGGGCAAAGCCGGACAGGTCAGCGGCATGGGGTTGCTCAATATGAGGGAAATGGCGGAAATCTCCGGCGGACGCTTCAGCATCGCGTCGCAACTCGGCAGAGGCACACGCATTGAAGTAAAATTTTACTTGGAGCCTAGGCTTCTGGAAGGACAACAATGAAGTTGCGCATTTTGCTTGCCGATGACCATCAATTGTTTCGAGATGCGCTCAAGAGCATGCTGAAAAATACAGCAAACCTTGAAGTCGTGGCGGAAACCGGCAACGGCAACGATGTAGTTGATTTGGCTCGTGAAACCTCGCCAGATATCGTTTGTATGGACATTGGCATGCCCGGCATGAACGGCATCGAAACGACGCGGCGGCTCCATGCTTCCTGTCCGGGAATCAAGGTGATCGCGCTGTCGGCTTTCTCCAGTCGGCAGTATGTAGAGGACATGATGAGCGCGGGAGCCTCCGCTTATGTCACCAAGGCCGGAGCTGCTGAAGAATTGCTGCGGGCGATCGAAGCCGTGCAAAACAACCGCAGCTATTATTGTCCCGATGTTGCCAGAGTACTCGTTGCCGACCTGTCCGGAAGCAACGGCAAAATCAAGTTAGCCGTCCAGCTCAGCGCCCGGGAACGCCAAGTGCTGAAACTCGTCGCCGAAGGATGCACCTCGCCGCAGATCTCCACGGAGTTGCACATCGCCGAGACCACCGTCGACGTGCATCGGCGCAATATTATGCGCAAGCTCGGCTTGCACAACGTCGCCGAACTCACCCGCTATGCGATTCACAACGGACTGATCGCAGACTAGGAACCAACTGTTCGGCGAGCTACCTGCCTTGATTAATCCCTGAAGGCCTCTTATTGCGCTGGCTTTTTAGGTAACTTCCCCCGCCCAACGGCGAACTGCCAATACTGTACAGATCAACGGCCAGGCCCGGGCATTCGGCCGTGCCACAGTTGCCGCATTGATAAGGCGTCCTGCCGATTCCAAGCTGGAACCCACAGAATTTCCCTTGTCTCGAAGAACAGCGCAGAAAAGTGCAACATGCCTGGCATGACGACGACTGATGGAGAGTCAGCAAAAAGCCGCTAATCCGCGCTGCGCCGTCGGCTGAATAGCGCCGCTACCCGTTGGCGACGATAAGTCCGGCAATATTTCCTTCTCCTGCGATTAAAACTTCTTGTTGCTCACTCGTAGTTATCTTGTTCTCACTACCATTGCATTAAGCCAACTTCCAGAAGGAGGAGAGTCATGGTGCTGTTGCATACCCGTCAATTCAAATTAACTAAAAAAATGCCGGTGTTAAAAAGAGTCGCGCTGATCCTGTCCATTCTCTCGATGACCGCACAGACGGTTTTGGCGGCAGGGGGGAGTGATGGACTCATCGTTATCGTGGCCGACTCCAGAAATCTCTCGGGAGTCATGGCCTGGTGGGCGAATCTCTACAACGAGAGCCACCTGTACTTCACTATCCTGACCGTCGTCCTGATTCCCCTTATCGGGAGCATTTTCGGGATAGTGGCCGACTTTATCATGCGGCTCATCGGCATCGACCTCAAGTCGCGCGAGCTTGCGGAGCACTGAAGCGGAATCCATCGATCTCGCTCTTACTCTTATATTGACCGACTCACACGTTACCGCTTAGTAAAGAGGAATCGGCATGGATTGGTTGTATGTCCTCATGCCTATCGCGGGCGTGGAAGTCTTCTGGCCGGGGCTCGTTATCCTGGGTGCCGGTGTGGGCGTCATCGGTGGCTTTTTCGGTATGGGTGGTGCGTGGATGGTGACCCCCGGCCTCAATATTTTAGGATTCCCCATGGCGTTCGCCATCGGCACCGATATCGCCCACATGGCCGGAAAATCCCTGATCTCCACCATGCGCCACGGCAAGTTCGGCAACGTGGACTATAAACTTGGTTGCATCATGATCGTCGGTACGGTGGTCGGCTTCGAGGTCGGTGCTCAGATGATCATGTGGCTGGAGCGCATCGGCCAGGTCGGACCGGTGGTGCGGTGGATGTACCTGGTGCTGCTGGCCCTGGTCGCGTGGGCGGTGTTTGCCGATGTCGCCAAGCAGCGCCGCAAGGAACGCGAAGCCATGGCTGCGGGCAGGGAAATCGACAAACTTGCGACAGGCCACGAATGGCACAAGACCTTTCACAAGATCAATATCCCCCCCATGGTGCATCTGAAAGCCTCGGGAATCACCTGTTCGGTCTGGCTTCCGATCATGCTGGCCTTCTTCACGGGATGGCTGGCCGGCGTACTGGGCATCGGCGGCGGCCTGATCCGCATGCCCGCCCTGATGTATATCCTCGGTTGCCCGACCCACGTGGCCGTTGGCACCGATCTCTTCGAGGTCATGATCTCCGGCCTCTACGGCGCAGCCACTTACACCTACAAGGGCCGCGTGGAACTGGTGGCCGCCATTATCATGCTGGTGGGCGCGGCCATGGGCGCCCAAGTCGGTTCGGTTGCCACCAAGTACATCAAGGGCTACGGCATCCGAGCCGCCTTCGGCTGGGCTGTGGTTGGCTGTTTCGTCTCGGTGCTCCTGAAGCTGATCCCCAATTACTTTCCCGATTTGTATGCAATTTGCAATATTATCGCCACGATCCTGATACTCAGCCTGGTGGCAGGCCTGTCCATCTACATCACGGTCAAAATGGTCCGCGGAGCTGCCAAGGAGGTGGCCATGAAGAAGCGTAACGCTTGATCGCCGGCTGCGAAATCCCCACGTATGCCCTTAATGAGGATGACATGTTGAAGAAGATCGGATACTGGCTATGCCTACTCGCTGCCTTGCCACTTGCTTTTCTGTTCGGGTGCGCGGAATCCGGCAAAGTGGTTCAGGGCAGGGTGGTCGCTTTCGACAAGGACAGGAAACTGGTGACCATCATCCGGGACAATAAGGCCAACGCGCTCAATCCGGATTATTCCCACCTGCCGCCTCTAACCTACGCGCTGCCCGTCGATCCGAGGGAAATTGGGCCGCTGCCCAAGGCTGGCGGACGCATGAAGCTGGACGTGGAAAAGAATCAGGTTACCATCTTTGACCCCCAGACCCAGAATTTCAAGGCGATCGATTTCAAGCCGGTCGAAAAGAAAACGGGCGTGGAGCGGGACGACCCGCTCGTCAAGGGCAAGAAATTCCCGGTGGTCGACAAGCAACAGAAGACCGTGACCATCTACTCCCGCCGGCTGAAGGTTGTCGAGACTCTCAGTCTCCCCGAGGAGTACCTCGGGTTGCCGGATTCCACCTGGGATGCCGGCGATGAAGTGCGCCTCTATTACAATGAAGAGGGCAAGTCCCTGCGTTTCATGAACATCACTCAGACCGACATCTATAAGAAGTAACCTGATTCGATCCAAGGTCGGTTTGACAACCGGCCGTGGATCGAATGACAAGACTGGAGAAGGCCCATGGATCCCGTTATCCAAGTCGACGTAGCAAACCACCCCCGACAGTGGCTACTGGCGGTCATCATCAATATTTTGGTGCTGGCCGAACTCTGTGTGGCCATGTACCTGGCTGCCTCCAGCCCCGAGGATTTCACGGCGACCTTCATCCAAACCTTTTTCGGCATGCTGATCCCGACCCTGGTGATCGGCGTACTGGCCAAGCGCAAGTTGCGGCCGGAGAACCATGCAACGCAACAGAATGTCTCGGCTTCCTAAGAATACCCGACCTTCGCGCTGCCCGGAGTCGGCAAGTGCGCCTGCATGGTCATCGTCGAAATCCGGCAGGATGATGTCAAAATCATAGCGCCGTACCGGCGGCGTCGAACATGCCCTCGAAGAGAATGGAACTCAGGTAACGTTCGCCAGAATCCGGCAGTATCGCCACGATGGTCTTGCCGGCGTTCTGCGGTCGTTTCGCGATTCTCACCGCGGCCGCCACCGCCGCACCGCAGGAGATGCCGGAGAGTATCCCTTCCTCTTGGGTGAGCCGGCGGGCATACAGAACCGCCTCCTCGTTGCTTACCTGCTCTATCTCATCCACCAGCGAGAGATCCAGCACTTCCGGCACGAAGCCCGCACCGATGCCCTGGATCCTGTGGGGTCCAGGCTTCACTGGTTCGCCAGCCCGAGTCTGGGTCAGCACCGGACTGGCACTGGGCTCCACCGCCACCGAGACGATGGTTTTGCCGCGCGTCTTCTTGATATAACGGGAAACGCCGGTAATGGTGCCGCCGGTGCCGACGCCGGAAACGAGGATATCGATTTTGCCCTGCGTGTCGTCCCAGATTTCCGGCCCCGTGGTCTGTTCGTGGATGGCTGGGTTGGCGGGGTTTTTGAATTGCTGGAGCAAGACATAACGGTTCGGATCGGTGGCGGCAATTTCAGTCGCCTTGGCGATAGCGCCATTCATGCCCTTGGCGCCTTCGGTGAGAACCAGCTTGGCGCCGAAGGCAACGAGCAATTTGCGCCGCTCGATGCTCATGGTTTCCGGCATGGTGAGCGTCAGCGGGATCCCCTTCGCCGCGGCGACGAAGGCCAGTGCGATGCCAGTATTGCCGCTGGTGGGTTCGACGAGTTCCTTGCCCGGACCCAATAGCCCCTGCCGCTCCGCATCCGCCACCATGGCGGCGCCGATGCGGCACTTTACCGAATAGGCGGGGTTGCGGCCTTCGATCTTGGCCAACACGGTGGCTGCCGCCCCGTCGGTCACGCGGTTGAGACGAATCAGTGGAGTGTGCCCAATCGATTGGGCATTGTCTGCGTAAATAGTCATGGGGCCTCCAGAGAAGAATAGGGACCGGATAGAGGTCCGGCCTGAAACGGAGCGGTAATTTAACAGTTTCCAGCGCTGCTGGCGGCGAATAAAATAAATCGCGAGGTCGCCGCGATTTGGTTTCTCATCAAGCGCGCTTGACATGCAATCCGCATTCCTTGCTTAACGGATCCTCCCACCACCAGCGTCCCGCCCTAATCTCTTCGCCCGGAGCAATGGCGCGCGTGCACGGGGCGCAGCCAATACTCGGATAGTGTTGATCGTGTAGCGCGTTGTAGGGAACGTTGTTGGCATGGATGTAGGCCCAGACTTCGTGTTCCGTCCAGTCGGCCAGCGGGCTAAATTTTTCAAGCTGGTTGGCGCTGTCAAACTCGCGCTGCGCCAAATTTGTGCGAGTGGCAGCCTGTCCGGCGCGCAGCCCGGTGATCCAGGCTTTCTTGCCGGCCAGGGCGCGCTGCAGCGGTTCAACCTTACGGGCATGGCAGCATGCCTTGCGCAAAGCCACGGATTCGTAGAACGCATTGATGCCGTTTTCGCGCGTGTAGGTTTCGATGAGTTCGTGACGCGGATAGTAGAGTTGCAGCGTCAAGCCGTAGTGGCGGCGCAAACGGCTCAGCAAATCGTAAGTTTCGGTTGGCAGACGGCCGGTGTCGAGCGTGAAGATTTCAATCGCCAGCTTCTCGCTGGCGATGATATCGATAAGCACCATGCCCTCTGCGCCAAGGCCAGTGCCGAAAGTCGCCGGTGCAAATGTCGTGGCGATGTCGCGAAGCAGGTGACGGAGCGCGACGGTTTTTGTCGCGACGCTGTTGATAAGCGCAGGATCTTGCAAAAGTATGTTCATTTCAGTTCTTTCAGGCGCTCAGAGCGCGACGCAGGAATAGTGGCAGGGGCTGGTTGGCAGCGGCCTGATAAGCTTCGGAAAAATCGTCCAGGCTGGCGATGGCAAGCTCCGGTTGTTTGACCGCAAAGGAATCGAAACCGACACGCCAAAGGTAATGGAGGTGATCGCGACCGATACTGCCGAAAGCTCTCAATTCTCCGCGGTAACCGTAGCGGGTGCGCAGCAAAGTGGCGATGGAATAGCCGCGGCCATCGCTGGCGAGAGGGAAACGAACACCGACGACGCTGAAGTCGTCAAGGTTAGCGTCGATGTCCGCCGGATCGTCCTGGGTATCGAGCCAGATGCCGAGCGGTTCGCCCTGTTCCCGCTTGCGCCGGACGAGTTCGCTCTTGCGCGCTTGCCAGACAGGCAGGGGCACCAGCAACGGGCCGGCCGGCAAGCCGACAGTTTCCGGAGTGTCGTCGGCAATCAGCGTCAGCACCTGCCAAGTGTCTTCAACGATGACACGATCCCTGATGAGCTTGGTGGATAGATTAGCCATTTGAGATTTCCTTTGCATCCTGGCCAGATTCGGCATTGCCATAAGCGGCGTCGCGGAAACTCTCGGTGCCGATACGTTTCAGCGTGTCGATAAAGCGTTCATGCGGACGACGATAGACGCGGTAGTTGTCGACGATCCACTCGATGGCCTGCGGGACTTCCTCGGCCAGCACCGCGGGGCCGATCACTTTACCGAGCGCGGCTTCGATTCCCCAGGCGCCGCCGAGCGTAATCTGGTAGTGTTCCTCGCCTTGCTTGTCGACGCCGAGGAGGCCAATGTGGCCGACATGGTGGTGACCGCAGGCATTGACGCAACCGGAAATGTTGAGCTTGATCTCGCCGAGATCCGCAACTTGCGCGCGGTCGGAAAAGCGCTGCTGCAGCGCCGCCGCCAGCGGTAGCGATTTGGCATTGGCGAGCGAGCAGTAGTCGCCGCCGGGGCAGGCGACGATGTCGGTGAGCAGGCCGACATTCGGCGTCGCCAGGCCGGCGGCGCGCGCCGCTTGCCAAAGACTGAACAGATCGCGCTTCCTGATATCCGGCAGCACCAGGTTCTGCTGCACTGTCGTGCGAATCTCGGCAAAGCCGAAACGCTCGGCCAGATCGGCGACGATTTCCATCTGTTCGGAGGTCGCATCGCCCGGCGCGTGCCCAGTCGCCTTGAGCGACAAGGTCACGGCGGCATATCCCGGCACGCGATGTTCATGTACATTACGGGCGGCCCAGGCGGCGAATTCGGCGTCGTGGCGTTTGGCGGATTCGAAGCCGGCATCGAGTTTCGGCAGCGTTTCGTATTCCGGCGGCGCGAAGTGGGCGGCAACGCGCGCCACTTCAGCTTCGGTCAGCGTCGCCGGGCCATCCTTGAGGTGCGCCCATTCCGCCTCGACCTGGTGCGCGAATTCCTCGATGCCGAGCGACTGAACCAGGATCTTGATGCGCGCCTTGTACATGTCGTCGCGCCGGCCATGCAGGTTATACAGGCGCAGAACGGCGTCGAAATAGGTCAGTAGATGCGGCCACGGCAGAAACTCGCGCAACACCTTGGCCAGGATCGGCGTGCGGCCGAGACCGCCGCCCACCCACACGCGGAAGCCAACTTCGCCTTCGGCATTCTTCACCAGTTGCAAGCCGAGATCGTGGATGCGCACATTCGCCGCGTCGTCCGGGCCGCCGCTGACGGCAATCTTGAACTTGCGCGGCAAGTAGGCGAACTCCGGGTGGAAGGTGGACCACTGGCGCAGAATCTCGGCCCAGGGGCGCGGATCGGAAACTTCCTGCAAGGCGACGCCGGCCAGCGGATCGGTGGTGATATTGCGGATGCAGTTGCCCGAGGTCTGGATCGCGTGCATCTCCACATTGGCTAGCTCTTCAAGAATATCGGGCACCCGCGCCAATTCGGGCCAATTCAACTGGAGATTCTGGCGCGTGCTGAAATGGGCCGAGCCGCGATCGAAGGTGCGCGTGACGCTGGCCAGCGTGCGCAACTGTTTGCTGGAGAGCAGTCCATACGGAATGGCCAGACGCAGCATCGGCGCATGGCGCTGGATGTAGAGGCCGTTTTGCAGGCGCAGCGGGCGGAACTCGTCCACGCTCAGTTCGCCGGCAAGATGGCGCCGCGTCTGGTCGCGGAACTGCGTGACGCGTTGGCGTACGAGCAGGCGGTCGATGTCGTTATAGCGATACATAATGTGTCTCGAAAAGCCGTTTGGTGCAGTGCATGGTAGCGAGTTGCTATAGACGAACAAAATACTTTGTTGTTTAATACAAATAATCAATTGATATATAGCCCCATGAATATCCAACAACTGCGTTACGTTCATGAAGTCGCCAAGCGGAACTGCAATATCTCGGAAGCCGCTGCTGCGCTATATACCTCGCAACCGGGAGTCTCCAAGCAAATTCGCCTGCTGGAGGAGGAATTGGGCGTAGACATTTTTATCCGGCATGGCAAACGCCTCATAGGCATCACCGATCCAGGGCAACAGGTTCTTGCCATCGCCGCGCGCGCCCTTTCCGAGTTGGCCAATCTCAAACAGGTCGGCGACGAATTCAGCAACGAGATGACCGGCAGCCTCTCCATCGCCACCACTCATACCCAGGCGCGCTACGCTCTGCCTCAGGCGGTGCATGCCTTCATGCAACGTTATCCCGGGGTGCGCCTGGAACTGCACCAAGGCAATCCGACACAGATCTGCGAATGGGTCATTGCCGGGAAGTCCGATATCGCCATCGCCACCGAGGCCATCGACCAATATCCGGAAAAACTGGTGGTGCTGCCTTGCTACCAGTGGAACCATTGCGTCGTTGCGCCACTGCGCCACCCGATCCTGAAGGAGAGGGTACTGACGCTCGAAGCCATTGCGCGCTATCCGCTGGTCACCTATGACTCTTCCTTTGCCGGCCGCAACAAGGTCAACCAGGCTTTCGCCGTGCGCAACCTGAAACCGAATGTGGTACTTACCGCCATTGATGCGGATATCATCAAGACTTACGTCGCGCTCGGCCTCGGCATTGGCCTGATGGCTTCAATGGCCTTCGACCCGGAACGCGACAAGGGCTTGCGCAGGCTCGATGCCGCCCATCTCTTCGCGTCGAGCACGACGCGCATCGGCATTCGCAAGGACGCCTGGTTGCGCGGTTATGCCTACGTATTCATCGAGCTGTTCGCCCCGCACCTGACGCGCAAGGCGATCGAAGCAACGCTGAGCGGCGGGGGCGAGGACCCCGGGCTCTAGGTGAAATATGAGCCTCGATTTCGACAGGATCATCGAGCGTTGCGGCAGCGATTCGATCAAGTGGGGCAAGTACGCCGGCCGTGACCCCGGAATCATTCCGCTGTGGGTCGCCGACATGGATTTTGCCGCGCCGCCGGCGGTGCTGAATGCATTGCGGCGGCGCATTGAACATGGGGTGTTCGGCTACGGCGGGCCATGGTCGTCGTTGATCGAAGCGCTGCAAAACCATCTGGCAAGCGAGTACCAGTGGCAGGTGGATGAGGATTGGCTGGTCTGGCTGCCCGGCCTGGTAACCGGGCTGAATGTCGCCTGTCGCGCCGTAGGCGGGCCGCAGGATGAAGTATTCACCGCCACACCGATCTATCCGCCTTTCCTTTCTGCACCGCAATTCTCGCAGCGCGGCATCGTCAGTACCGCGCTTACCTGCGACAATGGCCGCTGGGAGTGGGATTACGCGGCAGTCGAGGCGGCTCTGACACCCGCAACAAAACTGTTCCTGCTCTGCCATCCGCACAATCCGGTCGGGCGCGTCTGGCGCGAACATGAGTTACGCGAGATCGCGGAGCTTGCCGAGCGCCACGACCTGATCGTCTGCTCCGACGAGATCCATTGCGGCCTGATCCTCGATCCGCAGCTGCGCCACCAGCCCTTTGCCACGCTCTCTGCGGCCGCTGCCCGGCGCAGCATCACGCTGATGGCGCCATCGAAAACCTTCAACATTCCCGGACTCGGCTGCGCCTTTGCGGTGATCCCCGATGCCGCCTTGCGCCGCGCCTTCCGCACGGCGATGCAGGGCATCGTACCGCATGTCAATGTCCTCGGGCTGGCGGCGACCGAGGCCGCCTATCGCCATGCCGGCGCCTGGCATGCGGCGCTGCTCGACTATTTGCGCGGCAACCGCGACCGGGTCGAGGAACAGATCGCCCGGATGCCCGGACTGAGCATGACGCATGTCGAAGCGACCTACTTGGCTTGGATCGATGCACGCCGACTTTGTCGAACGCGTGGTATCGACAATCCCCAGCGCTTTTTCGAGGAAGCCGGCGTGGGCCTATCCGACGGCGCAGATTTCAGTCGGAGTGCTCGCGACCAGCGCAGTGACACCAGCGGTTTCGTCCGGCTAAATTTTGGCTGTCCGCGGGCGCTCCTGGATACCGCGCTGCGCCGAATGCATGCCGCAGTGGCGGGATGAGCAGGACTTTCCCGCCTTGACAGCATTTATGTTGCAGTGCAAAATTCGCCGGTAAGCAGCCAAACAACTCAGTCCCGGCCTCTTACCACGGAGGAGCAGCGGATGTCAGAAACACCCGATCCCATGACGAAAGCCATGCAGTCCATGGCGCAGGCAAATCAGGCTTGGAGTCAGGCTTTTGCCCAATACCTGACGGCACAGCAGGCTGCGTTAAAGGAACAGGGAGAGAGAACGCTGCCGGCAGCGACGAATCCCGCCGTGCCGCCGGAAGTCTTGCGCAAGTTGCAACATGAATTCGTTGCCCGCCATACCCAACTGTGGCAGGCGCAGATTAGCCGCAAGCCAGATCAGCCAGCACCGGCAGTCGCCCTGCCAGAACCGGGCGATCGCCGTTTCGCCGCGCCTGAATGGGCCGAAAGCCCGGTATATGATTACTTGCGCCAGTCCTATCTGATCAATGCCGAGTTTCTCTGCAAGATGGTCGAGGCCACGTTTGTCGCCGATGCAAAAGAAAAGCAGCGCTTGCGCTTTATCGCACGCCAGTATGTCGATGCGCTGGCGCCGTCGAATTTCGCCGCGACCAATCCGGAATTTATCCGGACTGCGCTGGCGACCAAGGGTGAAAGCATTACCGCCGGGATCAAGAACCTGATCGCCGACGTCGAGAAAGGCAGCATCTCGATGACCGACGAGGCTGCCTTCGAGGTTGGGCGCAACTTGGCGGTGACCCCCGGAGCGGTGGTGTTTGAAAACGAATTGATCCAGTTGATCCAATATTCCCCATCGACCGACAAAGTCGCCGAGCGGCCGCTGGTGATGGTGCCGCCGTGCATCAACAAGTTTTACATTCTCGATTTGCAGCCGGAGAACTCCTTCGTGCGCTACGCGGTGGAGCAGGGTCACACCGTGTTCATGCTGTCCTGGCGCAATCCCAAGGCCGCTCACGGCTACCTGACCTGGGACGATTATCTGGAAAAGGGGGCGCTGACGGCGCTCAAAGTGGCACGCGAGATAGGCAAGGTGAAACAAGTGAATGCGCTGGGGTTCTGCGTCGGCGGCACGATCCTATCCTCGGCGCTGGCTGTCGCCAAGGCGCGCGGCGAAGAACCTGTCGCTTCGCTGACGCTGCTCACCACCTTGCTCGACTTCTCCGAGCCGGGTGAACTCGGCTGTTTCATTGACGAACCATCGGTACAGCAGCGCGAAGCGACGATCGGCAAGGGCGGCCTGATGAAAGGCAGCGAACTGGCTTCCGTGTTCTCGATCCTGCGCGCCAACGATCTGATTTGGCAATATGTTGTTGGCAACTACTTGAAGGGCGGCAAACCGAAGGCATTCGACCTGCTGTACTGGAACGCCGATAGCACCAACCTGCCGGGTCCTTTTGCCGCTTGGTATTTGCGCAATATGTATCTGGAAAACAACCTGCGGGCGCCAGGCAAACTCGAAATGTGCGGCGTCAAGGCCGACCTCGGCCGCGTCGACATGCCGGCTTATCTTTTTGCCTCGCGCGAGGATCACATCGTGCCGTGGAAAACCTCCTATCAATCGCGCCGGCTGCTCGGCGGCAAAACCGTTTTCACTTTGGGCGCCAGTGGACATATTGCCGGGGTCATCAATCCGGCAGCGAAGAACAAGCGCAGCTACTGGGTTGGCCAAAGCAGCGGTGGTAATTCCGACCAATGGCTGGACAGCGCCATCGAACATCAGGGGAGTTGGTGGCCGCATTGGGCCGAATGGCTGGCCGGTTTTGGCGGCAAACAACGCGTGGCGCGCAAACGTCTCGGCAATGCCGCCTACCCGAGCGGGGAGCCGGCGCCAGGGAGCTACGTCAAGGAAAAGGCGACATAGCATAGTATTCGGGCAATGGCGCTCACCGGGGGTAAGCCAAAGCCGTCGGTCGTTTCCCCCGCAATAACATACAAGGAGACTAATCATGCAAAAGGTGGCTTTGGTAACGGGGGGCATGGGAGGTCTGGGCGAGGCGATCTGCATCAAGTTTGCCGCGCTGGGATATAAAGTGGTTGCCACTTATAGTCCCAGCAACAGCAAAGCCCAGGAATGGTTGCGCAGCATGAACAGCATGGGCTATGGCTTCAAGGCCTACCCTTGCGATGTGGTCAGCTTCGATTCCTGCAAGGCTTGCGTCGAGCAGATCGTCAAGGAATTGGGGCCGATCGACGTGCTGGTCAACAACGCTGGCATTACCCGCGACATGACCTTCAAGAAAATGACCAAGGACGACTGGGATGCGGTCATCCACACCAATCTCGACTCGGTATTCAATATGACCAAACAAGTTGTTGATGGCATGGTCGAGCGCAATTGGGGCCGGATCATCAACATCTCTTCGGTCAATGGCCAGAAGGGCGCCTTCGGTCAGACCAACTACGCCGCCGCCAAGGCAGGCATGCACGGTTTTACCAAGTCACTGGCCCTGGAAGTGGCGAAGAAGGGCGTGACCGTCAACACCATTTCACCCGGCTATATCGGCACCAAGATGGTCAGGGCGATTCCGCAGGAAGTGCTGGATTCCAAAATCCTGCCGCAGATCCCGATGTCGCGTCTGGGCAAACCGGAAGAAGTGGCAGGACTGGTGGCCTACCTTTCCTCCCAGGAAGCGGCGTTTGTAAACGGGGCCAATATCTCCATCAACGGCGGCCAGCACATGTATTGACATATGCATAGGGATGCCGTCAAAAATGAGGCACCCGCAACAGGTTTTTTTAACGTAGGAAAGAGAAGATGACTAACAGAGTGGCGCTGGTTACCGGCGCAATGGGTGGACTCGGCACAGCAATCTGCCGGGCGTTCGCCAAGGACGGTTACAAGGTTGTGGCGGCTTATCATCCCGAACTGGACAAGCCGGAAGAATGGCTTGCCGAGATGCGGGCAGATGGCTTCAATGACTTTATCACCGTGGCCGCCGACGTTTCGGATTATGAGTCGTCCAGGGCAATGGTTGCCGAAGCCGAGGCCAAGGCCGGTCCGATCGACATCCTGGTGAATAATGCCGGAATTACCCGCGACAGGTTCTTTCCCAAGATGGGTAGAGACATGTGGGACGCGGTGATGTCGACCAACCTGAACAGCGTGTTCAATGTGACCCAGCAGGTTTCATCGAAAATGGCGGCGCGTGGCTGGGGCCGCATCATCAACATCTCATCGGTCAACGGAGTTAAAGGCCAGGCAGGGCAGACCAACTATTCCGCCGCCAAGGCCGGAATTCTTGGTTTTACCAAGGCACTGGCCCAGGAACTGGTTACCAAGGGCGTGACCGTGAATGCCATCGCTCCGGGCTATATCTCCACCAAGATGGTCATGGCCATCCGCGACGATGTCCGCCAGGGCATCATCGACGGTATTCCGATGAAACGTTTCGGCAAGCCGGAGGAAATCGGCGCCCTTTGCTCCTACCTGAGTTCCGACTTGGCCGGTTACATGACCGGGGCGACTCTCAACATCAATGGTGGCTTGCACATGTATTGAAAGGAGATTTCCCGGGTTGCCCACCTGTCTTGCAGGTGGGCTGCACAAAAGAACTATAATTTGCAGGCTGCTGTTAACCAGAAGGACTGATGCGATGGCCGAGCCGTTGAGACTGATCAAGAAATATCCGAACCGTCGTCTTTATGACACGCATACCAGCACCTATATCACGCTGGCTGATGTCAAGGCGCTGGTGCTGCATCATGAAGAATTTCAGGTGGTGGATGTCAAGTCTGGCGAGGATCTGACGCGTAGCGTATTGCTTCAGATCATTCTCGATGAAGAGGCTGGTGGCGCGCCGATGTTCACCAGTGACCTGCTGTCTCAGATGATCCGCTTCTATGGGAATGCCATGCAGGGAATGATGGGCAAATACCTTGAGGGCAACATCAAGGCGTTCTCCGACATCCAGGCCAAGCTCAAAGAGCAGGCGAGGACGCTGCATGGTGACAATCCGGCTTCGGGCAACGACCTCTGGACGCAGTTTCTTAATTTTCAGGGACCTGCCATGCAAAGCATGATGGGGGCCTACATGGAACAGAGCCAGAAAATGTTCCAGCAAATGCAGGAGCAGGTTAAGGGTCAGGCGCGCAGCCTGTTCGCAGGCCTGAATTTCCCCAATTTCACGGCGCCTCCTACTGAAGAGAAGACCACCGAGAAGAAGTAGTTCATGGCAACGTCCCCAGACCGACAAACTCCCTCAACCAGGAAAACCTTCCGGGGGAGGAGGCGCAACGGGGAAGATGCCGGCTGCTGGCCATGGTGCTTCTTGAACAGCTACCACATCCCCCTCGCGCATTAGCACGCGCTTCCGCTTTCATAGGGACGTGCATGAGTTACTTCGCCTTCGCCGCCTTAAGCGCGTCATCAGAAATCACGCCGCTCAAATGCAGCCGAATCAGAAGCTTCATTGGCATCGGCATGTTCCTCCCGGATTCATAGCGCGAACCACCGGATTGTGTAACGCCGTAGCGAGACCAGAAGTCCGATTGATTGAGACCCAGATTCTTGCGGAATTCCGTGAGGTCTTTGGGAAGGGCTTTGAGTTTTGATTTCGTTGTCATGATCTGTGTTTCTCCTTGGTAGGTATGCTCCGAATTCTGCGGTTTCACATCATAGCGAATACATTGATGCGACCCGCCAGAATGTACGATGATAGTACGAATAGATGACGTTGGGTTGCCGTAATAACTCGCGGGTTCAATGGTGATTTACAGCAATCCGTTTCGGCAATCTTCGCGAATCATTGCGACCGCGGTCCGGACTCCAGGCAGTGCGTTCTGTTAGCAATGATATGGAAAGATTGACTATCTGGGAATTACACCTTGTGACTATCAAGATGGTTTCCGATCTCGCGCCGTGCTTGCATCGTTCGCTCTTTGGAAAGGCAACTTCCCGGGATTGAAAGAATTCCTAATCCGCCGTCGCTCTTGAGCCAAGATATTCCGCAAATTCCTCAGCCGGCATTGGTTTGCTATAAAGATAGCCTTGGGCTTCGTCGCATTGGTAATCGCGCAGGTGCTCCAGCATTGCCTCGGATTCGACTCCTTCCGCAATTGTTCTGAGCTTGAGGCTCCGCGCCATCTGGACAATGGCCCGAACGATCGCGGCATCCTCGGGATCGTTGGCAATGTCGCGGATGAAGGACTGGTCGATTTTAAGCTTATCTACCTGAAAACGCCTGAGATAGGAGAGACTCGAATAGCCTGTACCGAAGTCGTCTATGGCAAGCTTGATGCCGAGCGCTTTGAGTCGCGTCACGGTCGCAAGAACCTTCTCGGTATCATGAATCAACATGGACTCGGTCAATTCGAGTTCAAGGCGTCCCGGATCGAGTCCCGAGGTGCTCAAGGCCTTAGCAACCATTTTCTCAAGATCGCCGCGTTTAAGTTGCACTGCGGACAGATTTACCCCGACTACCAGGTTTGGCAAGCCCGCATCGCGCCAGACAACAGCCTGCCGGCAGGCCTCGTTCAACACCCATTCGCCAATCGGTACGATCAGGCCTGAGTTTTCGGCAATCGAGATGAATCGGTCCGGCATGATCAGGCCGTATTCGGAACTCCACCACCGAAGCAATGCTTCTGCGCCGACGATGTTTCCCGTCTCCAAATCGACTTGCGGCTGGTAGTACAACTGGAATTCCTTGCGTTCGAGCCCATGCCGTAAGGCGTTACCCAGATTTAATTGCTCAAGAGCGTCGGCATTCATCCGCTCGGTGAAGAACCGGTAGGTATTGCGCCCGGCTTCCTTGGCTTGGTACATGGCTGTATCAGCCATTTTCAGCAAGGTATCAAAGTCCCTGCCGTCGTCTGGATAGACCGCCACCCCGATCGAAGGGGAAGTGCTCAGTTCATGGCTGTTGATATTGAATGGCGGTGTCAGCAATGAATGGATCTTGGCGGCGACGCTGTTGATGGCATCGGGATCGCGCAGGTCAGCCAGAACAATCAGGAACTCGTCGCCGCCGTGGCGACTGATGGTATCGGTATCGCGTACACACCCGCTCAATCGCGTTGCAACTTCCTGCAGCAAAGCGTCGCCATATTGATGCCCAAGGGAATCGTTGATGGTTTTGAAATTGTCGAGGTCGAGGAACATCAGCCCCACCTTGACTCCTGCTCGCTCGGCATAGGCCAGCGCCAATTCGAAGCGGTCCTTGAGCATCAGCAGGTTCGGCAGTCCGGTGAGAATATCGTGGTGGGCGAGAAACTCTATTTTCTCCTCGGTTTTCCGGCGCTCCGAAATGTCACGTACGTGCGCAAAGATATGCGGCCGACGGTTGAATGTCATGACTTTCGAATTGACTTCGACCGGAACGGCATCTCCTGACTTGGTGATGTATCCGGACTCAAACACCAAATGGCCATTTCGCTGCAACGCTTCAGCGCGTTTGGCTCTCAATGCGAAAGACTCGGTTGTGCAAATATCCTTAACTTGCATTCCGAGCAGTTCTTCCCGGGCGTAACCAAGTCGCTCGCAGGCAGCGGGGTTGACCTCCTTGAAATAGCCATCAACGTCCAGAAGAAAAAAAGCATCGCCGCCACCCTCAAAAAATGCACGGAATTTTTCCTCGCTGGCCTCCAGCGCTTCAGTCGCCAGTTCCTGTTTATCCAGAAAGTGAAGCAGACCGGCCACTACAAATGCCGAGACGAAAAGGGAGGTGACAAAGCCCGTCAGCAGATAATCGTAGGTGACTTCGCCTCGCAGGATCATCTCCATGCCCACAACGATGATTTCCGATGCCGTTATGGAAATTAATTGCGACAACAGCCAAAGATTGAAGGGGCTCAGGTTTCGCAGGCCGCGGAACATCCCTGCGGGCGCAACTGGAGGAATCCGGGTCAATTCGGTGTTCAAGCAATTCTCCCTTGAAGTATGTCGGCATCTTTTCGAAGATGGCTTATAGCCTGATCTATTTCCAAAGTAAATAAGGAAAAACTGATTCGAAACCGGGAACCGGAACAGAATCGCACGCATCAACAGACTGCCCTGCCCAGGGATTTTCGAACCAGCCTGATCTGGCGATAATGGCTCCTCAGACGAGGAGGTGGCATGAAGAAGAACTGGAATAGCGAAGAACAGATCGTCCGGATCTAACTCATCATTACGCAGAATCCGTTTAGGTGTTGGATGCCCATGGCGGGTCTTTTCGCACGGGAGATATTTGCCGGTAAGACGGAGCACCAGGTTTTATGGTCTCCGCTTTAGCGTTACAAATTCTTGCAAAGTGATATTGAACTTGCTACCAACGGCGCTATCTATAGTGCGTCTATAAATAATAATGGGTCCGGCTGCCATGAATTCCAACGTAATTGAGAAATTCCTTTCCGATTCCGGCCGCTATTTGGCAGGTTAGGAGAATGCTCCCCTTGGTGGCTGATTCCTCCTCCTTCAGCCACCCGAAAGCCCCGTTTTACGGGGCTTTCGTCATTTCGGCATAACGCAGGAGTCACGAATGAGCAAACAACGACTAAGCTTCATTAATGTTCTCAACCCGCCCGTTAATCAATGGCTGAAAGAAATTACGAAGCGCAATACAAAGTTACCTTCTTGGGTACGTGTTGTGCGATTTAATGACGATGACGACGAAGAGCCGCAAAACCAATCATCGTCGCCCCTGTCGGAGCCAGCCCATGTCTCGACTGAACAGGCGGCCTGACGGCCTATTTGCTCAGCATCCAGCAATCAATTTCCGCACAATCTCATCTGAAGCCGAAGACAAGCGCCTATTAGGCAACCATGTGGTTTCTCGCCAGTGAGGCTGTGTCGGACGGATGGCCGCTTAATTGGTGTTTAGGCAATCACACCCGGATGGTCAGCACTTATTGCCCCCCAAGTCTCCGTCATCTTGAGCGCATCCTATTTCTTAACGGCATCGCGGCTATTTGGGCGTTGGTTTGCCCTGCATTCCGCATATCCGTCATACCAACCGTTCGCGTAGAGCGAGTCTGTCTGGATGCGCTCAACATCTTTAAATTGAGAGGCTTTCGCCTGAGCTGACTTGCATCCATCGACATATGCGTCACGATATGCCTGTGGGCGGTGAGCAAGTTGCTCTGGTATCTGGACCTTTGTTGATGTGGCACAACCTGCTATCACCATGGCTACTGCCAACGCCTCATATCTATGTCTCATGTATTCTCCTTGCGTGTTCCGCATTACGCGTTTTGAAGCCATTCTGGCGGGACGGTCCGTATTCTAGCCTTCGATGCAGGGCCAGGGCGTGTTCACAATTAGGTTACTGAAATGGTTCTGATCCAAGCAACGACTAGCGCGAGACTGGGTAATCCTATGCTTTTTCTGGTAGGGGACAATAGCAATGGATCGATTGGTACTGCGAGACGGCCAATGATACCGAATCAAGGACATTCTGCCGGGAAAGGCCAGTACTCAGAGTCAAGGCGCTGTGCTATCCGGATCAATAGCAACCAGAGGCTGCCAGCCGGGCGGTGCACCACCCTGAGCCGGCGCCGGCGGGGGCGGCAGCTTGCGCTTCTGACCTTCGGCAGGATCGCCCGGATCGCCGGGAATTGGCTCACCGGCCAGGTATCCGACGACTCCTAGCGGTCGTGCTGCGTTCGCATAGGCCGCTTCGAGGCAGGCCTCGATCTCCGTTGCCGGCCGGCCGGTGGCGGTGATCGCAGCGGCCGCCAGTTCGGCTTCCCGTCTGGGCGAGTACTGCGGCAGATCCGGCGCCGTGCCGCTACATGGTGCGCCCAACGGAATACGTTCGCGTTGACGGCGCGCCAAGCGTTGCAGGATGTTCCAGGAGATCTTGTTCTCCTGGATCGGCCATACCTCCACCTGGCCGCTGGCTTCGAATGCACGCCACAGGTCGAGCGCCTTCTGCGTGCGCAGCACGACGATCGTCGCGCGGTCGGTGCCGATGCCGCCGCAGGCAATGTCCGCCATCTCCGCCGAGAAATCGCCGCAATGCCGGCACTCGGGTCGTTGGTATTCCCGCATTGCCTCTTCCAGCGGGATCCTGGCGATGTCGCCGTCCTTCCGGTAGATCAGCACTTCACCCTTGACGTTGAACTTGCTCACTTCGGTGAGCGGAATGCCCATGCCTTGCTCGATGCGTTCCGTCATGAGCTCCGGCCGGAACACTTCGGTACAGAACAGTCCGACGCTGAACGCCACGCGTTCCGCATGGCCGCGCAGGAAGCCGCGTTGCTTGGCGACCGTCTGCGGCCTCTTCTTGGCTGCCAGCAGGAGGCTCGGATCGATGCTCTCCATCTTGCGCAACGGCGTGATCTGGCAGGGCACGCCGACGAAGGCGACCTGTTTCAGATCCTGTTGCACGACCTGCTTCAAGGCGAGGTTGTTGGCGCAATAGGTGTACCAGCTCGACGCGCTGGCCTTGATCTGTTCGACGGTGGTCGCTAGCTTGGGCGTCGGGAAACAGGGCTGGTCGCCATCGCCTACCGCCGCGACGACGGCGCCGTCGATGCGCCCGGTCTCGCGTGCCCAGGCCAGCAGGGCCGTGACGATGCCACCGTCCTGGGCGCGCGCCAGCACGTCCTGCTGGCGGGTGCGCGCCACAAAGATGTGGCGATAGACGCCGAAGATGCCTTCATAGTTGCGCTCGTCGCCGAACACTGAATCGCGCAAATGCGGTTCGCGCGGCCACAGGCGCGGACAGACCGCGGCGCAGACGTCGCAGCCGATGCCTTCGCTGACCCCGCAACTGTCGAAGGCAGCGCTGGCTTTCGCGGTTTGCTTGGGCTTGCCGTCGATGTATTCAATGACGTTGTGCGGACAGACCACGACGCAACTGCCGCACTCGCAGCAACTTCCGGCTGCTACCACGTCGTTCATCATATCTTTGAAACTGCTGTGGTACGGTGAATTCAAAATTGTCTCCGACTATGAGCTTGTGTCGTCTGTGTGTTAACCGAGAGAGGTTCCGGTGGCGCACAGCATGATTCCTTCGTCTTTACCAAGGCGGTAAACAGCTGAACCAAGGAATTTTCCACGAAAAGGGCATCATCCTCAGAAAGCCTGGGATCTCATGCAATGACAAACCAAGATTGCTTTCTCTCGACAGTGGCAAATGAAGTGCAACGGCAACTATACTGGCTCTGCTGGTGCCCCGGCAAGACAAAGTGGGCACAGAAGAATGCGTGCCATAATCCGGCATCATCCAACTTTTGCGAGGCGATCAGTTGAAGGCTGCAGGCATCAGCTTCTCCGCGTTGCAGGGGATAGCGGACGTCAAGTCCGGGGACGATCTGGCGGCGTTGCTGGCGGCGGCCATGCCTTCTGCCGCCAACGGTGATGTCCTGGTTGTCGCCCAGAAAATCGTTTCCAAGGCAGAGGGGAGCAGCGTCAACCTGAACACGGTGTCGCCTTCGGCGCGGGCGTTGGAACTAGCCGCCATCACCGGCAAGGATCCACGCCTGGTCGAAGTTGTTCTTTCCGAATCTTCGGAGGTACTGCGCGCCAAGCCCGACGTACTTATCGTTCGTCACCGTCTTGGCTACGTCGTGGCCAATGCCGGCATCGACCGCTCCAATGTGCGCAGCCCGGCCGGCGAGGAACACGTGCTGCTGTTGCCTCGCGACGCCGACGCTTCGGCGGCGGCACTGCGAGCAGGTTTGCAACAACGCCTGGGGCTGGAATTGGGGATAGTCATCAGCGACAGTTTCGGACGTCCCTGGCGCAACGGCGTCGTCAATGTGGCACTGGGCGTCGCCGGGCTGCCGGCGCTGGTCGATTGCCGCGGCGAACTCGATCTGTACGGCCGCAAATTGGAAGTCACCCAAGTCGCGCTGGCCGACGCGCTGGCTGCCGCAGCCGGCCTGCTAATGGGAGAAGGCGCCGAAGGACAACCGGCGGTGCTGGCGCAAGGTCTGATCTGGACGGCACCGGCGCGTCCAGCACAGGCGCTGCTCAGGCCGCTGGCCGAGGACTTGTTCCGTTGAGCAGCCACACCGTGGTAGCGCTCTCAGGCGGCGTCGGCGGCGCCAAGCTCTCGCTCGGTTTGCTGCGCATCCTGCCACCCGACGCGCTGAGCATCATCGTCAATACCGGCGACGATTTCGAGCACTTGGGCCTGCGTATTTCCCCCGATATCGACACCACGCTGTACACCCTCGCCGACATGGTCAATCCGGAGACCGGCTGGGGGCAACGCGATGAAACCTGGAAGTTCATGCAGGAGCAGGCGCAGCGTGGCGGCGAAACCTGGTTCAAGCTCGGCGACCGCGACCTGCAAGTTCACCTCGAGCGCACTCGCCGCTTGCAGTCTGGCGAAAGCTTGAGCGCCGTCACCGCCGACTTCGCCCGTCGTTTCGGCATTGCCGCGGAGATCCTGCCCATGAGCGACGACGCAGTCAGTACGCGGGTGGCAACCAGCGAAGGCGAACTCGGTTTTCAGGAATACTTCGTGCAACGGCAATGCCAACCCGCCGTCAGCGGCCTGCGCTTCGCCGGCGCCGCAGCGGCACGACCCAGTGCCGGTGCGGTCGCGGCGCTGGGTGCAAAGAATCTTTCCGCCATCATCCTCTGCCCATCCAACCCCTGGCTGAGCATCGACCCGCTGCGCGCCCTGCCTGGCATGCGCGCGCTGCTGCGCGCCAGCGGCGCACCGGTGGTGGCGGTGTCGCCGCTGGTCGGCGGCAAGGCGGTGAAGGGACCGACGGCCAAGATCATGGCCGAACTCGGCTTGCCGGTGACACCCACGGCGGTGGTGCGGCATTATGCTGACTGGATAGACGGCTTCGTACTCGATGTGCGTGACGCGAAATATACCGATGAAATCGATATGCCGGTCCTGCTGACCGATACCCTGATGCGGGATATCGCCGACCGCCGGCGTTTGGCCAGTGTCACGCTCGAGTTTGCTGCGATGCTGACCGTTCGGCGCGCCATAGCATGAGCTGCTGGGCCATTGTCACCGTCAAAGCACTGGCCCAGTGTAAACAGAGGCTCGCTCCTGTGCTGGACCCGGCCGAGCGCCAGGAACTGGTGCGGCTCATGTTGACCGACGTCATCAAAGCCCTGCGCAGCGCGAGAAGCATCACCCAAATCGCCGTGATCAGCCCCGAACCATTGAAACTGGACAACGACATCGTCTGGCTGCAAGACCATGGTAGTGACCTCAACGCCGCCGCGACCCAGGCCACCGACTGGCTGCAGGAGCACGGTGTCGACGCCATGCTGCTGTTGCATGCCGACCTGCCGCTGCTCGGTGCCGAGGAAATCGACGCCATGGTGGCCGCCGGGCGCCGCCAGGGATTGGCCCTTGCTCCCGATTGCCGCCAGCAGGGCACCAACGCCATTTTTCTGACTTTGCCCGCCAGCTATGAGTTCAGCTTCGGCGAACAGAGTTTGCAAAAACACCAGGCGCAAGCCACCATCCACAGTTTGCTCCCGGCCCTGGTTGACCTGCCCGGCCTGCGCTTCGACGTAGATACGGCGGCGGACCTGGAACTATTGGCGAACACTGCGTGCTATAACTTCATCCGTCAGAAACTCGAGGGGACACGCATGCCCACAACTTTGGCGCAATTGATCGCCACCGCCAGAACTGGCCGGCTTTCACAGCAGGAAGCCCTGGATCTTGCCGAGTTCGACGATCTCGATGCCCTGCTCACCACAGCCGAGGCGTTGACCCTGGACGGCCATGGCCGCAGCGTCGGCTATTCGCGCAAGGTCTTCATTCCGCTCACGCGGCTGTGTCGCAACAAATGCGGCTATTGCACCTTTGCCGAGGCGCCGGGCGAGCGCGTACGGGCTTACATGACCGCCGACGAAGTCATGGCCATTGCCCGCGCCGGCGCCGCAGCCGGCTGCAAGGAAGCGCTGTTCACCCTGGGCGACAAGCCTGAACTGCGCTACCCGGAAGCACGCCAGGAACTGCAGGAACTGGGGCATGCCACGACCATCGAGTATCTGGCGGCGATGGCGCGCCTGGTACACGCCGAAACCGGCCTGCTGCCCCACCTCAATCCCGGCGTGATGTCCAAGGAGGACATGCAGCGGCTGCGTCCAGTCGCCGTTTCCATGGGACTGATGCTGGAGGCAACCGCGGTGCGCCTGTGCCAGCGCGGCGGTCCGCACCATGCTTCGCCCGACAAGGTGCCCGCGGCGAGACTGGCGATGCTGAGCGCGGCGGGTGAATTGGCGATTCCCTGCACCAGCGGCATCCTCATCGGCATCGGCGAGACGCGGCGCGAGCGCGTCGAGGCGCTGCTGGCGCTGCGCGAACTGCAAGACAAATTCGGCCACCTGCAGGAAATCATCATCCAGAATTTCCGCGCCAAGTCCGACACCGCGATGGCCTCGGCCGCCGAACCGGAGTTGCGCGAACACCTGTGGACCATCGCCGTGGCGCGCCTGATTTTCGGTCCCGTCATGACCCTGCAGGCTCCGCCCAATCTGCGCAGCGGCGAACTCGGCGAGTTGCTGCGCGCCGGCATCAACGACTGGGGCGGGGTGTCGCCGCTGACGCCCGACCATGTCAATCCGGAAGCGCCCTGGCCGCAGATCGAGGCACTCGCCGAAGAGACTGCTGCCCACGACCGCCATCTGGTCGAGCGCCTGGCCATCGCGCCGGCCTACGCGTGCCGGCCGCAGGCGTGGCTCGATGCGGCGATGATCACGCCGGTGCTGCGCGCCAGCGATGCGCTGGGCCGTGCGCGTAGCGACGCCTGGCACCCTGGCTCAGGTGTGGCACCGTCCGGCAATGCCGACGAATGGCTGCAACCGTTCCGGCAGCGTGCGGCCGCTTTCGAGTTGCGTCGGCTATTGCAGCGGGCCAGCGCCGGAGAACGCCTGGCGGAGCCGGAGATCGTCAAGCTTTTTTCCGCCGAAGGCGCGGACTTCCACGCCCTGCTTGCCAGTGCCGATGAACTGCGCGCCGACAGCGTCGGCGCCGCCGTGACCTATGTGGTCAATTGCAACATCAACTACACCAACATCTGCCTGCACAGTTGCGGTTTCTGCGCCTTCGCCAAAGGCCCCGGCGCCAAAGCCTTGCGCGGCCCCGCCTACCTGATGAGCCCGGAGGATGTGGCAACGCGTGCCGTCGAGGCCTGGCAGTTGGGCGCCCGCGAAGTCTGCCTGCAGGGCGGTATCCACCCGAATTACACCGGCCAGAGTTATCTCGACATCCTCACGGCGGTCAAGACGGCAATACCCGATATGCATGTGCACGCCTTTTCGCCGCTGGAAGTGTGGACCGGCGCCAAAACGCTGGGTCTACCGCTCGCCGATTTCCTGACCGAGTTGCGTGACGCTGGCCTGGGCAGTCTGCCTGGCACGGCTGCCGAGATTCTCGACGACGAGGTGCGCGCCATCGTCTGCGCCGACAAGCTGTCCACGCGGCAGTGGCTGGAGGTGATGGCCACTGCCCATGGCGTCGGTCTGAAGACCACCGCCACCATCATGTTCGGCCATGTCGACCATCCCGGCCACTGGGCCCGCCACCTGCTGCATATTCGCGACCTGCAGGAGGAGAGCGGCGGCTTCACCGAGTTCGTGCCGCTGCCTTTCGTGCACATGGAATCGCCGCTCTGGCGCAAGGGCCTGGCGCGCTCCGGCCCGACCCTGCGCGAGGTGCTGGCGATGCACGCGGTCGCACGCCTGGTGCTGCATCCGCTGATCCGCAACATCCAGACCTCCTGGCCCAAGCTCGGGCCGGCGGGCGCCTTGCTGTGCCTGCAGGCGGGCGCCAACGACATCGGTGGCACCTTGATGCATGAATCCATATCGAGTGCCGCCGGCGGCGTCAACGGCCAGGAGATCACGCCGGCGCGCTTCAATGAGCTGGCGGCGAGCATCGGCAGGCCGGCGCGTCAACGCACCACGCTTTACCAGCATGTCACGCCGCAGCAGGATGGCGACATCCAACAGTCCGTCGCGACGTGAGTATGGCCGTTGATCCAAAGATCGGCCCGGAAGTAAGTGAGCATGGCGGGATAAAACGGACACTGCCTATGCCGGCGCGCCCAATTTGCTATAAAATTCCGATGTCGTCGCATGGCCATTGCCTTGCGACGTAGATGTCCGCGGTGCCCAGACGGCCAAGTAACTGCTCAGTCGTCGGGTGAAACGGGAAACAGGTGCGTGTTGTTTTGACGCAAAGCCAGTGCTGCCCCCGCAACGGTAAGGAAGTGTGAATCCATCGAAACGCCACTGAGCAAAAAGCTCGGGAAGGCGATGGGTTAAATCTTCCGAGCCCGGAGACCGGCCATGGACATCGACGAGCGGAAACGTCGCGGGGAAGCGATGGCCGGCGCGCGTATCTACGCCCACCAAGTCCTTATCTCCCTGGATGTTTCCAAATGCAACCTACCAGCCCGCGGGGACGCAGGCCGGCAACGGAGATATTTATGTCCAAAACTATCCGACTCACAGCGCTTTCACTTGCGCTCAGCACCGCCTTTTCGGCTTTCGCCGCCGACGAAGTTGCCACCATCGTTGTGACAGCGACCCGCCAGCATCAGCGCGCCAACGAACTCCTGGCTGATGTCAGCATCATTAACCGCGACGATATCGAACAGGCAGGCCAATCCACCCTCAACGAACTGTTGGCGCGTCAGCCTGGCATCCAGTCCGGCAGTAACGGCGGCCCAGGAAAGACCACTAGCCTGTTCATCCGCGGCGCCAACCCCAACCAGACCGTGGTTCTGATCGATGGTGTGCGCATCGGTTCGGCGACTCTTGGCACATCCGCCCTGGAGCAAATTCCCTTGCCCCAGGTGGAACGCATAGAAATCTTGCGCGGACCCGGTTCGGCGCTCTACGGTGCGGACGCCATCGGCGGCGTGATCCAGATATTCACCAAACGGGGGCAAGGCCAACCGACGGTTGACGCTTTTGCCGGCGCCGGCAGCTACAATACACGCGACTTGTCTGCGGGCCTGTCCGGCGGCAGCGATGCCTGGTCGTACAGCCTGCGCGGCGCCAATTACAGCACCGATGGCATCAAGGCGGTCGCCGACCCAGCCAAGCAGCCCTACAGCTTTGACCCCAGCCGTAACGCAGAGGGTTTCCGTAGCGCCAGCATCTCGGGCAGCCTCGCATTCCGTCCGGCGGTCGGATACGAGATTGGCGGTAGTCTGCTCCAGACCGAGGGGCGCAATTGGTACGAAAACGGCCCGAATTTCGACAGTCGGGCAGACCTTGCCCAGTCAGTGTTAAACCTGTATAGCCGCAATCGTCTTGCTGACATGTGGACCAGCACCGTCAGGGTCAGTCAGTCCATTGACGATTCGACGGACTACAATCCCTATTCGCCGAGCGGCGCAAAATTCAAGACTACGCAGGAACAGTTCGCTTGGCAAAACGATGTCCGTGTCTCAGCGGGCAGTCTGATGGTCGCGCTGGAATCCTTGAAGCAGAAAGCCTTGAGCCAGGGAAGTTTCGACACGGATCGCACCATAAATTCGGTGCTGGCCGGCTGGAGCGGACGCTTGGAAGACCATCGCCTGCAGGCCAACCTGCGCCGCGACGACAACTCGCAGTTTGGCGGCAAAACCACTGCTTATGCTGGCTACGGCTACCAGATCAACGATGCCTTGCGTGCCCAGGTGTCGGCGGGTTCCGCCTTCCGCGCACCCACTTTCAATGAACTCTACTATCCCGGTTTCGGCAATGACAAAATCAAGCCGGAAAACGCCCATAACAAGGAAGTTGGTTTGGTGTGGGAACAGGGAAGCCGACGTGCCGGCGTGACCATCTTCGACAACCGGGTGAACAATCTCATCGTGACCGTCTGCGATGCCTTCTGGAATTGTCAGCCTGCGAACGTGGGCAGGGCCAAACTGCAGGGCGCGACGTTAAGCTATGGCGGCAAGGTTTACGGCTTCGACTTCGATGGCAGCTTCGACTTGTTGGATGCCCGTGATGCCGATACCCAACAGCGTTTGCCGCGCCGCGCCGAGCGGCAGGCCAGCCTACGGATGAGCCGTCCCGTCGGGCAGTGGACTACCGGCGCGGAATGGCAAGGTGTCGGCGATCGTTATGACAGCACTACCGAAACCAAGCATATGGGCGGTTACGACCTGCTCAACGCCTTTGCGCGCTACGCGATGAACAAAGAACTGAGTGTGGAAGCCCGAGTCAACAATCTTGGCAACAAGAAGTATGAGACCGCCTGGGGCTATGGGACTCCCGGCGCCAACCTGTTTGTCGGCCTGCGTTATTCTCCCAAATAAGCGCCAAAGCAAGCGAACATTGCTGCCTCAAGGAAACCCAATATGCCAGATGATATTAATGCCGAACGCCACGGCAACCGCATGCAGCGCAAGAAAGCGGTTATCGACGCCAAGATCGAGGCTGCCGGGATGGAGCGCGGCGTGCTGGTCGTCACTACCGGCAACGGCAAGGGCAAGTCGCTTTCCTGGCCTCGACCTTGGCTCAGGGGGCTTTATTTCTTGTTTATTCTCGCAGCGGGTCGTCGGCTGCGCGCTGTCTCCAACTGGGTGCAGAGCAGTTGGGCGCCATCGAGGACACGCGGCGTGTTGCGGTTGATGATGTCGGGGGGAATGAAGAAAATGTTGCCGCGGACAACCGCCGTCAGGTCTTGCCAGCGCCGCCACATGTCCAGCCATTCTGGCCGGGTTTCGTCCATACCGCTGGCGACGATGGCTTCCGGATTGGCGGCGAGCACGGCTTCGACGGAAACCGTCGGCGCCAACTGCGAAAGGCCGGCAAAAATGTTTTCGGCACCGCACACGCGCATTACATCGCTGATTAACTGCTCGCCATTGACGGTCACGAGGGGCTGGTTCCAAATCTGGTAAAAGGTGCGCACCGGCGGTCGGCTGGCATATCGGGCGGAAAGTTCGGTATGGCGTGCACGGAAGGCGCGTACCGCAGCCATGGCAACGGCGCGCGTGCCAGCCAACTCGCCGAAGCGCGCTATGCTGGTCGCGATGTCGTCGATCTTCTGCGGCCGGCTGATAAACAACGGCAGGCCGAGCGTCTTTAACCTCGCCAAATGGAAGTCAGGATTGCCGCTGTCCCAGGCAATCAACAGATCGGGCTTCAGCGCCAGGATGGCTTCCGGATCGAAACGGGCATAGTCGCCGACGCGTGGCAGTTGCTTGGCGGCCTCGGGGTAATCGCTATAGTCGACGGCTCCGACGATGAATGCGCCGGCGCCCGCGGCGTAAAGATTTTCAGTGATGTGCGGCGCCAGACTGACAATGCGTCTCGCCGGCGCCGACAGCCGGACAGACTGCCTGGTGTCATCGTGCACGATGATCTCGGCGTTGGCCAACGGCAGGGCCAGCAAAAATATCGCGGCGATGAGACTTCTTTCAAACCACATTGGAACTCTCCAATTCTTTCAGCGCTGCTGCGAGACGCGCCCACGCTTCCTCGCTGCCCGGCAGGCCAAAACGCAGGCTGGGCAAGCTGGCAGGGGCGTTATAAAGACGGATCAGAATGCCGCGCCGCGCCAAAGTTTCGTGCATGGCAGCCGCCTGCGCATGCAGCAACCATTGAAATAGCGGTGTTCCTTGCGGCAGCCCCAGATGACAATCACTCAGCAGGCAGGAAAGTCTGGAGCCTTCTTCCAATAGGCACCGCCTCATGGCTTCCTGCCAGGCATGATCGGTCAGCGCGGTGTGCGCCACGGCACGCGCAGGGCCAGTCAGAGGCCAAGGCCCGAGAACTTCGCGCAATGCGGCGAGGAGACCTGCTTCGGCCAGGACGAAGCCGACGCGCGCCCCGGCCAGACCGAAGAACTTTCCCAGCGAACGCAGTACGATCAGTCCTGGCCGGTCGCTGGCCGCAGCCAAGCTGTCTTCCTGGGTGCAATCCATAAAGGCTTCGTCGAGCACCAGAACTCCGCCGCGTTTTTTCAGAGATTCGGTCAATGCCAAGAGTCTCGTCTTGGAGAAGCGCGTGCCAGTGGGATTGTTGGGCTGACAAAGCAACACGTAGTCACAGCTAGCCGCTGCCGCTTCGAGGTCGATATTCTCGGCATTTGCAGCCAGCAATTGCAAAGTATGGCCGGCGCGTTGCCAGGCTGCGGCGTGCTCGGCGTAAGAAGGCGCCAGCATCAGGACCCGGCCAGACGGGAAGAGTCTGGGCAGTGCCTGGATTGCCGCCTGAGAACCGGCCACGGCAAGCAGCTGCGGACAGCCGTAATAGGCCCGCGCCGCGTTTTCCAGGCCGTCGTTATCCTGCGGCAGGCGGCGCCAGCATTCCGGATCGAGCACGGGCACCGGATAGCCATGCGGGTTGATGCCGGTAGACAGATCCAGCCATTCCTCCGCCGGCCGGCCGTAGCGGACAGCCGCCGCGTTGAGGCTGCCACCGTGCTCAAGCAAGGGCCGTGCTCCACGCAGCCCAAAGCGCCAGCCAAAGCCATAGCGTGCGCTGCATCAAGGCGATGGCGCGACGGATGTCTCCAGCCACAGGTTCGGTGCCGAAGCCCAGTTGCGGACGGGTTTCGCTGCTGCCGTGGTAGCTCGCGCTGCCGCCCAGCCTGAGACCCAACGCGCCGGCCCCCGAAGCCATTACCGGCCCTGCGTTGGGGCTGTCCCAAGCGCCCGCCTGCTTGCGCCAGCAGTCGAGCGCGGCGCTGGTTTTTCCGAGCAGGGCATAGGACAAGGCGGTCAGTCGGGCCGGTAGATAGTTGAGCAGATCGTCGAGACGCGCCGCCGCCCAGCCGAAATGGAGAAAGCGTGGTGTGCGGTAGCCCCACATCGCATCGAGGGTGTTGGCCAGCCGGAAGAGCAAAGCTCCCGGCCCGCCGGCCACGACAAACCAGAAGAGCGCGCCGAACACCGCGTCGTTGCCGTTCTCCAGCACCGATTCGACGCCGGCGCGCGCCACGCCGTGAATATCCAGCGCTTGGGTGTCGCGGCTGACTATCAGGCCGACGCGCTGCCGCGCCTCCTCCAGACGACCTTCGGCTAGCGGGATGGCGACCGCCTCGGCATGCTCGGCCAGGCTTCTCGCCCCTAGGGAAAAATACAGCAGCAAGACGTCGACGACCAGGCCCAGTTGTGTCCGCAGCCACACCGCCAAAGCAAGCCACGGCAGCAGTGTCAGCGTCAATGCCAGGAGGCCGGTCAGGCGCAGGGGGAGCGGAGACCTGAGCGCCGGATGCCGCAATCTCTTTTCGATGGCATCGGCGCAGCGTCCGAAACCGACCAGCGGATGAAACCGGCGCGGCTCGCCGAGCAGACGGTCAAGAAGTATCGCTGCCAGCGCTGCAATCAGGGGGGCGTACCAGTGGGGCATGGGATAATCGCGGCGGCGCAGCATTGGCTGCATCTAAACTTTAAACGACAAATTTTACTATGCGCAGCGATACCCTGATGGTGCAAGGCACCACCTCCGATGCCGGCAAGACGGTGCTGGTGGCCGGTTTTTGCCGCGTGCTGGCGCGGCGCGGCGTGCGCGTGGCGCCCTTCAAGCCGCAGAACATGGCCCTGAACAGCGCGGTGACCAGCGATGGCGGCGAGATCGGCCGTGCCCAGGCGCTGCAGGCGATGGCCGCGCGCGTACCGCTGCATACCGACTTCAATCCGGTGTTGCTCAAGCCCTCCAGCGACATCGGCGCCCAGATCATCATCCACGGCAAAGCGCGCCACGACATGGACGCACGCACCTACCACGACTACAAACCGCGCGCGATGGCGGCGGTGATGGAATCCTTCAACCGGCTCACGGCGCAATACGAAGTGGTGATGGTCGAGGGCGCCGGCAGCCCGGCCGAGATCAACCTGCGCGACCGCGACATCGCCAACATGGGCTTCGCCGAACTGGCTGACTGTCCGGTGATCCTGGTCGCCGACATCGACCGCGGCGGCGTCTTTGCCCATCTGGTCGGCACACTTGCTCTGCTCTCCGAGAGCGAGCAGGCGCGCGTCGTCGGCTTCGTCATCAACCGCTTCCGCGGCGATATGAGCCTGTTGCAGTCCGGGCTGGACTGGCTGGAGGGACGTACCGGCAAGCCTGTGCTGGGAGTCCTGCCGTATCTTAACGGCCTGCATCTCGACGCCGAGGATGCTTTGCCGCGGGCTGTCAGCGGCGATTCCGAATCGCGGCTGCGCGTGATCGCGCCAGCGCTGCCGCGTATTTCCAACGCCACCGATTGCGACCCGCTGCGCCTGCATCCGGAACTGGCCTTCCGTTTCGTCGGTCCGGGGGAAACCATTCCGCCTGCCGACCTGATTGTCCTGCCCGGCAGCAAGGCGGTACAGGCTGACCTCGCCTGGCTGCGCGCCAACGGCTGGGAGCAGGCGATTCAGCGCCACCTGCGTTACGGTGGCAAGCTGATCGGCATCTGCGGCGGGCTGCAGATGCTGGGCCGCGCGCTGCATGATCCGCTCGGACTGGAAGGCGCGCCGGGCAGTATGGCCGGACTCGGACTCCTCGATCTTGAGACGACGCTTGCCGCCGAGAAGCAACTGGGCAATGTCATCGGCATGCTGGCGCTTGCGGCTGGCGCAGAACTCAAGGGCTACGAGATCCACATGGGCGTCTCGCATGGGCCGGCAATGGCGAGACCTGCCGTGCATCTCGACGGCAGGCCCGACGGGGCAATGTCGGAAGACGGCCGGATTTTCGCCAGCTATGTACATGGCCTGTTCGACACGCCGGCGGCGCTCACCGCCTTGCTTGCCTGGGCCAGCCCGGCCGATGCAGCATCATTCGGGCATTTTGACCTGGCGGCCAGGCGCGAAGCCGACATCGACCGCCTGGCCGACGCGCTGGAACAGCACCTCGACTGGCAACGGCTGGCGGAGTGGCTGCCGGCTATGCGAGCTTGAGTTCCAGGGGCAGGCCGGCGGCCACCAGCGTCACCCGCTCCGCCACCGCCGCGACGTGCTGATTCAGGCGACCCTGTTCGTCGGCGAACAGGCGGGAAACAGGCTCCATGGGCACGATGCCCCAGCCGACCTCATTGGAAACCAGAATGATACGCCCGGGCAGGGTCGGCAGTAGATCGAGCAAGGCCTGCGTTTCATCCGCCAGCAGCGCGCAATCGATGGCTTGTCCAGCCTCGGCTTGCGCCGCCGCGTGGCCGGCGAAGAACAGGTTGGAAAGCCACAGGGTCAGGCAATCAACGAGCAGGCAGGCATCGGCGGCGGCATGCTGGCGCAGAGCCGCCGCCAGATGGAGCGGCGTCTCGACCAGCCCCCATTCGGCAGGCCGCCGCGCGCGGTGGTGCTCAATGCGGCGCGTCATCTCCGCGTCGTGCGTTTCCGCAGTGGCCAGGTAGACGACATGCAGGCCGGATGCTCGCGCCCGTTTCTCCGCCAGCGCGCTTTTCCCGGAACGCGCACCGCCCAATATCAGTTCAGACATGTGAGGAGCGTATCACAGGCAAGCGGCTTGTTTTCGGCGGGCTTGCGCCGTAATCTGGCAGTCGCCATAATTCGTGCCGATCCAGCATCCAGGAACACGGTGCAATTCCGTGGCGGGCCCGCCGCTGTAATCGGGAACGGATGCCGCAGGGCCGAGTTCAACCCATCGGCCAGCCACTGCCGGGAACACCCCGGCGGGAAGGCGCGGCGATTCCGGTCGATCCGAGAGCCAGAAGACCTGCTGGTTTCTATTTAAGCCTTTGGCAAGGGCTACGCCGTGCGCATGGCCGCGCATGGCGTAGCCTTTTTGTTTACCTGAAAGGAAGAATCGGATGCGTTCAAACACCATACAAGCGATAGATCCATGGCTCGCGGCTGCGCTGCAGGCCAAAATAGACGGCAAGACCAAGCCGCCGGGCAGCCTCGGCCGGCTGGAAGCCTTGGCCCTGCAACTCGGCCAGATACAGAATACCCTGACGCCGCGACTGACCAGGCCGCACATCCTGGTCTGCGCCGGCGATCACGGTGCGGCCAAGGCTGGCGTCTCGGCCTATCCGCAGGACGTCACTTGGCAGATGGTCGAGAACTTCCTCGCTGGCGGCGCAGCGATCAACGTCCTGGCGCGACAGGCGGGCATGGCGCTGACCGTCGTCGATGCCGGCGTCAATCATGACTTCGGCGTGCGTGCCGACCTCATCGATGCCAAGGTGGCGCACGGCACTGCGAACTATCTCGAAGGGCCGGCGATGGACGCAGCCCAGCGTGACGCTGCGCTGGCCTACGGCGAGAAGATTGCCCGCGCCTTGGCCGATAGTGGTTGCAATGTGCTTGGCTTCGGCGAGATGGGCATCGGCAATACCGCCAGTGCCTCGCTGATCACCCATTGCCTGACCGGGATGCCGCTGGCGGCCTGCATCGGCCGCGGCACCGGCCTCGACGATGCCGGCCTGGAGAGGAAGCGCATGCTGCTGGCGCAGGCACTGCCGCGCTACGCCGGAGCGCACGACGATGCGCCGGCGGTGCTGGCGCAGTTCGGCGGTTTCGAAATCGCCATGCTTGTCGGCGCCATGCTGGCCGCCGCCGAACGACGCATGCTGCTATTGATCGACGGCTTCATCGTCACCTCCGCACTGCTGGTTGCGGCAGGGCTTTCGCCGGCCATTCTTGACTACTGCGTTTTCGCGCACCGTTCCGATGAGGCGGGCCACGCCATACAACTCGACTACCTGGGTGCAAAGCCGCTGTTGCAGCTCGGCATGCGCCTAGGCGAGGGTACCGGCGCCGCGCTGGCTTACCCGCTGGTCGCGGCTGCCGCAGCCTTCCTCGATGAGATGGCGAGCTTCGAATCAGCTGGGGTGAGCAACAAGGCATGATGCGCTTGGCCATCCGCGAACTCGAATATTTCTTCGCCGCGTTGCGCTTCTTCACGCGGCTGCCGGTGCCGGCCTGGGTCGGGCACTCCCAGGATCAGCTCGACCATGCGGCGCGTTATTTCCCGCTGGTCGGCGTCATCATCGGCGGCATCGGCGCAGCGGTCACGTTGCTCGCGGCCTTGGTGCTACCAATGTCGCTGGCAGTGCTGCTCGGCATGGCGGCGACGATCCTGGCCACCGGCGCTTTCCACGAAGACGGCTTTTCCGACAGCTGCGACGGCTTCGGCGGCGGCTGGGGAAAGGCGCAGGTTCTATTGATCATGAAAGACTCGCGCCTCGGCAGCTATGGTGCCATCGGCATCAGCCTGCTGCTCCTGGCGAAATGGAACGCCTTGGTCGAATTGGACGACGAGTATCTGGCGTCGGCATTCGCCCTCGTTATCATCGCCGGTCACTCCGTTTCCCGCCTGGCATCCACGCTGTTGATTCGGGCGCTCGATTATGTTCGCGAAGACGAAAGCGCAAAATCCAAGCCGCTGGCGCGACGCATGAGCGTGGGCGAAGTGCTGCTGGCCGCCGTCTTCGGCTTGGCGCCCTGCGCCTTGCTGCCCTGGCAGGATACGCTCGTCGCCCTTGTCATCGTCGTTCTGACCACATGGCTGGCGGCGCGCTACTTCGTCCGCCGCATCGGCGGCTATACCGGCGATTGTCTCGGCGCTGCCCAGCAGGTGACCGAGCTGGCCTTTTACCTGGGACTGTTGTGCAGCTTTTCCTGATCCGTCATCCACCCCCGGACGTGATGCCGGGGCTGTGCTATGGCCGCAGCGATCTGGCGCTGGCCGGGGACGCGGCTAGCGTCGCTGCGTCGCTGCGTTCCCTGCTGCCAAAGAATGTGCCGGTGTTCAGCAGTCCCCTGACGCGTTGCTGCTTGCTGGCCGAAGCGCTGCACCCGGCACCACAATTCGATGCGCGTCTGCTGGAGCTTGATTTCGGCGACTGGGAAATGCGCCCGTGGGCGGGCATCGACCGTACCGAACTCGACCGGTGGGCAGCGGATCCGCACATGTTCACTCCGCCGAGCGGCGAGTCGGTGGGCGCAATGCGCTCACGGGTGGCGGACTTCCTTGGCAATCTCGTCGGCCAAAGCTTGGGAAGCGCGATACTGGTGACCCATGCAGGGGTAATGAAACTCTGCGCCGCAGAATTGCTGGGGCTTGCTCCCGCAAAGTGGCTTTCGATGCAATTCGAGTTCGGCACCGTCAGCCTGATCGATGATGCGAAAGGGACCCACGAACTGATCTGGCACAATAGAACGGCTTCCCGTTCGACAAGCTGATGTCCCAGATACTCCATCCATCTCCCAATACAACTTATTGAGGCCAATCGATGGGTGGTAACCCTAAAAATTCGCGATATGCCCACCGAATCTTTCAATGATTGCCGGCAATTCGCTTAGCCTGGTGATACTGAAGTCCGGCTCCGGTGTTTCGCGGCCAATATGCATAGGCGCTGGTTGGTCGATTTCGGAGATCAACACCGTGGTCATTCCCACTGCATGCGCGCCTTGTATGTCCTGCTCGAGGGAATCGCCGACAAACAGGACCTGATCCGGAGACAAACCGGATTTTTTCAAGGCGATCTCAAAAAAACGTCTGTCGGGTTTGCACGACTGGGCTGCCTCAGAGCTGGTCCAATGAGTGAGCCATCGATGCAGTTGCGCCCGCTTTATCAATGGCTCCAGTTGGTTCTCGTCGGCATTTGAAACTGCCGAAAGGTAGAGTCCCATATCTTTCAGTCGAGCCAGCGTCTCGTGACAGTCGGCCCGTATCTCCAGGCTACCCAGCAAGGTCTCACGCTTGAATTCTTCAAACCAGCCAAAGTGGCTTTGCAGGTGCTGTTTATCAACGCGGTTGAGAAAGTTCGTGAATATGGCTTCGAAATAATCGCGAAAAAGGTAGAAGGGCTTATCCGCCATAAGCCTGTCTACCTCCTTATTGGCAAGTTGGTAGTGACGGGTAGCTTCCGCGATGTCCAGTTCCAGCCTGGCCGCCAGTGTTTCCATCAACACCATCATGGCCGGTTGCAGATTTCTGTAACTGTAGAGGGTTCCGCCTACGTCAAAAAATATTCCTTTGATCATGCAAATCGTCCTCCTCGGTTCTCTACTGCAGGCTAGTGGCATATCGGCCAAATGTGGAATGGTAGGTAAGCGATTCGGCGTCCAACCGCGACAACTTGGCCGAAGAAGTCATAACGAAAATTCCGCCCGGCAAGAGATTGTGTAAAGTGTTTCTCAAGATCGGCTTCCAACGAACGGGTCAATTATAGGCTCCAAATGATAGTGCCTGGCAGTTGGCGGCACCAAGCAAAGCTGTATGGCCTAATGAATTCAGGGATCGGCAATGTCAAGCACTAACTCAACAGGGCGATTCGCGGTTAGCGACAGAGCGGAAAGTGCTAGTATTGAACGCATTGATACATTTTCGGGAAGACGCCATGCGCTATCGCCTCTTGGGCCGCACCGGCCTTTATGTTTCTGAACTGTGTCTGGGCACCATGACCTTCGGAGGTCATGGTTTCTGGAAGGTCATGGGTGGACTGGGACAAGATGCCGCCACCATCCTGGTGAAACAAGCCTTCGAGGCCGGAGTTAACTTTATCGATACCGCCAATGTGTATTCTCTGGGCGAGTCGGAAACCATTACCGGCAACGCGATCAAGAACCTCGGCCTGCCGCGCGACGAGATCATAGTGGCGACCAAGGCCACAGGTATCATGAACGCGACGGCGGCCAACGCGCGAGGACAGTCGCGCTACCACCTGATGAACCAAGTGGACGCCAGTTTGAATCGGCTTCAACTCGATCACATCGATCTATACCAGTTGCATGGCTTCGATCCCCTGACGCCTCTGGAGGAAGCGCTTTCCACACTAAATGACCTAGTGCGCTCGGGTAAGGTGCGTTACATCGGCCTGTGCAACATGGCGGCTTGGCAGATCATGAAGGGCTTGGCGATCTCGGAAAAAAATCACTGGACCCGTTTCGAAAGTGTGCAGGCTTACTACACCATAGCCGGGCGCGACTTGGAGCGCGAAGTACTGCCGCTGCTGCAAGACCAGCAGCTCGGCCTCATGGTCTGGAGCCCGTTGGCGGGAGGACTGCTCAGCGGCAAGTTCAGCCCCAATGGCGATGGGCCGGAGGGAGCGCGCCGCATGAGTTCTGACTTTCCTGTGGTCGACAAGCCACGAGCCTTCCGTTGCATCGATGCGATGCGCGTGATAGCCCAGCACCACCAAGCCTCGGTGGCACAGGTAGCGCTGGCTTGGCTGCTCAGCCGGCCACAGGTGAGCACTGTGGTCGTCGGCGCCAGGACACCGGATCAGCTCGCAGATAACCTCGGCGCAACCCATCTCGAACTGTCCGCCGAGGAGCTGACGGCACTCGATCAAGTCAGCGCGTTGCCATCGGAGTACCCCGGTTGGATGCTTTCGATGCAGGGGCAATATCGCGCCAAGCCGCCGGAAAAAGCTTGAGGGAACACAAATGCCCGGTTTTGAAAACTATCGCGAAGAAGCAACTCAGATTGAACGCGAGATGGTGCGTAAAGGCGTCGTTCTCGATATCGACTGGACGGACGAAGTGCAACTCAGGGCACTCGCCCGCGAAGCGCTCACCCACGGTCACCAGCAGGTCGATTCGGCTTCGCGCAGCGATCCCTCTTCCAACCGGGCTAAGGCCGATTTCTTTGGCCTCGCACAACTCATGCTGAAGGTAATGCAGGAAAGCGCAGATAATGGTTTTCTCACCCACGGCGGGCCAGCCTGGAAGGCATTCGGCAAAGCACTCTGGGCAGAAGCGGAAGTCCTCGGCCTGGTTGCCGCGAGTGCCAACCGTCGCAATGAGCCATGATGAAAACGATGTGCGGCAGTGTAGATGGTGACTGGAGCGACCTTTCGCAAGTTGCCGCTCCTGACAACAAATCAGTTTTCACACCAGTCAGCGCTGGATATTGAGGATTTTGGTTTGTCCTAGCCAAGGCGCTGTCGATGAAATTTCCGCACAGGTACCGACATCTTGCGCCCAGCGACTTGCTTCAATCACTTAAGAAAGATTCTCTCAGGATCAATCTGGTGTCGAAGGATGTCTAGTTCCTCTGCGGAAGGCGGCTGGGTTTCCAGCGCTTCGCTGATATCCAGTTCGAATCCGGTTTCCCTTTGCACTTGCTGCGCATCTATGCCGGGGTGATACGAGGCGAGGTAAGGGTTTTTCGTCGGCTCACGATAGCGGATAACCCCCATGGTGGTTACTACGGCAGCCGGCCCGCCGCCATAAATTCCCGCTGCGCGCCTGGTGGCGCCGCCGTCGATCCACCCTGGGCTGGTGCAGTAGTCGACGCGGAGCGGGAATCGTCTGCGCTGGTGATGGGCGATGATGACCGTTCGTCTTGATAGCGCCGCCACATCGGCCGAGCCACCGCTACCGGGAAGCCGCACCGCCGGTCGCTGCCGGTCTGGGCCGATCCCGGTGGAGTTGATATTGCCGTAACGGTCGATCTGGGCACCGCCAAGAAAACCCACATCCACTCGCCCACCTTGTAGGACATAGTTGAATATCTCGAACAGTCCCGCGGCCTGGGCGGCACCGACCAGCGTCCGCGAGTCGCCTACGCTCATGGGCAGGTGGAGCATGCGCGGATCAATTGCGCCGGCCTCGAAAACGATGACGCAATCCGGCGCATGCGTCTGCTGCGCCAGCATCGTCGCCAGCATCGGTAGCCCGGTGCCGGCGAACACCACCTCGCGGTCGCGAATCTCGCGCGCAGCGGCCACCGCCATGATTTCCATAGTCGAGCATCGGCGTTTGTTCATGGCGACCTCTTAAACGCTTCGCTTCAGCAGGGGGTTGTAGCCCACGCCCTGGCACGGGCACAGCTGCGCCAAGCGTTCAGGACCGCCTACTGCCTGCAGATAGGCGTCATGTGATGCGGCGCCGAAGACGAATTGCTCCAGATACTCGGCGAAGGCAGCGTCGGATTTCGCCGCCGTGTTGTACCTGCGCAGATGCTCGGGATCATAGTCGTAGTGATTGTGCACACCATGCGGATGCGCGCCGAACGGAACCGGCACGACAGCATGGACGGCAAACGAGGGGATGCGGTTTCGCTCGGGTTCTCTGCGCAATATCTCTTCGTCGACCAACTCTTCACAGGTTGCGATGACCGTCGTGGCGGCAAGGGCCTGTTGCACGTCCAGGAATTCCTGTCCTTCAATGCGCAGAAGACCGTTCGCGGATGCTTGCTGCACATGCAGCAGGCAGAAGTCACTGCGCACCGCAGGCACGAGGGCGAGCAACTCGCCGCTGAAGGGACACGCCATTTCCAAGGCCTTGCAGCCGGATCTGCCTGCCGTCTTGCCCGGTTCCACCGATGAGCCCTGTCGGCCAGGCATCATGTCGGTACCGAGCATCGATCTTGTCGGCAGAAAGGGAAGGCCCATGGCGCCGGCTGCGAAGCGTGCCATCATGGCGGCATTCGTGTAGTCCTCGAACTCGATACGGGAGGATTCTACGAAGCGCCTGAAGTTGGGCGCGATCGGGGCGAATACCCCGTCAGCCAGATAGGCGCCTTCGAGGCGATGCACGCATCCTGCGCCGATAAGCAGATCCAGATCGCTTCCCGCCGAGTGGTAATAGACGGTCAAATCCTTGACTCTCTGCCGGATCAGTTCGCGCAACAGCGCGGTCGGGTGACGTTGACTGGTGAAGCCGCCGATTGAAATTGATGCTCCTGAATGTACCCAGGAGGCTGCCTCGTCAAGCTTCAACACCTTATTTCTCATCCGCGTCTCTCTGCCAGACAGCCCATCGTTCCTTGATCACGGGAAGAATCAGCGATGACGCCTCGCCGGGCCATGGCTTGCAGAAGCATCACATCGGCAATCATCAATAATCGGAGCATGCTGAATGCGAGTTGAGCGGCAGCTGATGGAGGCTGGCTGCACGCAGGCTGCTCAATGTCGTAGTCGGCGTGATTGCCTCGGGATCGAGCAGACAGTGCAACACCGCAGGATGGCCGCTGTCCAGGGCACGCCGAAAGGCTGGAGCGAACTCAGCCGTGGTTTCGACGCGTTCACCGTGCGCACCATAGGCCTTTGCCAGTGCTGCGAAGTCCGGGTTGCGCAAAGCCGTGCCGTGCACCCGGCCGGGGTATTCGCGTTCCTGGTGCATGCGGATCGTTCCGTACATCCCGTTGTCCAGCAGGATCACGATGATCGGCAGCCCGTACTGGACAGCCGTGGCCAATTCCTGGCCGTGCATCATGAAGTCACCGTCACCCGCGAAGACGACGATGGTGCGATCGGGGTACAGCCGCTTGGCACCGATTGCCGCCGGCACGCCATAGCCCATTGACCCGCTGGTGGGCGCCAGTTGGGTGCCGTACTGCCGGAAGCGCCAGAAGCGATGCACCCAGGTGGCGAAATTACCAGCACCGTTACATAGGATGGCATCGGCCGGCAGCGTGGCGGTCAGCGTCTGCATGACCTGACCCATTTGGAGTGCCCCGGGTAGATGGATAGGCGTCAGATCGCTCCAGGTTAGGTAGTCCTGGCGTGCGGCCCGCGTCCAGTTGTTCCAGGGACAGGCTGTCGGTGCGGGGAAGCGGGAGAGCGCGGCTGCGAAGGATTCGGGCGTCGATTGGATCGCCAACTCAGGCCGGTACAGCTTGCCGAGTTCCCCGGCATCGGCGTGTACATGCACCAGTGTCTGGGCCGGGGTTGGGATACCTATCAGTTCGTAGCCCTGGGAGGGCACCTCCGAAAAACGACCGCCAATTAGCAGCAACAGGTCGGTCTGCCTCAACCGCTCAGCCAGTTGGGGGTTTATGCCAATCCCGATATCACCGGAGTAGCACGCGTGGTCATGGTCGAACAGCATCTGCCGACGAAACGAGCAGGCCACCGGTAGCGCGAAACGTTCGGCAAATGCTCGGAGATCGGCAACCGCTCTGGCGGACCAGCGGCTACCGCCCAGTACCATCAGCGGCTGGTGCGCCTGCGCCAGCAGTTCCTGCAGCGTGCGCAGGTCGGCCTCGCCCGGATAGACCTGCAGTGTGGAGCAGGGTTGTGCATCGGCCACAGATGCTTTCTCGGTCAGCATATCTTCCGGCAGCGCTATTACCACTGGCCCGGGACGGCCCGACATGGCGGTTTGGAACGCACGTGACACAAGTTCCGGAATGCGGCTTGGGTCGTCGATCTCGACCACCCACTTGGCCATAGTGCCGAATACTGCCCGGTAGTCGAGTTCCTGGAAGGCCTCGCGCCCCCGCGCACCGCGCGCGACCTGGCCGACGAATAGGATCAGTGGCGTCGAGTCCTGTTGGGCGATGTGCAAGCCGGCGGCAGCATTGGTGGCGCCTGGGCCGCGAGTGACAAAGCCGATGCCCGGTCGACCGGTGAGCTTGCCCTGGGCCTCGGCCATCATCGCCGCACCGCCTTCCTGGCGGCACACAGTCAGCGCGATGGACGAGTCGTACAATGCGTCCAGCACGGCCAGAAAGCTCTCGCCAGGCACGCAGAACACATGACCGACGCCCTGCACGACGAGTTGGTCTACGAGAATCCGGGCACCGCTACGCTGCGGTGGGGTAATTGCCATGTGAGAGTTCGGTAGCATAATTTGACGTATTTTAACTAAGCTGCACCAGGCTCGCCGTTAAAATGACAGCTCAACAGGTTCTGGGTCCCGGCTACTGTCTTTCACGCTTTGCCATGCGGTCTATCAACCACAGATAACCACAACCTGTTGGAGAAATTGATGGAATCGAAAATAAAGACAACGGAAGGTCTTATTTTGAGTGCTGTGAAATTTGCGGCTAACAAGCACCGCACCCATCGGCGGAAAGATGCCGAAGCATCGTCCTACATCAATCATCCGATCGAATTGAGGTGGCCCCCGTAAAGAGTGCCACAATATATCCCTGATAAAGAGATATTCCACCCCAAGTCCGCTGAAAGGCTGAAACATATAGGCAACAAGTTATGTCGCGAGGATGTTATGTCTGATCTGGAGTTCCCGTCGGTACCATCTCTATCGCCCATGCTCTTCGCAGTTGTAGGGGAAGTGTCGTTACGCGCGTTGGTTAGATGTCATCACGAGCGGCTACGCAATTCAAGTATTGGGCATCTATTTCCGGCAGATCAAGACCGCTTTACTGCTGTCGTTGAGAGAATTGCGGATTTTTTCGTCGGTTCAGCTGCCGGATTATCCAAGTTTGCCCAATCGCATGGTTCCCTTTGGTTGCGTGCTCAACATTTCCCCATCACTATTGACGAGACAGCACGCAACGTTTGGTTGGCAGAGATACTTTGCGCTTTCGATGATGTTGGGTTTCCTGATGAGGCGCGGCTTGAGTATTGGGATTGGGTCGAAGCTCTTTCCATCTTCGTTATCAATCGACGCACGATGATTACTCAACCGCGTCGATATTCTCTGGCGGAAGCGCCGATGGCACTAAGTTCCTTGATGGCGAACCAAGGGAGGTGAACCATAGAACTCTCCTTTGTGCGGTATAGCCCCGGCGAACAAATGACGAACATGTCGATCAATACGTACTTGCTGTGCCGTGTCATGGTTCCGAGAGTCGCAGTTCGGCCATCAACAGTTCCTCTGGGAGCAGAAAGCCAAGGTAGCTGGGCATTGTGCTTATACATAAGATGAATCTCAGGTGTTCTTGAAAAAGCTCATGCTTGATCCAACCAAGCCCGCCACCACCAGCCGAAATCCATCCGTTCTTCGTGGATACGAAACCCGGATGAAAACAATTATGGATACACGGAAGGAAGTTCTGGATGTCCATCTTGAAGGAATTCCCAGTCGCAAAATTTCTCCGGCGGAAAATAATTGGTGGGGCGCGTTAAATACGATTACGGCTTGGTCGGAGCATATCCAGAATATCGAGCACGATTGTTACGTACATATTTTCTTGGCTAGTGGCGACAAGCTGAAATCGTCTGCTCTATCGAGAATTCAAGTAGCGGCAGGAATCAGTTGGATTAAGGCAAAGTATTTTTTGAAATCCTTATGTCGAAAGCAACGGGGAAATCGATGAAATCGAAAGTCAATTCAACGGAATGTCTAATTTTAAGTGCGGTACGTTTTGCGGCCAACAAGCACCGCAATCAACGGCGGAAAGATGCCGAAGCATCGCCTTACATCAACCATCCGATCGAATTGGCCAACGTATTGGCTAATGAAGGCGGCATCACTGATCCCGTAGTCCTCTGCGCAGCGCTGCTGCACGACACCATCGAGGATACCGAGACAACCCGGGAAGAGCTTCGATTGTCCTTCGGAGATCAGATCGCAAGCGTGGTTATGGAAGTCACGGATGACAAGTCGCTCAAGAAGGCTGAGCGCAAGCAACTTCAAATCGAGCATGCTCGGCATGCCTCCCATCAAGCAAAGCTGGTCAAGCTCGCTGACAAGATATGTAACTTACGCGACATTGCAACCACGCCACCCGCGGACTGGACGACAGAACGTAAGATGGAATACTTCGAATGGGCCAGAAAGGTCATTGATGGCGTTCGGGGGACACATCCGGGCTTGGAAGCAATCTTCGACAAGACATACCGGATGAAAGATAAAATCTGTGATCATTTGGAGGTTCGTGAACACGAAAATGCTACTGCGGCGTGCCCCATCTACGAGGCCAATGGAAGCGCGCCTTGAGTCGGTATGGCCTTGGACAACTGAAAGGTGGGTGACGCACTCTGATCGTGTGCAATAAAGTCTGTCGGATAACCGCCATCTAACCCATTGATCTAAATGCAGCCAGAAATTAGCAATAATTCAGCAAAGTCCGTCGGAGTTACGAGTTCTTGCATCGGTCATGTTCTTCCCGGGAATATAGTCTGTCGAATCTTAAGAAGGAACACTAGCCCGTCATAACGTTCGCGCCACGCGAAATCCACGAGTGTCCAGCCGTTTGCCGGGAGTGCCCCAGTTGCGGTTCGCCGAACGCATGAACTTGGCGCTTTGTCCCCAAGAGCCTCCCCGCGACACATGATCGGAACACGCCTCATGAACCCAGGCGCTACCATCGTCGGGTGCCCCTTGATAGTCTTCATTCCAGCAGTCATGGACCCATTCGGATACGTTGCCATGCATGTCGTAAAGACCGAATGCATTGGGCAAGAAACTCGCAACCGGGGAGGTTGACCGGTTGTCCCACTGGCTGCCGCAGCCATCGCAGTTGGCCTTGCCGCTTCCCACTTCGTTGCCCCATGAATATTGGTCAGTCGTCCCTGCGCGTGAGGCGAACTCCCATTCCGCCTCGGTTGGCAGGCGATATTGCTTGCCGGTCTTGACGGCGAGTTTCTGCAAAAAATTGTATGTCATCCCAACTTGCGTTCTCCACTGGGCAATTGTCGCCGCAACTGGAAAACCGACTCGGGTTGTTGCCCATGATCTCACGCCACTGCTTCTGCGTAACCTCGGTACGCCCCAGCGCATATATCTGGCTAATATTGACATCATGAACGGGCCTTTCAAGCTCGGTGCCGTGAGACGAGCCCATTTCAAAGCGTCCGCCGGGAATAATCACCATGTCTGGACAATCGGCGCAGTCCCTGAATACTTTACCCAGTTGTTGCTTCGCCTCGTCACGTTTCAGTCGCGCCACCCTGCTTTTGGCTTGATCATAATGGTTACCGGCAGGGAAGGCTTTCATGTAGGCGAGATAAGCCTCGGTGGTCTTGGCATGCTCGGTCTGCTGCCAAGCATCTTCTTCGCTTCCCATGGTGAGATTTGCCACAGTGCGCGTCTCGGCGACAATCGGCTGCGAAGCAGCCAGAGAATTGGTGATGACTGGCTGCGGCGCCGGAAGAGCGGTTTGGGGAAGAGATTTTCTATCCCCAGCGTCGCTGGCGTTGAAGTAAAAACTTCCGGTCAATGACGAGGCTTCCCAAGGCGTTTGCACATTGCCGCTGAGTTTGACGACCTTCGAACGGACGTGCTTAAAAACATCTTCAACCTGTAAGCCGGGAAGGCTTAGTGCTTCCAGCAATTCTCCAGTATAGAGTCCGTTGCGTCCATCGCCATCGGCAGCCACTTTCCCGGGGGCAGTCGAATATGCAATCAGCGTACCTGTGGGTGCTGCCATGTGGGCAAGCCCGGCTCCGGAGCCACCGCGAAAACGCCTTTCGAAGGGATTGTTGCGGCAGGCATCGAGTATCACCACGCTGAGTCGGGCCAGGTTTAACTTGTCGAGGAGGAAATCGACGTCCATTGCCTCGGTACCAACATCATTCTCGATCTGGATGCGAGCATCGACGGGCAACAGATAATTCTTGCCACGTACTTGCATCCCGTGGCCGGCATAGAAGAACAAGGCTACCGTTCCTTCCGTCACCTGACGCCCGAAGTCGGTCAGTGCACGCCGCATCATCATGTAATCAGCATCGATGCTCAGTGTAACCGCGAAACCCAGTTGCTTGAGCTTGGCGGCGATGTCCCTCGCATCATTCACCGGGTTGGGTAGCACTCCCGCACCGGCGTATGCACCATTGCCGATCACAAGGGCAATGCGTTGCTCGGCTGCAGATTGAACCGGTACCGCAAGCATCAATGCCAAGCAAAGACCCAAATAGCAGCGCATCTTCATCCCCTGTCGTCGACGCCGACTTTCAGTAGCCTGAATTTCAACAGAAACATTATATCTCTGGCGTAATGTTTGGCATGTCTGACGATATGGTCAACAGGGTAATCGCATCTGGCAAAGAAGGGGGCAGCCTAAGCAATGAAGCGCGCCAGACCGGCTTAACCATCTGATCTTTTTGTGAGCTTGTCTGCGTGAGCGCCATGAAGGCGCATTTTCGATCTGCTCGCCTAAAGAATCTTTTCGAATGCTGATTTCCCATTGAGAGAGTGATAGCCACCTCAGCAGAAACTGTAAATGGTAGGTGAGCACGATGGTCGAGCATGTGAAGGCATGGGAATGCATCGGTTGTGAAAAAATTGAGGCATCGCAGACCTGCGTCGGGATCTGCCAGGATCGCAGGGTTGAGTTCGTGTACGCGTTTGAATACGAGGAAGCACTAGCTGAACTGGAGCAGGAACGTCGCCAGGCGAAAGCTCTCAGAGCGCTGGTTCACCAATTGGCATGGACAACACCGAACGAGAAGGGATGGGAGCGAACGTACCGGGCCATGCAGGAGCAGGCCCGCAGGGTTCTGGCGGAACTTACCAACACGGTCTAAAGATACTGCGAAGGATAAGGGATATCCGACAGACTTTATTACTCGCGATCAGTAGTGTCCCAACGTTAGTGCGGTGGGGTTGTGTAACGGTTTGAGTGAAAGAGGATATTCCGTGTTCCAAGTTGGTCTCGATTTGAACATTGCTCGTAGCATTCCGGGTCTCTCCAACCGGAC
>JAQTOA010000002.1 GCA_028713555.1 Sterolibacterium sp. | reverse complement strand
CTGAGCCTCACTATGTTTGAGAGAACTCCTTTGGATCAACTGCTTGGCCGTATTCCACTAGCTCCGGTTCTGCTGGACGATCCCAACCAGCTGAAACTGTTCGATTAACGTTGGGACACTACTGGTTAATCATCACAGACAAATATGCGCTTTCGGCTAATCGAGCTTGCTTTTCTAGTATTGTCGTTTCTGCTATCGGTAGTTCTTCTCTGGCCTGCACCAGCCTTGGCCCCTTGGGTGGAACGTGCCAGCAACGGCCATTGGCGCCTCGCTAGCGCTGAGGGTAGCATCTGGAATGGCAATGGCATGATCCTGGTGCAATCCGGCAACAGCACTCCCTGGCATATTGCCCAAAATATCTGCTGGCAGGTACGTTGGAGCGAACTCTGGCGTGGCCGCTTGGGCGTCGATGCGATATTCGAGCAGGGCAGTTCGCTGATCGCCGTTACCCTGGATGGCTTATCTATCGAGCGGCTTGATGCCACACTTCCAACGCCGATGCTTCTGGTACTGCTTCCCGGCGCGCTGAGCCGCTATGGTTGGGGAGGCAGCATGCACCTAAGCAGCAACACTTTCCGCTGCAGTTGGCGCCGTTATGCCTGCGTTGGTGAAATCGGACTGCAATGGAATGGGGCTGAAGTCGCCGAAATTCCTGGAAATCAACTCGGCGATTATCGCTTTCGTCTGGTCGGGGAGAGCCAGGTATTTCGCATCGACCTCGCAACCCTGCGTGGTCGGCTGCTAATCAACGGCAGCGGCGAAATTTCCGCTGGCGGTCTACGCTTCAAGGGTGAGGCTACTGCAACGGGATCCAATCCAGCATCTCTCAATGCGATGCTGAGCACGCTTGGCCGACGTACAAGTATTCCCGGTAGATATCTGATCGATTATCGTGAAGTGACTACAGGACAGTAGTTATCCGAATATCTCCTCCTTGGCGATTGCGGGGCAACAGGTGTTGAAGTGAAGGCGCCAACAAATCCATGCTCAAAGGAAAGAAATGAAACCTCTGGTAATGACTTCAGTAATCATACTGGTCGGGGTAAGTGGGTGTGCCACACCAGCGCGGAGTCCTTCTAATACAGGGACGGAGACAAGCCCATCGGCTGCATATGATTCGATTCGGCAGGTCCAAAACCGCGAGCGTCAGGCGGATTCTGCGAGTTCCAGTGGTGTATTGTCATATCCGCAGTTACAACCTGCCGAACCAGATGAAACCTCCGCAGCGCCGTACGCCGTAATCAAGTTCGACCCGAAGATCGGAAGGCTGACCAGCGAAATGGAGTCCAAATTGTTGAAAGTGGCAGAAGAGGTTAAGAATGATGATCGCATCATTCTTAGACTTGAATCATACGTGCCCAATAGTGGCAGTCCGGCATTGAGTATTGGCGTTGCAAACAAGGCGCTTCAGCTTGTTAGGAATCGGTTGCTTGAACTTGGAATACCCATACGACGAATCGTACAGGCAAGCTTTGGACAAGAATATGACGGGGAGCACGATTTGCACCGGCCTTGGGTGGAAATCTACTTGGTAAAGAAGGGGGGCTTGTCTTGATCTATTTCGACGAAGCATTGAGCCGGTTCTGAAGCCACTTCACGATAATCGATCAGATATCTACCGGGAATACTTGTGCTTCGGCCTAACATGGCGCGTTTGCAGACTGGTATCCGCTCCGGATGTGATCGCCAGCACGCAGGGATGCGTCAGGCGACGCTGCACCGACAAGGCGAAATATTCGATACGGACCTGATCGACATCGCCCAGCAACTGTAACTCGCCGGACGCCGTGTACTCGTCGACCAATACACTGGGCATAGGAAAAGCACCGACTCGTTCGCGCCCGAAAGCGGCCATCAGCGCCGCATCGTCAAACTCCCCGGCGATCGTGACCCTAAGGTGCTTCTTGTTCAGCCACTCCGTCAGTTTCCGTCGCACCGCGGAATCTTCCCCCGGCATCAGGATCGGAACCTGATTCAAGCAAAGCGGGAAGGATTCGGTGACCTGTTGGACAATATCAGGATGGGCAAGAAAGGACAATCCAGATTCCCCGAGTTTGTGGCTGTAGGCGCGCACGTCTATATTGGGCGGCACGGGGGAATCCGAGATCACCAGGTCGAGGCGATGCAGCGCGAGTTCCGCCAGCAACCGGTCGAGGCGCCATTCACGACAGACGATGCGCACTGGCTCAGGCAGGCTGACCGCGGGGCGCAGCAATCGATAGGCCAGAGACTTCGGCAAGGCGTCGGATACGCCGACGCGGAACTCGGTTGGACGCCCTTTCGGATAATGGCGTATCACCTGATCGAGTTCGGCGCTAAGAGCAAACATTTCATCGGCGTATTCGAGCGCCAGCCTGCCTGCATCCGTGAGTTCCAGCAAGCGGCCTTGTCGCCTGAAAAGTGCCGTTCCAAGCCGCTCCTCAAGCAGCTTGATCTGGCCGCTGAGCGTTTGCGGAGAGATATGAATCGCCTCGCTGGCACGGATCACGCCGCCATGCTTGGCGACTTTCCAGAAGTAGTAAAGATGCTTGAGATTCATTAGCCAATAATACTACGAGATTATCGTATAGTAGTTACCAATAATACGACTATTCCGGATATACGATCTCCGCTACATTGCCACTACGCAGCACGTGCTGCGGCATTCAGGAGATAAAACATGCAAGTTCAAATTCAAGTGAAGAACCTGCCAATATCTTCGGCGTTGCGCCGTTATGCAAAGCACAAGCTGGATGTTGCGCTCTCGCGCTTTGCGCACGCCATCCAGGAAACGACTATGCGCCTTACCGACACCAACGGTCCCGACCGTGGCGGCGTGGATAAACTTTGTCGCGTCATGGTCACGCTGAAGAATGACTCAGTGATCGTTATCGAGGACTTGGGAACTAACATCACGCAAGCGATCGATCGCGCAACCGATCGGCTGCACCAAAGTGTCTCACGTCAATTGTCCCGGATTGTGAAAATCGACCGGAACGGAATGCGACAGAGTACGCTGTTGTTGGCCGAAGCCTGATCCATCAGAATTATCTATAGGAGACTCACATGACCACCTCGAAAATTCAAGCGATTGCCCTGCCTCGCGGCGGGACCGAATCCGCCCTGGCCACCAACAAGGTGATCCGCAACACCTACATGCTGCTGTCGATGACGCTGCTATTCGCTGCTATCACCGCTGCCGTTTCCGTGGCACTCAAACTGCCGCATCCCGGGCTAATTATTACCCTGGTTGGTTACTTCGGTTTGCTGTTCGCCACCACCAAGCTACGCAATAGTGGCTGGGGCCTGGTATCGGTGTTCGCGCTGACCGGCTTCATGGGCTATACGCTCGGTCCCATCGTCAGCCATTACCTCGCACTGCCCAACGGCGGCCAGACGGTAATGATGGCCATGGCCGGCACCGCTGCAATCTTCCTTGGCCTGTCCGGCTACGCGCTGACCACGCGCAAGGATTTCAGCTTCATGGGCGGGTTCCTGATGGTGGGCATCCTGCTCGCCTTCCTCGCCGGCCTTGCCGCAATCTTCTTCGAGATTCCGGCGCTGTCGCTGACCGTATCCGCCGCCTTCGTGCTGCTGATGTCGGGCCTGATCCTCTACGAAACTAGCAATATCATTCACGGCGGCGAGACCAACTACGTGATGGCCACCGTGACCCTGTTCGTCTCGATCTTCAACCTTTTCACCAGCCTGTTGCATCTGCTCGGTTTTATGAACAGCAGTGACTGAGCCTGGAGCCTATCATGCCCATTGCCGCCAGCGATCTCGCCGCCCTGATCGGTGCCGTAGTGCTGGCCGCGGTCGGCGGCGAGGCTTTTCTTAAGTCCATCCTCGGCGCCGCCGCGCACCTGCGGGTGCCCAGGGCGGTGGCCGCGACTACGCTGGCGGCGTTTGCCACTTCCAGCCCGGAACTGACTGTTTCCACCATTGCGGCGGTCTCGGGTACTCCCGAGATCGGTCTGGGCGATGCGCTGGGCAGCAACGTCTTCAACATCGCCCTGATCTTCGGCCTGGCCTTGCTGTTCGGAGCGATACGATTCCCGCGCAAGGAATTCCACCACGATTTTGCGCTTGCCCTGGCAGTGCCTTTCCTGACGCTGGTTTTCGCGCTGGACGGGCGCATCGCGCGCGGCGAAGGCGCGATACTGCTGCTCGTGTTTGCAATCTGGCTGGGATTCACTCTGCGCGCAGCCTTGCGCCACCGAGCAAGCAAGTCCGGTGAGCCACCCGCAAATACCGGACTTGCTCCGTGGCTGACGCTGGTGCTTGGGGTGCTCGGTCTGGGTGCCCTGATCATCGCAGGTCGACTGTTTGTCCTCGGTGCCACCGGCATCGCGGCGACCTTCCAGGTCAATAGCTATGTAATCGGCGTGCTCGTGGTCGCCATCGGCACTTCCTTGCCGGAACTGGTCACCATGCTACTGGCACGCCTGCGCGGTCACGACGACGTTGGCGTCGGCACCCTGATCGGCAGCAATCTCTTCAATGGTCTGGCGATCGTCGGTATTGCTGCAAGCATTCATCCCATCGCAGCGCCACTAAACGAAATCGTTGTGACCCTGGTCTGCGGCGTCGCCGGATTGCTGCTGCTGCTTCCCAATCGAGCCGGCATGATCTCTCTCGGTCGGGGAATTCTGCTGCTTGGTCTCTACGGCGGGTTCGTGTTGGCCACTCTCGCCGCCAGCAACCAACGTCCGCTGCCTCTATGAGAGACGTGATGCTTACTCTTGCGGCCCAACCCTGGCACGCTCTATCCGCTGCCATCCTTGGCTGTGACTGCGCATGTGGCCAGGATGCGGGCGAAGCATCCGTACGCATAGCAAGTTATAGCCAGAACTGCCTCGCCGAAAAGCCGCCGCACCCTGCATTGCCCATGTTTCTCGACCAGTTCAGGCCATTTTCAACACGTTCGACCTGATGACTATCGAATCGACATGGGCACGCTAGTCGCATCGATTACCCTATTCTTGGACGAGGTACGCAAACTGGTGTTGCGAGTAGTGCATCGATACCATACGACGATGCAGATACGACAGGAGTCCAATTGATGTTCTCAATCTATGGCATCAGCGGTCCAGTCTTCAGCGGTACGTTGGAATCGATGCCTCGCGTGCGCCAAGCGCAGAGCGTGAGCCGTGTGCGCCCCATTGCCCTGGATGGTGAGGATCTCTCAATCGAAGCGACAACAAGGCCAGGCCCACGGGACGAAGCGATACGCACCTACCGTCAGATGCTGTACGGCGACCTCGACCGCGGACCGCTTTACCATGCTGCGCAGATAATGACTGGTTCAGTGATCACACTGAAATCGAGCGATGCCGTAGCTCAGGCTTGGCGCGTACTGCGTGAGAAGCACATCTATCAGGCGCCCGTGGTCGATGCGACAGGTCGGCTGGTTGGCATTGTCAGCGAACGTGATTTGCTGACGGCCATCAATATCGATGGCGATCGGATCATCGAAACCCTGCAACGCCAAGTGAGTGACGTTATGACCACGCCAGTAGTCGCTGCCGCGTCCGTGACCGACATTCGCCGCATCGCCGCCGTCATGTTGGAGTATGGAGTAGCTGGAGTGCCCATCGTCAATGATGCGGGGCATCTGGCAGGTTTCGTCTCGCGCAGTGACATTCTTCGCGCCGTGGTTACCGCTCCTCCCTTGAGCCTGTGGCGATGACATTACTTTTCCCAAGACATAATCAGACAAGTGGAACTCTTCCAGTCAGTGCGATCCGAGATGGATATCCATCGAAACCACAATATCCGCAGGAGGTAATCCCCGAATGAACCGGTCTTTCGTCTTGTCGCCCTTTATTCATGCATCCGACGCGGCTGTCGAAGCAGGTCGGAAGATTTCCATTGCAGTTAACACTGCGCTTGAAGAATTCCCACTGGTAAGTGGAAGCATCGGTGTAGCATGGTTCAGGGAATCTGATCGTTTATTCCCTGACATGCTGAAAGCAGCCGATGAATTGATGTATGAAGTAAAGGAAAGAGGTAAAAGCAGTATCCGCTTTAAACCCTTCACTGCGACGAGCCAGTCCAAAAGTTAGAGGTATTAAATCACCATGCAACTACTCATTATTACCGGGATGCTCATCGCTGCATGCGGCGTCATTTTTGCGCTGCAGAACAATGTTTCCGTGACAGTCACTTTTCTGTTCTGGAACTTCGAGAGCTCATTGGCGCTGGTAATCTTGTTGGCCATCGCTGCCGGTGGTTTCATCATCGCGTTGGTCTCAACGCCATCTACGCTACGCAAACAATGGACGCTTAACCGTCAGCGGAAACGTATAACGGAATTGGAACAAATCTGCGACGAAATGAAGGCCAGAACCCAAATCCTTCATCCGCAGGTTATTTCCGCAGAGTCCGAGACAACTGAGATGACTTCCTACGTTGGCCTCAAACAGATCATCGCGGGCCAGGACAGTGAGGGAGGCAAGCCGGACGTTTAACCGGAATTCATATAGATCAGTTACTCATGTTCGACATCGTCGTCACCTGCCTCGTGGTAACTGTACTGCTTGCTTATGTGAACCACCCTTTTCGTCGGATTTCACACAGCCTCGTTCGGGCTGAGACATCGAGATTATCAAGGAGCAGCCGTTCAAATCGGAATCAGTGACTTGCCGCCGCGCATGGTCTCCGATGACCGCAGCTGGATGTGAAGCGGTCCCACAAAACCTCAAAGTCTATGACGGCTTGATGGCGGCAAGAGTCAGCGGCATTTTCAGATTCGTTGCCGCAAAGCAGCCGTTCAAACTGGCTGGAACTAACGCCAATTATGCGTATAGAATGGCGTCCTCGAACGTCTGGAAATGGAACTGAAACCTCCGGTCTAACCAAAGCTGCAACCTGACGACACTGTGCGCAGCACAACGAATTATCCATCACAGGATCCGGAGAGCCTACTCATTCGCCCTTCTTTGGCAGGTCCAGAACCCGAGCAGACGGCTGATATTCGTCCAACCGGGCCTGCACCTCCGCGAGTTGTTCCGACAGTTCAACGATTCGCAGGTTAGCATCAGCGAGTAGGCCGGCAGCTACGTCTCGTTGCTGCTTGAGGTCGGCAATGGTGTCACGGGTATTCCGGTTCTTTCGGCGCTGTTTGAGCAGTTTCTGACGCTCAGAACCCGGTTGCTCACCTTTGTGGGCCTCGATCCATTCCTGAATCTCAAACACCAGCAAGGGGAAGCGGGCCTTACGCAACGCGCTTGGATCGCAAGCAGCTTCCTTGGCAACGTTGTTTTGGCTGACCGGCGTTCCCTTGGGCAACACCTGGGGGACTCCGAGCTTTAGCCGCTCGAATGCATCGCGAAAGCGCTTCTCCGCTCCGGACGCTTGGCTAGGGTCGGTTGATGTAAACAAAGTAGTTCTCCAATCCGCGCCGTTCCTGTTCAAGATGCCGATACCTCGGCGTGTCGGGCGGTGTTATCTCAAGCTGCTTGACCACGCCATCCAGACGAATCTGATTGGACTCGGCGCGGTTACGATCAAACAGCACATTGCTACAGGGCTCCTTGCCGTCGCCACCCGCGCAATCGCCAACCGACGAAACGCAGTCCCCGTCGCATGCGCCATTCTTCATGCAGCCGCCGAGTACCGTCCGGCGGAAGCTGATATGGTACTGTCGTGCGGCCTTCTCGTAACTCGCTGCATCGTCCTCGCTGATGAGGTTCACCGGGGTTTCGTCGCTCGCTGAGGAGAGGAGTTTCTCCTTGTGGTCATCTCCGTAAGGGCTTACGAAACGATCCGTTTGAACTGCCGCGAGTTGCCGCCCCATGGCCTCGTACTGTGCGTTCACAAGGAGGACGCGGGTCGCTTCGTTGAGATGGAGACTCGTATTGCCGCGCCCATAGTAGAGCGGCATCCAGCGGGTCAGGTGCTTCATCTGAAGCTGCATCGAGGAATCGCTGATGTCACCGGAGGCAAACATGTTGACTGCCCCTGTGCGGCGGAGCTGGTGCCAAGCCAAGCGCCAAGGCGTGCCGACCTGAAACAGATCCCGATTCAGCGTCGGGCTAACGGCGCGGGCAATCTTGAGATCTTCTTCTGTGATGGTTAATTGTTGGAGGTCGAACGGTCCCGGAAACAACTTGGAGACGACCTCGTTTAAGTCTCTAGCCCTTGGACGTAGTCCCATTTCGGCTTTCTTCGGCCTGGACCAGGGCTCAACGGGATCGTTGATTAGATAATGATTGCCGGCATCCGTCCATTCCCCCACGCAAGAAAGCCTCATTCTCGCCACGGAGTTCAAAGCGCGGATCGCCGGCTCGACACTCGGGCTGGTGATCCACAGGGCGTTCTCGTCCGGGTCGGTCTTGGTCGTCTCAGCCTGAATCAGGGGGATTAGGCCGTACACCGCGTCGTCATGCCAAACGAGGCAATTCTTGCGAATACTGACGCCTTCCGCGACCCGCATCAAGGTGAAGCTCAACACATCGGCCAAGCCCGCGTATTGGATCAGGGACAAATATTTGCTAAACGCTGCAATGCCGCGACCACCCTCCAGTCTACCAACCCACCGCTCCAGAGCGTCCCTGATCCCGAACCGCTGCGCCGTATCCCCGAATGGACCAAGATAGGCGATACCGGAGCGCTTGCCGGTCAAACGTCCTGTTGGGTTTTGAAAGGGGATACGCTTGCTTTGCTTCTTGCCCATCCGGTCTTCCTTGACGCCGTTCTTTTCATACGCGTCCACACAGAAAGCGAAGCACGCTTCGATCTGCTGCTGGTGCGCCAGGTAGTCGTCCAGGCACTCCTTCAGACGCATGACGAAACAGGTCCAGATCCTCGACGGGATGTATTCGGTTTGCCCGGGGTTATGATCGGGCTGGGCGGCCTTCAGACGCTGGATACCCGCTTGATCGAGGAGTTCGAACCCGAGAAACTCACGCGCATCCCTTAGCCGATCCAGTTCCGCAACCACCTTTGCAAAAGAGCTCGGAGCCATTGATCGGGCGACCTCTTCAATCAGTGCCGGATAACGGGACAGGTTGGAGACGAGGATTTTGTGTTGGCTACACAGGGCGATGACTTTCCTGATGGGCTCAACGAAGCCAGTCAGGAGCGAGGAAATATTTTTCGCTCCGCGTGGCCCCCAGAGTCGCCACCCCACCAGTTCCCGGAGAATGTCGGCATTGGCCGGATCGATTTGGTGTGATCTGGAGTTGAGTTGCGGGCCGTCGCCGAAATTGATCGACGAGTCATTATTTCCGGTCCAAGGATAAAAGGGCCAAATGTGATCTTCCCACTTTGCAACTTCATTGCCATATTGATCCTCTATGCAAACCCAACCCCGAGGAGGAGGCCAGCTGGGAGGACGGTAGCAGCGCGACGTCGGTACCGCCAGCGGCGTTTCAATCGCCAATCCAAACTGATCCAGGCTAACGTGCATGTCAGACTCCTTCCGCGCTCTCAATCAGGTGGCGCCAATGGGGATGAAAGGCGCTTTCCTCGATCCGTTCCATCGCTTCCTCGACCCAATGCTTGCGCTTGTGGTTCGACTCCCGGAACCACTTTAGCTTCGCCGTCAGCACCTCGATGGCGAGTTCGACGTGGCGTGCCGCGTCGGCCTTCCCCTTCTTTACGGGTCGGAAGCCTGCCAGGATGAGGGTATTGAGGTGCCGCATGCTGGCAGCCGACCACACATAGTCCTCGCTGTCGATATCTCTGTGGTGGTCGCAGAAGAGGCACCCCGCAGGGTGGGTGCAATCCGGCTTTGAAGCCTCCACTGGGAGATCGGGAATCGCCTTGGGTACGCCGTCGCAGACCCCCGGAGCTGGGCAAGGCAGCGGATCACCCCCAAGCCTCGGATCACATTTTCTCCAGAATTGGATAATTTCCACTTGGGCACGTTGCAGGCTCGGCTGGTCATAGATGCGCAGCAGCGTTTGCTTAGTGTGCTGGTCCATCTCGGCCGTCTGATCGGGGTCGCAGGACTGGCGCAACAGCCAGTTCACACGGGTCTTGCGGAGTTTTTGCGGGCCAACGAAGGGAATGCCGGAGGATGTGCAGATTCTGCGCCTGAGTTGATCGAAATCTGGAGCCGTTGATTCGGCGGCCCCCTTCTGCCGTACAAACGGGAACACGCGGTCGGTCGGCTCGCCGGCGAACACCTGATCGCGCCATGCGAGGTAGCGGTCGAAATGGGTCCTGTATTCAGCAAAAATTTCGAACAGGACCTCGCCTTGCCTGCGCTGCTTGTAGTCGCGCACCTCATAGCCATCGATGGTGCTCTTGTAACTGAACTGGGTTTTTCTCAATTGATGCGCCTGTGCCAGATTCTTCCCGGTCTGGGCCATGAACACCAGCAACTCGGCTTCGAGTCGCAGGTTGACTAGCGGAAAGCGCGTACGCAGGGTCCGGTCGGCCTCCCATGCGGCGCGTTTTCGTAATGCTCTTTCGAAATGCGATTTGTTCTTGTATCCCGGTTTGAGCGCGGCCAAATTTTCGGGGGGAATCAGGTATGACCACTGCTCCAATACCCTACCGGACCGGATCCGGATCCGTAGCGGCAAACGCCCCCAAATGGCCTCGACTGGCGTGCTCTCGATGACGTCAAGGCAGAGATGACCGAACGCGAATGTGTCGGCAAGATTCTGCTTGTCAGCGGCAATGCCAACTGCGCGCGATCCCGGCTTTGGACTACGGAGGCGGGTCGTCAAGATCAGGGACTGCGCGCGATCCAGTGCGTCGCCAAGAACGCTCGATACCGCAACGGCCATGCTGTAAGCGGTATTTTCCTTGATCTCGCGCAGCCTCACCCGGTGCAGCAGGAAGTCGCACCAGTAGCGATATTTTGCCTCGACCGTTTCGAGCGACAAGGGATGTCCGCCCGCGTCGGCCCATCCAAAGAAGCACCTCAGAGGCTTAAGAATCGAGGAAGCCGTCCTCTTTGAGCCTCCACCCACCAGGTTGGCATTTATGGCTTCGTGCAACCGCAATGCCAAATCGATGCGCTCGACGATGGGCCGGCCGAGTTCGCCCGCTGCGATCTGGTTGAAGACGGTCCTCGGAGATGTCTTCGCGCCCCCCATGTAAAGCAGTGTGCGAAGATCCCAAGGCGTCTCCATCCTTCCATAGGTCACTATCGGGAAGGTTAGATCGGGGATGTTCAGGTCACGCATTGGCTGCCTCTGTCAAGCGGTTCTTGATGCCGAGGAACGCTTCTGTAAACGCGTTCGCGACATCGATCTTGGCCTGGGTGTGCTCGATGAATGTGATGTAGCCGAACGTCGTTGCTTCGTTCTTGTGGTGCATTGAACGCTTCACGAATTCAATTGATGCCTTAACGGAGGAGACCTTCAGGCAGATCGACATGAGCCATGTGCCGTAGGTGGCTCGCGTCTGATGAAACTTGAACTTCTGCAGGAACTTCAATCCGGCGGCCCTCCCATGCCGGCGTAGTTCAACCATTTCCCGGTCCACGGCAGTTGGCTTGTACGGCTTGCCGTGCCGGGTCAGGAACAGCAGCGACTTGTCTTCCTTGCTGGCCTTGATCATCCTGTCGATATGCCGTCGCGAGCTGGCGTAATCCCTCAGTTGCTTCATCAGCGGATCGGGCAGTATGAGGTCGCCGGACACGTCGAACTTGGTTGCAATTCCAGTTCCCGGCCCTATCGGTACGATCCACATGCCCGGAACCTTTGGGTCGCGCATGGCCTGTTCAAGCGCAGAAACACGCACGGTCGTGATGGTGCCGAGCCGTGCCCCGGTGAAGGAGCCGGTGGTCAGCATCAGATGAAGTTCCTGGCTGGCCTCCGCTCTGCTGAAACTCAGCAACTCCATCATGTGTTCGGAGGTTAGCGGCAGCAGTCCATCCTCAAGTCGTACGCCGGGCCGGGCGCGATTCGGGATGGAGATGTCCGTCGTGATCCGCAGCAGGGTGCGTTCGAAACCAACGGTGTCGAAATAGCGCAGCACCGCTACCTTGTCCTGCCATTTGGGGGCATCGCGGCTGATGAAGTTGTGCCCGGCGCAGTAGCGATAAAAGCGGATCACGGCACGCATCCGTGCCGTCGTGGTCGATGGGCAGAGTTCTCCACGGTCGCGGCTATCCACCAGTTCGCCCCGGTAGCGCACCAGGACACGATCGGCTTTATTCTTGGGGAAGTGACGCCAATCGATCGGCTCGCGTTCAAGCCAGTTGGCGTACTTGTGCAGATGCTCCATGAGGCTGGTGGTGGTCTTAATCTTCACGTCGCGGTTGCGACCCATCTCCAGCGCCCATAGATTGGCCTCGCTCCAAGGCTGCCCGTCATTCCAGAAGATTTGGGGCAAGCGCTCGATGGAGCGCACGGACACTTCACGCACCCACTGGACGGATCGATACTCGATCATCGCCCGATGCGGCTCGTAGCGGATGTATTCGAGGTGGGCCATCAGTTCGCCGCCTCGCCTTGGGGTTCTCTTGCGACCTTGACAAAGAAAGAATCACCCTTTCTGAGTGCTTTGTGCGCAAGCGCTACGCCCCCATGCCGCCACCTGCACTGATGCGGCGCCCGCCCGGCCATTAAGATCACATATTGTGACCTTAAATCTCTAACCTCTTGAATCGCATCAACCAGCAAGATAACTTTCCCCACACTTAGAGCAAGTCCATCGCACTGCCATCATTGTCTGGCCATCCCGTTGCCAGTCGTGCTGGCAATCCTCTAGCGCCGCTGTATCAAGTGGCCACTCTGTGCCAAGGGACGGCATCCTGTCCCATGCCACCAAATCTTCAGGCATAGGCGCGTTTGGATCACACTGCGCCAACAGGTCAGCCAGCTTATATTTGGGCTTGCGTCTCACCGGTTGTGGCAACATTGGCGGCAACCTCTTTTTTGCACGCTTCATATTGCGATCCTGTAAAGTGATGTTGCGGCCATCTGTCCAACAATCGACCGTTTGGCGCACGAGTTCATAGCACCCCTCTCAGTATCTCTACGGCCTTCTGAAATTCGATCCGGTAAAGATGCATCACAAGATCGATCGCGCCACCGCCGCCACGCTTCTGGCGGGTGTCGTAGAATTTGGGGCCGCATACCAGAAGCTCGAATTCCGATGAATTGACCCGGACGTGCCAGCGGGTCGTGTGCTTACTACGGATTGGCCTGAAACTAGGGTCTGGCTTTGCGTAGCCGGTCAGCCGCAGTAAGACCGCCTTGGCATCCATGCCTTGAAGTCGCTCCAACTCCTTTGAACTGACCTTCGCCAACCCTACGCTCCTGCATTGACCTGACGTGTGGGGGGCGGCGCGGCGCGCCACCGCTACTCGTCAATGATATTGACTGGGCTACTCGACACCACCACCTTTTGGATGGTATGTCCACACAGCCATAATATCACACTTAACTGTCCATGCAAGTATTATTCGTACTTACGCGTCATCACGCGGTAACACGTACGTAGCGAGGTATTCCTCGTAGTTGCCGCGGTAGTCGATGATCGCGCCGTCCTTGATTTCCAGGATGCGCGTGGCGATGGAGGAGACGAACTCGCGGTCGTGCGAAACGAACACCAGCGTACCGGTATATTTGTCGAGGGCGGTATTGAGCGACTCGATCGATTCCATGTCGAGGTGGTTGGTCGGCTCGTCCATCAGCAGCACGTTGGGCTTCATCAGGATCAGTTTACCGAATAGCATGCGGCCTTGTTCGCCGCCGGAAATCACCTTCACCGACTTCTTGCCGTCGTCGCCGGAGAACAGCAGGCGGCCGAGCGTGCTGCGCACGATCTGCTCGTCCTCGCCTTCGCGCGCCCAGTGCTGCACCCAGTCGACCAGCGTTTCGTCCTTGGTGAAATCGTCGCTGTGATCCTGGGCAAAGTAGCCGAGGCGGGCTTTTTCCACCCATTTAACCGTGCCGCCCTGGGGCGTCAACCCGCCCAGTGTCTCGCCGGCCAGACAGCGCAGCAGGGTAGTCTTGCCGACGCCGTTCTCGCCGATAATGGCGACTTTCTCGCCGGCCTCGATGAAAGTGCTGAAATCCTGGAACAACGTGCGGTCGTAACCGTGACGCAGGTTTTCGATCTCCACGGCATGCCGGTGGAGCCTCTCCTTGTCGTCCACCTCGAAGCGTATCCACGGATACTGGCGGCTCGACGGCTTGATGTCCTCGACCTTGATTTTTTCGATCTGCTTGGCGCGCGAAGTGGCCTGGCGTGCCTTCGACTTGTTGGCCGAGAAGCGGCGCACGAACTCCTGCAATTCGATGACCTTGTCCTTGGCCTTGGCGTTGGCCGCGACCTGACGCGCCCGCGCCTGGGTCGAGGCTTCCATGTAGTCGTCGTAATTGCCCGGATAGACCTTGAGCGTGCCGTAGTCCAAGTCCGCCATGTGGGTGCACACCTGGTTCAGGAAATGGCGATCGTGGGAGATGATGATCATGGTGCTGTTGCGCTGGTTGAGCACATCCTCCAGCCAGCGGATGGTGTTGATGTCGAGGTTGTTGGTCGGCTCGTCGAGCAACAGGATGTCCGGGTCGGAGAACAGCGCCTGCGCCAGCAACACGCGCAACTTCCAGCCCGGCGCCACGGCGCTCATCGGGCCAAAGTGCTGCTCGGTCGGAATTCCGGCACCGTGCAGCAGCTCGCCGGCGCGCGACTCCGCCGTGTAGCCGCCATACTCGGCAAATTTCGTTTCCAGCTCGGCGGCATGCATGAAATCCGCCTCGCTCGCCTCAGGGTTGGCGTAAATCGCGTCCTTCTCCTGCATGCAGGCCCACATCTGCTCGTGACCCATCAGCACGACATCGAGCACGCGCTGCTCTTCGTGGCTAAATTGGTCCTGCTTGAGAAAGGACATACGCTCTTGCGTGTCGAGGGCCACATTGCCGCCGGACGGTTCAAGGATGCCGGCCAGGATTTTCATCAGGGTGGTCTTGCCTGAGCCATTGGCGCCGATCAGGCCGTAGCGGTTGCCTTCGCCAAACTTGATCGAGATATTCTCGAACAGCGGCTTGGCACCGAACTGGATAGTGAGGTTGGATGCGACGAGCACGTAGGGATTCCGTAGTGAGACGTGGCCGGTGATCGGCCAACAAGGGGGCGGATTTTACCTTCTTTCAAGGACATGCGTTTTGACTCTGACATCTTTTGGGCAAATTTCCGCTCCGCGTCGAATTCCGCCATACTAATCGAATGAATTCTGCAACCCTCCCTGCCGAATCTCTGGCCACCCGTGCCGCACGCAACTTTTTTACCCACAGCGGCCATGTGCCGCTGGTGATGCTGATCCTTGAAGCCTTGTTGGCAAAACCCGGTTACTTCGCCGAGCCGGACCCCTACCTGCTGCTCGCGGCCGGCGTGTTCCAGGCCGTGATGATGGAATTGCCCGCAGCGCGCCGCCGGTTTCGCCCCTTCCTTGCTAATCTCGCCGGACCGCTGCTGTATTCGCTGGTCGAGGCGGGGCTGGAAGGCCTGGATTTCTTTCGCCAGTGGCATCATCAGGCCTATTGGGGTTTCGCGCTCGGCTTCGCCTTGTTGCAGTGGGCGCAGGGACAGCGCAGCCGGGTGACGGCGCCGCTGGTGCTGGCCGAGAACGTGCTGCGTTCGGCGATCCCCCTGGTGATGTATGCGCTGTTCGAGGCGCGCTCGAAGAACGCCATGTTTTCTCTCGATGTCTTCCTCAACGACCGCGCCCACGTTTTTCTCTGCATCGTATTGTTGCTGCTCGGCGTGCTGCTGGGTTTCGCCGACATCAATCTGCGTCGCTCGCTGGCTACGGTACGCTCGTTGACGCTGCGCCTGCGCCAATATTCGGAGTGGTCGCTGGGACGGGGAATTCTTGACCGGGCCATTGCCGACGAGCGGACACTGCTGCTGCAGCGCGTGGAACGCGCCGTGCTGTTCATCGACATTCGCGGCTTCACGGCCTGGAGCGAACAGCAAACGCCCGAGGCGGTCGTCGGCATGCTCAATGAATACTACCGGACAGCGGAAGAGGCGCTGGGGGAAACTCATCCGATCAAGCTCAAATACACGGCGGATGAAGTCATGGCGGTGTTTGCCGATGCGCCGCAAGCCGTGCAGGCCGGCCGGCGCATGCTGGCCGGGACGCGCCCGCTGCTGGCCGCATCGAATCTGGACGCCGGAGCAGGCGTGCATTGCGGCCAGGTCGTCGAAGGCATCCTCGGCGGAGAGGGCGCCAAGGCCTACGACTTCATCGGCGACACGGTGAACACCGCACAACGCCTGTGCGACGCCGCGGCTCCCGGCGAATTGCTGGTTTCCATCGCCGCTTGCGGCGCTGCCGGCCTCACACCCATGCAGTTTCGCGATGTTGCGGCCAAAGGCAAACGCGAACCGGTGCGGGCGGCGGCATTCACCTAAGAACAAGCCATTCAGACCAAATCGCCCGCATCATTCGCTGGGCACAAAATCCAGCATGGGGATCAGCCACCCGCCTCCTTGATGCCGCTCTGGACTTTTGCCGGCAGACAAAACATGATTTTCGCATAGACCTCCGCGAGGTTGATGCAGCGCTTCGCATCCTCGACGCTGGGCAATGGAAAATTGCCATCGGCATGGCGTTGATCATTGACATCCAGCCTGACCTCGTGCGCCCACTGCTCCATTTCCGCGGTAATCAAATGGTCCTTCTTGGCTTGCTCGATGCGGCTGTACAGGCTGCCCTCCTTGTACCCCTTGAGTCGCAGCATGGCGTCGACGGCGCTTGCCGCCAGCATCACCGAACCGGCCGGCGAATGCAGAGATTCGGCGGCTTGAAACAGATAGGCGCGAGGACGCGCGGGAATCGAATCATCCGGGGATTCTGCGTCAGGAAATATCTGAACCGCTTGCTGATCCCAGTCCGGCGCCCAGGCAGTGACCAGACCCCCGCAGTTTGCGCATTTGTAGATTTTCCACTTGCGATGAATCTGGCCGGAGTGATCCTTGGTCTCCAGGCGCGCCACTTCGGTCAGGTTTGGGGGCTCGTCGTTGCAATGCGGGCACCGTGGCAAATGCAACTGTGAGTCTAGCGCAATCATTTCAGAACCTTTTGGTCACCACTACACCGAATCCCGCCAAGGCAGGTACCCCAGAAACAACTGCGGGCACCAGAAGCAAGGCGTTGCACTTCACGAGAGCTGCGCAATCGATAGCCGCAGCATCCTGCATGGCTGTCCTTCAATTGGCTTAATCATAGTACGGACAGGCGAGTTTGGGGTCGTCATCGCGTGCGCACCCACGACACTTTGAGGAAATACGCCGTCACCAGCCCGCCCGCCAGCGCCAGGCTGAGGATCGCGGCAAACCAGAAGCCCGCCGCGCCGCGGGGCGGGCCGAAGGTGTCGGTCAGGCCGAGCAGATAACCGCCGCCGAGGCCGACGCCCCATAGCGCCACAGCATATATCGCCATCGGCACGGTGGTTTTCTTGTAGCCGCGCAAGATGCTCAACCCCACGCCCTGCAAGGAATCGAACAGGTGATACACGGCGACATAGCCGATCAACAGCGTTGCCGCCTCCCGCACCTCGGCATGGTTGGTGTAGAAGCCGGCGATGGCGGCGGCACCGAACCATAAGGAAAGACTGACCAGAGCACCGGACCCCAGACCGATACCAATGCCCGCCAGGCCGGCACGCCGCGCACCCCGCCCATCGCCGGCGCCCAACGCCTGACCGACCAGGACGCTGGCGGCATTGCCCAGCGATACCGGCAGCATGAAAGCCAGCGCCGCCAGATTGGAAGCGACCTGGTGGGCGCCCGAGGTAGCCGGACCAAGTCGGGCGATGAACAAGGCCATGAAGGTAAAGCCGGTGACATCGACGAGGAAGGTGGCGCCGATCGGCAGGCCGAGTTTAAGCAACTCCACCAGTTTTGCCCACTTCGGACCGCTGAAATCGGCGAAGATGCGGTACGGCCGGTACTCCTCGGCACGTGCGCACCAGACCCAGGCCATCAGGCAGGTCAGCCAGCCGATGATGGCGGTGGACACCGCGCAGCCCGGCCCGCCCAGCGCCGGCACGCCAAAGTATCCGTAGATGAACAGCAGATTCAAAGGCACCTTGAGCGTAACGCCGATCAGGTTGAAGATCATGATCGGGCGCGGCTTGCTGATGCCGTTGGAAAACCCGTAGAAAACGCGGAACAACTGGGATGGCACGGCGCTCCACGAAATGGCGTCGAGATAGGCGCGCACCTTGAGTTCCACCTCCGGCGTCAGGCGCGACAGCGCCAGGAAAGGATCGGGATTGCGCAACAGGACGATCACGAAAACGCTCAGCAGCAGCGACAGCCACACCGACTGGCGCACCTCTTCGCCAATGTCGGCATACTGGCGACCGCCATAAAGGTGGGCGACACAAGGCGTGAGCGCCAGCAACACGCCCATGGCGGTGATGAAGACCGTCACATAGATCGAAGCGCCGATGCCGACGGCAGCCAGGTCGACCGGCGAAAGCCGCCCGGCCATGACGGTGTCGATGACACCGTTGGCCGTCACCGCCAACTGGGCGATCAGCACCGGCCAGGCGAGATGGAAAAGATTGCGAAGCAGGGAACGTCGATTCGACATATTACAAGAAGCGGTAGTGACAGAGCTTGAGCGTAAGCTGTGCCTGGCCCATCTCTACTTAAACTACGCCCGGTGCCACCAGTAACCCGGCTCCCGACTCAGGTGCATGACGGCAACGATATACAGATGATCGCCGTCGGCGAGCGTAAAGGATGCCGTAGGGGAAACGGTGGACCAGAACGCGACGGATATCGCCCTCAAGTCGGGTCCAGGCGAGAGGCAGCGATTCCGCGCGCAAAATGGCTTGGCGAATTTCGGCCGCAAAGTCCAAACCCAAACCAGCACTGCGTTCCTCGTACCAGTCGACGGCGGCATCGAACTCCTCTGCCGCCTCGGGGTGGAACGAAAAACTCATGCGCCGTAACGATGGCGAATGCGCGCGAACACTTCCTCGCCGGGAACAGCCTTGACCTGGCCCGAGCGCAACTCTGCAAGCCGCCGCTGCGCAAGGTCAAGCCATGCCGCAGCTTGGGTTTCGTCGGGGCGATTGAATGTCTGCAACAGCGAATCGACCACCTTCGCCCGCTCTTCCAGCGGCAGCGAGGCGGCCTCATCGATCAGTTCGTTGGTCTTCATGACGCTACCTCCTGAATCAGTTCGATACATTACCCCATCCAGCGGCCGTCTTCCAGCACTCTGGCCTTGCCGAGGACGACCAGCGTGTCGAGGAGTTGCGGCAGGCGTTTCTTCCATGGGCCTTTGCCCTTGAAGTTGGCGGCTAAGTCTTCGAGCGTTTGCGGCGTTGCTGCGATGGATAGCATGCGGGCGACGGCGGCGACTTGTTCTGGCAAGGTTTGCGGCCATTGCTGTGACTGTGGAGACGGAGCGGGCGGGGATGGAGGTTTCCCGGCCTCCTCATGGCTATCACAAATCGTCGGCCGGGAAACCTCCATCCCCGCCATGATCTGCTGTGCCGGCTGGGGATTCTGGAATTCGGGGCGCAGCCAACGGATCGTGCCTTGCGCTTCCTCGGCGGCGCGTTCGGCGTTGAGGGCGACGAGGCGTTCGAGGAGGGTCGCGTCGTCGGCGCGGTGGCCAATGAGGTCGTTCCAGCCGTAGGCGTCGAGTACGGCGGCATCGAGTTCGTCGTGCAGCGAGTGCATCACCGCCACCAGGCCGTGCTCGTGGATGAGCTTGTCCTTGGCCATCAGCGATTCACCGTGACGCAGCTTCTCCAGCACGTTGTAGAGGCCGGTCAGCGTGAGTTCGGCATATTCCGCCAGCACGCGCTTGCGGTGGGCATCGAGCTGTTCGGCGAGGTCGCCGATACGGGTTTGTTGCGCAGGCGTGGCAACTGGGAAGGGGAAGGTTTCGAAGCAGCGCGACTTGTTGTAGCGCGGATCGTTGCCCACACCAAGACGACCGCCGGTTGCCAGCGCCCAAGTCACATGCACGCGGCTGGAGAGAACGCCCAATGTGTAGCCGTCATGCAGGGCGATGGCAATCAACATGTTGTCCGGCGCGATGCTGGCGTCGAGGAACTGGAAGACGCGGTGCTTGGCGGTTTCCACGGTGGCGATGTAGCGCGGCAGGCCGGCGAGATACTTGCGCAGCTCAGGGCGCGGGCGGCCGTGAAGCCACCAGTTCTCGCTGATTGATTTGTCGCGATTGTGGTCACGTTCCGGCTTCACGCGCTCCAGTACCCATTGGAAAGTGGCCGGATAACGAGCGCGTAGTTCCTCTGCGCTGAGACCGAATAGATCGATCAGTTTGACACCGCGTGGTCGGTCGGTAAGGTCACGACCGTTGCGGTAGGGTCTGATCGGTGCATCTGCGTCTAGGCGTGCCGCTTCTTCTGGCGTTACGATAAAGCCAGCGCCGAACAACATGAGTCCACGAGACGTAAGTTCGCCGTTCGCCCGCAACGGCAACACTGCTGCGACATTGGCGCCGATAGTCAGATCAGCGTGTATCGTTCCAGTGCGCTCGGTCAGTTCCACATCCAGCCCTTCGCCCTTGCCCTCGCGCTCCGCCGTCACCGTCAGCGACCGGCCCTCACCCACACCCAGCGTAGCAACGGTCATCGCAATCCGAACCGCCGCCCCATCCGCGCTATCGACCCAGGGGTGATCGGCAATCGCAAATGCCAAATGCAAACGGGGCGGCGGGGGAGTCGATGCGACCGCCTTAGCGGACGCGCGTGAAGGGAGCAGCGAGTCCCCCGCCGCCCCGCGCTCCAGAGCAGCGGTCAGCACCCTCCGGTTGAAAGTCTGCCGTAGCGAATTCGTTGTGATGAAGCCAAAGCGCGACAACCGACCCGTAGCAACAAGTTGCGCGGCATGATGCCACCAGAACATGACGAAATCCACCGAATCAGGCACCTCCCGCCAAACGCCGCGCAGCGCATCGACATAGCCGTCGCCCAAAGCCGCACGCATGGTGGAAGCGCCGATGAAAGGCGGATTCCCCACCACCACATCCGCCGCCGGCCATTCGGCGCAGCGCGGATTGACGTAGCGTTCCAACGGCACTTGCGCCGTTTCGTCGGGCACCTGTTCGCCGGTGACGGGATGCACTTTCATGGTCTTGCCGTTCCAGCGCGAGACCGGGATGCCTTTGGCGTCGGTGACGAACTCCACCTTGTCGTAGGCCAGCACCGCGTCGCGGCATTCGATGTTCCTGAAGTCGCGCAGCACCGGCTGCGGCGGCAGGCCGGCGCCGCGCGTGCGAAAGTGCCATTGCAGGTAGCCGATCCACAACACCAGTTCGGCAATCGCGGCGGCGCGCGGGTTGATCTCCAGGCCGAGGAACTGGTGCGGGTCGACGGCGAAGCCCTCGGTTTCCAGTTGCGCCTGGCCATGGCCGAATTCGTGGAGCTGGTTCAGCACTTCGCCTTCGAGGCGCTTCATGTGTTCCAGCGTGACATACAAGAAGTTGCCGCTGCCGCAGGCCGGGTCGAGCACGCGCAGCTCGCACAGACGGCGGTGGAAGGCGCGGATTTCGGCGATGGCCTCCTTGTGCTTGCCTTCATTGACCAGCAGCAGGGCGGCGGCCTGGACGAACTCCCAGCTCTGGCGCAGCGGCTCCATGACGGTCGGCAGGACCAGACGCTCGACATAGGCGCGCGGCGTGTAGTGGGCGCCCAGCGCATGACGCTCGGCAGGGTCGAGGGCGCGCTCCAGCAGGGTGCCGAAGATGGCCGGCTCGACCAGGGTCCAGTCGGCCTTGGCGGCTTCGATCAGCAGGGCGATCTGCTCGCGCGTCAAAGGAATGACAGCGGGATTCTTGAACAGCTTGCCGTTGAACCGCGGCAACACGCGACGCAGCACCACCGAGAAACCGCCGCGATCCATCTCCTGCCACAGCGCTCCGATCAGGGGCACGAACTGGCCGGGGTCGTCCTTGAGGCTCAGCAGCAACTCGGTGAACGAGCCCTTGGGAATCAGCGCCACGTCCTCGGCGAACATCGAGAACAAACAGCGCGTGAGGAAACCGGCGACGGCTTCAGGCGCGTGGCCGGCAACTTCCAGCGACTTCGCCACCTCGGCCAGATGGGCGGCGATCTCGCGGGTGACGCGTGCGGTTTTTCTGGCCGGGTCGAGCGCCAAGGGCTCCAGCCAGAGCAGGCGCAGGCGTTCGCGGATCTCCTGGCGGGCCAGGTCGGCCAAGGCGATGCGGTGGCTGCGCGGATCGGGGTAGGGCGTGTAAGTGGCGCCGCTGCGCGTGAACTCGGCGTACAACTCGATGACGTTGCCGACATCGACGACCACCAGGAAAGGCGGCCGGCCCTCGTCGGCGGGAAGGGCGCGGGCATAGCCCTCGGCCTGGGCGCGGGCGCGCATCAGGGCGTCGTCGAAGCTGCGCGCGCCGCCGCTCCTGAGCTTCTTCGCCTCCAGCACGAAAGCGCGGCGCCGGTAGCAGTCAATGCGGCCTTCCGAACTGCCGCCGTCGCCGTGACGGAAAACGATGCGGCGCTCGAAGACATAGGCGTTGTCGGCGGTGTCGGCGCGCGCCGGATCGGGCACCGGCACGCCGAGCAACTCGCACAGTTCGCGCACGAAGGTCTGCGCGTTGGCGAGCTCGCTGCCGTCGGCATGCTGCCAGCGGGCGATGAAGGTTTCTGTGGCCGCGTCAGCGGAGGGAACGGACATGACGACGGAGTTTAATGCCTTCCTTCCAGCACGTGTTGCGGCGATCACCTAAAATAGCTCACATTCAAGCTTAGAGCCATTGCCCATGTCCGTCCGCCTGCGCGAAATCCCCTACAACTACACTTCGTTCTCCGACCGCGAGATCGTCATCCGCCTGCTCGGCGCGGAAGCCTGGAAGGTGCTCGACGCCTTGCGCGGCGAGCGCGTCACCGGCCGCTCGGCGCGCATGCTCTACGAGGTACTTGGCGACATCTGGGTGGTGCAGCGCAACCCCTATCTCGAAGACGACCTGCTCGCCAACCCGAAGCGGCGCGCGGCGCTGATCGGGGCCTTGCGCCACCGGCTGCGCGAAATCGACAAGCGGCGCAGCGGCAATCCGGCCGTGGCGCAACTGCTGGCGGCGGCGGAGCAAGCGGTGCAGCGCTTCGAGGAGTGGTTCGCCGACACCCGCGAGAAGCGCCGCGAGGTGCTGCGCGTGCTGCTCAGGCATACGCGCCGCGACAACATCGGCTTCGACGGCCTGACGCGCGTTGCGCACGTCACCGACGCCACCGACTGGCGCATCGAATATCCGTTCGTGGTGCTGACACCGGATACGGAAGCGGAAGTCGCGCCGCTGGTGCGCGGCTGCATCGAGCTCGGCCTGACCATCATCCCGCGCGGCGGCGGCACCGGGTACACCGGCGGCGCGGTGCCGCTCACGCCCTATTCCGCTGTCATCAATACCGAAAAGCTGCACGACTTGGGCGAAGTCGCCCAGGCCACGCTGCCGGGAGTCGCCCAGGCGTATGCGACGCTGCGCACCGGCGCCGGCGTGGTGACGCGGCGGGCGATGGAGGCCGCGGAGAACGCCGGGCTGGTGTTCGCCTGCGACCCGACCTCGGCCGATGCCTCCTGCATCGGCGGCAACATCGCCATGAACGCCGGCGGCAAGAAGGCCGTGCTGTGGGGCACCGCGCTCGACAACCTGGCTTCGTGGAAAATGGTCATGCCCGACGGCAACTGGCTGGAAGTCGAGCGCATCGGCCACAACCTCGGCAAGATCCACGACCAGGAAACCGCCACCTTCCGCCTCAAGCGCACCGACGACGCCAGCAACCAATTAGGCGAGGAATTCCTCTCCATTCCGGGCAAGACTTTCCGCAAGGCCGGTCTCGGCAAGGATGTCACCGACAAGTTCCTCTCCGGCCTGCCCGGCGTGCAGAAGGAGGGCTGCGACGGCATCATCACCTCGGCGTTGTGGATCCTGCATCGCATGCCGCCCGTAGTGCGTACCATCTGCCTGGAATTCTTCGGCCAGGTGCACGAGGCCGTGCCTTCGATCGTCGAGATCACCGACTATTTCAAGCCCGGCGGGGTGGGCGCGCGTGCCGGCGTGCTGCTGGCCGGCCTGGAACACCTCGACGAGCGCTATGTGCGCGCCGTCGGCTACACCACCAAGGCCCGGGGAAGAAAAGGCCGGCCCAAGATGGTGCTGATCGGCGACATCGTCGGCAACGACGAAACCGCCGTGATGCGCGCCGCCTCGGAAGTGGTGCGCATCGCCAGCCTGCGCTCGGGCGAGGGCTTCATCGCCGTCTCCAAAGAGGCGCGCAAGAAATTCTGGCTCGACCGCGGCCGCACCGCTGCCATCTCGCGCCACACCAACGCCTTCAAGATCAACGAGGACGTGGTGATCCCCCTGCCGCGCATGGGCGACTATTGCGACGGCATCGAGCGCATCAACATCGAATTGTCGCTGGCCAACAAGATTGAGCTATGCCACGCGCTGGCCGAATTCCTCGACGGCCCGATCAACAACTGGCCGCTGCATCTCGAAGATGCTTCGCTCGACAAGAAGGAAATCGTCGGCGACCGCCGCACCCAGGCGCTGGAGGCCGTGCATGAGGCGCGCGACCGCTGGCAGTTGCTGCTCGACAGCCTGGATGCGCCGTGGCCGCCGCAGCGCCGCTGGCATCCCGTGCCGCCGCCCAAGCCCCAGCCTAAGCGCTGGCACCCGGTGCCGCCGCCCGCGCCAACGGCGGCCACGGTGTTCCAGCGTTTGCAGGATTACTCGCTGCGCATCTCGTGGAAGCGCGAGCTCAAGCCGCTGCTCGAAACCATCTTCGACGGCAACGCCTTCCGCCCGGTACTGGCGAAGATCGAGGCGATCCACCAGGAAGTGCTGCGCGGACGCGTCTTCGTCGCCCTGCACATGCACGCCGGCGACGGCAACGTGCATACCAACATCCCGGTCAATTCGGACCGCTACGCCATGCTGCAGACCGCCTACCGCACCGTCGAGCGCATCATGCGCCTGGCGCGCGAGCTGGGCGGAGTGATCTCCGGCGAGCACGGCATCGGCATCACCAAGCTGGAATTCCTGCGCGAGGAGGAAATCCGTCCGTTCCGCGAATACAAGCAGCGCATCGATCCGCAGGGGCACTTCAACAAGGGCAAGCTGATGGCGGGCGCCGACCTGGCCAACGCCTACACCCCTTCGTTCTCACTGCTCGGCACCGAATCGCTGATCATGGAGCAGTCGGCGATCGGCTCCATCTCGGCCATGGTCAAGGATTGCCTGCGCTGCGGCAAGTGCAAACCGGTATGCTCGACCCATGTGCCGCGCGCCAACCTGCAGTACAGCCCGCGCAACAAGATCCTCGGCACGTCGCTCTTGATCGAGGCCTTCCTCTACGAGGAGCAAACCCGGCGCGGCGTCTCGCTGATGCACTTCGACGAATTCGCCGACATCGGCGAGCACTGCACGGTCTGCCACAAGTGCCTGACTCCCTGCCCGGTGGACATCGACTTCGGCGATGTGTCGATCGCCATGCGCAACTTTCTGCGCCGCCATGGCAAGAAGAAGTTCAACCCCGGCCTGGCGGCGTCGATGGCTTTCCTCAACGCCACCGACCCGGCCAGCATCAAGCTGCTGCGCGGCGCCATAGTGGGCTTGGGTTATAAGATGCAGCGCCTCGGCTATGCCATCGGCAAGTCGCTGGGCCTGACCCAGGAGACAGTGCAGCGGCCGCCGGCGACGCTGGGCCGGCCCGGCGTCCGGTCGCAGATCATCCACTTCATCGCCAAGCCGCTGCCGGCGTCGCTGCCGTCGAAAACCTCGCGCGCCTTGCTGGGCATCGAGGACAATACCCTGATTCCGGTGATCCGCAATCCGCAAAAAAGCACCGAGCTCAGTGACGAAGATCGGGACGCGGTGTTCTATTTTCCTGGTTGCGGTTCGGAGCGATTGTTCTCGCAGGTGGGACTCGCCACCCAGGCCATGCTCTACGAAATAGGGGCAATCACGGTGCTGCCGCCAGGCTACCTGTGCTGCGGCTATCCGCAAACCTCTTCGGGCAACGAGGACGAAGGCCAGGCGATCACCACGCGCAACCGGGTGCTGTTCCACCGCGTCGCCAACACCCTGAACTACCTCGACATCAAGACCGTGATCGTTTCCTGCGGCACCTGCATGGACCAGCTGCTGAAGTACCAGTTCGACAAGATATTTCCCGGCTGCCGCCTGCTCGACATCCACGAATATCTGCTGGAGAAGGACGTCAGGCTCGAAGGCGTGGGGTTCCCGCCGCAGGGCCGCCCCAAGGCGGGAACAGCCAGCAACTTGGACACCGCGCCTGGCGCGGTGGAACCACCGTCACCCCCTTCCTTGGGAAGGGGGACGGGGGGTAGGCCAACTGTGCATTATATGTACCACGATCCCTGCCACACGCCGATGAAGTCCTACCCAGCCCTCAAGGTGGTGAGCACCCTGATGGGACAGCCGGTCGAACTCAACGACCGCTGCTGCGGCGAATCCGGTACGCTGGCGGTATCACGGCCCGACGTGGCGACCCAATTGCGCTTTCGGAAACAGGAAGAGATGGAAAAGGGTGCAACAGCGTTACGAAACGGCGATTATCGCGGCGCGGTGAAAATCCTCACTGCCTGCCCGTCCTGCCTGCAAGGTCTGGCGCGCTACAACGACGACTCCGGCACTTCCGCGGAGTATGTCGTGGTCGAGATGGCCAAGGCTATCCTCGGTCCCGACTGGTTGGCCGACTACCTTGCCAAGGCCAGTAACGGCGGGATCGAGCGGGTGTTGCTCTAAACGTCAATATTCCGCGCTTGCAGTGCATTTGTTTCGATGAAGGCACGGCGCGGTTCGACGTCATCGCCCATGAGCGTGGTGAAGATTTCATCGGCCGTGATGGCATCGTCAATCTGCACCCTCAAGAGGCGACGCACTTGGGGATCCATGGTTGTTTCCCAGAGCTGCTCCGGGTTCATTTCGCCCAGACCCTTGTAGCGCTGCTTGCTCAGGCCCCGCTCAACATCGGCAAGCAACCAGCGGATGGCTGCCGCGAAACTTGTCACCGCCAAAGACTTTTCGCCGCGGCGGATGACCGCTTCATTGCTGTTCTTGTCTATCAGACCGGCAATCAGACCTGCGGTACGACGAATCTGCTGATAGTCTCCGGAACGCATGAACTCCTCGTCGATGTAGCCGCTGCGCAGATTGCCGTGACGCATGCGCTCAATCGAAAGCTGCCAGCATTCGGTTTTCTCTTCAAAGTTCGGCACGATACGAATTTCCGCTGGCAACAGTGAGGCCAGACGAGCTGCGCTGGCATACGCGCTTTCCTTGGTGGAGATGTCAAGTTCGATATCGTTGGCAAGTAGCGCATGCAAAACTTCGCCATCGATAAAATCTCCGACACGCTTGATGATGGCTTCGGAAAGCAGGTATGTGCGCGCCAATTCGGCCAAGGTTTCTCCTTCCAGAGCCGCGGCGCCAGACTTTGGCGTCAGGGAGGCCCCGTCCATCGCCAAGGTCAGCAAGTGCTGGTTGAGCGCGTGGTCATCCTTGATGTAGAGCTCGCTTTTGCCATGCTTGATTTTGTATAGCGGCGGTTGGGCAATATAGATGTGGCCGCGCTCGACCAGTTGGCCCATCTGCCGGTAAAAAAAAGTCAGCAGCAGGGTGCGGATATGGGCGCCATCGACATCGGCGTCGGTCATGATGATGATGCGGTGGTAGCGCAGCTTGGCGATATCGAAATCCTCGGCGCCGATGCTGGTGCCGAGCGCAGTGACCAGGGTGACGATCTGTTCGCTTGAAATCAGCTTGTCGAAGCGCGCCTTTTCGACGTTCAACACCTTGCCGCGCAATGGCAGAATGGCCTGGAACTTTCGATCGCGGCCTTGCTTGGCGGAACCTCCGGCGGAATCGCCCTCGACGATATAAAGTTCACACAGCGCGGGATCCTTTTCCTGGCAATCAGCCAATTTACCAGGCAGTCCGATATTGTCCAGTACGCCTTTGCGGCGTGTCAGTTCGCGTGCCTTGCGCGCCGCCTCTCTGGCCCTAGCGGCATCGACAATCTTGCCGGTAATGATCTTGGCATCGACAGGCTTTTCGAGCAAAAATTCAGCCAGCTTTTGCGCAACAACTTCCTCCACCACCGGACGTACTTCGGATGAAACCAGCTTCTCCTTGGTCTGCGAGGAGAATTTCGGCTCCGGCACTTTAACCGACAGCACGCAGGCGAGTCCTTCGCGCATGTCATCGCCAGTGGTTTCTACCTTGGCCTTCTTGGCCAATTCATGTTCTTCGATATATTTATTGATGACCCGAGTCATTGCCGCGCGCAAACCGGTCAAGTGGCTGCCGCCATCCTTTTGCGGAATATTATTGGTGAAGCAAAGTACCTGCTCCGCATAGGAGTCGTTCCACTGCATCGCCACTTCGACGGTCATCCCGTCCTTGTTGCCGACGGCATGGAAAACGTTTCCGTGCAGCACGGCTTTTGCGCGGTTGATGTACTCGACAAAACCCTTCACGCCGCCGGAGAAAGCGAAATCCTCTTCCTTGGCGTTGCGTTGATCGACCAACTTGATCTTGACGCCGTTGTTGAGGAAGGACAGTTCGCGCAGCCGCTTGGCGATGATGTCGTAGTGAAATTCGATGTTGCCGAAGGTTTCCGGTGCGGCGAGGAAATGCACTTCGGTGCCGCGCTTCTCGGTTGTCCCGATCACTTTCAGCGGCTCGACCGGCACCCCGCCGCGAAACTCCATTTGATGTTTTTTTCCGTCGCGGCGGACGGTCAGACGCAACCACTCGGAAAGCGCATTGACCACCGATACGCCAACGCCATGCAAACCACCGGATACCTTGTAGGAATTGGAATCGAACTTGCCGCCCGCATGCAACTCGGTCATCACGATTTCCGCAGCGGAACGTTTCTCTTCGTCATCCTCCTTGATGTCGGTGGGAATGCCGCGGCCGTTATCGGTTACCGAAATCGAGCTGTCGGTATGAATGGTGATGACAATTTCATCACACCAGCCCGCCAGTGCCTCATCAATGGCGTTATCGACGACTTCGAACACCATGTGATGCAGGCCGGTGCCATCGGAAGTGTCGCCGATGTACATGCCGGGGCGTTTTCTTACTGCTTCGAGACCCTTGAGAATTCTAATGCTGCTGGAATCGTAATTACTGTCCTGCTGGCCGGTGTTCTGGCCGTTATCCGGTTGCGTCATCAAGTTGCTCCATCATTACCATCTGTATTGTGTTTAACTTGCTTGCTGTGGCTGTCAAATACGCATTGGCATCACAACGTACTTGAAACTCTGATTGTCCGCCAGTTGAAAAAGTGCGCTGCTGTTGGAATCACCTAGATGGCATTCTATTTCTTCATTCGTGATGTTGTTGAGTACATCCAGCAGATAATTCACATTGAAGCCAATATCGATACTGTCGCCAGAAAAATCTATCTCTAATTCTTCCTGGGCTTCTTCGCGTTCGGTATTGTTGCCAATTATTTTCAGGCTTCCTGGAGAAAACACCAGACGCACGCCGGGAGTTTTTTCGTTGGTTAAAATCTTTGCGCGTTGCAGCGATTGGAATAAACCTTGGCGCGACATCTTGACCAGAACAGCATGCCCCTTTGGAATGACACGTTCATAATCCGGAAATTTACCGTCAATCAATTTTGAGACAAATTCTATCGCTCCAAAGCGAAACATTGCCTGGGTTGGCGTTAGTGCAATTTCCAAGGGATCGTCATTGTCGGAAAGCTGGCGAGAGAGTTCGAGCACCGTCTTGCGCGGTAATATCACATCTATCGCCGGCAGTTGTTCGCCCAAGGTTTCACTGGCATAGGCAAGGCGATGACCATCGGTGGCAACGACGCAGATTTCATGTCCCTTAACCACCAGCAACAACCCGTTGAGATAGTAGCGAATGTCTTGCTGTGCCATGGCGTACTGCACCAGCGCCAACAAGCGCTTAAATTGCTTTTGCGTCAAGGTCAGGCGCGTCTGGTTTCCTTCGCTGAGGGCCATGCGGGGAAAGTCCTCGGCCGGCAGCGTTTGCAGGTTGAAACGACTGCGCCCTGCCTTGATCTGCAACCTTTTCTCGTCGAGCGTCAGGTTGACTTCGGCATCTTCCGGCAGTGCTCGCAGAATGTCCTGCAGCTTGCGTGCAGCGACGGTCAGGGAAACCTTCTCACCGCTTACTGTCGTGGCCCTGGTTTTTATCTGGATTTCAATGTCAGTTGCCAGCAATGTTAGATTTTCCCCCTCTTTTTCCATCAGGACATTGGAGAGAATGGGAAGGGTGTGTCGCTTTTCAACTATTCCGCAAACCGATTGCAGTGGCTCAAGAATCTGATTACGAGGGCCTTTGAATAAGAGCATATTTAAATCCCTAATAAAGAATATATAGACAGAGAAACTGTGGATAAACCAATAAACCTTATTTTTTTCAACTTCTTTTTAGATGTATAAAGTTAGGGAAAACTCTTCTGATTACTTGTGTTGAATTGTGCGTATTTTTTTGAGTTGATCGAATAGATGTATTTATTCACAATCTATCCCAAGCTTTTACAGAAGTTGTCATGCAATGTCATTAGCCTTTTAATGTCTGCATTAAAACATGTAAATCGTTGCCAAGGATGGCGTCCTTAACGCGTAGATCGGTGACTGTACGGCAGGCGTGCAGGACGGTGGTATGGTCACGTCCGCCAAAGGCTTCGCCGATCTCTGGCAAACTGTGATGAGTCAGGTCGCGTGCTAGCCACATGGCAATTTGTCGCGGACGGGCGATGGCGCGCGTACGCTTTTTTGAATACATCTCTGAGACCTTGAGTTTGTAATAATCAGCGACGGTTTTTTGAATCAATTCCAATGTAAGTTGCCGGTTGGTGGCGCCAAAAATATCCTTCAGTGCTTCCTTGGCGACATCTATGCTGACTTCGCGGCCATGAAAGCGGGCATAGGCAAGCACTTTGTTGAGCGCCCCTTCCAATTCACGTACGTTGGAGCGTAGATTTTTTGCAATCAGGAAGGCCACATCGTCACCAAGCGCAATCTTGGCTGTTTCCGCCTTTTTTTTCAGAATGGCTACGCGCATCTCGGGTTCTGGAGGTTCGATCTGTACTGTCAGACCCCAGTCAAAACGCGAAACTAGGCGTTCTTCCAAGCCAGTGACATCCTTTGGGTAGGTATCGGAAGTGATGACAATCTGTTTCTTGGCTTCGACCAGCGCATTGAAAGCGTAAAAAAATTCTTCTTGGGTTCGGTTTTTGTTATTGAAGAACTGAATATCATCGATGAGCAAGAGATCAAGTGAACGGTAATAGCGTTTGAAAACATCGAAAGACTTTTGTTGGTAGGCGCGGACTACGTCGGCAAAATAATCCTCGGCATGAACATAACGGATCACCATATCTGGATTATGGTTCCAAACTTCATTGCCTAGCGCATGGATTAAATGAGTCTTGCCCAATCCAACGCCACCATAAACGAATAATGGATTGTAAGAAGTACCGGGATTAAGCGCTACTTGTTGAGCTGCGGCGCGGGCTAGATCGTTGGCACGACCAGTGACCAGGGTATCAAAAGAGAAGGAGGAATTAAGCCGGGTTTTCTCGTAAGCACTCTGATCTGGATGCGATTTTGAAACATTGGCACTGGCTGGTGTTGCTTTGGCAGATGTCTGTTGAATATTTGTTGGCAATGAGGGGGTGTTGCCTAGCGGATTATTTTCTCCCAAAGCAAGGCTGATACACACTGGTTCGGGAAAAAACTGTTGACTTAGTGTCTGGATTTTTTCTAGGTAACGCTCCCTCACCCATTGCAGAACAAAGCGATTGGGGGCAATCAGGCGTAGCCTGGTCGGTGCTAAACTGCCAGACGATCCGAGACAGTCCCCGTCACTTTCAAGACGCAGGGTCTTGATCCAGGTGTTGTATTGCTGCGTTGGCAGTTCTTTTTCGAACTGATTCAGACAGGCAGACCAAAATTCGCTCATCGTGATACGGTAACCTGTCTAAAATAACAGGTAATCAATTGATATTATGTGTGTTATATTTGTATTAGGGGCGTTGAAAGATCGTTATCGCTTCATTCAGTCACGGCATTCTAGCGGTTTTGTGTAAAGTTACCCACAGGGAAAATGAAAAATACTACTTGACAATATGGGCCTAAAAAGCTGTAATTGCAGGTTGTTTTTTTGAGGAAAATTGCCATGAAACGCACTTATCAGCCTTCGGTTGTGCGACGTAAACGTACCCACGGCTTCCTTGTGCGCATGCGTACCAGCGGTGGTCGTGCAGTAATTCGTGCACGTCGCGCCAAGGGTCGTAGTCGCTTGGGTGTTTGACCGCACTGTTCGTGACCGATCAGGATGTGGGCGTTGCTGACATCAAAGACAATGATTTTTGCTTTCGTAGTCAGCACAGACTACATGCAGTCGCTGAGTTTTCTTTAGTGTTTGCCGCTCGGCATGTGTTGCGGGGCAAACATTTTGATCTGCACTACCGTTCCAGGGATGCGGTTTTTGTCAATCTCCCGGCCGGTGCTCGGCTTGGTTTGGTGATAGCTAAAAAACTCGTACACCATGCGGTGCAACGTAATTTGCTGAAACGCTTGGCCCGGGAAGTATTCCGTCACGCCCGCCATGGCTTGCCATCTTACGATTTGATCCTGCGCCTGTCCAAATCGCCTGGTGACAGATTGGATAGGGAAGTGCGCAGTTTGTTACGCGCTGATGTCGATCAATTGTTGATCCGGTTGCCACGATGAAGACGTTGTTGGTTGGGTTGATTCGTTGTTATCAGTATTTCATCAGCCCATTGCTGGGGCGGAGTTGCCGTTTTTATCCGAATTGTTCCGAATATGCGCTGGAAGCCTTGCAGCGGTACGGTGTATTGCATGGCTTATGGCTTGCGTTGCGGCGTGTTTTACATTGCCATCCATGGCATCCGGGCGGCTTCGACCCGATTCCCTAGAGTTTTGGAAGAACAGGAACTCTTTATAATCGCCTGCCGATTCTGGCGTGCTGAACCGAAAGACTGTCGATGGACAACCAACGTCTGATTCTCGTTCTGGTGTTTTCCTTTTCCCTGATTATGCTTTGGGATGCATGGCAGAAGCAGGGGCAACCCAAGCCAATGCCGCCTGCTAACGCAACTCAAGGCATAGCGGCTCCAGGTACTGGCGCTGTCCCAGTTCCTACTCCAGCGGCGATTCCTGCCAGCAATACGGGAGTACTCCCTGCTACCGTTAACCCGGAAGCGCTCCCGGCAAAAGTTGGCAAGGAGGTAGTAAAAACCGATTTGTTCACCGCCGAAATTTCTGCACAGGGTGGGGATCTGACCCGGCTTGAATTGATTCGGCATCATGCCACCGAGGATAAGACCCGGAATTTCATCTTGTTCGACAACGGCGAGAGACACTTCTATCAAGCCCAGAGCGGCTTGATAGGCGAAAACCTGCCCAACCACAAGAGCGTTTATCAGTTCGTTGCCGGCAGCCTGGAACTCAAGGAAGGCCAGAATACGCTTGAGGTGCGCCTTGAAACCGCAACGAACTCCGGTCTTAAGGTGGCTAAAACCTACACTTTTCATCGTGGCAGCTATCTGATCGATGTCGGTCATGAAATTATCAACCAAGGTACGGCGTCAGTGAGTGCCCACGTTTATTTTCAGAGCGTGCGCGATAGCAAACCACCGGAAGGCAGCACCGGTGGCGCGATGGGTGTGAGCACTTTTACCGGCCCAGCTGTTTATACCGAACAGGATAAGTACCAGAAAATCAGTTTTGAGGACATCGCCAAGGGCAAAGCCAAATTTACGCATAAGGCTGACAATGGCTGGGTAGCGCTAGTGCAACATTATTTCGTCACTGCCTGGCTACCTCAGGGCAATGTCGAGCGGGAGTTTTTTACCCGTAAGCTGGGTGATGATCTTTACGGAGCCGGTGTGATCCTGCCGGTAGCGGCAATTCCTCCGGGTGCCAGCGGAGAGGTGGCGGTGCAACTTTATGCCGGGCCGCAGGAACAGGACAATTTAGCTAAGATTGCACCCGGTCTTAACCTTGTCGTCGACTACGGCTGGTTGACAGTGGTTGCCGCGCCCTTGTTCTGGGTTCTGGAGATGCTACACAGACTGGTCGGCAATTGGGGTTGGGCGATCATCGGGTTGACAGTATTGTTAAAGCTGATTTTTTTCCCGCTTTCCGCCGCCAGTTATAAATCCATGGCGAAAATGAAACTGGTGACACCCAAGCTAGCCAAGCTCAAGGAAACCTATGGTGATGATCGTGCCCGCCTCAACCAGGAGATGATGGCGTTGTACAAGCGGGAGAAGATCAACCCGCTTGGCGGATGCTTGCCTATCGTGGTCCAGATTCCGGTGTTCATTGCTTTGTATTGGGTGTTACTGGGCACCGCAGAGATGCGCTATGCTCCCTGGCTGGGATGGATAAATGATCTTTCTGCCCAAGATCCATACTATATTTTGCCGCTATTGATGGGTGCGACCATGCTGGTGCAAACCAAGCTCAATCCCACTCCGCCTGATCCGATTCAGGCCAAGGTGATGATGTTCATGCCGATCGTATTCACCGGTATGTTTCTGTTTATGCCCGCGGGCCTAGTGCTTTACTGGACAGTTAACAATCTGCTGTCGATCGCCCAGCAGTGGCAGATCACACGCTTGATCGAGGGTGGCAAAAAGGGTTCGTGATTTCTGCGACACCATTGCTGCGATCGCCTCCGCCCCGGGGCGAGGCAGCATTGGTGTAGTCCGGATTTCCGGGGTATCGCTGCGGGATTTTGCCTTGAAACTCAGTGCCAAGCGAGTTGAGTCGATTCAGCCGCGCCTGGCAACCTTGGTTACTTTCTGTGATGCCGAAGGAAATCCGGTAGATCAGGGAATCATGATCTACTTTCCTGCCCCCCACTCCTTTACCGGTGAGGACGTCCTGGAACTCCAGGGCCACGGCGGGCCGATAGTGCTGCAAATGCTATTGCAACGTTGCCTGGAACTCGGTGCCCGATTGGCTGAGCCAGGAGAATTTACGCTTCGTGCCTTTCTCAATGATAAGCTGGATCTGGCTCAAGCCGAGGCGGTCGCCGATTTGATCGACGCTTCCACTGCCGAAGCGGCACGTTCAGCCTTGCGCTCGCTTTCGGGAGAGTTTTCACAAGCCGTGCATCGGCTGGTTGACCGTCTGATTGAACTGCGCATGTTGGTCGAGGCAACGCTTGATTTTTCGGATGAAGAAATTGATGCGGATGATGTATTGTGGGTCAGCAATGTGGCGCACCGTCTGGCGCAGTTGGGCGCTGATCTAGCGGCGATCCAGGCCAGAGCCAAGCAAGGCAGTCTGCTACGAAATGGTTTGGCAGTGGTGCTTGTCGGCCCACCGAACGTCGGCAAATCCTCGCTGCTCAACCGTCTGGCGGGTGAGGAGCGGGCCATCGTTACTGAAATTCCCGGTACTACCCGTGATGCCATTCGCGAAACGATACAGATTGAGGGCATCCCGCTGCACATTGTCGATACCGCCGGACTGCGGGAAGCGGGTGACCTTGTCGAAAGCTTGGGAATCGAGCGCACCTGGCGTGAGATTGAAAAGGCTGATGTCATAGTTCAGCTGGTGGACGCCCGCACAACCTGGACTCCTGCGGATGCGAAAATAGCCGCAGGGTTTCCATCCGGCCTTGCTGTGCCGCGGGTTATAGTGCATAGCAAGTGCGATCTTGCCGGCCTTGCAGCTGGCTGTTATGAAGAAGATGGCCAATCGCATTTGCTGCTGTCTGCGCTGACGGGGGCAGGCATCGAGCTACTCCACGATGAGTTGTTGCGGATAGCCGGGTGGCAAGGGCAAGGAGAGAATTGCATCCTCGCCCGGGAGCGTCATCTGCAAGCCTTGACTGCGGCCAAGTTTCATCTTGATCGGGCGATCACTGAATTGAATCGGACTGAACTTTGCGCCGAAGAACTTCGCCTGACGCAGGATGCACTGGGTACAATCACGGGTGAATTTACTTCTGATGACCTACTTGGTGAGATCTTCTCGAGATTTTGTATCGGAAAATAAGGCGTATTTGCCACGCAGTAACCAGCTTGGATACTAATGATAATAAGCATCGCTAGTTGTCACCTTGAGTTAACATACAAAAGCTGAACTATTGGGGAGGGTAACCATGAGAGTTAAATTGCTTTTGGCTGCATTAAGCATTGTCACGATGGCATCACAGGCTTATGCTGATATCAACGTTGGCGTAAGTTTATCGGCGACAGGCCCAGCGGCTTCCCTGGGTATTCCAGAGAAGAATACTTTTGCCCTGATGCCGACGACAATTGCCGGCCAGAAAATCAACTACATCATTCTCGATGACGCCTCGGATACCACCAAGGCGGTCACCAATACCAAGAAGCTTATCAGTGAGGATAAGGTTGATGCGATTATCGGCTCGACCATCACACCCAACTCCCTGGCCATGATAGATGTCGTGGCCGAGGCGGAAACGCCGATGATTGCAATGGCGGCTTCAGCGCGAATTATCGAGCCGATGGATGCCAAACGTCGCTGGGTGTTCAAAACTCCGCAAAACGATGCCCAGATGGCCATCGCGATCACGCAGCACATGAGCAAGGCCGGGGTGAAGTCGGTTGCCTTCATTGGTTTTTCCGATGCTTATGGCGAGGGGTGGTGGAACGAGTTTTCCAAAATGGCCGAGGCGCGCAAGATCAAAATTGTCGCTAACGAGCGCTACAACCGTGCCGACACTTCCGTGACCGGCCAGGTGCTCAAGCTGATTTCGGCCAATCCTGATGCGGTGCTGATTGCCGGTTCAGGCACACCCGCCGCGTTGCCGCAGAAGTCCCTTAAAGAGCGGGGCTATAAGGGCGCGATCTATCAGACCCATGGCGTTGCCAACAACGATTTTCTGCGCGTTGGCGGCAAGGACGTTGAAGGCACGTGGTTGCCTGCAGGGCCGGTCCTGGTTGCTGGCCAGCTGCCGGACGCCAATCCGCTGAAGAAAGCAGCGTTGGAATATGTCAAGAAGTACGAAGCGGCCCATGGTGCCGGCAGTGTTTCCACCTTCGGTGCCCATGCTTGGGACGCTGGCCTGTTGCTGGCTCATGCTGTTCCAGCCGCTTTGAAGAAGGGCAAACCCGGAACCAAGGAATTCCGCGTTGCGCTGCGTGACGCGCTGGAAACAACCAAAGAGCTTGCCGGTGCGCACGGGATGTTCAATATGTCGCCCAGTGACCATCTTGGTTTCGATCAGCGGGCCTATGTCATGGTGCAGATCAAGGATGGCAAATGGAAGCTGCAACAGTAAAGTTTGACGCTGGTTGTTGCCTTTGATCGTAACCGCTGAGCTTTTGCCAAGGGCGCCTAGGGTATAACCATGGCGCCCTGATTTTTCGTGGAAATTGTCGCATGGATATGCAAATTGCGCTCCTGCTCGGACAGGACGGGATCACTAACGGCGCGATATATGCGTTGTTAGCGCTGGCGCTGGTATTGGTTTTCGCTGTCACCCGCGTTATTTTCATTCCGCAGGGCGAATTTGTCACTTTAGGTGCGCTGACACTGGCCAATCTTCAGGCCGGCAAGACGCCGGGAACGATCTGGTTGCTGCTTGGTGCAGGCGCTGCCATTGCCGTCATCGATTGCACGATATCCTTGCGCACTGGCACGATTCGCCGCATTCCAAGAATTCTGCTTTGGAGTGTTGCCTATCCATGCGGAACAGCATTGCTGCTGTTTCTGGTCAATCCTGCAGAATTGCCGATGTTGGCGCAAGTGGTGTTGTCGCTGATGCTGATCATGCCGCTTGGGCCGATGATCTACCGCCTGGCCTTCCAGCCGGTGGCTGAGGCATCCGTGCTGGTGTTGTTGATCGTGTCGGTTGCGGTCCATCTGACCCTGGTTGGACTAGGCCTGTTGTTTTTTGGCGCCGAAGGTTCGCGCACGCTGGCATTCAGCGATGCCACCTTTAAGTTTGGCAGCATCCTGATGTCTGGACAAACTGTCTTGGTGTTGGCATCGAGCGCACTGTTAATCGCGGCGCTATTCTGGTTTTTCGAGCGCACCCTGTATGGCAAGGCCTTGCGAGCCACGGCGATAAACCGCACCGGCGCTCGACTGATGGGAATTTCGACGGTTATGGCAGGCAGGTTATCGTTTTTGCTGGCCGCCATGATCGGCGCTTTATCGGGGATCCTGATAGCGCCGATCGCGACAATTTATTACGACACTGGATTTCTGATCGGCCTCAAGGGGTTTGTCGGGGCCATTGTCGGTGGACTGGCCAGTTATCCGGTAGCCGCTGCCGGGGCATTGCTAGTTGGTTTGCTCGAAGCCTATTCTTCCTTCTGGGCAAGCGCTTTTAAGGAGGTGTTAGTATTCACTTTGATCATTCCGGTGTTGATGTGGCGTTCTTTGACCACGCATCATGTGGAGCAAGACGAGTAATGAAGCGTCGGTATTTGATACTTGTCGGGTTTCTGGTCCTGATTGCGCTTGGCCCTTTGATCTTGCCTGAATTTTATGTGACCCTCCTCAACTATATTGGCTTGTATGCCATTGTTGCCCTGGGTTTGGTTTTGCTTACCGGCGTCGGCGGTCTTACTTCATTCGGTCAAGCGGCTTTCGTTGGTTTAGGCGCTTATTCAACGGCTTATCTGACTACTGCGAGCGAACTGCCGGTCTGGATGGCACCATTTGGCGCATCCCCTTGGCTGGCCTTGCTGGTAGGGTTAGCGCTTACTGCCATGGTAGCCCTGTTGTTAGGGGCGTTGACCTTACGTCTTTCCGGCCACTACTTGCCGCTCGGGACGATCGCCTGGGGCATCAGTATTTATTTCCTGTTTGGCAACCTGGAGTTTCTCGGCGGGCATACTGGAATCACCGGAATTCCATCTTTGTCGGTCCTTGGGCTGGAAGTCAGATACGGCAGGGAGTTTTACTACTTGATTTGGGCCATGTTGCTGGTCGCAGTCTGGCTGACCCAGAATCTGCTTGATTCGCGTGAGGGTCGCGCCATCCGCGCGCTCAAGGGCGGTACCCTGATGGCCGAAGCCATGGGCGTGGATACAGCGCGCTCGAAAACCGTGATTTTTCTGATCGCTGCATTGTATGCCTGTCTTTCGGGCTGGCTTTATGCACACTTACAGCGTTTTGTGAATCCCACTCCGTTTGGTTTGCATATCGGTATTGAATACTTGTTTATGGCGGTGCTGGGTGGCGCCGCCCATGTTTGGGGTGCGTTGCTCGGCGCCGGCGTAATCACCATTTTGAAACAATGGTTGCAAGATTTGCTGCCGAAAATTTTCGGCAGCAGCGGCAATTTCGAAGTCATCGTGTTTGGTGTGATGATGGTGCTGATGCTGCAACGAGCGCGGGACGGCCTTTGGCCGATACTGGCGAAGCTGATTCCTGATTCTGCCGGGGATCGGGAGCGTAGCTCGGTTCCGCATGCCGACCCCTTGCCCAAAAAGCCTCTCCTGCAGGCGAGCGAACAGTTGCTTGAAGCCAAGGATGTCGTGAAAGAATTTGGCGGCTTGGTGGCCAGCAACAATATGAGTTTTTCTGTACGTAGCGGAGAAGTGCTGGCCTTGATCGGGCCTAATGGAGCGGGCAAAAGCACCATGTTCAATTGCATTTCAGGTGTCGATCCGGCAACTTCGGGAAAGATATTTTTTCGCGGAGAACCAGTTGAAAAATTAAATTCCCGCGAAATTGCCCGACTTGGCATGAGCCGTACTTTCCAGCACGTGCGGCTGTTGCCGACCATGAGCGTATTGGAGAATGTCGCCATCGGTGCTCACCTGCGCGGCAGTCGCGGAGTCCTGTCCGCCCTGCTGCATCTTGAGCGCGCCGAGGAGCAACGCTTGAAGGCCGAAGCTGCGCGGCAGATCGAACGGGTTGGCCTCAAGGAACACATGTTCGACCAAGCGGGCAGCTTGCCTCTGGGCAAGCAACGCATCCTGGAGATCGCCCGGGCGCTGGCCGCTGATCCTGTCCTGCTATTGCTTGATGAGCCCGCCGCCGGATTGCGCTATCTGGAGAAGCAGGCACTGGCCGACTTGTTGCGGCGTTTAAGAGCCGAAGGCATGGGAATCCTGCTGGTTGAACACGACGTGGATTTTGTTATGGGGTTGGCCGACCGGGTGGTGGTGATGGAGTTTGGCGAAAAAATTGCCGAAGGGTTGCCGGAACAGGTGAGGCAGGACCCGGCAGTCCTGGAAGCTTATCTCGGGGGAGTCGAATGAGCCCCAAGCCAATGCCAACTGCTACCGACGGAATACTCAAAGTCAGGGACCTGAGTGTTTCTTACGGTAAAGTTGAGGCCTTGCATCATGTCAATATCGATGTCACGGTGGGCCAGATTGTCACCGTGATTGGTCCGAATGGTGCCGGAAAGACCACCATGTTGGCTTCAATCATCGGTTTGTTACCGCATCAAACCGGCGAAATCATGTTCTTTGGCGAGACGCCGGTGAAAATCGAGGTTGAACGCATGGTGGCGTTGGGCATGAGCCTAGTGCCGGAAAATCGCGAACTGTTCGGAGAGATGAGCGTCGAGGATAACCTGTTGCTCGGAGCTTTTATGCGTCATCGCTTAGGCTATCGCGACGAGCGTGAAACCATGACGCACATCTACCGAATTTTCCCGCGTCTTAAAGAGCGGCAAAAACAAAAGGCGGCAACCTTATCTGGTGGCGAGCGGCAAATGTTGGCAGTTGGGCGAGCCCTGATGGCCAAACCTAGGCTGTTGTTGTTGGATGAGCCTAGCCTTGGTCTGGCGCCGCTGATTGTGCGGGAGATTTTCCACATCATCGCTGACTTGAAAAAGAGCGGAGTATCCATGTTGCTGGTTGAGCAAAATGCCTGTGCTGCGCTTCAAGTGGCCGATTATGCCTATGTTCTGGAGACCGGCGAGGTTGCTATGGAAGGATCGGCGGCGGAGTTGGCCGATGACCCCCGGGTGATTGAAAGTTATCTTGGTCTTGGGGGTGATGTCTGTCTTTAGGTTTCACGTGAAACAAGACTGACTAGCTTCTCTCTTGGGGGGAACAGTGTTCCACGTGAAACAATTACAATTCAGAATTTCTGCTCAGAGGCGTATGATTGCGCCTCTTTTTTGCGACTTGTATCGATGCTTTCTCCCGCGCGTTTCGATGTCATCGTAATTGGCGGCGGTCATGCCGGCACCGAGGCAGCGCTGGCTGCTGCGAGGGCCGGGGTAAAGACGCTGTTAATTACGCACAACATCGAAACCTTGGGCCAGATGTCTTGCAATCCATCCATCGGTGGCATCGGTAAAGGTCATCTGGTCAAAGAAATCGATGCGCTAGGCGGAGCCATGGCAGCCGCCACTGATGAAGCCGGCATCCAGTTCCGCATACTTAATTCCAGCAAAGGCCCCGCCGTGCGGGCAACCCGGGCCCAAACTGATCGCATTCTCTATAAAGCGGCCATCCGCCGACGTTTGGAAAACCAGGCCAACTTGACCTTGTTCCAGCAGGCAGTTGATGATCTGATTGTGGCAGGCGACAGAATTGCCGGTGTAGTCACACAGTTGGGCATTCGCTTTGAAGCGGCAACGGTGGTGCTTACTGCGGGAACCTTTCTTGGCGGCTTGGTCCATGTCGGCTTGGCAAACTACCATGCCGGCCGTGCGGGTGACCCGCCGGCAATTACGCTGTCGCAACGCTTGCGAGAATTGAAGTTGCTGGTCGGACGCCTCAAGACGGGTACGCCGCCACGTCTGGACGGTAGCAGTATCGATTATTCAACGTTGCAGATTCAGCCCGGCGATGATCCCCCTCCGGTATTTTCCTTTCTCGGCAGGCGCGACCAGCATCCTCGCCAGGTTCCGTGCTGGATCACACACACCAATGTGCGTACCCACGAAATCATTCGTAATGGGCTCGACCGTTCGCCAATGTTTACCGGGGTGATTGAGGGTGTTGGTCCGCGCTATTGTCCCTCGATAGAAGACAAAATCCATCGTTTTGCTGGCAAGGACAGTCACCAGATATTTCTAGAACCGGAGGGCTTGAGTACTCGCGAAGTCTACCCTCAGGGCATATCCACCAGCTTGCCCTTCGACGTACAACTGGCGTTGGTGCGAAGCATACGGGGACTTGAAAACGCTCACATTCTGCGGCCCGGGTATGCAATCGAATATGATTATTTTGATCCACGCAACCTGAAATCTTCGTTTGAGACTAAATCTATCTCGGGCTTGTTCTTCGCTGGTCAAATTAATGGCACCACTGGGTACGAGGAAGCTGCTGCACAGGGTTTGCTGGTTGGTATCAATGCGGCATTGCAAGTACAGGGTAGGGCAGCATGGTGCCCGCGCCGCGATCAAGCCTATCTTGGCGTGTTGGTGGATGATCTGATTACGCGCGGAGTTTCCGAACCGTATCGAATGTTCACCAGCCGTGCTGAGTACCGCTTGAGCCTGCGCGAGGACAATGCAGACCTGCGTTTGACCGACATAGGCCGAGAGTTGGGGGTGGTCGAAGACCTTCGTTGGGGTGCTTTCAATCGCAAACGCGATGCTATCGCTGCCGAGACTGAGCGATTAAAGACCACTTGGGTTAATCCGAAGATTGTCGCCGAAGCCGATGCCATGCGTGTGCTCGGCCAGCCATTGGAACGCGAATATCGGCTGTTCGACTTGCTGCGGCGACCGCAGGTTGGTTATGCGGATTTACAAACCCTAATTGCCACCCAAGACGCCACCGGGGAATCCAAGAGCGACACGCAAGTCATTGAGCAAGTAGAAATTCAGGCCAAATACCAAGGTTACATTGATCGACAGATGGAAGAAGTGACGAAAAGTCAAACCTATGAAATATTGCCCTTGCCGACAAACTTCGACTATAACGCGGTGCATGGTTTGTCCATTGAAGTACGGCAGAAGCTCAGCCAGTTTCAACCCGAAACCCTAGGGCAGGCTTCGCGTATTCAAGGAGTTACTCCGGCAGCGATATCACTTCTTCTGGTGCACTTGAAGCGACATTCGTCGCATAAGAAACGGCAAGCATGAACCAGAACAGCACCGAGCTACTTCGAAAAGGCATTGCGCAACTCGGGGTTGTGCTGCCAACTGCAGCGGAGGAGAAACTCCATGCCTACCTTGCTTTGTTGGCCAAATGGAATCGCAGCTACAATCTGACTGCGGTGCGCGATGAGACCTTAATGGTCAGCCAGCATCTTCTCGATTCTTTGGCGGTTTTACCCCATCTGAACACGCGCTTGGTTGATGTCAGTTCGCTCGCCGATGTGGGTAGCGGTGGTGGTTTGCCAGGCATACCGCTGGCTATTGCCCGGCCACAACTTGCGGTGGCGCTAATCGAATCCAGCCACAAAAAAGCTAGCTTTCTACAACAGGCGAAGATCGAACTGAAACTCAACAATGTGAGTATTCACTGCGTCAAAGTTGAAGACTTTAAGCCGCCAAAGCTTTTTGAAGTAGTCATTTCTCGCGCCTTTTCAAGCCTCGCTGAGTTGGTACGTCTGGGTGCTCACTTGCTTGCTCCGGGTGGTCGCCTGCTGGCAATGAAGGGTGTTCCTCCTAACGAGGAGATTGCGCAAGTCCAAGCCGATTGGAGGATCACCCGGTGTATTCCACTGCATGTTCCAGAGTTGGGGGCGCAACGAAATTTAGTCATTATTGAAAAGACAGAATAAGGGACATTATGCATATTTTTGCCATTGCCAACCAGAAAGGTGGGGTCGGCAAAACCACCACTGCGGTCAACCTTGCTGCCGCCCTTGCTGCCAGTGGTCAGCGGACGTTGCTGGTGGATCTCGATCCGCAAGGCAATGCCACCATGGGTAGCGGGGTGGACAAGCGCGGATTGGAAAAATCTGTCTATCAGGTGCTACTTGGCCTTGCCAGTTTGTTTCAAGCGCGAATTTCCTCGCCCTCGGGCAAGTTTGATTTGTTGCCGGCAAATCGTGACTTGGCCGGAGCAGAAGTCGAGATGGTCGATTTGGAGCGACGCGAGATGCGGCTGAAAGAAGCACTTGCTCAGCATCAGGAGGAATACGATTTTGTCCTGATCGATTGTCCGCCGTCACTTTCCTTGTTGACCCTGAACGGACTCTGTGCAGCGCACGGCGTAGTGATTCCAATGCAATGCGAGTATTACGCGTTGGAAGGTCTGTCCGATTTAGTTAACACCATCAAGAAGGTGCACAGCAACCTGAATCGAGATTTGAAGATCATTGGTCTGCTGAGAGTGATGTTTGATACCCGTGCCACGCTTGGTCACCAAGTTTCGGCTGAACTAGAACAGCATTTTGGCGACAAGGTGTTTAAAACCATCGTGCCGCGCAATATTCGACTTGCCGAAGCGCCAAGTTATGGCATTCCTGGTGTGTTATTCGACAAGTCTGCAAAGGGAGCACTGGCTTATCAAGCTTTCGCCAGCGAGATGATTGAACGCGTCAAAACGATGTAAAGGAAGTTACACGATGAATCCACCCAAACAGAAAGGCCTCGGCCGCGGACTTGGCGCATTGCTCGATGTCAACACCGGACCCGAATCGACGCGCCAGGACACATTGCAAATCAGCGCGTTACGTCCCGGTAAGTATCAGCCACGAACCCGCATGGATCAGGATTCTCTCAGCGAGTTAGCCGCTTCAATCAAGCTTCAGGGCGTCATGCAGCCAATCCTGGTGCGCCCCGTGAGCGAGGGCAAGTATGAAATTATCGCCGGCGAGCGACGCTGGCGTGCAGCGCAGATGGCTGGCATGAGCGAGGTACCGGCACTGGTAAGAAATATCCCGGACGAAGCCGCACTGGCCATGTCGCTGATCGAAAATATTCAGCGAGAAAATCTTAACCCGCTAGAGGAAGCTGCCGGCATCCAGCGGCTAATCGACGAATTTGCCATGACCCATCAGCAAGCGGCGGACGCCGTCGGTCGTTCGCGCCCAGCGGCCTCCAATTTATTGCGCTTGCTTCATTTGGCAAAACCAGTGCAAGAATGTCTGCTCTCTGGAGAGATCGATATGGGACATGCCCGTGCCCTCTTGCCCTTGCCCAAGGTCGACCAAGCGCGGCTGGCCGTGCAAGTTGTGCATAAGGGTTTGTCGGTACGCGATACTGAAAAACTGGTGTTTCGGGAACTTAATCCACCAACGGAAAAGGTTTCTGCGCACAAGACCGATCGGGATCTTTTGCGCCTTGAAGAGGAACTGGCCGACAAGATTGGCGCGCCGATTAGGCTGCTTGCCAACAAGAAAGGGATTGGTAGTCTGACGATCCGCTTCAGTAGCCTCGAACAGCTTGAGGGTATCCTTGAAAGACTGCGGTGAAAATGTATTCCTAGTGGGGACTCATGCATCCTGTTTATTTACTCTTACGCTAAAATTTATCATTGACTCGGATTAAGCCATAAGGTTAAAATCTCATGGTTTTGTGTACGCCACTGGCTAGTGCCCTCTTCTTTGGAGGGGGTTAACAACAAGATATGATTAATCCGGCTAGACCTCTACGCATCGTTCTTTGCTGGCAGGTTGTGGTGTCCGTGTTATTGGCTGGGTTATATGCTTGGTTGGCTGGTATACACGGTGCTTTTTCCGCTTTGCTGGGAGGAGCGGTAGCCATGGCAGGAGGCTTGGTGTTTGCCTTGCTCGTCAGGCCAAAGAAAACGGAAGTCCAGATGTCAGTGATGGCTTGGGACGGTTTGGGGCATATTCTCAAGGCCGAGGGTGCCAAGGTTCTTGTGATTGTCGTTTTGTTATGGCTGGTATTGGCCACCTACAAAGAAGTGGTGCTGCTTGGGTTTATTGGAACTTTCATCCTTTCCGTAATTATTTTTTCGATGGCAATATTTATCCGTAACCCCGCAACGCTTGAGGCAGGCAAGAATAATGTCAACTGAAGCTCTCACTCCAACCACATACATCAATCACCATTTAAGCTTTTTTGCCAAACCGCTTGGCGACGGATCTTTCTGGACGCTGCATGTGGATTCGTTGGTGACTGCGGTCCTGCTTGGCATTGTTGGTTTCGGTTTTCTCTGGTGGGTGGTGCGCGGCGCAACTTCAGGGGTGCCGACCAAGCGTCAGGCATTCGTCGAGCTGGCGATCGAATTCGTCGATGATCAGGCAAAAGGCATTTTTCACGGTGATCGCCACAAATTTGTTGCACCGCTGGCGCTGACTGTGTTCGTCTGGGTGTTGCTGATGAACGCCATGGATTTCCTGCCGGTGGACATCATGTCATGGGTTTACAAAAATGTCCTTGGCCTGAACAGCTGGCATAGTGTTCCAACAGCCGACATCAACACCACTTTTGCTCTGGCACTGGCGGTCTGGTTTCTGATGATTTTTTTTAGCATCAAGGTCAAAGGTCTGGGTGGTTGGATCCATGAATTGTTTTGCACTCCGTTCGGCTCTAATCCCTTACTGTGGATTTTCAACCTGATGTTCAATCTGGTTGAGTATGTTTCCAAGCCGCTTTCACATTCTCTGCGGTTGTACGGCAACATGTATGCGGGCGAAATAATATTTCTACTGCTTGGCATGTGGGCAGCCACCGGAATTGTGGGAACGATCTTCGGCGCAATTCTGGGCGCCGGTTGGGCGATCTTCCATATCCTGATCGTGGCGTTGCAGGCCTTCATCTTCATGATGTTGACGATTGTGTATATCTCGATGGCACACGAAAGCCACTAGACATGGAACTCGTATCTGGATTGAACAAGCTCTTTTTCATTCGTTAATTAACCACCCGCAATTTCGAAAGGAACGCAAATGGACAAACTCCAATACCTAGCCCTGATCCAAGCCTACACTGGCGTTGGCATCGGTCTTATCATCGGTCTGGGTGCTGCTGGCGCCTGTATCGGTGTGGGCATCATGTGCTCGCGCTTCCTCGAAGCGGCCGCGCGCCAGCCCGAGCTAATGAATGCCTTGCAAGCCAAAGTATTCCTGCTGCTCGGTCTGATCGACGCTTCCTTCATCATCGGCGTCGGTCTTGCCATGCTGTTTGCATTTGGCAATCCCCTGCTCGCCGTTATTCATTAATTGGCGTCAAGCGCCAGATCAGGCTAGGGGATAGCCATGAACATCAATTTGACCATGATCTCTCAGGGGATCGCGTTCGCCATTTTTATCTGGTTCACCGCGAGCTTTATTTGGCCGCCGTTGTTGACGGCCATAACCGAGCGCCAGAAGAAAATCGAGGAAGGTCTTGCAGCCGCAGAGCGCAGCAAGAAAGATCTCGAGTTGGCCCAGACCCGTTCAACGGATACGCTGCGTGAAGCGCGTGAGAAAGCCACCGAAATGATCGGCGGTTCTGAGCGCCAGGCGGCGCATCTGCTTGAAGAGGCACGCGCCGAGGCGGCTCAGATCATCAATCAGGCCCGCGTAGCGGCCGAAGGCGAAGCGGCGGTTGCAGCCCAGCGCGCCAAGGAAAATCTGCGCGACCAGGTGGCACTACTTGCCGTGGCCGGCGCCGAGAAAATCTTGCGGCGCGAAGTCAATGCCCAAGTTCATGCCGAGTTGCTGGCAAGTTTGAAGTCGGAGCTCTGAAACGCCATGGCGGAAAATGTCACCCTCGCTCGTCCGTATGCCGAGGCCACCTATCAACTGGCCGTGGCAGGCAATGCGCTGGAGGAATGGGCCGGAGTCCTGGAGCGCATGGAGCAGGTTTCCGCTCATCCCGAGATGCGCGCGTGCATAGATAATCCACGCCTGCCGTCGAATGACCTGACGCAGATGTTTCTCGATGCCGTAGGCGGGAGTCTTACCAACGACCAGAAGAACTTTGCCCGATTGCTGGTCGATAACGAACGCCTGGGGGTCATGTCCGAGATACGTGACCTGTTTCTGGAACTGAAGCATGTTCACGAAGGGGTCAAGGATGCACAGATCACTTCCGCCTTTGTCCTTGAAGGCGCAAGTCTTGCGCAACTCGTGTCCGACCTGGAGCAACGCTTCAAGTGCAAGATTCAGGCGTCTGTCAGCATCGATCCAGAACTTATCGGTGGCGTCCGCATCGCGGTTGGCGATCAGGTGATCGATGCCTCGATCCGCGGCAAGCTCGCCGCAATGAGCGTAGCTCTACAGAATTAGCAGAATTAGGAGTTTTTAAATGAACCTCAATCCTTCCGAAATCAGCGACCTGATCAAGAGCCGGATCCAGAAACTGGATCTTGCCGCGACATCCCGTACCGAGGGCACCGTAGTATCGGTTTCCGATGGTATTTGTCGGGTGCATGGTCTGGCTGACGTGATGCAGGGCGAGATGCTGGAGTTTCCCGGCAATACCTTTGGCCTGGCCCTGAACCTCGAGCGCGACTCGGTGGGCGCCGTCATCATGGGGGAATACGAACATATCACCGAAGGCGACATGGTCAAATGCACCGGGCGCATTCTTGAAGTTCCGATCGGCAAAGAACTGCTGGGCCGAGTGGTCAATGCGCTGGGCGAGCCGATCGACGGCAAGGGCCCGATTGGCGCCAAGCTTAGCGACAATATTGAAAAAGTGGCGCCGGGCGTGATTTGGCGCAAGTCGGTGTCGCAACCCTTGCAGACCGGCCTGAAGTCCATCGACGCCATGGTGCCGATCGGCCGCGGCCAGCGGGAGTTGATCATTGGCGACCGCCAGACCGGCAAGACGGCAGTTGCGGTTGACGCAATCATCAACCAAAAAGGCGAGAACATGTTCTGCATCTACGTGGCGATCGGGCAAAAAGCCTCGACTGTCGCCAACGTGGTGCGCAAGCTGACCGAAGCCGGCGCGATGGAATACACCATCATCGTTGCCGCAACCGCTTCGGAGTCGGCCGCTATGCAATATCTTGCCCCCTATTCCGGCTGTTCCATGGGCGAGTACTTCCGCGATCGCGGCATGGATGCCCTGATCATTTATGACGACTTGACCAAGCAAGCCTGGGCCTACCGCCAGGTATCGCTGCTGCTGCGCCGTCCACCCGGACGCGAGGCTTATCCGGGCGATGTATTCTATCTGCACAGTCGCTTACTTGAGCGCGCCGCGCGCGTGTCCGAGGCCTGGGTGGAAAAGTTCACCAATGGCGAAGTCAAGGGCAAGACGGGTTCGCTCACGGCCTTGCCGATTATCGAGACGCAGGCCGGCGACGTGACAGCCTTCGTTCCGACCAATGTGATTTCGATTACCGACGGCCAGATCTTTCTTGAAACCGACTTGTTCAATGCGGGCATCCGACCGGCCATCAACGCCGGTATCTCGGTGTCGCGCGTTGGCGGTGCGGCCCAATGCAAGGTCATCAAGAAGCTTGGCGGCGGTGTGCGTATGGCGCTTGCTCAGTACCGTGAACTGGCCGCTTTTGCCCAGTTTGCTTCCGACCTGGATGAAACAACGCGCAAGCAACTTGAGCGCGGTCGCCTGGTGACGGAGTTGATGAAGCAGGCACAGTATTCGCCAATGAAAGTGTCGGAAATGGCCGTGACCCTGCTCACGGTTAACAAGGGCTATTACGACGACATCGAGGTCAACCGCGCTTTGTCTTTTGAAGCTGGCCTGATGGGTTACCTCAAGCAATCCTATGCCGCTTTGCTGGACAAGATCGAAACCTCCAAGGACCTGGATGCAGACAGCGAGAAAGCTTTGGTAGCAGCAATCGAAGCCTTCAAGAAGACCTGGGCCTGAAACCTGGCGAACGGAGCAGAATATGGCGAGCGGTAAGGAAATACGCACCAAGATCCTGAGCGTGCAAAACACGCGCAAGATCACCAAGGCTATGGAAATGGTTGCGGCCTCGAAAATGCGCAAGGCACAGGAGCGCATGAAAGCTGCGCGCCCGTATGGCGACAAGATTCGTCGCATTGCCGCGAACCTGTCGCGCGCCAATTCCGAATACAAGCACCCCTTTCTGGTAAAGAATGACAAGGTGGCCAACGCCGGGCTGATTGTCATCACTACCGACAAGGGTCTGTGCGGTGGCCTCAATACCAACGTGTTGAGGCTGGCGCTGGGCCGTATCAAGGATTGGGATGCTGCTGGCGTAAAGAATGTCAGCGTGGGCTGCGTCGGCAACAAGGGGTTGGGGTTCATGCAGCGGCTTGGCGCCAACGTGGTGTCCAAGGTGACCGGCTTGGGCGACACCCCGCATCTCGAAAAGCTGATCGGCCCGGTCAAAGTGTTGCTCGATGCTTTCTCGGCCGGCGAACTGGATGTGGTGTTTATTGCTTACACCCGCTTTGTGAATACCATGAAGCAGGAGCCGGTCTTGGAGCAACTGCTGCCATTATCCGGAGAACAATTGCAGGACGAGCAAGCGCACAGTTGGGATTATCTTTACGAGCCCGACTCGAAGGCGGTGGTCGATGAACTGCTGGTGCGCTACGTCGAGGCGCTGGTATATCAGTCAGTAGCAGAGAACATGGCGTCGGAGCAATCGGCGCGCATGGTGGCAATGAAGGCAGCCTCGGATAATGCGGGCACTGTCATCAAAGATTTACAGTTGATCTACAACAAGACCCGCCAGGCGGCGATCACCAAGGAAATCGCCGAGATTGTCGGCGGTGCGGCGGCTGTTTAAGGCGTTGCATCCAGGACAGCAGTTAAACGAATTTTTAACATTGGTTTTCTAACGATATATTTGTATTTGGGGAATGACGATGGGTCAAGGTGAAATCGTTCAATGCATCGGTGCGGTAGTGGACGTTCAGTTCAAGCGCAATGAGATGCCAAAAGTGTATGACGCCCTCACCATGGAAGGCTCGGAGCTTACGCTCGAAGTCCAGCAGCAGTTGGGCGACGGTGTGGTTCGCACCATTGCGCTGGGCACTTCCGATGGTCTGCGCCGTGGAGTGATGGTCCAGAACACCGGCAAGCCGATCTCGGTACCGGTCGGCACTGCGACTTTGGGGCGCATCATGGACGTTCTTGGCCGCCCGATCGACGAGATGGGTGCGATTGGCACCGATGTGCGGCGCTCGATTCACCAGAAAGCACCCAAGTTTGACGAACTCGCATCATCCAACGAATTATTGGAAACCGGCATCAAGGTGATCGACCTGATGTGTCCGTTTGCCAAGGGTGGCAAGGTCGGCCTGTTCGGCGGCGCCGGGGTCGGCAAGACGGTCAATATGATGGAGCTGATCCGCAACATCGCCATCGAGCACAGCGGCTATTCGGTGTTTGCCGGCGTCGGCGAGCGGACCCGCGAAGGTAACGACTTCTACCACGAGATGAAGGAATCCAACGTCATCGACAAGGTGTCGCTGGTTTATGGCCAGATGAACGAGCCGCCGGGCAATCGTCTGCGCGTGGCGCTGACGGGTCTGACCATGGCCGAAGCCTTCCGCGACGAAGGCCGCGATGTGCTGTTTTTCGTCGATAACATTTACCGCTTCACCCTGGCGGGAACCGAAGTCTCCGCGCTGCTGGGCCGCATGCCATCAGCCGTGGGCTATCAGCCGACACTGGCGGAAGAGATGGGGCGCTTGCAGGAGCGCATCACCTCGACCAAGGTCGGCTCGATCACCTCGATCCAGGCCGTGTATGTGCCGGCAGACGACTTGACCGACCCGAGCCCGGCGACCACCTTCGGTCACCTCGACGCGACGGTAGTGCTTTCGCGCGATATCGCCTCGCTGGGCATCTACCCGGCGGTCGACCCGCTCGATTCGACATCGCGCCAGATCGACCCGAACGTCATCGGCCAGGAGCATTACGATACTGCGCGCGGCGTGCAGCAGACGCTGCAACGCTACAAGGAACTGCGCGACATCATCGCCATTCTCGGCATGGATGAACTGGCGCCCGATGACAAACTGCTGGTGTATAGAGCCCGCAAAGTGCAACGCTTCCTGTCGCAGCCCTTCTTCGTCGCCGAGGTGTTCACCGGTACCCCGGGCAAGTATGTTTCGCTCAAGGAAACCATTCGCGGCTTCAAGATGATCATCAATGGCGAGTGCGATCATCTGCCCGAACAGGCGTTCTACATGGTCGGCACGATTGACGAAGCGATCGAAAAAGCCAAGACGATTCAATAAGGAATCCAGCAAATGGCAATGACCATCCACGTTGATGTTGTCAGCGCAGAGGAGTCGATCTACTCCGGCTTGGCTGAGTTCGTCGTGCTGCCTGGCGAAGCCGGTGAATTGGGGATCCTGCCGGGGCATATGCCGCTGATGACGCGCATCAAAGCTGGCACTGTGCGCCTCAAGCTGCCCAACCAGGATGCCGAAGAACTGTTCTTCGTTGCCGGAGGGATGCTGGAAGTGCAGCCTAACCGGGTGACGGTGCTCGCCGACACGGCAATCCGCGGCAAGGACCTGGATGAAGCCAAAGCGCTTGACGCGAAGAAAAGAGCAGAGGAAGCCATGGCCAGCCGAAGTTCTGAGATGGATTATGTTCGTGCCCAAGCCGAATTGGCGGAAGCCATTGCCCAACTATCGGCGATCCAGAAATTGCGCAGACGTTCCCATTGAGGTATGTCCAACATCCAACAAGGCAGCTTCGGCTGCCTTGTTTGTTGCTGTGGCTTCAGTTTTAGAACGGTCGGATAAGCTAAGGGTGAGCGGACTGACCTTCCAAATAGGTGAGGATAGTTGCCTCCAATGCGGTTTCATTCCAAATTCCCAGCCGTGATTGGCGTAGAGAGCCGTCGCGTCCGAGCACTACGGTAAAAGGCAATCCACCGGCTGCATTACCTAAACCGGCGAGGATCTGCATTACTGGCGGACTGGCGATCAATAGGGGATAGGTCAGCGGCGTTGGGAGTGAGAATTCCTTAACCTTATTAACGGAATCAATAGCGATTCCGACAAATTGAATTCCCTTTGCCGCATATTTCTTCTGTAGTCGCGAGAAGCCGGGCATTTCTTCGCGGCAAGGCGCACACCAGGTTGCCCAGAAGTTAATTATTAGCAACTTCCCCCGCCATTGGTTCAATGGTTGGGTCACTGCGTTAGTATCTGGCAGCGCCAGCGCTGACAGTTGAGCAACGGATCGTGCTGTGCTCGTTGTTGGCTCAACGGTGGCGGATATATCGAATTGCTTGGCGAAATCGGCCAGAAGAATCCCCCCAACAGCGGCGAGCATGGCCACAGCGGCGGCGAGCAGCGCATAGCGTGCTTTGGGATTCAAGTTTGTTCCAGCAAAGCGGCAACAGTATCAATGTTTGCACGCCCAGCAACATGGCCAGTATGCGGATTACGCCGGCGCATGCGCTCCAGGGTATGCGGATAGATCGATAATAGAAGTATCGTATCATTGCCATCGACGCGGAACCTGGCCTCCATCTGATCAGAAACATGAGGCAGGATGTTTCGCCGAATGTCTGCATGTTCGAAGCTTATACCCTGATCTAACAGGAAGATCTCAACATCTTTAGCGCTGTCGGCGAACAGTTCGATCTCTGCTTCAGCGTAGCGAACTGCAGTGCCGTCAAGCGCAGGGCCAACCAGGTAAGGGCTGAATTTTTCGAGCAGGCGCATCATTACCAAGGCTTCTTGGCGCAGCAGCTTTAACCGTTCTGGCAACTCCTCTTCCTGATAGAGACTCAGGTAAACGCGCAAAGCCTCCTCGATTTCCTGGTTGGCGGGCAACGCCTCGCTGTCTGGTATGCCGAGCTGCTTGGCCGCCTTACGCTTGGCCAGCCCGTAGCTGGAGATGCCGTCCTCAGCCATCAGGCGGGCGGCCACGTTACTAATGTCGCGCCGTACGGCTTCAGAGTAACCAGGATGGCTGGGTCGCTTGCGCGGCATGGCGGATGGCCGAGGTGGTATGAGGGATCGACTATAATTTGTAGATCATTTTACACACTTGTTCTTCCACTCCATGCACATTCATATCCTCGGCATTTGCGGTACGTTCATGGGCGGTATCGCGCTCCTTGCACAGAGCGCCGGCCACCGTGTCAGCGGTTGCGATGCCAATGTCTATCCACCCATGAGCACGCAACTAAAGGAACAGGGTATCTCGCTGTCTGAAGGATACGACGCTGACCAGATTGATTTGCAGCCCGACTTGTTTATTGTGGGCAATGCCATCTCGCGCGGCAACCCGCTACTGGAAGAAATTCTGGCCAGGAACCGGCCTTACACCTCCGGTCCGCAATGGCTTGCCGAGCATATCCTGCAGGGTAAATGGGTATTGGGAGTGGCCGGTACCCACGGCAAGACGACAACGACCTCCCTGCTAGCTTGGATCATGGAAGAAGCCGGTTTGACCCCCAGCTTCTTGGTGGGTGGTGTGCCCCAAGATTTTGGGGTTTCAGCCCGGCTGACAGATTCGCCTTTCTTCGTGATTGAAGCGGACGAATATGACACAGCTTTTTGCGACAAGCGCTCGAAATTTATTCACTATCGGCCGCGGACTCTTATCCTAAACAATCTGGAGTTTGATCATGCCGACATTTTTCCTGATCTTGCAGCGATCGAGACGCAATTTCACCATCTGGTGCGAACCTTGCCAAGTAACGGACTGATCGTCGCGAATGCTGCCGAGGTTTCCCTGAAGCGTGTCTTTGCACGTGGTTGCTGGACGCCACTGACATGGTTCAATGGCGCTGATGGTTGGCAAGCAGGTGAAGCTGAAACCGATGGCAGCTTTACAGTCAGCCAAGCAGGGCGGCAGATAGGTCGTACGACCTTGTCTTTGCCTGGAGCCCATAACCGCGCCAATGCCATCGCCGCCATTGCGGCGGCACAACATGCCGGCGTGCCGGCAAGTTTGGCGCTTCAGGCCTTGGCGCGTTTCCAAGGAGTCAAACGACGCCTTGAACTGCGTGGCACTGTGCGTGGGGTGACGATATATGACGATTTTGCCCATCACCCGACGGCGATTGCAGTGACCATCGCGGGCTTGCGCGGGCGGGTGGGCGGGAAACGGATTATTGCAGTGCTGGAGCCGCGTTCCAACACCATGAAACTAGGCAGCATGAAAGCGCAGCTATCGGCTAGCCTGGCTGATGCCGAGGCAGTGTTCTGTTATGCGCATAATCTTGGGTGGGATGCCGCTACAGTGTTGGCGGCACTCGGCGAAAAGGCACGAACGTTTGATGATCTTGATGCGTTAGTGACTGCTGTTGTCGCTAACGCTGCGGTGGATGATCAAGTGCTGGTGATGAGCAATGGTGGTTTCGGCGGCGTCCATGAGAAGTTGCTGGCTGCGCTTGCCGAATAGATGGGGTGAGCCGGGTCCTTAAACAACAATTAGAAAAACGAAAAAGCCACCTCGCGGTGGCTTTTTTATGACATGAGCTACCAAATTTCCTCAGGAAATTTGGTAGGCGCGATTGGACTCGAACCAACGACCCCTACCATGTCAAGGTAGTGCTCTAACCAGCTGAGCTACGCGCCTGAAGGACGCGAATTGTAACCGAAAACAGTGGCATGCGCATGGTGATAGTTACTTTGCTGCCACTGCCTGGCGTATCTGCTCCAGCGTACTTGCGTCGTCGATGGTGGTGAGATCGCCTGGATCGCGGCCTTCGGCGAGCGCCTGGATTGAGCGGCGCAGCATCTTGCCCGAGCGTGTCTTGGGCAGTCCGGTGAGGAAATGGACACGCCCAGGCCGCGCGATGGCACCGAGCAGGCCATCTACCTTGGCCATCACTTCTTTCTCCAATGCCGCGCGCAGTTCAGGCGTCGCCGTCAGCGCCGCGTCCTTGACCACCGCGAAGGCCATCGGCATCTGTCCCTTGATCTGGTCGGCAACACCAACTACTGCCACCTCGGCGATGGCCGAATGCGCCTGTACCGCCTCTTCTATTTCGCGAGTGCCAAGGCGATGGCCGGCGACGTTGATGACGTCGTCGGTGCGGCCGAGAATGAAGTAATAGCCGTCTTTGTCGCGAATGCCCCAGTCGAAGGAGGAATACACTTGCGGCGTCTTGAACAGGGTGAAATAGGTGGACACGAATCGTGCGTCGTCTCCCCATACCGTGGACAAGCAGCCCGGCGGCAACGGCGGCACGACGGCAACCACGGCTTTCTCGTCGGCGCCAGCCTCGGAGCCGTCCTCACGGAACAGACGCAGGTCGTAGCCGTACATGGCGAAGGAGGGCGAGCCGAACTTGATCGGCGTCTCTTCTACCCCCGGTGCGGAAGAGAGCATGGGCCAGCCGCTCTCCGTTTGCCAGTAATGGTCGATCACCGGCAAACCGAGCGCGTTGCTGATCCACTGATGTGTCGTTTCGTCGAGAGGCTCGCCAGCAAGGAAGAGGTGGCGCAGGCTGGAGATGTCGTATTTTTTCAGGAAGGCCGGGTCCTGTTTTTTCAGGACGCGGATCGCCGTCGGCGCCGAGAACATCACGGTCGCCTGGTAGTCCTGAACAATTTTCCACCAGATGCCGGCGTCGGGACGGATCGGCGTGCCTTCGTACATGACGCTGCTCATGCCGGCGATCAACGGCCCATAGACGATGTAGGAATGGCCGACTACCCAGCCAATGTCGGAAGTGGTGAACATCGTCTCGCCAACCTTGCCGCAATAGATGTGCTTCATGCTCGAAGCCAGCGCCACTGCGTAGCCGCCGACATCGCGCTGCACGCCCTTGGGTTTGCCGGTGGTGCCGGAGGTGTACAGGATGTAGGAGGGCTCGTTGCTCTCCAGCCAGACCACCGGCACCTCGGCATTCATGTGCTGGGCGCGCAGGGCGGCGTAATCGACATCGCGCCCGACGACTTTGGGAAAGCCCCGGTCGATGCCGCGATCGACGATCAGCACCTTGGCTGGCGGAAACTTGGCCAGCTTGCAGGATTCATCCACCAGGTGCTTGTAAGGAACCGCCTTGGCGCCGCGCATGCCGGCATCGGCGGTGACCATCAGTACCGGCTTGGCGTCGTCGATGCGCGTCGCCAGCGAGGCTGCGGCAAAGCCGCCGAAGACCACCGAATGCACGGCGCCGATGCGCGCACAGGCCAGCATGGCGAAAGCCGCCTCGGCGATCATTGGCATATAGATCAACACGCGGTCGCCGCGCTTGACGCCGAGATTCTGCATGACCGCCGCCATGCGCATCACTTCGCGCTTCAACTCGGCATAGCTGTAGATCTTCTCTTCGTTGGTCTCGCTGGATAGATAGATCAAGGCGCGCGCATCGGGGCGCGTCGTGGCGTGGCGATCGACGGCATTGTAGCAAAGATTGGTCTCGCCACCGACAAACCACTTGGCGAAGGGGGGGCGTGAGAAGTCAAGGATCTGTTGCGGCGGCTTGTGCCAATCAATAAGTTTGGCTTCCTCCGCCCAAAAAATGTCCGGCTGCTTGATTGAACGCTGGTAGAAATCCTGATAAGTGCTCATGTCTCCTCCATTATCTTTGTGATTCAAGCTCCCCGATGGCGACAACGACGCGGCCTTTGGCACGGCCCTTGATGAAATCATCGAATACGTCTGGCAACTGGTCAAAGGCAATTGTGCGCGTCATCTGCTCCAGATGCTGCGGGCGCATGTCGCTGGCAAGGCGCCGCCAGACCTCGGCACGTTGCGGCATTGGGCAGTTCACAGAATCGACGCCCAAGAGGCTTACACCGCGTAGGATGAATGGCATCACCGTGGTATTCAGCGTATGGCTGGCGGCTAGTCCAATGCTCGCTAAGGTGCCGCTGATCTGCATGGTGCTGGCCATCCAGGCCAGCACTTCGCCGCCCAGATTGTCTATCGCGCCGGCCCAAGTGGTGCGGTCTAAGGATTTGATCTTGGTCAGGTCGAGCGAGGAACGCAGCATCACTTCGCTGGCGCCGATCTCCTTGAGATAGTTGCTTTGCTCGGCTTTGCCCGTCAATGCGGTCACTTTATAGTTTAGCTTGGTCAAAATCTGGATGGCGATACTGCCGACGCCACCGGTTGCACCACTGACAATCACCGGCCCGTTGCCGGGCCTGAGTCCGTTGGTTTCCATGCGTATCACAGCCAGGCCCGCGGTAAAGCCGGCAGTGCCGTGCGCCATCGCTTCCTTCAGGCTCATGCCAGCCGGCAGCTTCACCACCCAGTCCGCCGGCAACCGCGCGGTTTCGGCATAGCCGCCATGATGGGCGACGCCGATGTCGTAGCTGGTGGCGAGCACTGCGTCACCCTTGCCAAAGCGCGGATCGCGACTGCCGGTCACTGTGCCGGCGAGATCGATGCCACCGATGCAGGGAAAACGCCGGATGATCTTGCCGGCGCCGGTCACAGCCAAGGCGTCCTTGTAGTTAACGCTGGAATAGACAACCCGGATCGTTACCTCGCCCGGATCGAGTTGATCCTCGTTCATGTCAGCAAAACGGCTAACCACCCTGCCATCTTCCTGGTTGATCAGGTAAGCCTTGAAGTTCACGCAGCACCCCTTTATGACGAATCAACACTGTTCTGGTGAACAAATGCCGACTGATTATACGCAGGCAAAACTGACAAAAAGCTGAACGAAGAGGGGTTTACACCAAGTTGGGTGGCGGTTATAGTGCGCTACCCATGTTTTCCCAATCCCCTCTAAGCCGCGCTGGCGCGCTGTTGCTTGCCAGCTTGCTCTGCCAGATCTCCGGTCCAGCCTGCGCGGATGAGCCTTCCGCTCACGTCGCGCAGACGCTGGACATTCAGCTCAAGGAAGCCACTTCGCTGTTGGAACGTGCCAGCATCAACGCCAATGAGGCCGTTAGCGGGGCACTTGAGTTGGTCGGCATCCGCTATCGACGCGGCGGCACATCACCGGAAACCGGTTTCGATTGCAGCGGCTTTGTCAGCCACGTCTTTCGCGAGGGACTTGGGCTGATCCTGCCGCACAATGCGCGGGCAATGAGCAAGACCGGTGAAGCAGTGAAAAAGGATGAACTCCAACCGGGCGATCTAGTGTTCTTCAACACCATGCGCCGCACTTTCTCTCATGTGGGTATTTATCTCGGCGACCACCTCTTCGTGCATGCCCCGGCCAGCGGTGGTGAAGTCCGTGTCGAGGACATGCGCGGAAGCTATTGGGGCAAGCGCTTCAATGGCGCCCGGCGGATAGCTGCCGAATAGGCTTAACGCGCTTCGCGTAGCTTGGCCAACCTGGCTTTCAATTCTGGCAGTGTCACGGCGACTGCCTTTTCCCCCTCCAGCACTGCCAGATGCCTGCCCTGAAAATCCGTCGGATTGATCTCCGGCGTATGGGGACGAATCACAATGTCGGCTTCGGGCAGTTCATGCCGGCTGATCGTCTGACCCATGATCGAGAAAGTCTGCATCAGTACGTCGATGGTGCTTTGCGTCTTGCCATATTGCGGCTTGGCTGAAATGTCGACGGCGATGACAAAATCCGCGCCCAGCATGCGGGCGATATGCACCGGCACCGGACTGACCAGGCCGCCATCGACATACTCGCGACCATTGATGGCGACCGGTTGGAACAATCCCGGCACGCTGCTTGAGGCGCGTACCGCCATGCCGGTATTGCCGCTGCGGAACACCACCGGCTCGCCGCTTTGCAAATCCGTGGCGACCACCGCCAAGAGTTTGCCAAGCTTTTCCAGAGGGCGCTGGCCGACTGCATTGTTGACGAAGTTCTGCAGCGCCTCGCCTTTGATCACCCCGCGGTCGGGCAGAGACCAATCGGAAAATTGTCCTTCCTCCATCTGCAACACCAGCCTCTGCAGTTCGAAACCGCCGTGGCCGGCGGCATACAGCGCACCAACTACCGCGCCGGCGCTGGTGCCAACCACGATGTCGGGCACAATTCCTTGGACTTCCAGCGCCTTGATTACGCCGACGTGGGCAAACCCACGCATCGCGCCGCCGCCCAGCACCAAGGCAATCTTGGGTGCCGGCCGCGTTTGCGGCGTGGCAACCGGTAACGGCGTGGGCGGAGTCGCACAGGCGCCCAGCAACAGGGTAACGAGAAAAACCAAGTATGGGAGACGGAAAGTCATTCTTATGAGAGCTTCTTGAAAAACTGAATTTGACACCCGCCATATTCGCCCGCTAGGAGCGATTAGGATGACCGCTTTGATTCCGAAAACCGCAGTTAGCCGATTACTTTTGAATGATTCTCAGGCAAACCGACTTCACTGTTGCTATCCCCTATTCGTCGGGTTTTGCTCCTTATTGGCGCTATTAACTGGCCGCTTTTGAGCAGCTCGAGCGTTGCTGCGTCGCTCGTCCACAATAATTACTACGGTGATGATCAGGCAAAGCAATAATATGGTTCCCGAGGTGTAGCTTGGCATCAAAATAAACCAAAAAATTGCGCCTAAAAGGGCCGACAAGTACTTCACTATGATGAACATCCGTTAATTCTCCAATAACTTCATCTTGGATGATGAAGCGCATTTGCATCGACTTGCCCAACTTTCCGTTGCATCCTGATACGCCCGTGCCTGAGGGCAGGCATCATACGACCCCCAACACAGAAGACGAAACAATTAAGGGGAGAGACGGCCAAGCATTTGGCGCGCCCGACACGATTCGAACGTGCGACTTCCACCTTCGGAGGGTGGCACTCTATCCATCTGAGCTACGGGCGCGTAGGGTGCGAAGCATAGCACGTTTTACCCCCGGCCGTCCATGGTAACTGCACCAAGAATGACAGTTGGGCCGGGATTGGCTATGCTTGCATCCATGCAATTGATTCTGATCAGCGGTTTGTCCGGTTCCGGCAAGAGCATCGCCCTCAACGTGCTGGAGGATGCTGGCTATTACTGTGTCGATAATCTGCCGGCGCCACTGTTGCCGCAGTTGGTGGAGCAGTTGCGCGGCGAGGGATATGCTTGCGTGGCGGTGGCGGTGGATATGCGCGGCGGTGCCAGCATCGCGGGTTTGCCGGCACAATTGCGCGACCTGCACAAACGCGGCATTGAGTCACGCTTCATTTTCCTTGATGCCCGCGACGATGTATTAATCCAGCGCTTCTCGGAAACCCGCCGGCGGCATCCGCTGACCGACCAAACCCAAACCCTGGCTGAGTCGCTCGTTCGCGAACGTGAGGGATTGGAGAACATCGCCGGGCTTGGCCATCATATCGACACCAGCAATCTGCACCCCAACGCATTACGCGCCTTCGTCAGGGATTTCGTCGCGCTTAACGCCCAGTCGACAAGCGCTACGCTTGTCCTGTTGTTCGAGTCATTCGGTTACAAGCACGGCTTACCGCTCGACGCCGACCTGGTTTTCGATATCCGCTGCCTGCCCAATCCGCACTATGACCCGCTGCTGCGCTCGTTAACCGGCCGTGATGCGCCAGTGGTCGAATTTCTCGAAGCACAGCCCGAAGTTGCGCGCATGCTCGAAGATATCCGCCGTTTTATCGCAGACTGGCTGCCCGCCTATATTCGCGATTCGCGTTCCTACCTTAGTGTCGCCTTGGGCTGCACTGGCGGCCAGCATCGTTCGGTATATCTCGCCGAACGCCTGGCGCGGCACTTCAGAGAACTCGAACCGGCGCTGGCGCAAGTGCTGGTGCGCCATCGGGCGCTGCTGACCGCATGAAGGCGCTGCATTCATACCAGCAAATCAAACATGCCTGGTTTGGTTATTGACTGAAAAAAGCTTCAAGAATTTTGCGGATGGGTGTCGGCAGTGCCGCCGCGTCAATTTCTTCGCGTCCCAGCCAGCAATATCTCGCAGCATCGGTCAGATGCGTGAACCGTTTGACTTCAGCCGACAGGGGCAGCATGGTCAGTCGAAAATGCGTGAAATTATGTTTCAGCGGTTGCAGGGCAATGACAGGCGTCACCTCGCAGCTTAGCGCATACGCTGCATAGGCCAGCGGATCGTCACCTTCGGCAAGTTCCGGCAGGCTCAGCAAGCCGCCCCAGATGCCGCTTGGCGGGCGCCGTTCAAGTAGGACTCGACCCGCGTCGACAACCAGCAGCAGGCGTATACGACGCTGAGGCAGTAGCTTGCGCGGACGCCTTGCCGGTAGTTCCGCGATGCGCCCCGAGTTGCGCGCAACACAGATATCCGTTAACGGACAGCTGTCTGCGGAAATCAGGCAACGCGGCTGCCTGCGTGTGCAGACGGTGGCGCCTAAATCCATCTGTGCCTGGATGTAAGTTGCCACTTCGGATCGCGGGAGCAGTGATTCCGCCAAAGTCCACAAGTTTTTTTCCACTACCGCCGTTCCCGGAAACCCCTCGATGCCGAATGCGCGACATAACACGCGCTTGACGTTGCCGTCGAGGATGGCGGCGCGAGCGCCGTTGCTGAATACGGCTATCGCATGGGCTGTGGAGCGGCCAATGCCCGGTAGCTGTGCGATAAGGTCTGGCTCAGCCGGAAACTTGCCGCCATGCCGGGAGATGAGAATTCGCGCGCAGCAGTGCAGATTACGTGCCCGTGCATAGTAGCCGAGGCCACTCCACAAGCTCATGACGTCTTCCAGCGGTGCGGCGGCCAACTCCTGCAAGCTCGGGTAGCGCGCCAGAAAACGTCGATAATAGGAAATGACGCTGGCAACCTGGGTCTGCTGCAGCATGATTTCCGACAACCAGATGCGGTAAGGATCGGTGGTTTGCTGCCAAGGTAGATCGTGGCGGCCATGCTGCTTGTGCCAAGCGATCAGCCGGTGCGCGAATAGCTTGTCGGAACGCTTCAAGGCGACACACCTCGCATGGACCGGATCGCACCAGAAAGACTGGAGACCAAGGTGATCAACTCGACAGTAGGAAACAGCAAGACGATAATTGCAGTCATTATCTAAACTCAAATCAATGGATCGATTCTAGCTGAGGATTGCCCACGGGCAGGATCCAATAACTTCAACAATGCGGATACTTTTCGTTCATCAGAACTTCCCGGGTCAATTCAAGTTCCTGGTGCCGGCGCTGGTTAAGCTGGGTCACGAGGCGGTGGCGTTCACCATGCAAAAGCAGGCGCCTGCAGAGTGGCAAGGTGTTCGGCTGGTCGCCTACCAGCCAACGCGCGGCACCAGTCCGACCGTGCATCCTTGGGTGTCGGACATCGAAACCAAGGTGATCCGTGGAGAGTTGGCGTTCCGCGCCGCCTTGCGACTCAAGCAGCAGGGTTTTATTCCCGATGTGATCGTTGCCCACCCCGGCTGGGGCGAGAGCCTGTTTCTCAAGGACGTCTGGCCGCAAGCGCGGCTGGGCATCTACTGCGAATTCTTTTATCACTCGACCGGAGCCGATGTCGACTTTGACCCGGAGTTCAAGCCGGAGGACGCTGGCGATATCTGCCGCCTGCGGCTGAAAAACGTCAACAATCTGCTCCATTTCGAGATTGCCGATGCCGGAATTTCGCCCACCCACTGGCAGGCGTCAACTTTCCCGGAACCGTTCCGCTCGAAAATCACCGTGGTGCACGATGGCATCGATACCGTTGCAGTGGCGCCCAACCCCGCAGCCAATCTGACACTGAACAAGGCGCTGACGCTGACCCGAGCAGATGAGATCATCACCTTCGTTAACCGCAACCTCGAACCGTATCGTGGTTATCACATTTTCATGCGCGCGCTGCCGGAGCTTCTCAAGCGTCGTCCCAATGCCCGGGTGCTGATCGTCGGCGCCGACGGCGTCAGCTATGGCGCACAGCCGCCAGCAGGAAGCAAGTGGAAGGATATTTTCCTGGATGAAGTCAAAGACCGGCTGGACCTTTCGCGCGTGCATTTCCTGGGGCATATCCCTTATCAGCACTTCATCCTGTTGTTGCAATTGTCGGCCGTGCATGTCTATCTAACCTATCCGTTCGTGCTGAGCTGGAGCCTGCTCGAAGCCATGAGTGTCGGCTGTGCCATCGTCGCCAGCAGCACCCAGCCGCTGCACGAGGCAATCAACCACAACGAGACCGGACGGCTGGTAGATTTCTTTGCGCCGCAAGCATTGGTGGACCAGGTCTGCGAGTTGCTTGATTCCCCCGCAGAACGCATCCGGCTAGGAGCCAATGCGCGCGAATTTGCCCGCAAGCAATATGACTTGCAGAGCGTCTGCCTGCCCAGACAGATTGCCTGGGTGCAATCGCTGGCAGCCTGACAGCAGGACGCGGCTTCCCGCCCATGATGACCAAGCATTGCTATTCGGCTCGTTTTACTTGGGCGTTGCTGGCATCCCTGTTGATCCATCTTGCCCTGATCGGAGACCTGACTCATCTTGATTGGTGGCAGCCAACCATGCCAGACAGCTCAGCATTTCCTCTGGAAGTTCAGTTATCGCCAAGTCCCGGTGAAAGCCCGCCGTTGCCCTCAATTGTCCAAGTTCCCGCCGAGCAGGCATTGTCTCCCCAGGAGATATCGGAAGCGATGAATCCCGCGCCCGCGCCGATCCGTGAGCAGGTTATCTCGATTGTTCCGGCGGACGAAACGCAAAAGAATGCTGCCGACCTCCGGGAAACGCCACCGACAGCATTGCCGCCCACGCAGAACAGCGACAGGATCGCCCAACGCCTGCCGCCAAGCGGGAAACTGGTCTACCGGTTTTATTGGGGGGAAGCGCGCTGGCTGGCGGGTCAGGCCGTGCACCAGTGGGTTATCGAAAATGGCATCTATACCTTATCGAGCACCGTCAGCACCACAGGACTGATCGGACTGCTGCGTCCCATCAAGCTGGTGGAAATCTCCCAAGGGATGATTATTGACGACAGGCTTCGCCCCTTGAAATTTTCCACGCAATGGAACGAGAATCCTCCTGCCGTATCGATTTTTTCCTGGGATAAAGGCAATCTTCTCTGGTCCCGGGGCAACGCTTCATCTATCCAGCCCTTATCCGCTAATTCATACGACAAGATTTCCTACCTGTACCAACTTTATCTCGCTGCGGCCAAGGAGAATTTCTTTTCCCCCGAAATCACCTTGGGAAGGCACCTGGAGCATTACGAAATCCAGGACTTAGGCCTGGAAGAACTCGAAATTGATGGACGAATCCTTCCATGCATCCACCTGAAAAGAGTCACAACTTCCACCGATTTGGAGAATGTCGAGATATGGCTGTCAACCACCTTCAACAACCTGCCTATCAAGATGACCTACTCAAACAAATCAGGAGATCATTTTGAGCAATTGATTTCATTGGACTCCGTACCGAGCAAATAGTCGGGACACTGCCGGTCAGCTGCTGGATGCGCTACCCAAGAGGGCGGAAGATGAAAAACTTCGAACAATGTTGTGGTGCAATCCTGTCGCCGGTTTGCCTTGATGACGCCGACGCCGCGCCGATGCTCAAACAACAGGTGGTGCCGGAATGCGCCTGATGTGGCATGTGCTGGGCATTCTGGCTGCAGTCTATGGCGGGCTTAACGACTGGCCGGGTTGACGGTCTGGAGCGAGGGAAGCTGCCCGCCGGGGCGAGACCCAGCAATTGCATCTACCCAAAATTCCCGGTTTGGCAGATAATCACGGGCTTACTCTGGGCATTAATGGCCTATTTCAGTAGGAATTCAGATGTCCACGTCTACCTTTAGCGATTTCGCGCCACCCGTGTTCAATAATCTCACCAGCGCCATCCGCGCACTTGCCATGGACGCCGTGCAAAAGGCCAATTCCGGCCATCCCGGCGCGCCGATGGGTATGGCGGAAATCGCCGAGGTGCTGTGGAACCACCACTTGCGCCACAATCCGGCTAACCCCAAGTGGCCGGACCGCGACCGTTTCGTGCTTTCCAACGGCCACGGCTCGATGCTGCTGTATGCCTTGTTGCATTTGAGCGGCTACGACCTGTCGATCGACGACCTCAAACAATTCCGCCAGTTGCACAGCAAGACGCCCGGCCATCCCGAATACGGTTATACCCCCGGTGTCGAGACTACCACCGGCCCGCTCGGCCAAGGCATCGCCAACGCCGTCGGCATGGCCATGACCGAAAAGCTGCTGGCCAATGAATTCAACCGTCCAGGTCACGACATCGTCGATCATCACACCTGGGTCTTCCTTGGCGACGGTTGTTTGATGGAAGGCATTTCCCACGAAGCCTGCGCGCTTGCTGGCACTTGGGGGCTGGGCAAGCTGACCGCGTTCTGGGACGACAACGGCATTTCCATCGACGGCCATGTCGAGGGCTGGTTTACCGACGATACACCTAAGCGCTTCGAGGCTTACGGCTGGCATGTGGTGGCCAATGTCGATGGTCATGACCCCGAGGCCCTGCACGCCGCCATCAATGCCGCCAAGGCCGTCACCGATAAGCCCTCGCTGATCTGCTGCAAGACCGTGATTGGCGCCGGCAGTCCCAACAAGGCCGGTACCCACGACGTGCACGGTTCTCCCTTGGGTGCCGCCGAAATCGCCGCCACGCGCCCTCACATCGGCTGGCATTCCCCCCCCTTCGAGATTCCCCGGGAAGTCTATGATGCATGGGATGCGAGAAAAAAGGGTGCCGAACAGGAAACCGACTGGAACCAGAAATTCGCGCGCTACGCCAAGGCTTATCCCGATCTCGCCGCCGAGTTCAAGCGCCGCATAGCCAACGAGTTGCCGGCCAACTGGACCGCGCATGCCAGGAAAGTCCTCGCCGATGTCAATGCCAAGGCCGAAACCGTCGCCACGCGCAAAGCCTCGCAGATCGCCATCAATGCCTTGGCCCCGGCGCTGCCCGAATTCGTCGGTGGTTCGGCTGATCTGACCGGATCCAATCTGACCGACTGGGCCGGTTGCAAGCATGTCTCTGGCAAGACTCCGGGCAACTACATTTCCTATGGCGTGCGCGAATTCGGCATGGCTCACATCATGAACGGCATGGCGCTGCATGGCGGCATCCTGCCCTTTGGCGGCACTTTCCTGATGTTCTCGGAATATGCCCGCAACGCCTTGCGCATGTCGGCGCTGATGAAGCAGCGCGTGATTTACGTATTCACCCACGACTCGATCGGCCTCGGCGAAGACGGTCCGACCCACCAGCCGGTGGAGCAGATCGCCACGCTGCGCATGATTCCCAACATGGATGTCTGGCGCCCGTGCGATACCGTCGAAACCATGGTGGCCTGGATCAGCGCTGTGGAAAGGCGCAATGGTCCGACCTCGCTGGCCCTGTCGCGCCAGAACCTGCCGTTCGTCAAACGCGACGAGGCAACGCTGGCCAACATTGCGCGCGGCGGTTATGTCATTTCCGAAGCCAAAGGACAAATCAAGGCGATCATCATCGCCACCGGCTCGGAAGTCGACCTGGCGTTGAAAGCCCAGGCCAAACTGGCCGAAGAAGGCATCGCGGTGCGCGTTGTCTCGATGCCTTCGAGCAATGTCTTCGACCGCCAGGATTCCGTCTACAAGCAAAGCATCCTGCCCAAAGGCAGCGTGCGGGTTGCTGTCGAGGCGGGTGTCACCGCCGGTTGGTACAAGTACGTCGGACTCGAAGGTGCGGTTATCGGCCTCGACCGTTTCGGCGAATCGGCGCCAGCAAGTGTATTGTTCAAGGAATTCGGTTTCACGGTGGATAATGTCGCCACAACAGTAAAGTCGGTACTGTAATTTTTAGGAGAAAGTTTCATGGCAATCAAAGTCGGCATCAATGGATTTGGCCGCATCGGACGTATGGTGTTGCGTGCAGCGGTTCAGGACTTTCCTGACATCGAGGTCGTTGGCATCAACGACCTGCTCGAACCCGACTACCTGGCCTACATGCTGAGTTACGACTCGGTGCATGGCCGCTTCAAGGGCAAGGTCTCGGTCGACGGCAACACGCTGATCGTCAATGGCAAGAAAATCCGCCTGACAGCCGTCAAGGATCCCGCCGAACTGAAGTGGAACGAAGTCGGCGCCGATATCGTGATCGAGTCCACCGGCTTGTTCCTCACCAAGGAAACCGCCCAGAAACACATCGTCGCCGGCGCCAGAAAAGTCATCATGTCGGCGCCGTCCAAGGACGATACGCCGATGTTTGTGTTCGGCGTGAATCACCAGACCTACGCTGGCCAGACCATCGTCTCCAATGCGTCCTGCACCACCAACTGCCTGGCTCCTGTCGCCAAGGTGCTCAATGACAACTGGGGCATCAAGCGTGGCCTGATGACCACCGTGCACGCCGCCACTGCCACCCAGAAGACCGTCGACGGCCCATCCAACAAGGACTGGCGCGGCGGCCGCGGCATCCTGGAAAATATCATCCCGTCGTCGACCGGCGCTGCCAAGGCTGTCGGCGTGGTGATCCCAGAACTCAACAAGAAGCTCACCGGCATGTCCTTCCGCGTTCCGACTTCCGACGTGTCGGTAGTTGACCTGACCGTGGAACTGAACAAGGCAGCGAGCTACGCTGATATCTGCACCGCCATGAAGACCGCTTCCGAAGGCGCCATGAAAGGTGTGCTCGGCTATACCAACGAGAAGGTCGTCTCCACCGACTTCCGCGACGAGAGCTGTACCTCGGTGTTCGACGCCGAGGCCGGCATTGCGCTGGATAGTACCTTCGTCAAAGTCGTCGCCTGGTACGACAACGAGTGGGGCTACTCCTGCAAGGTGCTGGAGATGGTTCGCGTGATTGCCAAATGAGAGTCAAATAATTTCGACATGAACTTCAAACGCCTCACCGATCTCGATCTCAAGGGGAAGCGCGTTTTTATCCGCGCCGACCTGAACGTGCCGCAGGACGATGCCGGCAACATCACCGAGGACACGCGCATCCGTTCTTCCATGCCGGCCATCGAGTTGGCGTTGAAGGCCGGGGCGGCGGTGATGGTCACCTCGCATCTGGGGCGCCCGACCGAAGGCGAATTCAAGCCGAAAGATTCGCTGGCGCCGATTGCCAAGCGCATGTCTGAATTGCTCGGGCGTGAAGTGAGGCTGGTTGCCGATTGGCTGAACGGCGTGAAGGTCAATCCCGGCGAAGTGGTGCTGCTGGAAAATTGCCGTGTCAACAAAGGCGAGAAAAAGAACAACGACGAGCTTGCGCAGAAAATGGCCAGGCTCTGCGATGTCTATGTCAACGATGCTTTCGGCACTGCCCACCGCGCCGAAGCCACCACCCAGGGCATCGCCAAGTATGCCCCGATCGCCTGCGCCGGTCCGCTGCTGGCGGCGGAACTCGACGCGCTGGGCTGCGCGCTCAACGCCCCGGCACGCCCGCTGGTGGCCATCGTCGCCGGCTCCAAAGTGTCCACCAAGCTGACCATCCTCGAGGCCCTTTCCGACAAGGTCGACCAGTTGATCGTCGGCGGCGGCATCGCCAACACCTTCCTGCTTGCCGCCGGCAAGAACATCGGCAAGTCTCTCGCCGAGCGGGATCTGATCGACGCGGCGAAGAAGGTAATGGCCAAGGTCAAGGTACCGTTGCCAACCGATGTGGTTTGCGCCAAGGAATTCTCGGCCACGGCTAGCGCCACGGTGAAGCGCGTTGACGCTGTGGCCGACGACGACATGATCCTCGATGTCGGGCCGGAAACGGCCCAGGCGCTGGCCGCGGTCGCCGCCAACGCCGGCACCATCGTCTGGAACGGCCCGGTCGGCGTGTTCGAATTCGCCGCCTTCGGCAACGGCACCGAGACACTGGCCCGTGCCATTGCCGCCTCCAAAGCCTTCTCTATCGCCGGCGGCGGCGATACCCTGGCGGCTATCGCCAAATACGGCATCGCCAAGGACATCAGCTACATTTCCACCGGGGGCGGCGCCTTCCTTGAATTCCTTGAAGGCAAGAAGCTGCCGGCTGTCGAAATTCTCGAACAACGCGCCAACAACTAGCAGCGAACGAGCAGCGGCCATGCGCAACACCAAGATTGTCGCCACTCTCGGTCCATCCTCCAGCGAAGAAGCAGTGCTGCGCCGGATGGTGGAGGCCGGCGTCGATATCGTCCGCCTGAATTTTTCGCATGGCAGCGCTGACGATCATCGCGCACGCGTCGATTTGCTGCGCACCATCACCCGGGATAGCGGCCGCACGGTGGGTATCATGGCCGACCTGCAAGGCCCAAAAATACGCATCGGTAAATTTGAGAACGGCAAGATCGAACTTGCCGCCGGTGACCAATTCATTCTCGACGTCGCATGCAAATTAGGCGACAAAACTCGCGTCGGGCTCGATTATCCGGAATTAATCGACGATATCGATGTGGGCACCGTGCTGCTGCTTGACGATGGTCGCATCGTTCTCGACATCGTCGAGCTGCAAAATCAAGCGGTGGTCACCACGGTTCGCGTGGGCGGTACCCTGTCCAACAACAAGGGCATCAATCGCCAGGGCGGCGGCCTTACCGCACCAGCCTTGACCAGCAAGGACCGGCTGGACATCCGCACCGCCGCGGAAATCGGCGTGGATTTCGTCGCGGTATCTTTCCCAAAATCCGGCGAGGATATGCGCCAAGCCAGAAAGTTGCTGACCCGCGCGGGTTCAAACGCGCTGCTAATTGCCAAGATCGAACGCGCCGAGGCCATCAATGCCCTGCCGGACATTATTGAAGCCTCCGACGCGGTGATGGTGGCGCGCGGCGATCTGGCGGTGGAGGTTGGCGATGCAGCCGTTCCCGCCTTGCAGAAAAAAATTATCCGCATGGCGCGCGCGCGCAACAAGCTCGCCATTACCGCCACGCAGATGATGGAGTCGATGATCAATAGTCCAGTGCCGACCCGTGCCGAAGTTTCGGATGTCGCCAATGCCGTGCTGGACGGCACCGACGCCGTGATGCTCTCAGGCGAAACCGCCGCGGGCAAGTATCCGGTGGAAACCGTCGAGTCGATGGCGCGCATCTGTCTGGAAGCGGAGAAGTCTGCCGAAGTGACGCTCGACAACGATTTCCTCGACCGGGTGTTCACGCGTATCGACCAATCCATCGCCATGGCCGCGATCTGGACCGCGCACCACCTCAAGGTCAAGGCCATCGCCGCAATGACCCAGTCAGGCTCTACCGCACTATGGATGAGCCGGCTGAATTCCGGCGTGCCGATCTACGCGCTGACGCCGGAAGTCAGTTCCCGTTACCGCATGAGCCTGTATCGCGATGTTTTCCCATTGCTCATGAAACAGAATCACACCGACCGCGACCGCCTGCTGTGGGAAGCAGAGCAACTGCTGATCGAGCAGGGCGTCGTCAAACCCGGTGATTTGATGGTGCTGACGATAGGCGAACCGATCGGTTCGCCTGGCGGCACCAACACCCTGAAAATCGTTCGCGTCGGCGATTGCCAGAAGCCCGAATTCTAATCATCCAAGGAGACTCTCATGCCCCTCGTTTCCATGCGTCAACTGCTCGATCACGCCGCCGAAAACGGCTATGGACTACCGGCCTTCAACGTCAACAACCTGGAGCAGATTCAGGCCGTGATGGAGGCCGCGGCGGAAACCAACAGCCCGGTGATCATCCAGGGTTCGGCCGGGGCGCGTAAATATGCCGGCGAACCTTACCTGCGCCACCTGATCGAAGCCGCCATCGAGACCCATCCCGACATTCCTATCGTCATGCACCAGGATCACGGCGCCAGTCCTTCCGTCTGCATCCAGTCGATGCGCTCCGGCTTTTCAAGCGTCATGATGGACGGCTCGCTACTGGAAGACGCCAAGACGCCCTCCAGCTTCGAGTACAACGCCAAGGTCAGCCGGCATGTCGTGGATATCGCCCACGCCATCGGTGTTTCGGTTGAGGGCGAACTGGGCTGCCTGGGTTCTCTGGAAACCGGCATGGGCGAAAAGGAAGACGGCCAGGGCGCCGAAGGCAAACTCTCCAAAGACCAGTTGCTGACCGACCCCAACGAAGCCGCTGAATTTGTCAAGGCGACGGGGGTCGATGCGCTGGCGATTGCCATCGGCACCTCGCACGGCGCCTACAAATTCACCCGGCCACCCACCGGCGCCGTGCTGCGCATCGACCGCATCAAGGAAATCCACGCCCGCATTCCCAATACCCACTTGGTGATGCACGGCTCCTCCTCGGTGCCCCAGGATTGGCTGAAAATCATCAACCAGTTCGGCGGCGCCATGGGCGAAACCTACGGCGTGCCAGTCAATGAAATCGTCGAGGGCATCAAGCACGGCGTGCGCAAGGTGAATATCGACACCGATCTGCGCATGGCCTCCACTGGCGCCATCCGCAAATACATGGCCGAAAACCCCAAGGACTTCGACCCGCGCAAATATCTCGCCACCGCCCGCAAGGCCATGAAGGAAATCTGCAAAGCCCGCTACGAAGCCTTCGGTTGCGCCGGCATGGCCAGCAAGATCAAGCCGATTTCTCTGGAAAGAATGGCCGAGCGTTACAAGAAGGGCGAGTTGAACCAGATCGTGAAATGAGTTTCGATCTGGAGTAGATTATTGCAGCCGTCTGCAAGGATGGCTGCTTTTACCGGTTGCTTCCCGAGCCTTCACGAGTTACATCAGGGGCTTCTTTATGGACATCCAATCGCATACCTTCGACCGGCTACACAAGCTGTTGAGCAGAGGGCTCGATACCGTGGAGTATCTTGGCCTCCTGGTGATTGCTTGCGCCACCGCCGTCGCCATGTATCTGGAAACTGCCAGCATGGTCGTGGCTCATCATGTCGCGCTGTCCGACTTGTTGATGATGTTCCTTTACTTGGAGGTGCTGGCGATGATCGGCCAGTATTTCAAGTCGGGCCAGTTGCCAGTGCGTTTTCCGCTCTATATCGCGATGGTGGCGTTGGCACGTTACCTGATCATCGACATCAAGGACATTACCGAGTGGCGCATGCTCGCCGTAGCCTCTGCGATCTTTCTGCTGACGTTGGCGGTACTGCTGGTCCGCTACGGCCATGTCCGCTACCCCTATCGCGAAGATTTCAGCGAGAAGCCCCGGAAGTCTTACGTGCGCGAGTAACCGCGCAGGCCAACCCTTTCACTGTTTCCATTCCCAGACAAAATCATGAACACACTATTTGAGTCCACCATTACCAGTCTGCCTCTCCTCGGTCGCGGCAAAGTGCGTGACATCTACGCGGTCGGTGCCGATCATCTGCTGATCGTCACCAGCGACCGACTTTCGGCTTTCGACGTGATCATGCCCGACCCCATCCCCGGCAAGGGCGAAGTACTTACTGCTGTCGCCAATTTCTGGTTCGGCAAGCTCGCCCACATCATTCCCAACCAGCTCACCGGCATCGATCCGGAATCCGTGGTGCAGGGCGAAGACGAGCGTAACCAGGTGCGGGGACGCAGCCTGGTGGTTAAGCGTCTCAAGCCGCTGCCAATCGAAGCCGTAGCGCGCGGCTATCTGATCGGTTCGGGATGGAAGGATTACCAAGCGCATGGCACGGTCTGCGGCATTCCGCTGCCCACCGGATTGCGCCAAGCCGAGAAATTACCGCAACCGCTGTTTACGCCGGCGACCAAGGCTGAAATGGGCGAACATGACGAGAACATCGACTTCGTCAGGGTTGAGAAAATGCTCGGCGCGCCGCTTGCCGCACAGGTGCGCGACACGACCTTGCGCCTGTACCGCGAAGCGGCAGCCCACGCGCAGGTACGCGGCATTATCATCGCCGACACCAAGTTCGAATTCGGCCAGGATGCCGCCGGCAAGCTCTACTTGATCGACGAAGTGCTGACGCCAGACTCCTCGCGTTTCTGGCCAACCGACCAGTACCGCGTCGGCATCAGTCCGCCCAGTTTCGACAAGCAGTTCGTGCGCGACTATCTGGAAACGCTGGACTGGGACAAGAAGGCGCCCGGGCCGAAACTGCCCGCGGAAATACTCGCCAAGACCGCCGCAAAATACCGCGAAGCGCTGACGCGCCTGACCGGACAAGCCTGATTTTTTAAACCGGGGCGGAATGATGGAGGTTTCCCTTCACCGTTCCGCCCCGGTAAACTTTCTGTCGTTCCCATATGAATCCATTGCTCGATTTCTCCGGCTTGCCGCGCTTTGATGCCATCCAGCCGGAACATGTCGCGCCGGCTATCATGCAACTCGTGGCGGTGAACCGCGCCTTGGTGGAACGCCTGGCCGATCCCGCGAAACCAGCAAGCTGGGCCGGCTTCGTTGCGCCGCTGATCGACGGTGGTGAGCAACTCAGCCGCGCCTGGGGCATCGTCGGCCATCTGCATTCGGTGAATGACATCCCGCCTTGGCGCGAGGCATACAACGCCATGCTGCCGGAAGTTACCCGCTTTCATTCGGAACTTGGCCAGAATCTGGCGCTATTCGCCAAGTTCAAGGCATTGCGCGCGAGCTCCGAATACGCCGCACTGAATCCTGCGCAACGGCGCATCGTCGACAACGATATCCGCGACTTCCGCCTCTCCGGCGCAGAACTGGCGGAAGCCGACAAGCCGCGCTTCCAGGCAATCCAGGAAGAGCTCGCGGCACTCGGCGCGAAGTTCTCGGAGAACTTGCTCGACGCCACCAATGCCTATGCCGAATATGTCACCGAGGAAGACCTGCTTGCCGGCATCCCCGCCGACGTGTGCCAGGCGGCGCGCGCAGCAGCCCAAAAGGAAAACAAGGCTGGCTGGAAATTTACCTTGCACGCGCCATCCTATGGGCCGGTGATGCAATACGCCGACCACCGCCCGCTGCGCGCCAGCATGTACCGCGCCTACGCCACCCGCGCCTCCGAGCAAGGCAAGGCGGACTACCCGCAAGGGGCAGGCCGTGGTTGTAAAGCCGCTGAAGCGGCAACAACCACGCACTTTGACAACTCGCCGCTGATCGTCCAGATCCTCAAACTGCATGCCGAGGAAGCGCGGATGCTCGGTTATGCCAATTACGCCGAGGTCTCGCTGGTGCCGAAAATGGCCGAGTCGCCGCAAAAAGTCGCGGAGTTCTTGCGCGAGATCGCAGCCAAGGCGCGGCCCTTCGCCGAGCGGGATGTCGCTCAACTGAACGAATTTGCCGAGCGCGAGATGGGTCTGAAAACCATGGAAAGCTGGGATCTGGCCTGGGCTTCGGAAAAACTCAAGCAGGCGCGCTTTTCCTTCTCCGACGAGGAGGTCAAACACTATTTGCCCGAACCGCAGGTACTGCAAGGATTGTTCAGCGTCATCGAAAAACTCTTCGGCGTTGCTCTCGAACCGGACAGCGCGCCAGTCTGGCACCCCGATGTGAGATTCTTCCGCATCGTGCGCAACGGCCAGCTGATCGGCCAGTTCTATCTCGATCTGTATGCCCGTGATGAGAAGCGTGGCGGCGCCTGGATGGATGAAGCCATCACGCGCCGCAGGATTGCCGCCGGCATGCAGACGCCGGTGGCCTATCTCAACTGCAACTTTCCCGGACCGGTCGGCAACAAGCCGGCCTGCTTCACCCATGACGAAGTCATTACCCTGTTCCACGAGTGCGGCCACGGCTTGCATCATTTGCTGAGCCAGGTCGAGGAGCTGCCGGTCTCAGGCATCCACGGCGTTGAATGGGACGCTGTCGAACTGCCCAGCCAGTTCATGGAGAACTTCTGCTGGGAATGGGAAGTTTTGTCCGGCATGACTCACCATGTCGACAGCGGCGAGACGCTGCCGCGCGCACTCTATGACAAGATGCTGGCCGCGAAGAATTTCCAGAGCGGCATGGCGACGCTGCGCCAAATCGAGTTTGCGCTGTTCGATCTGCGGTTGCACAGCGAATACGATCCGCACGGAAGGCAGAGCGTACTGGAACTGCTGGACGAGGTGCGCCGCGAAGTGGCGGTGATCGTGCCGCCGCCATGGCAGCGTTTCCCGCAGAGTTTCTCGCACATCTTCGCCGGCGGGTATTCGGCCGGTTACTACAGCTACAAGTGGGCTGAAGTGCTTTCCGCCGATGCCTATGAAGCCTTCGAGGAAGGTAGCCAAAGATCGGGCAGTGTGCTGGATGCCGCCACCGGAGAAAAGTTTTGGCGCGAGATACTCGCCGTCGGCGGCTCCCGTCCGGCATTGGACTCTTTCCGCGCCTTTCGTGGTCGCGAACCGCGGGTCGATGCGTTGCTGCGCCATAACGGCATGATTTCCGCCCAATGAGGAACTGGCCCATAAAATTTCCGCCACGCCTTGTCCGCCTCGCCTGCCTGGCGTTGATGCTGATGATGGCGTTCGCTAGCCAAGCGCAGACCGCCTATCGTTGGGTCGACAAGAATGGCAAGGTGCATTACTCGGATCAGCCGCCCCCGCCCGCAGAAACCAGGGAAGTCCAGCAGAAGAAACTTAAGTCCGGGAATGTTATCGAGACCGGCGGCCCCTCCTTTGACGCCCTGCAAGCCGCGCAGAAATTTCCACTGACCCTGTATACCAGCGCCAACTGCGTCGAGAATTGCAAAATCGCGCGTGACTTCCTCGCCCGGCGCGGCGCGGCATATGCTGAAAAAGTCCTCAAGACGCTAGAGGATGCCGAGGAATTCAGGAAAGCCACCGGCAGCCAGGAACTGATCGTCCCGGTACTGCAGGCAGGCAATAAATCGGAAAAGGGTTTCGAGGAGAACGCCTGGCGCAATCTGCTCGATGCGGCAGGCTATCCGCCAGGCAGCGGCAAGACATCACCCAAACCGCAGGGAAACTAAAGTTCTCAGGATCCGTGCAGCAAGGCAGGCAGTTCCCTCTCCAGCAGATTCGGATCGCCGGCATTCAATTCGACCAGTCTGCGCAGGTGGGTGATGCTGTCCAAGCCGAGATTGTCGCAGCGCAAGCCCATTTTAGTCCCTTCCAGGTGGGCGACCGTCGCCTGCATGATGATCGTCGCTCCCTGTCCGAGATCGAGGCGTAACTTGCATTTCGCGCCGAGCACGCCCGGCCAGTCGGCCGACATATTCAGCAAGGCGCCTTTGAGAGAAATATCCAGCAGTTCGCCTTCCCAAGTTCCCGTGGCATCGACCAGTTTCACCGTGGCGTGAAATGGCGCGCGCCAGAAGGCACGATGATCTTCGGAGTCTTTCATCTGAAATCCCGTCCTTATCATTAACGGAAATTACGTCACCGCTGAAGCAGCGCTCCAAGGAGCTGCTGTATCATCGATAATCATTGTAGCCTAACGACCGCAAGGAAGTGATTTGAAAATTGCCACCTGGAATGTGAATTCCCTCAAGGTCAGGTTGCCGCAGGTGCTCGACTGGCTGGCGGTGCGGCAGCCCGACGTATTGTGCCTGCAGGAGCTCAAGCTGGAGGACAAGGCCTTTCCATTGGCCGCCATCGAGGCGGCCGGCTATCGCGCTGCCTTCAGCGGGCAGAAGACCTATAACGGCGTTGCCATCCTCTCGCGCAGCGAACCACGCAACATTGAGCGTGGCATAGTCGGTTTCGAGGACATCCAGCAACGCCTGATCAGCGCCACGGTCGATACGGCTCTGGGCGAGTTGCGCATCGTTTGTGCCTACATGCCGAACGGCCAGAGCATCGATTCGGACAAGTACCAATACAAGTTGCGCTGGCTGGCCGCGCTGACCGAATGGCTGCGCGGGGAATTGCAAAAATATCCGCGTCTGGCGCTGCTCGGCGATTACAACATCGCCCCGGAAGACCGCGATGTGTATGACCCAAGCGCATGGCGGGATCAGGTGCTGTGCAGCGCACCTGAGCGCACCGCTTTCCGCGGCTTGATCGGGCTGGGCTTGAGCGACGCCTTCCGGCGCTTCGAGCAGCCGGAAAATATTTTCAGTTGGTGGGATTACCGCATGATGGCGTTCCGCCGCAACATGGGCCTGCGCATCGACCACATCCTGCTTTCGCCGGCGCTGGCTGAACACTGCGCCGCCTGCACCATCGACAAGACGCCACGCAAGCTGGAACGTCCCTCGGATCATGCGCCGGTCATCGCCGACATTGCATGACCGTGATTTTCTGAGTGTCAGTGTTGCACGAAGACGTGATGCAAGGCAAAACCATGCCAAGAAGTTCCAAATGAGTGCTATTGGACGTAGTTAGTCCTCAGGCGACGGTCGTGTTCAGGTGAGCTTCCTGATAACGCCGCTGAAGATATGCCAGCCCCTTGCCAGTCACCAGGGTGCGGGCATACAGTTGTTTCTCGTCGTTCTTGTTGATAAAGCTGCGCTGGACGACCTTGAAATGGCCTGCATCGATGTGGCACTGGTACGGCAGGTTGTTGTGCATCAGGAGGCCGGCACGGCGTAGCCATTCAAAGAATTTGACGGCCCCGACGCCAAGAACCTTGGCGACTTCCTGAATGCTCTGCGCATTAGTGGTTCCGACAAGAGCATCATGGAAAGCCACCTTGGGTGCATCCTCGGCGGCCTTGGCTTCCATCGCAATCATGCGCTCGGTGAAGTCCAGGAGCACCGTTCTCAATTTGTTTGGATCGGAGAGAATCTGGTGGATTTCAGGGGCAGGAGCGCTCGCCTTCAGTCGCCGCTCGCCAGCGATGAAATACTGGCGCGCCTGCCTACCCTTCTCGTTGCGTTCGATTATCGACAGCTCCTTGGCCATGTCGAGCGTAAGGCGATAGTCGGTGTTTCTCGGCAAATGGTGGAGCGTTGGGTTCTCCCGACCGTCAATTTTGGCGAGTGCGAAATCGACGCCCTGTACAAAGCCGAACTGGGCAATGCGCGCTTCGATCCAGTGGGCAAATTCCAGTCTGTTCCCCAACCAAGTATGCAATGCCCGGGCACTGACGGTAGGCGCCTGTTCATTGCCGACCATGTGGTCCGCAATTGGAATGAGCACGGCGGCCATCGTTTGATGGCTGTCCTGTGGCAGTCGACTATCGCGGCTGAGGCTGACGATAGCTTCGTGAAGTTGTTGTTCCATGGCATCACTCCGAGTCTGAACGCTTCGACCACGAATGTTGCATAGAGTTGCCCATCGAAACAAATTGTTTGAGGATGGAGCAAGCACTCACGTTGGATTAGAGTTTGTCGTTGGGCATTCTGCCCGTTGAGTCCACGGCAAAGTCGTTCATCCCTGAGTTGAGAGTAGAGCTTTCTTGATGCAATGGAAATACTCGGGGAACGGTATTTCCACTACCTGTATCTGAGTAGTCAGCCGCCTGACGGAAGGATGTTTTACATCGAAGATGGTTCAGTCAGTTCTTCACATGAAAATTGTTTTCCACGGCGCGAATGTGTACGGGACACGGGGCCGATGACGCGTCCATAGGCGTCGCGCTTTTCCCAGTCCACTGCCATTGCCTTTACAACGCCATGGATTTTCATGTTTCTCCTCGTTCGTAACATCAATCAAGGTTGAAGCTGTGGTGCCTGATAGATCATATGGAAATGGTGGTCTATCGGATGATTGTCAAGCACTTGCCGGGTAGAATGAGGCGCATCGAGGCAGCGAGATACATCCATGCAGTTAAACAGCGACATTACTACCGTGGTTCATGTCATCCAGCTGGCCGTGGCGCCGGTATTCCTGCTCACCGGCATCGGCGCATTGCTTTCTGTTCTGGTCAATCGCCTCGGTCGCGTCGTCGACCGCTTTCGCGCCCTGGAAAACCGCAGCATGGCGGCGGACGCCGAGATGGCCGTCCTCGAGCGCCGGGCGCGCCTGATCCACTGGGCGATCAGCTTGTGTACCACCGGTGCGCTGCTGATCTGCATCGTCATCGCCACGCTGTTTGTCGGCGCCATCCTGGTCATCGATGTCTCGGCCGTCATCGCCGCTTTGTTCATTGTTGCCATGCTGGCCTTGATACTCGGCCTGCTCAGCTTTCTGCGCGAGATATTTCTGGCGACCGGCGGCATCCACGTAACGCCGCACTAAGTCACAAGCAATTCCACCGCATGCAGCAACACCCGCGTCACGCCGCTAACCAGCAGCGCGACGCCGACCGAGAGCGCGACGGAGATCAGCGCTTCCTTGCGGCCGATGGTCTTGAGCATGACGGCAAAGGTGGACACGCAAGGGATGTAGAAGGTCAGGAAAAGCAGCAGCGTGACAATCTGGATCCAGTCGAGCAGAGTGCCGATTTCCTGGGTGCCGAGGGCTTGGTAAATCATCAGCAGCGAAAGCTCCTTGCGCAACACGCCGAACAGTAGCGGCACGCCCAATGCCAGCGGCAGGCCTAGCCACCACACGGTGACGGGCATCAGTAGGGTGTTGATGAAGCTGTCGGCGCCGACGTGGTTGAGCAGCGCCAGCACCACACTGCCGCCGACCAGGAGCGGTGTGACGATGGTGAGGATGTCGCTGGTGCGTTCCCAAGTTTCGGTCAACAGCACGCGCCAGGTCGGCAGGGCGTAGGGCGGGATTTCCTGCACCTGGCCGGGGCCGAGTTCGCGGTCGCCGCGCGACAGCAGGCGGCCCATGACGGCAATCAGGATCAGCGTTAGCGCGAAGATGCCGAACACGCCGACGGCGCCCAGGTACTTGCCGGCGATGGCGAGGATGATGGCGGAACGCGCCGAGCAGGGCACGAAAGTGATCAACACCGAGGCGATGACGCGCTCGCGGCCACTGGTGGCCTTCGCAGCGCCGGAGATGGCCGGCACGTTGCAGCCCAGGCCTAACAAAAATGGCACGGCGACGCCGCCGTGCAGGCCGATCTTGTGAAAACCGCGATCGACGACGAAGGCGATGCGATGCATCAGGCCCATCTCCTCCAGCGCCACCAGCAACAGCACCAGCGGAATCATGTAGGGCACGACGATGCCGACCAGGCCAATCAGGCCGTCGACGACGGCACGACCGACCACGCCGCCGGTGGACTGCGGCTGCCAGTCGGCCAGCGCTTCGGTCAGGCGCGCGGTGGTCATCGAATCGATCCAGCCGCTGAACTCGAAGACCACGAACAGCACGCCGGCAAACACCGCCAGACTGCCGATCAGCCCCCACTGCGGATGCAGGAACAGTTCGTCGAGCCAGTAGCGCCAGCCGCGTGTCTCCTGCGGCAGGCCCATGCGCATGGCGGCTTCGAACAGCGTGGCAGCGCGATGGTGGCGGTCGGCATGCAGTTCTTCCGCCAACGGGCGCGGCAGTTTCAGTCCGGCGGCGGCGCGCAGTGCTTGCAGCTCAGGCAGCAGTTGCGGGAAATGCTGGCTGAGCTCTTCCTCGAAATAGCGGTCGGCGGCGGCGAACTGCACCACTAGCAGCGGATGCGGCACGCGAAAGGCGGCGTGGAGTTCCGGCCGGTTCAATACAGCCGAAAGCTGTTGGAGACTATCCCCAATATGCCGACTGGGTGGCTGCGGCAGCGGGCAGGCGGCCGCGCGCATGGTCTTTACCGCGGTGCTGAAGAGTTGCGCGATGCCCTGTCCCATCAAGGCCACGGTCGGCACCACTGGCACGCCGAGGAGTTTTTCCAGCGCCTTGACGTTGATGGTCTGGCCTTTCTTCAAAGCCTCGTCCATACGGTTCAGCGCGATCACCATGGGCCGGCCAAGCTGGGAGAGTTCCAGCGTCAGTTCGAGATGGTTTTGCAAACTGGTGGCGTCGACCACCTGGACAATCAGGTCAGGCGACGCAAATGGTGCGGGCGGACCGGGCTGCTCGTGCGCGGTGACCGGCGGACGCTTGTCGCCCCACAGCAGGTACTTCAGCGCAGCATAATCATTGGCGCCACTGCTTTCGTCACCGGCGAGATGATGCAGGGTATGGATGCTCGGCAGGTCGACTACACTCGCCTCGTCGAATCCGATCTTCACTTTGCACTCGGCATACACTCGATGTGTGCCGGTCAGTTCGCCGCTGTGCGGTGCGGTGCTGGAAACGGCGTCGAAAAGCGTGCTCTTGCCGGCGCCGGGTAAGCCAACCAAGGCGATGCGCAGGCGCCTGTCGCCGCGAAACAACGGGGTATTCAGGGGGATCGTGAATTCTGTTGTGGTTTTTTTCATATCTATCGCTGCGCAGGTAGTCGATCTATAGCGAGGCGTCGACCGGGATCACCGCTTGTTATTGCGGCGGCGGGCAACGGTTTCCAACTCCGGCCCGCTGCCGCCCAGACTACCCAAGTGACGGGCCAAATATAGCATCGATCGAGTTGCCATGAGATGCCGTTGATTTACAGGTCCCACCCCGAGGCAGGATGCTTGGCTTACGATCCGCGATAGCCGGGTCTCGCCCCGGCGGGCGAGTTACTTTCTTGCTGTGCGGCAAGAAAGTAACCAAAGAAACGCACCCCGCTGCCCCGGCCTGCGGCTTCCCTCGCTCCAGACCGCCAGCCCGGCCGGCCGCTAAACTCGCTACGCTCGAACAACGCGGCCGGACTACCCCGGTCTGGCAGTCTTCCACTCGGCGGGGCAGAGGGGAAATATGGTCGCTCTCGGCCGGTTGCAGTCACTACAGAGGAAAACTCGAGCCTGGAACCTTTAATCGTTCGGCAAATTGCGGCGATGAAAAAGCAGACTGACAGGAAATATACTCAGCGATTACGGCAGCAGTTGGCGAATGCTGAAGCCACGCTGAAGTAAACGAGTCTATTGGTTCACTTCTTAACCTTGCGAATTTTAGGCAGAGTTGTTTGACCAATTGCAGTTTGATAGCGACTTATGAAATCAGCCACATCAATTTGAAGTAAATTCGCCAACTCCAAAAATTCAGTGAAATCCAGTCGACGTTCTCCGCGCTCAGACTTGGAAATGAAACTTTGCGGCTTGCCCAATCTGTTAGCAATTTCTACTTGTGTTAAACCCGATTTTTCTCTTGCAGCAACAAGCATTGCGCGAAAAACTTGATAGCGATTGCTGTGCAGAGAACTGGGCATGCATCAAGCTTAATAACCCGTTGCGGGATATCCCAAAGCGGGTTATACTTGCATTAGGCGCATTGTGAGTGTGGCAATGTTTAGATTGCCTTCGCCATGCACTGTCCGTAACAAATAGTAGCGTGATGCCCGTAGACGCAGAATCCAGCATAGTTGACTCAGTGGATCGCAGACGGAGCCCAAAAAACTGCCCCGCCTTTAGATAGCTGAATGGCATTGTCGTTTGCAATGTTGTTCGTTTTTCTTTTTTGACAAAGCAAGGGGTAGGTGACATGAATAGATTCCTAATAGCAGCTTCAGTTGCAGTCGTTGCGTCTTTGATTGGTTGCGGCGGTGGAGGTGGCGGTGGCACAGCAGCACCAGCGGCACCAGCAGCTTCGACAGCGACGTTTCCTTTTGCTGGCGCAGTGAGTTCGTTTGCGCAAACGGGACATGATTACAACTTAGCAGCCGCGTATGGGGGCGACACATACGCAGTTCAAATTAGCTATAAACCAGCCTCCCAGGCAACCTTCGAAGGACACGCTGTTTCGACTATGTCGGAATCAGCAATAATTAGGAAGAACAGTGTAGTGGCGGAATCGTCGACAGGCACAAGTTACTTTGAAGTTAGCCCATATAAAGCATGGGGCTATATTGCTAGCGATGGAAGTTATGATGTCCATAGTGCGCAGCAAGTGTTGCCATCGAGTGTCACAGTTGGTCAAAGTGGTGCTTTAGACAATGTGACAACATACAAGAGTAGCGCTAAGACTTCTACAAATTCTACTAGCGTGAGAACTTGGTCGATTGAAGCGGATACGGCAACCACAGCTTGGGGGTGTTTCAACGAAACCATTACGTATACTTCAAACTCGTCAAAAGCTACTGCTTCGCAATGCTACAAGGTTGATCAGTCGGGTAATGTGTCAGCTTTGAAAGTAACTTTCTTTATCAACGGTCAGTCATTGACTTTCCAATAAGCTGGCGATTAAAGGTTCCAGGCTCGAGTTTCCGGATGCCGAAATCGAAATCGCAACGGAGAATTTGATTTCCCATCCCCTCTGCCCCGCCGAGCGGAGGACTGCCAGATCGGGGTAGTCTGGCCGCGTTGTTCGAGCGTAGCGAGTTTAGTACCCCAGACCCAACTGCGGGCATTAACGGCCGGCCTTGGTCCCGGGCCCTGCGGAATACCGCCGCAGTTACAGTAGGCGCCATCTCGCGCCGCGACAGGATGTTTGCGATTGCGATATGACTGCGTTGCTTGCGCTTGGCTCGCTCCACCGCCTCAAGCATTAAATCGGCGATGATGGCGTTCTTGTTCTGCCCGGCGAACGTGGTATTGAACAGTTTCTTGACATCGTCGGGCACGCTGAAATTGATCGTGGACATAGCAACCTATCTCACCTCATCCCCGGCATCATGCTCTGCATGCCGCGCAGCATTTTCTGCATGCCGCCTTTGGCGAACTGCTTCATGACCTTTTGTGTCTGCTCGAACTGCTTCAAGAGGCGATTGACTTCCTGCACCGACACCCCGGCGCCCGTAGCGATACGGCGTTTGCGGCTGGCCTTGAGGATTTCCGGCTTGCTGCGCTCTTGCGCCGTCATTGAGCTGATGATGCCTTCAATGCGCCGTATCGACTTGTCCTCCACCGCGCCACTGGCCTGTTGCGCCGCTTGGGCAAACTGCGCCGGCAATTTCTCCAGCATCGAGGTCATGCCGCCCATCTTGCGCATCTGGCTAATCTGTTCCTTGAAGTCGTTCAAGTCGAAACCCTTGCCCGACTTCATCTTCAGCGCGAAAGCCTGCGCCTTGTCCTGATCGACACCGCGCTGCGCCTCTTCGACCAGGCCGAGAATGTCGCCCATGCCGAGAATCCGCGACGCCATCCGCTCCGGATGGAACTCCTCCAGCCCGGTCAGCTTTTCGCCGACGCCGGCAAACTTGATCGGTTTGCCGGTCACATGGCGTACCGACAATGCCGCTCCGCCGCGCGAGTCGCCGTCGAGTTTGGTGAGGATCACGCCAGTCAATGGCAATGCCTCGTTGAAGGCCTTGGCGGTGTTCACCGCGTCCTGTCCCAGCATGGCGTCCACGACGAACAAGGTCTCGATCGGCTGCAGCGCGGCATTCAGTTCGCTGATCTCGGCCATCATCGCCGTATCGATGGCAAGCCGGCCGGCGGTATCGACGAAGAGCACGTCATGGTAATGCTTCCTGGCGTAGTCGAGCGCCGCCAGAGCAATCTCCAGCGGCTTCTGGCCAATTTCGGAAGGAAAGAAGTCGATCCCGGCCTGGGCGGAAACCGCCTTCAGTTGTTCGATGGCGGCCGGGCGATAGACGTCGCAACTGACCGCCAGCACCTTCTTCTTCTGCCGTTCCTTGAGCCACTTGCCGAGCTTGGCGGTGGTGGTGGTCTTTCCCGCGCCTTGCAGACCGGCCATCAGAATCACTGCCGGCGGTTGCGTTGCCAGATTCAGCCCGACGCTGGCGCCACCCATCAGTTCGGTCAATTCGCGATGTACCACGCCGACCAGGGCTTGTCCCGGAGAGAGCGAACCGACTACTTCCTGGCCGATCGCCTTTTCCTTGACGCGGGCGATGAATTCCTTGACCACCGGCAGGGCGACGTCGGCCTCAAGCAAGGCCATGCGCACTTCACGCAGCATGTCGGCAATATTTTCATCGGTCAGGCGTGCCTGTCCGCGTAGCGTTTTGACGACTTTAGCGAGTCTTTGCGAGAGATTATCGAGCATGGCTGGGGTGTGAATGAGGTAAACTGCGGAGATGCCTGAGATTCTACTGCATCTGCTTGCGGCTACCCTGTACGCTGGCCTGGCTGCCCAATTCTGGCGCACCCGCTGGCGCGGTGCGATGTTGGCACAGCCGCTGGCTGGACTGCAGGCGTGGGAACGCGCACTGCTGTTGGCCGCACTGGCGCTGCACGGCGTCACCCTGGTTCAGGAAATTTTCACCGCTGGCGCCATGCGCTTCGGTTTCTCCCTGGCCTTATCGCTGATCCTCTGGCTGGCGATCATGCTTTACTGGATAGAGAGTTTCTACGCCCGCATGGAAGGTCTGCAAATGCTTGGCTTGCCGTTGGCCAGCGTCGGCGTGTTGCTGCCCGCGCTGTTTCCAGGCCAGCACGTGCTGATCAATGCTGATTCGATGGCTTTTCGTGCCCACTTCACGATGGCGATGCTGGCCTACAGCTTGTTCACCTTGGCCGCAATGCATGCCCTGTTGATGGCGGTGGCGGAAAAACACTTGCATAAAGGTCGTTTGTCGCCGCTGCTGGCGGGTTTGCCGCCGCTATTGACCATGGAGACATTGCTGTTCCGTCTGATCCATATTGCCTTCCTGTTGTTGTCGCTGACGCTGCTATCCGGCATTTTCTTTTCCGAGACACTGTTCGGTAAGGTGCTCTCCTTCAATCACAAGACCATTTTTGCAATTCTTTCCTGGCTGATCTTCGCCGCACTCTTGACCGGCCGTCACCTGCGCGGCTGGCGCGGGCGCCAGGCGCTGCGCTGGACGCTGGCCGGTTTCGCCGCCCTGATGCTGACTTATGTCGGCTACCGCTTCGTATTGGAAGTAATCCTCGGTCGACTCGCCTGATGGACGAGGTTCCGCTCTCGCTGCAGTTCGCAGCGCTGGCCATCCTGCTCGTTTTCTCCGGATTCTTTTCCATGGCCGAGACGGCCATGATGGCCACTAATCGCCATCGGCTGCGTCATATGGCCGGAAAGAGCCGGCGCGGTGCAGCGCTGGCGCTGGCGCTGCTGGGCAAAACCGACAAGCTGCTGGGCGTCATCCTGCTCGGCAATACCTTGATCAATGCCGCTGCCGCCATGCTCACCGGACATATTGCGCTGAGCCTGTTCGGCCAGGAAAAATGGACGCTCGAAGCCGGTACGCTGTTCGTCACTTTCTGTCTGCTGGTGTTTTCCGAAATCACGCCGAAAGTGATCGGCGCCACTTATCCCGACTGGCTGGCGCCGCGCATCAGCTATCTGCTGGCGCCGCTGCTGCGGATCGCCTACCCGGTGATCTGGTTCGTCAACCTGTTCGTCGTAGCGCTCTTGAAGCTGCTGCACTTGCAACCCAAACCGGGCCACGAAACGCAACGCCTGTCACCCGAAGAGTTGCGCGGGCTGGTGCTGGAAGCCAGTCATTTCATTCCGCACCAGCACCAGACCATGCTGCTCAACCTGTTCGACCTCGAACAGATTTGCGTCGAGGACATCATGACGCCGCGCGGCGAGATTGAGGCGATCGATATCCGCGCGCCGATCGAGCAGGTTCGCGAGCAGCTTGCCACCAGTTTTCATCGGCGGCTACCCGTTTATGATGCCGACCCCGGCAATGTCATCGGCATCTTGCTGCAACGCCGGCTGCTGGCCAGCGCGCTTGCCGAAGAATTGACGACCGACATTCTGCGCGAACATCTCGTCGAACCTTATTTCATACCGGCAGCTACAACGGTTTACGCCCAACTCCAGTTCTTCCGGGAGAACCGCCAGCACTTCGGTTTGGTGGTGGACGAATACGGCGAGATCGAGGGGCTGGTGACGCTCGAAGACATCATTGAGGAAATCATCGGCAAGTTTACGACTAGCATGCCGGTCAGCAGCACCGAACTGGCCTGGGGAAGAACGGATGGTGTCGAGAGCTTGCTGGTCGATGGCAGTCGCAATCTGCGCGAGTTGAACCGCGCTCTCGAACTGAATTTCCCGCTGGACGGACCGAAAACCCTCAACGGGCTGATCCTTGAGCATTTGCAGGATATTCCCGAGTCCGGCCTGAGTGTGAAGATCAACGGCGTGCCCATGGAAATTGTCCAGACCCAGCATCGCCGCATCCGCGGGGTGCGTATCTTCAGGCCCATGCCACCCAACATCTGAACATATCGGCTTTACAATTATCCGGGGTCGAGGCATGATCAATGCGGGTTCTTCAATCTGATCATCATTACTTCACACTGTTTAACGCGCTATCCGCGTTCAAGGGGAGGCAAGAGGAATGAGTACCGCCGGCAAGGCAAGCAAAGAGAAAGCCACGGAATCCAGCTTCGCCTGGGAAGGCAAGGACAAGACCGGCAAGCTTGTGCGTGGCGAGATTCGCGCCGGCAGCAAGACCATGGTACAGGCGACACTCCGTCGCCAAGGCATCCTGGTGACCAAGATCAAGAAGCAGAGCATGGGCGGTGGCGGCAAGGTCACCGAAAAGGACATCACCTTGTTCACGCGCCAGCTCGCCACCATGATGAAAGCCGGCGTGCCCCTGCTGCAGGCATTTGACATTGTCGGCAAGGGCGCCAGCAATGCGGCTGTCGGCAAGCTGCTCACTGATATCAAGACCGATGTTGAAAGCGGCTCCAGCCTTACCCTGGCATTTCGCAAATACCCGCTGTATTTCGACGCCCTGTTCTGCAACCTGGTCGGGGCTGGAGAACAGGCGGGCATTCTCGACTCGCTGCTCGATCGTCTGGCCACCTACAAAGAAAAAATCCAGTCTATCAAGAGCAAGATAAAATCGGCGTTGTTCTATCCGATCGCCATTATCGTGGTGGCCTTCATTATCGTTGCAGTGATCATGATTTTCGTGATCCCGCAGTTCAAGGCCATTTTTTCTACTTTTGGCGCCGATCTACCTACGCCAACCGTGGTTCTAATTACCATTTCCGATGCTTTTGTCGCTAATTGGTACCTCATCTTCGGCGGTATCGGCGGCGCGGTTTACGCTTTTCTCTATACCTGGAAACGTTCGCTGGCGATGCAGATCATGATGGATCGGGTCATGCTGAAACTTCCGGTATTCGGCGAGCTGGTGCGCAAAGCTACCATCGCACGCTGGACACGCACTCTCTCCACCATGTTTGCGGCCGGCGTGCCCTTGGTGGAGGCGCTCGACTCGGTGGCCGGCGCCGCCGGCAATCACGTGTATATGCTTGCCACCCGGCAGATCAAGAACGAGGTCAGCACCGGCCAGAATCTGACTGTGTCGATGCAGAACACCAACCTTTTCCCCAGCATGGTGATTCAGATGGTGTCGATCGGCGAGGAATCCGGCCAGCTCGACGGCATGCTGAGCAAAGTCGCCGACTTTTTCGAGGCAGAAGTGGATGATGCCGTGGAAGCGCTCTCCAGCTTGATGGAGCCGATAATCATGGTGGTGCTGGGTTCGCTCATCGGCGGCATGGTGGTAGCCATGTACCTGCCGATCTTCAAACTCGGCGCGATCGCCGGCTAGTTAAGCGCAACGCTCTGATGACTCTCGCCACTCTCGCGGCACTCCTCTCCCAACCCGACTATCTGGCCTTTGCCTGCCTTCTGCTCGGTCTCATGGTCGGCAGTTTTTTGAATGTGGTGATTCATCGCCTGCCACAGATGATGCAGCGCGACTGGGCGGTACAGTGTGCGGAATTTCAAGGTACGGCGCCTCCCCAGCAAGAAAAATTCTCGCTGGCGACCCCGCGTTCGCGGTGTCCGAAATGCGGACATTGGATTTCCGCCTGGGAGAATATTCCCCTGATCAGCTGGATGTTTCTGCGCGGCCGCTGCCGAAGCTGCAAAGCAGCCATCTCCATGCGCTATCCGCTGGTCGAAGCCGCCACCGGCATCCTCTCGGCTTATGCCGGCTGGCATTTTGGCTTGGGCCTGGCAGCGGCCGGCGCGCTGTTTTTCATCTGGAGCATGATCGCGCTGACTTTCATCGATTTCGACACCCAGCTTCTGCCCGACGATATTACCCTGCCATTACTCTGGGGCGGTCTGCTGCTCAATCTGGGTAACGGCTTTACCGACCTGCACAGCGCAGTGCTAGGCGCCATTGCCGGCTACCTCGCCTTGTGGAGCGTGTATTGGGGCTTTAAGCTGACCACTGGCAAGGAGGGCATGGGGTACGGGGATTTCAAGCTGCTTGCCGCCATCGGCGCCTGGCTTGGCTGGCAAATACTGCCGCTGACGATTTTGCTCTCGTCACTGGTCGGCGCCGTGGTCGGCATCGGTCTGATCCTATTCAACCGACACGGTCGCGATATGCCAATTCCCTTTGGTCCCTATCTGGCCGCTGCTGGAGTGATCGGGCTATTTTGGGGCAAGCCCTTGACCCAGGCTTACCTGCGCCTGATTTGAAGGCGCTCAACCAGACTTTATCAACGCAGTTTGAATGATTCTCTCAGCATGGCTGCGACCTCTTCCGGGTAGAGCATGCTGACGCGCTCCTCCATATGCAGATGCAAATACGAGACATCGGAATTATGCAGTTGAGGATGAGGATAAAAGCGCGGCAGCAGGTTGGCGCTCAACCAGTGACTCTGGTATCCCGTTCCGCGAGCAGCCGGAAAAAAACTCAGATTGAAACTCCACAAGCCGCGTGTGGCAAATCCATTGAGGATACGCACCAATCCTGCAGCAAAGTCGGCGATGTCTGTGTCGCTCAAGTCGGCGAGCGTAGCTCGTTCAGGAAACACTGCGGCGCAATCGCCGAGCAGGCCGCTCGGTGCAAACGGCACGAACCAACTCGCAGCGCCAAGAGTGCCGATTGAGCGTCCCGCTGCGGCTTCGGCCTCAAGCTGATCGCGTGCATAAATCCGTCCGGTACGCTGCCGATAGGTGTCCTCGGCGTCGAGTCTGCGTGCCAGCGCGTTGCCAGGGTTGGTGCTGACTACCACCTGCATGTGAGGATGCACCTGGCTTGCGCCGGATGGCGGCATGTAGTTCCAGCCCACAAGGCCGTAGTTTGTCTTGCCCTGCATGTGTTTTCCCGCGTGCTCGGTAAAGTCGCGCGCCAACTTCAGGCCATCGATGATAGGCTGCTGCGGCATTTCCCGCATCGGCAGGAAATGTTCCGCGCACAGCACGGCTACCGCCGAATAATCGTCATAAGGAAACAGGTTAGGAAGCAACGTGGCATCGCCACAACGCCGGCAAAGGTTGTTGAGTACGTCCGCAGGAAAGCGCGGTGTCACCTTCTCGATCCGTTCCGGGCAGAACGGGCAAGGCTCGCGCGACATTTGCACGATCGGCTGCAGGTCAGCAGGTGGCAGTCCGCCAAGGGTAAAGTGGCAGATGCGTGCGGAAGCCGAGGTCAACGGATCGTAGCGCACCTCGCTTTCAATTTCGACCAACTCGAAACTGCGGCGTGGATCGTGCAGGCGCGCAACCTTGGTTTCTTTTCTGAATTCGATCATGGTCGTTTCCTATTGCAATAATTTGCAGGTTCTGCGTCGAGTACTTCGGAACCTCCAACAGAAACCTGTATCCCACTAATTTTGATGAGTTTATCTAAGCTCCCGGGGCCAGCAAAGCTTCGCTCTGCTAAACAAACGGCAGTCGCAGGGCTCCGATCCACATCTTCCTGTCACGCTAACACAGGTGTAAGCGCATTGTGCTGGAATACCATCGTCTTGGGCTTGCCTGCAGTTATCCCGACGGCTTGAAAATGGAGTGTTTCGCTCCCATATACGTATCCGGCCGTATCGCCAAAACCCTTTCGGGTTAGGCGCTTAAGTTATAATCATCCTTTTCAGGAGGCAGCCATGCCAATTTATGCCTACCGTTGCAGCAGTTGCAATTACGAGAACGAGGTACTACAGAAGATGAGCGACGCTCAGCTCACCGTCTGCCCTGCATGCAATCAGGAAACTTATACCAAGCAATTGACCGCCCCCGGCTTCCAACTTAAGGGCAGTGGCTGGTATGCAACTGATTTCAAGGGTGGTGCTGGCTCCAAAGCAAAATCCGAGAATAAAGCGGAACCCCCGCCTTGCCAGGGCGGCAACGGCTCTTGCGCTTGTCATTGAGAGTCCAAGGTGCGAGGCCCCCCCCCTGTCTGCCAGGGTAACTGATGAAAAAATACTTCATCACCGGCTTACTGATCTGGGTCCCGTTGGCGATCACCGCTTGGGTACTGGCTTTAATTGTTCGTACCATGGATCAGTCACTGCTGTTGTTGCCGACGTCGATTCGTCCAGAAACCTTGCTGGGTTTCTATCTCCCTGGGATAGGCGCGATTCTGACCTTGCTGGTGGTGTTTGTTACCGGCCTCATTACCGCCAACATCATCGGCCAACGCTTGGTGCGCTTCTGGGAAGGCGTGCTGTCGCGCATTCCGGTGGTGAAGTCGGTGTATTACAGCGTCAAACAAGTTTCCGATACGCTTTTCTCGTCCTCTGGAGACGCTTTTCGTAAGGCATTGCTGGTGGAGTATCCACGGCCCGGCAGTTGGACCATCGCCTTCATGACCGGCCTGCCTGGCGGCGATGTCATGCAGCATCTCAGGGGGGATTATGTCAGCGTGTATGTGCCCACCACGCCCAACCCGACATCTGGCTTTTTCCTGATGATGCCGCGCGAGGACGTTATCGAACTGGATATGAGCGTCGACGAAGCCCTCAAATACATCATTTCGATGGGCGTGGTCGCGCCACCCATGCGGCATTCTTCTGCCAAGCTGGTGAATCATGCCCAGAATCCTTAGGTCTTAAACTCACCTCGCCTTCCAGGCGGCACCCCTACATATAATCGGAAACAGGAAACATGCGAACTCATTACTGCGGCCAGGTCAATGCCAGCCATGTCGACCAGATCGTCACTCTCTGTGGCTGGAATCATCGCCGCCGCGATCATGGCGGTGTCATTTTCATCGACCTTCGCGACCGCGAAGGGCTGGCTCAAATCGTTTGCGACCCGGACCGCGCCGAAATGTTTTCCCGCGCCGAGAATGTCCGCAACGAATTCGTCCTGAAAATCACCGGTAAGGTGCGTCGGCGTCCCGCCGGCACCGTGAATCCCAACCTCGCCTCCGGCGAAATAGAAATCCTCTGCCACGACCTCGAAGTGCTTAACACGGCGGTAACGCCGCCCTTCCAGCTCGATGAGGAAAACCTCTCCGAGACCGTGCGCCTGACCAATCGGGTGATCGACCTGCGCCGTCCGCAGATGCAGAAGAACCTGATGCTGCGCTACAAGACCACCATGGCCACCCGCCGTTACCTCGATGCCAACGGCTTCATCGACATCGAAACGCCGATGCTGGGCAAGAGCACGCCCGAAGGTGCGCGCGACTACCTGGTGCCTTCACGCGTCCACCCCGGCCATTTTTTCGCCCTGCCGCAATCGCCGCAATTGTTCAAGCAGCTGCTGATGGTGGCCGGCTTCGACCGGTATTACCAGATCGTCAAATGCTTCCGCGACGAGGATTTGCGCGCCGACCGGCAGCCGGAATTCACCCAGATTGATGTGGAGACTTCCTTCCTCGACGAGACGCAGATTACCGGCTTGATGGAAGGCATGATCCGTAGCGTATTCAAGGAAACGCTGGCCGTCGATCTGCCCGATCCGTTTCCGCGCATGACTTATGCCGAAGCCATGCGACGTTTCGGCTCCGACAAGCCCGACTTGCGCGTGACCCTCGAACTGACCGAACTCACCGACGCCGTCAAGGACGTCGCTTTCAAGGTATTTAGTGGCCCGGCCAACGAAGCCGGCGGTCGCGTCGCTGGCCTGCGCATTCCCGGTGGTGCAACTCTGACCCGGGGGGAAATCGACGGCTATTCCGAGTTCGCCAAAATTTACGGCGCCAAAGGCTTGGCCTACATCAAGGTGAATGACGCCAGCCAGCCGAACGAAAGCGGCCTGCAGTCGCCGATTGTCAAGAACCTGCACGAAGCTGCGTTGAAAGCCATCATCAAGGACACCGGCGCCCAGTCCGGTGACCTGATTTTCTTCGGCGCCGGCACAGCCAAAGTGGTTAACGATGCGCTTGGCGCGTTGCGCGTGAAAATCGGCCATGAAAAGAAATTCCTTACCGGCGAAGCCTGGCGTCCGTTGTGGGTAGTCGATTTCCCGATGTTCGAATTCGACGAGGAAAATCATCGCTGGTCGGCCTGTCACCATCCCTTTACCAGCCCAAAGGACGGTCACGAGGACTTGCTCGAGTCCGCCCCGGGGGCCTGCCTGGCCAAGGCCTATGACCTGGCGCTGAATGGTTGGGAGATCGGCGGTGGCTCAGTGCGGATACACCGCGAGGAAGTGCAGAGCAAGGTTTTCCGTGCTCTCGGCATCGGTGCGGAGGAAGCCCAGCTGAAGTTCGGCTTTCTGCTCGATGCCCTCAAGTACGGCGCCCCTCCCCACGGCGGCTTGGCGTTCGGCCTCGATCGGATTGTCACCATGATGACCGGCGCCGAGTCGATCCGCGATGTCATCGCCTTCCCCAAGACCCAGCGTGCTCAGTGTCTGCTGACCGACGCGCCTTCAGAGGTCGACGAGAAGCAGCTACGCGAACTGCATATCCGCCTGCGCCAAAAAGTTGATACCCAGGTTGAGGTGGGCAAGTCTTAGGCGCATTGCTTCGTGCCATACACCCTAAGTCAGCCCTTGAATTTGGCGGCCACTTCCGCTACGCGCTTACCGAACAGCCTGGCAGTTTCAAGGTCGCCGGGCAGCATCTCGGCTGGGCTGCTGTCAGACGGGGATTGCGCCATGGCGCCAGCGAAGGAACCCACGTAATTAATGTCATTACGCTGCGCCGCCTTGGCGTTGCTGGGCATCAGGCCGGTTCCCACCCAAATGCCGCCATGCTGCATAGCCAGTGTGAACAGGTAGTGCAGCGTAGATAGTTTGTCCCCATTCATCGTGGCGCTATTGGTGAAACCGGCGAATACCTTGTCTTTCCATTGCTGCGTCGACCAAGGCTTGGAAGACGCATCGGCAAACTTCTTGAACTGCCAGCTCACGGTACCCATATAGGTCGGACTGCCCATGATAATGGCATCGGCCGCATTCAACGCATCCCAGCCGCCTTCAGGCAGATTGCCTTCGGCGTCGATGGCGATGAGCGTAGCGTTCGCGTCTTCGGCGACTGCTTGAGCCATGCGCTGGGTATGACCATAACCAGAGTGATAAACCACTGCTACTTTTGCCATTTCTTTCTCCTTGAAAAAATCATGCTACCAGATCAAACACCAGCACCTCGGCATCGCGGCCGTTGGCTAAAGTGATTCGATTTTCGTCTTTCAGCAACACGGCGTCACCCGTGCTGATGTGTTGGCCATTGACTTCCAGAGCGCCACGTACCAGATGCACGTAAGCCTTGCGCTTCGGGTCAAGCGCCAGCTCTGCGCTCTCGTCTGCGTCGAACAGGCCGGCGTATAGCGTCGCATCCGCATGGATGGTGACTGAATCCTGCGCCCCATTGGGCGAGGCGACCAAGCACAGGGTGCCTCGTTTCCGTTCGGCGGGAATGGTTTTTTGCTCATAGCTCGGTGCGATTCCAGTCGCATTCGGCTTTATCCAGATCTGCAGAAGGTGTGTGGTCTGATCCTTGGCATAATTGAACTCACTGTGCGCCACGCCGCTGCCGGCGCTCATGCGCTGCACCTCGCCCGGCGGAATGCCCTTGACGTTGCCTATGCTGTCCTGGTGCGCCAGTTCACCCGACAGCACATAGCTGATGATTTCCATATCGCGGTGACTGTGCTTGCCAAAGCCGGTATCCGGGGCGATCAGGTCTTCGTTGATCACCCGCAGGTTGCCCCAGCCCATGTGGGCCGGGTCGTAATAGCCAGCGAATGAGAATGAGTGGTAACTCTTGAGCCAGCCGTGGTCGGCGTAGCCGCGGTCTTGAGATTTGCGAACATTGAACATGAATGGAACTCCTTTTCGATGGAGTGAAGTGTGGGCCTTTCCTTTTCCTTCCAGGAACTGGCAATTTGATGGCATCATTCAAAATAATTGAACTTGTAGGATGCTTATGAATACCCCGCGCGATGTCTTGACCCCCGACGCCCTGGCCATGTTGCAGACCATCGCCAGTACCGGCAGTTTTGCTGCGGCAGCTCGCGCCAGCAACATGGTGCCCAGTGCTCTTACCTATCGTGTGCGTCAGATGGAGGATGCGCTGGACGTTTTGTTGTTCGACCGCAGCTCGCGCCAAGCACGCCTGACTGAGGCCGGGGCCGAACTCCTGCGTGAGGGCGTGCGCCTGCTCGCCGACATTGATGCTGTGGCTAACCGTGTCAAACGCGTGGCCACTGGCTGGGAGCCACAACTGACGATTGCGGTGGACAGCATAATCGACCGCACCACCGTAATGGAGCTGTGCGGGGACTTTTTCGCGCTGAATCCGCCCACACGACTTAAGTTGCGCGCCGAAACCTTGTCTGGCACGCTTGAAGCGCTGACCTCCGGCCAGGCAGATCTGGCGCTTGGCGTGGTGGTGGCCAACACCACCACGTCTGGCCTGCAGCGGGAGCCGTTGGGCAGCGTGCGCTTTGTTTTTGCGGTGGCGCCCCACCATCCGCTGGCGCAGATGCCCGAGCCATTGAGCGATGAGCTCATCCGCGGTCATCGGGCAGTGGCGGTCGCCGATTCTGCGCAGCGCGGCAGCGGAATCTCCGTCGGTCTGTTGCCAGGGCAAGACGTGCTAACCGTGACCGACATGCCTACCAAACTAGATGCTCAGATCAGAGGGCTGGGTGCCGGCTTTTTGCCGACCTGCCTGGCACAGCCCTATATCAATACTGGAAGGCTGGTAGTCAAGCGAGTGGAACGGGTGGAGCAGCTGATTCAGGTCAGTTACGCCTGTCGCAGGAGCGGCAAGTCCGGCTTGGGGCGCGCGCTGCAATGGTGGCTGTCCCAGCTCCAAAGCCCGGTTACGCGCGCGGCACTGCTGGGCGAACGCCGTACCTCCCCCTAGAATTCAGAATACCGCCATACCATCGGCCGTGTGTATTTCAGCTATAGTGCCTTGAATGACTTTTGGAGATAACTCATCAGTTCTGACCAAAAATGCGGACTGTGTCAGCCAGCGGGCGGCGATATCCTCTGGAAGGATGCGCGGTGTCGCGTCGTCCGTGTGGGTGGCGCGGAGGGCACGGATTACCCGGGCTTTTGCCGGGTCATTTGGCGTGAGCATGTGCGCGAAATGAGCGATCTCACGAGTGCCGACCGGCGGCACTTGATGGCTGTGGTATTCGCTACTGAATCCGCGCTGCGTGCGCTATACAAACCGGAAAAAATCAATCTTGCCAGTCTCGGCAACGTCGTGCCCCATTTGCATTGGCACGTGATTCCGCGTTTCGACGACGACCCCCACTTTCCTGCGCCGATCTGGGCAGGGAAAAAACGCCGTCGCGGTCCGGCGAGCGCTCAACCCATCTTTGATGACTTGGCACTGCATGAGGCGATCAACTCGGCGTTTTCTGCTGATCAAGCCGGAAATTCATGAGTCATGCCTTGATCAACTTGACGATTGCCACCCAATCTCTGCCCCTGCGTTTCTACTATGCGGTGTGACGGGAAGCAGGCGCTGAAAGTACTTCCGCCGCCTAGCTGACTGGAAATTTCCAGCACCGCCTGGTGTCGCGTCAGGACATGTTTGACGATAGCCAGCCCGAGACCGGTGCCACCGGATTCTCTTGAGCGGCCGCGATCGATGCGGTAAAAACGCTCTGTAAGGCGGGGGATATGCTGGCTTTCGATGCCAATGCCATTGTCGCTGACGCTGATTTTGCCGCCCCCATCCGCTGTTGGTTCCCAGGCAATGCGTACCTTGCCGCCCTCGGGCGTATAGCGCACGGCGTTGCTGACCAGATTACTCAAGGCACTGCGCAGTTCGCTGCGGCTGCCGAGCAGGCTGATTCCTGTCGTCGATGCCACCTCGATCTGGTGATGTCCATTCGACAGCGCACGCGCTTCTGCGGCGACTTCGGCAAGCAGTTCGTCCAGTCCGACCCGTTCCTCCGAGGGCGGTGGACTTCCCGTCTCCAGCGCCGACAAGGCCAGCAGATCCTCAACCAGTCGCTGCATGCGCAGAGCCTGCTCGCTCGCCAGCGTCAGGAAACGCGCCACCTCCTCGACGGACGATTCTCGCAGGCTATCCAGCGAGGTTTCAAGAAAACCGCTGACTACGGTCAATGGCGTTTTCAGTTCATGCGAGACGTTGGCGACAAAATCGCGGCGCATGGTTTCGAGCTTGATTTGATGAGTGATATCGCGCGTCAGCAACAACTTTTGCGCGCCATAAGGCACGATCTGCAACGCCAGGGTGTGTCCCGGGTTGCGCAGCGGATGCAGTGCCAGCGGCTCGGCAAACTGGGCGGCAGCAATATATTCGATGAAGCCTGGTTCACGCAGCAAATTGGTGATGGGACTGCCAATGTCCATGGCTGAACTGAGTCCAAGATGTCCCTCTGCCATGGGGTTAAGCCACTCGATGATAAAGTTCGTATCGAGGATAACGACACCGTCAGGTAATGCCTGACCTGCGCGCAGCAAGCGGTTCAGAGCAAGACTCAACTGCCTGCGTTCTTCGGCCGCCACCCGGGCACGGCGATGCAAAGCGGCAAACACCACTTCCCAGGCACCGCCGCCAGCGGGCAGCAGGGTACCAAGCGGCTGCGCCAACCAGTTCATCAGCCGCGACAACTGCCTCAAGTGATGCATTGCAAATAATAAATACACTGCCGCCACGATGCCAAGAGCCCAAATGGGTTCTAGGAGCAATCCCGCCAGCAGTGCAGCGACCCCGGCGATTACCGTGACGCCGATCACTTCCAGCCAGAACTGGTTCACGACAAGTTCCCTTCAGTCTGTGGCGGTCAGGGCTGCCGAAAGACGGTAGCCAGTCCCCCGCACAGTCTGGATCAGCGTATCCCGGCCGCTGGCTTCCAAGGCGGCGCGCAGGCGGCGAATATGTACATCGACAGTCCGCTCCTCGACAAATACGTGATCGCCCCAGACTTGATCGAGTAACTGGGTGCGGCTATGCACGCGTTCCGTATGGGTAAGCAAGAAATGCAGCAAGCGAAATTCGGTGGGACCAATCTTGACCGGTTGGTCGCCAACGGTAACACAGTGAGTCGCAGGATCGAGGCGCAAGCCACCGATCTCGGCGACATCCTCCGTAATCTGGGGGGTGCGCCGGCGCAGCACGGCCTTGATGCGGGCGACCAGTTCGCGCGGCGAAAAAGGTTTGGTGATATAGTCATCCGCGCCGGTCTCCAGGCCGAGCAGCTTATCGTGCTCGTCGCTTCGTGCGGTGAGAATGATGATCGGCACCAGCCGTGTTCTTTCCTCGGCGCGCAACCGACATGCCAACTCGATGCCGCTCATGCCCGGCAACATCCAGTCGAGCAGAATCAAATCGGGCAGCGTCTGTTTCACTTGTTGCAGCGCGCTTTCGGCATCGACCGCCATCAAGACAATGTGACCGGCGCGCTTCAGATTGGTGCTGATAAGCGCCTGGATTGCCGGTTCGTCTTCCACTACCAGAATATTGGCTGCCATAGTCCGAATTTGTTTATTTCAATAATCGCAGTGTATTTCACCATAGTGACAGTTTGATTACAGCGGGCACCAGATAATATCGCCCTGCTATGGGTTCTGCGTTATGATAATCCGCTCTATAGAATCAGGTAGCCAAAATGGCAGGTCTCGACAAACATACCCCAACTCCCACCGAAATTAAGTTACACCAGAAATCGCATCAGATCGAAATTACTTTCGCTGACGGCAAGAGTTTCACGCTTAGCCATGAACTGTTGCGCGTTTTCAGTCCATCGGCGGAAGTACGCGGCCACGGACCGGGTCAGGAGACCCTGCAAACAGGCAAACGCAATGTTGAGATCGTCAATATCGAACCGGTCGGCAATTACGCTGTGAAACTGAACTTTTCCGACGGCCACGACACCGGTCTGTATTCTTGGGATCTGCTCTACAATCTGGGCGAAAACCAGGACAAACTTTGGCAGGCTTACCTGGCGCGTATCGAAGCCGTCGGCGCTAGCCGGGATGTAGACAGTTCCACCTTACCACCCGCTACGAAAACAGGCGGTGGCTGCGGACGCCACTGAACATGAGCGACAAGCAAACTCACTTCGGTTTCAAGCAAGTCGCGGAAGATGAAAAAGCGCGGCATGTCGCGGGCGTGTTCTCGTCGGTTGCGCAGAAATACGATGTAATGAACGACCTGATGTCGCTGGGCCTGCACCGGCTATGGAAACACTTTGCCATTCAAATTTCCGGCGTCAGGACCGGTGAGCGCGTGCTCGATGTGGCCGGCGGCACCGCCGACTTGTCGCGTGCCTTTGCCAAACGCGTGGGGGCATATAACCAAACCGGTGGACAGGTGTGGCTGACGGACATCAATAACGCCATGCTTACGGTTGGGCGCGACCGGCTGCTCGATGAAGGCATACTGATGCCGGTGGCGCAGTGTGACGCCGAAAAACTGCCTTTCCCCAGCGATTACTTCGATTGCGTGTCGGTCGCCTTTGGGCTGCGCAATATGACCCACAAGGAAAGGGCGCTGGCCGAGATGCGGCGTGTACTCAAGCCGGGTGGGCGCCTGCTGGTGCTGGAGTTTTCGAAGATCTGGCAACCGCTGGCAGGCGCTTATGATGTTTATTCCTTCAAGCTTTTGCCATGGCTGGGCGACAAGGTGACCAATGACGCCGATAGCTATCGCTATCTGGCCGAATCGATCCGCATGCATCCCGACCAGGATTCCCTCAAGAACATGATGGAACAAGCCGGGCTGGCGCGTGTTGAATACTTCAACTTAACCGCTGGCGTGGTCGCCCTGCACCGCGGTTACAAGCTTTAAACTTACCTTTCTTTCGGAGGCACCCATGAAACGAATATTTATCACGCTGATCACACTCGCCATGTCGCTTGGCTTCTTCCTCTCTTCCTTTGATGCCGAGGCCAAGCGCTTCGGCGGCGGCATGTCGTCAGGCATGAAGCGCGACAGCGGCGTCATGCAGCGTCAGGCGGCTCCTGCTCCTAGCCAAGCAGCAACTCCCCGGCCAGGCGCACCGACACCTGCTCCGGCACCCTCCGGCATGAGCCGCTGGCTTGGCCCGCTGGCCGGGCTTGCCGCCGGCATCGGCATCGCCTCACTGTTTTCGCACTTCGGCATGGGCGAAGGCATGTCCTCATTTTTCATGATGCTGCTGATAGGTGGCGCAGTATTCTTCTTGATCCGCATGCTGATGCGGCGCAATGCAACCCCAACGGAACCGATGCAGTACGCTGGAGCAGGACGTGCGCCGGTTCGTCTGGAACCGACTCAATTTGAATCGGTGACCCCCATCGGCTCCGCGTCGACGTCGGCCAATGCCGCCAACATCCCCGCCGGCTTCGATGTCGAAGGCTTTCTGCGCCAGGCCAAACTCAATTTCGTCCGTTTGCAGGCCGCCAACGACGCCGGTAATATGGACGACATCCGCGCTTTCACCACGCCTGAAATGTATGCCGAGGTGCAACTGGAATATCAGGAGCGCGGCAAGGCGGCACAGCAAACCGATGTAGTGCAACTCAACGCCGGCCTGCTCGATATGAGCACCGAAGGCACCCGACAAATCGCTAGCGTGCGCTTCTATGGCAGCATCCGCGAAACCGCCAATACCGCGCCGGAAGCCTTCGACGAAGTCTGGCACCTGACTCGTCCCGTTGATGCCAGCAGCGGCTGGGTGATTGCCGGCATTCAGCAAACCAACTAGTCGATAGGATCATCCGTGCTCACCAACGCCGTGCTGGGTGCGCTCAACCATATGCTCCAGGACGCCGCCTGGGCGCGAGCGCGGCTGATGCCCTTTGCCGGTCGGGCAGCGCGCCTTTCTCTGCCGCCGTTCCGGCTCGACATGGCCGTGACGGCCGAAGGTATGCTCGCGCTTGTTGGCACAGAAGTCCGGGATGTGGAAATCGCCCTGCCTCCCGATGCACCGCTACTGGCATTGAGAGGTATAGAGGCGATAACGAAGGCGGCATGCATTTCCGGTTCGGCCGAATTTGCCGATGCGCTGGGATTCGTACTGAGTAATTTGCGCTGGGATTTCGAGGAAGACCTCAGCAAGATCATCGGCGACATTGCCGCACACCGCATCGCCGGGATACTCACCGCCTTCGGCGCCTGGCATCAACAAGCGGCGCACAATCTGGCGGAAAATTTCGCCGAATATCTGACTGAAGAACAGCTAATGCTGGTCAAGTCATCGATAGTTGCGACATTCTCCGAAAACGTGACGCAACTCCACGACGACCTGACGCGACTGGAACAAAGAATCGCCAACCTGGGCGGTTAACTCATGCCCAGTTCGACTGGATAGGGATTGCTCGGATAATGAAATGCCACCGGTCCGTCCGGTTGGGCATGAACAAACTGATGCACAAACGGGTTGTCGGAAGAAAACATTTCGGCCGCCGGCCCTTCGGCAACAACCACGCCGTCATGGACAAAATAGGCGTAATCGACAACCTTTAGCGACTCGGACATATCGTAAGTCACAACGATCGAAGTCACGCCCAGCGCATCATTAAGACGCCGGATCAGATTGGCGATGACGTTCAGCGATATCGGGTCGAGACCGGCAAACGGTTCGTCGTACATGATCAGCATCGGATCGAGGGCAATCGCCCGAGCCAGTGCTACACGCCGCGCCATGCCACCCGACAGTTCTCCGGTCATCATCGTCGAGGCGCCACGCAAGCCCACCGCATGCAGCTTCATCAACACCAGGTCGCGGATCAGTTCCTCGGGAAGATTGGTCAGTTCGCGCATCGGGAAAGCGACGTTATCGAACACAGACAAATCACTATACAAACCACCCATCTGGAACATCATGCCCATGTCGCGCCTTAATAGGTACAGGCCGTCGTCGTCGAGTTCGTGCACAACCCGATCAGCTACCATGACGCTGCCGTGCTGCGGCTTCACTTGCCCGCCCATGAGACGCAGCAGGGTAGTCTTGCCGCTGCCACTGACACCCAGAATGGCCACCACCTTGCCTTTTTGAATTTTCAGGTTGATGCCATTGAGCACTTTCCGTTCGCCGTAGGCAAAATGAAGATCGCTGATCTTGACCAGATTTTCGGGTGATTCTGACACGCTCTTTATCTCCTGGTGAACTTGATAGTCCCGACTGATTATTTCCGTGTCTATCTTGAATGGGCACAAACCCTGGGGGGTAGCCAATATCTGCTTAACGTGAATGCTACCAGCAATTCCGAATCTCATCTTTCGAATCTCCTGTAGCAGCTCTGTCTGTCGCATTTGCTACCCCCTTCGGGGCAGTATGACGACCGGACAGATGTCGTGCTACAGAACCGGACAACTCAGGAGCTCGCAACAGTTCTCAACAGGGGACTAGACAAAATGCATCGATTTGCGGCAAACTTGCGACTATGTCCAAGCAAACTCGTACTAAAAAACCTGATCCTCAAAACTCTAAGCCACGCATCCTGGTATTGCATGGCCCCAACCTGAACCTGTTGGGAGCACGCGAGCCTGAAATTTATGGCCGCAACACGCTGGAAAGCATCCATCGGGCGATGGAAGCGCAGGGACGTGCAGTCGGCGTACAGGTTGAAAGTTACCAGAGCAACAGCGAGGGTGAGTTGGTGGACCGTGTTCAGTCCGCTGCCAGCGAGGGTGTCCAGTTCATTATCATCAATCCTGCTGCGTATACCCATACCAGCATCGCGCTACGCGATGCCTTGGCGGCGGTTGCCATCCCCTTTATTGAGGTTCACTTGTCGAACATCCATTCGCGGGAATCCTTCCGCAAACATTCGTACTTTTCCGACATAGCCGTCGGCGTCATCTGCGGCTTAGGCAGCGAAGGTTATGAACTTGCTCTGGCTGCCGCGCTAGCGCGCATTAACCCAACCTGAACCCAACAGCGGCGCATTTATGGCGCTTAGCTGCCTACTGACTTGCCGGGAGTACCCATGGATCTGAGAAAGCTCAAGAAACTGATCGACCTTGTGCAGGAGTCGGGCATTACAGAACTGGAAGTAACCGAGGGGGAGGAGAAGGTGCGTATCGTCAAGCATGCACCAGCCCCGCAGGCTACCGCGTATATGATGAGTAACGCGCCAGCTGCCCAGTTTGTTCCGGCACCAAGCCCGAGTGAGGCAACACCGATTGTCCCGAGTGAACTCGAGGGACATATCGTCAAAGCACCGATGGTTGGAACTTTCTATCGCGCGGGTTCGCCTAATTCGACGCCTTTCGTTGAAGTTGGCCAGCCGGTCAAGGAAGGCGACACACTGTGTGTCATCGAAGCGATGAAACTGATGAACGAGATCGAATCCGACGCCAATGGCGTCATCAAGGCGATCCTCGTCGAGAATGGTCAGCCAGTCGAATTTGGACAGCCGATGTTCTTGATCGGTTGAAATCGCAATGTTTGAGAAAATCCTGATCGCCAACCGCGGCGAAATTGCTCTACGCATACAGCGTGCCTGCCGCGAGCTGGGCATCAAGACTGTCGTCGTGCATTCAACCGCCGACACCGAAGCGAAATATGTCAAACTTGCCGACGAATCGGTCTGCATTGGACCGGCGGCGGCGGCGGGCAGCTATCTCAACATCCCGGCAATAATCTCGGCGGCCGAGGTCACCGATGCCGAGGCGATTCACCCTGGTTATGGTTTCCTTTCGGAAAATTCCGATTTTGCCGAACGCGTGGAGAAATCCGGCTTCGTGTTTATTGGCCCGCGCCCGGAAACCATCCGGCTGATGGGTGACAAGATCAGCGCCAAGGAGGCCATGAAGGATGCCGGGGTGCCTTGCGTGCCCGGTTCGGATGGCGCACTGCCGGACGACCCGAAGGAAATAGTCAAGACCGCCCGAGCCATCGGCTATCCTGTGATCATCAAAGCCGCCGGCGGTGGCGGTGGCCGCGGTATGCGCGTGGTCCACACCGAGGCGGCACTCAACAACGCCGTGAATACGACGCGTTCCGAAGCCGATGCGGCTTTCAGCAACCCTGTCGTTTACATGGAAAAGTATCTCGAGAACCCGCGCCACATTGAAATCCAGATCCTTGCGGACAGCTTCGACAACGCCGTCTATCTGGGCGAACGCGACTGCTCGATGCAGCGCCGCCACCAAAAGGTGATCGAAGAAGCCCCGGCTCAGAATATCAGCCCCCGCCTGATTGCCAAGGTCGGCGAGCGCTGTGCCGAGGCCTGCCGCAAGATCGGTTACCGTGGCGCTGGCACCTTCGAATTTCTGTTTGAAAACGGCGAATTTTATTTCATCGAAATGAATACCCGGGTGCAAGTCGAGCACCCGGTGACCGAGCAAGTCACCGGCATCGACATCGTCCAAGCGCAGATCCGTATCGCTGCTGGAGAAAAGCTCTGGTTTCGTCAGCGTAACGTCGAAGTCAGGGGTCACGCCATCGAGTGCCGCATCAACGCCGAGGATCCCTACAAATTCATCCCCTCGCCCGGTAAAATTATTTCCTACCATGCTCCAGGCGGCCCCGGCATTCGCGTCGATACCCACATTTATCAAGGCTACACGATACCGTCTTACTATGACTCGATGATCGGCAAGGTAATCGCTTACGGTGATACTCGCGATCAAGCCATCCGCCGGATGCGCATTGCACTTTCGGAAATGGCGGTGGAGGGCATCAAGACCAACATACCGCTGCATCTTGAGTTGATGCACGATGCCCAATTCATCGAGGGCGGCACCAGCATCCATTACCTTGAAGAAAAGCTCGCCGCCAAGGAAAAGGCGACCAAGGGGAAATAAGGTCGTGTTCTCAATTGAGCGACGTGTGCAAGCGGGACACGCCCTGAGATGTGGTTAAGTGTCGCGCTTGCCGCCGATGCTGATCATGCCGAGGCGTTGTCGGATGCGTTGCTCGAACAGGGGGCGATCACTGTCAGTGTCGAGGACGCGCTGGCCGGTACGCCAGACGAAACGCCCCAGTTTGACGAACCGGGCAACCCGGCTTGCGACTCCCCGAGTTTGTGGCTGCAAAGCCGAATTATTGCCTTGTTTGAGCCCTGCGCTGACGCTGGGGATCTAAGCAAGCGCATCGCCGCCGCCTGCCATGCTGTCGGTATCGACAGCCCGCCTGTTTTCACCGTGGATGAAATCGCGGAGCAGAATTGGGTGCAGCTGACTCAATCGCAGTTCACGCCGATCCAAATCAATCAGCGCCTGTGGATTGTTCCTTCTTGGCATGCCGTGCCCGACCCGACAGCGATTAACCTGATGCTCGATCCTGGTTTGGCCTTCGGCACCGGTTCGCACCCCAGTACGCGACTCTGCCTGGAGTGGCTGTGCCAAAACGTGCGGGGTGGCGAGACGCTACTGGATTACGGTTGCGGCTCAGGCATTTTGGCTATTGCCGCAGCCAAGCTCGGCGCTAGCCACGTGCTCGGCGTTGACATTGACGCTATCGCATTGAACGTAGCGCGCGACAACGCCACCGCTAACCACATCACGCTCGAACTACGCCACTCGTCTTCAACGCTGGATGAGACCTTCGATCGTGTCATAGCCAACATCCTCACCAACCCGATCTGCCTGCTGGCGCCTCTGCTCTCTGCTCGCGTTGCAGTGAGCGGGCAACAGGACAAATCTGCGGGACGTCTGGCGCTATCCGGCATATTGGCAAGTCAGGGTGAGCAAGTTATCGCGGCTTATGCCCCATTCATGGCGCTGCGCGTTGCTGCAACACTGGATGGTTGGGTACTACTGGAGGGCATGCAAGCATGATGATCACCCGCTGCCCGGGTTGCACTACCGCTTTCCGTGTTACCCCCGAACAACTCAAAGCGATGCATGGCAAGGTGCGTTGCGGCCAATGCCAGCTAGTCTTTAATGCCATCGATACGCTTCTCGACATGGTGAAGGAACCTGTTGCATCGATTGCAGCATTGCCTGACCTTTTCGATCAAGAGGCTTCTTTGCAGGCATCAGCTCATACAGATGAGCCGGTCTCGGAAATACTCGAAGAACTCCCGACAACCCCCAGCCTGTCTGGCGAGCCATTGGACGATCACGGTTGGCAAGACGAGCGGATCGAGCCGCTGTTGCATCGAAAAGTCGAAACAGCGCCCAAGCGTCATACTTGGGCTTGGGTGCTGGCCGCAGCGCTGGTCTTGTTGTTGCTGTTGCTGCAAGTTATCGTGTATTTCCGTGTCGAGCTGAGCGTACTGTCGCCGGCCATGAAACCCTTGCTGCAAGACCTGTGCAAGCCTCTTAGTTGCGACGTCCCCTTGCCACGCAAGGGTGACCTGATCAGCATCGAATCATCCGATCTTCACCCGGGCACCAGCGGACAACTGGTACTGATAGCCACGCTAAAGAATCGTGCGCCCTTCGCTCAAACTTATCCCGATATTGAACTGACTCTGACCGACATCAACGATCAGCCGCTGTTGCGAAAAATACTGGCGCCGGCTGATTACCTGCCGATCAGCACCGATGTCGCGACAGGTTTTGTCGCACAGGGCGAACTCGCTGTTAACCTGGCTCTAACCTATGACAACACCGGCAGTGCCGTGGCAAGCGGGTACCGGCTTTATCTTTTCTATCCGTGAGCGTACCATCAAGAAGTCGATATCTAAAGGAGAATAGCCATGACTACCGTGACTCTTGGCGGCAATCCGATCCACCTCGCCGGTCAGTTTCCTCAGCCCGGACAGAATGCGGCCGCCTTCTCACTGGTTACCGCCGACCTGTCTAACAAGTCGCTCAAGGATTTTGCCGGCAAACGCAAGGTACTCAACATCGTTCCCAGCCTGGACACGCCAGTCTGCGCCACCTCCACGCGCAAATTCAACGAACGCGCCAGCAATTTGCCCAACACCGTGGTACTGGTGATCTCCGCCGATCTGCCGTTCGCCATGAATCGTTTCTGCACTATCGAAGGCTTGAAGAACGTCATCCCGTTATCCCTGATGCGCGGCCGTGAATTCATGAGCAATTACGGCGTCGAGATCTTGGATGGGCCACTCGCCGGTGTTGCCGCGCGCGCCGTGGTGGTGCTCAACGAGAATGACAAGGTAATCTACGCCGAACTGGTCCCGGAGATCAAGAGCGAACCCAACTACGACGCGGCTCTGGCGGCACTTGGCTGAGCCAAGGCGCAGGCCGAAAATCGGGCCAGGATGCCCGAATGCTATAATCCGCGTATCCTCCAGCATCCGGCCCAAGCATGCAAACATTGATTTGCGGTTCCCTTGCCTATGACACGATCATGGTTTTTCATGATCGTTTCAAGCACCACATCCTGCCTGAGCAGATCCATATCCTCAACGTTTCATTTCTGGTTCCCGACATGCGCCGGGAGTTCGGGGGGTGCGCCGGCAACATCGCCTTCAATCTCCAACTGCTTGGGGGAAAACCGCTGATCATGGCCACGGTAGGCGATGATTACGCGCTTTATGAGCGGCGTTTGAAACAGTTGAAACTCGACGTCAGCCATGTCAAAGAGATTTCCGACAGCTATACCGCACAGGCTTTCATCACCACCGACCTGGACGACAACCAGATCACCGCCTTCCATCCCGGCGCAATGGGTTTTTCCCATCACAACCATGTTGCCGATGCGCCGACCGTTTCGCTCGGTATCGTCTCGCCCGATGGCCGCGACGGCATGCTCCAGCACTCCCGCGAATTCCACGCAGCCGGCATCCCCTTCATATTCGATCCGGGGCAAGGTCTGCCGATGTTCAATGGCGAAGAGCTAATGCAGTTTCTGAAGCTCGCCGACTATTGCACCCTCAATGACTACGAAGCCAAGCTATTTTGCGAACGAACCGGAAAAACGCTTGAGGAGCTCGCGCGCGAGGTCAAGGCATTGATCGTTACACTAGGCAGTAACGGTTCGGAAATTTACAGCTCAGGTCAACGCATTAGCATTCCCAGCGTTAAACCAGGGGTAGTGGTCGATCCAACCGGTTGCGGCGATGCCTATCGCGCTGGTCTGCTGTATGGCATCGCTGAGGGTTGGTCATTGGAAAAAACCGGCCGGTTGGCCTCGTTGATGGGCGCGATAAAAATTGCCAAGCGCGGTGGCCAGAACCACAAGCTGCCGCGTGAGGAAATTGCTGCACGCTATCACGAGGCCTTTGGCCATCCACTCTGGTAAGGAAACCGAAATGAACAAAACTATTTTTACTTTGATCACGCTTGCCGCATGCGCACTGATGCTCTCTGGTTGTGCCACCAGCCAGTCCGGCAGCAGTTATTCGCAGGGCCAGGCACAGCGTGAAATGAACGTGCGCATGGGGGTAGTGGAAAGCGTCAGGTCAGTCACTATCGAAGGTACTAAATCCGGTGCGGGTTCGACTGTGGGCGGGGTGATCGGCGGCATTGCCGGCAGCAACGTCGGCGGCGGCGAGCGTGGTTCGGCGGTCGGTACCATCCTTGGCTTGGTAGGTGGCGCAGTCGCGGGCCATGCTATCGAAGAAGGCATGACTAAAAAAGCCGGTTTCGAAATCACCATCAAGTTTGACAATGGTTCGATGAGCGCCATTACCCAGGAAGCTGATGAACAGTTCCGCATCGGGGACCGGGTGCGCGTACTTTCCGGCGGAGGAAAGACGCGCGTTAGCCATTGAAAACGGGCACTAGAGCCGGCCTGAGTGACTTGAGATCACGTAGCGCGGCAGTCGACCTGGAATATGGCTTGATCTTCCAGGCGCACGGCAGTCAGATGGCCGCCCCAGAAACAGCCGGAGTCAAGCGCCAACAATCTGTCGGTCAGCTTTAAGCCAAGCGCCGACCAGTGGCCGGTAACCAACACATGGTCGGCACTCTGGCGCTGCGGTGCATCGAACCAAGGCAGATAGCCGGGTGGCGCACTATTCACCTTGCCCTTGCTACGAAACTCCATTCTGCCGTTAGGGGTGCAGAAACGCATTCTGGTCATTGCATTGACGATCACTCGAAGCCGCGCCCATCCCGCCAGATTGTCATGCCAGGCTGGCGGTTCGCTGCCCCGCATATGAATCAGGAAATCGCGATAATTTCTGGCGCGTAATGCGGACTCGACTTCGCCAGATAGAGCCTGGGCTTGCTTTACGCTCCATTGCGGCAACAGGCCGGCATGCACCATGGCGAAGCCGTTTTCAACATGCAGCAGTGGCTGCCGGCGTAGCCAAGCGACCAGTTCGTCTCGGTCAGGAGCGTTTAATATTGCCTCAAGCGTATCTTCCTCGCGTGAGCGCGAGTTGCCCTCCGCCAGCATAATCAGGTGCAGATCGTGGTTACCCAGTACGATGACCGCCGAATCGTCAAGGTTGCGGACAAAACGCAGCACTTCCAGGGATTGGGGACCGCGATTGACCAAATCACCGACCAGCCAAAGCCGGTCACGGCGCCGGTCAAATTCAAATCTGTCCAGCAGCCGTTGCAGCGCATCAAAACAGCCCTGGATATCGCCTATAGCGTAAGTCGCCATCCCCTACTCGCTAGCGGATGGTGAAGGGTGGTACTCTGGAATTCGCGCTGCCAATCCCGCCTTGACTGACGCCGTATCCAGAACCGGCTGAATCAGCCAGTCATGCAGTTCCGCCAGCCAAGCATTATCGCCAAAGGGATCCGCCCGTGCCACACGCAACTTGGGATGCGGCGTCGGCTGCGTCGTTTCTCCGTTGGCCAGCAGTTCCTCGTAGAGTTTCTCGCCCGGCCGCAAGCCGGTAAACTCTATGCGAATGTCTTCTTCGGTAAAGCCCGAGAGCCGGATCATGTCGCGCGCTAGATCGACTATCCTGATGGGCTCGCCCATATCGAGTACGAAAATCTCGCCGTTTTGCCCCATCAATCCGGCTTGCAAGACCAGTTGCGCTGCCTCGGGAATGAGCATGAAATAGCGCACGATATCCGGGTGGGTCACCGTGACAGGGCCACCCCAGGCAATTTGTTCGCGGAACTTCGGGATAACGCTGCCGCTGCTGCCAAGCACGTTACCGAAGCGTACCATCACAAAGCAGGTCGCGGACGCAGTTCCCTGCACGTTTCTGCTCAAAGCCTGGCAGACCATTTCCGCCAAACGCTTGCTGGCGCCCATGACATTGGTCGGATTCACTGCCTTGTCCGTGGAAATCAACACGAATCGACTGACACCATGCTCTATCGCCGTGCGTGCCACGCGCCAAGTACCGAGGACATTGTTGCACAGTGCCTGCCAAGCATTCTCGTTCTCCATCAGCGGTACATGCTTGTAGGCGGCGGCATGGAACACGATGTTGGGTCGATACGCGCCAAAAACCTCATCCAGGCGGGTTTCGTCACGTACATCGCCTACCAGGCAGGCAATTGAAACCAGAGGAAACTGTTTGCTGAACTCCTGCTCGATGCGATATATCGCGTATTCCGAAATATCAAAAAATATCAGCAAGCGCGGCGAGTAACGGGCGATCTGGCGGCATAGCTCGGAACCGATCGAACCCCCGGCGCCGGTGACCAGCACCACCCGGTCGGTAAGCAGACCATGCAAACCCGCTTCATCCAGTTGCACCCGATCGCGCCCAAGAAGATCTTCAAGCTCTACCTTGCGCATTTGCGAAATGGCAACTCGCCCGGAAAGAAGGTCCTCGAATGCCGGCACGGTCAGCAAGGTCAGGCCAGCTTCAGTGGCCAGTTTCGCGGCCCGCCGACGGGCGGCGGGCGTGGCTGAAGGCATGGCCATGATCGCTTGCTGCACGCCGTGAGCGAGAGCCTGTTCGGCAATTCCGGAGAGAGGTCCGAGCACGGGTACGCCGTGAAGCAGGCGTTTGTATTTGTCAGGATCATCGTCCAGCAATCCGACCACATGCCACTGCCGACTGCGGGCAAGCTCTCGCAACAGGGACAGCGCCGCTTCCCCTGCTCCCAACACCAACACCGGTTCGCCTGTAACATCGCGAAAACCGAGCAGATGCCCATCCTTCCACGAACGATAGATGAAGCGACTACCGCCCATGAATATTATCAGCAGAACCGGATACAGCAGCAATACCGAACGGGGCACATCGGACAACATCTGCAGCATGTACAGCAACATCGGCACAGCCAGGGCGCTCGCCCCCACTGCCGCGATGATGCGCTTGAGATCAGGCAGGCTGGCAAAGCGCCAAATACCGCGATAAAGACCTAAACTCCAAGCAATCACGCCTTGCAGAGGGACGACGAAAACCAGGGTTAACAGCATGCCATGTTGCCAAACAGGCGGAATGTCCAAATTGAAGCGGAGCCAGTATCCCAGTGCCCAGGCCAAGGCAGTGGCAACCAAGTCATGAATGACGACGAGCAAGGTACGCAACATCAGGCACCCTCACCCGGGGAATGCATGAAACGCCTCCAAAGGACATCTATGGCCAACATCATGCCTGCATAAATCATCGTCCAGCCGATCAAAATCGACATCTGCGCCTGCGTCCCCAGGCGCAGTCCTGCCACTGCACTCGCTGTTACTCCCGCCATCAGCATATATTCCGACCAGGCGGTGCGCCGATGCCCCCACCCCATCCTGATCAAGCGTTGGTAATAATGCTCGCGATGGGCTTGCCAGAAACGTTCCTGGCGCAGGATTCGGCGCAGCAGGGTAACGCTGGCATCTACCACGAAAGGTGAAAAGACCAAGACTGGAAACCACGCCGGCCAGATTCCTCTCTGCCAGCCGAGCATTCCGAATGCAGCAGCAAGAAAGCCAAGCGGAATCGAACCGGCGTCACCCATAAACACTTTCGCAGGAGGGAAATTGAACAGCAGGAAGCCGCCCGCAGCGGCAGCCACGGACCAGCAAGCGCAGGACAACTCCATGTCAAGCGAAGCGGCAACCCAGGCATAAGCAGAGAAGCCTAACAGAGCCATACCCCCGGCTAATCCATCTGATCCGTCCATGAAATTATAAAGGTTGGTCAGCCAGACTAGCGCCAGGATCGCTATCGCGCTCCAGAATAAATGACCCATGTCGAGTCCAAAGAGCACAAACATGACCGCCACGGCGAGGTGGCCGCCAAAACGCAGAATGATGCTGATGCCCGCCCGGTCATCGAAGAAGGACATTGCGCAAAGGCCTGCTACCAGCAATACCAACAGGGTATCGGCTAGGGAAGCCACGATCCACACCGTCAGAAATGCCGGTACCAGCACTACGCCACCCACCCTTGGGGTTGGCCGGACATGAAGTGAACGTTGGTTTGGCTTATCGATCGCCAAACGCCAAGCGCCGCCAGAGCGCAACAGCGCATAGAGGCCGAGTGCCGTCGTCCAAAACGGCAAGGTTGATAAGGCTTCGGTGGTCAAGCTCATGACCGGCATCATCAGGATGCGGACCGATAGCCGATTAATTTCTCAGACATCCTTCTGCTCCAGATCCTTCTTCTGCGAAATCGGCGGTCTGGCGAAAAACTGCGGCAGACGAGAACATATCTTGCGGAGAATAAACAGCGGTGTAACTCCCATGCCGTGTTTCTGGCACGCCCGATAGGCTTCAAGGTTGCCTTCGAGAACGTTCGAATAACTATTGTTGGACATGCCTCCCGTACGCATTTTCACCAGGATGCGCGGAATATAAACCGACTTGATTCTATGCACTTCAAGCAAGCGCATGGTCAGCTCGAAGTCGGACTGCAATCTGTATTGCAAGTCGAACGTTCCGAATTTTTCGTAAACATGCCGCCGCACAAAGAAAGTCGGGTGCGCCGGCATCCAGCCTGTTCTGCACATTCCATAGCGATATTCCTTTGACTGCCAATATCGCACGATCTTGCTCATATCCTGTTTATCGACATACACCAGATCGGCATAACAGGCCTCAACCCCGGGCGCCTCGAACGCTTGTGCGACAGACTCCAGCGAAGTTGGATCGGCATAGATGTCGTCGGCATTTAAAAACCCGACCACATCGCCCGATGACAGCGCGATACCCTTGTTCATGGCGTCGTAGACGCCACGGTCGGGTTCGGAGATAACGCTGGCGAGATGCCCACGGTGGCTGTTAACGATGGCCATCGTGTCGTCCGATGATCCACCGTCGACGATGATATGCTCGACATCCGCATAGGTCTGAGTGGCCACGGATTTGAGGGTGTCTTCGATGGTTGCTTGGCTATTGAAGCAGACTGTAATCACTGAAATCTTTATGCTTTCGCTCCCTTGAATCGACGTACCCTGCCATGCAGATCGGATCGGTGATAACCCGTCGCCATTCTAATCTCGAACGGCCATCGCGCCATCCCAAACGACCGCCACCAACCATCTTTATCCCAGAAGATGGCTGTAGACCGCCAGGGTTTCTTGGGCGCAACGTTGCCAGGAGAAAGTTTCGATTCGTTTTCGTCCGCGCGCCACCAGTGACTGGCGCAAGGACTCATCGCCGACGACATGTTCGATGGCCATGCGCATGGCGTCCGGCTCGTGGGGATCGAACATTTCCGCGGCATCTCCCACTACTTCCGGAATGGAACTGACCCCACTGCAAATCACCGGGCAATCGAAGCTCATGGCCTCGAGTGGCGGTATTCCAAAGCCTTCATAGAGGGAAGGGAAAACCAGGGCATTGGCGGATCGATACAAACCTGCCAGAACGGCGTCGCCGCCGGGAATCTGGACTATTCGGTCCGGGGGGATTCCGAGGCGACGCATCAGTTCCATCTCCTTGGCCGTCAGTTTGCCGCCACCGAAACAGACCAAGCTAAATTCCGCACTTAACTGAGGCGATGCCGCAATGGCATGCAATAGCGCTTCGAAATTCTTGTACCCTCCCCGTTTGCCGACATAAAGCAGGAAGGGTCGCCGTAGTTCGATCTTGGTCTCCCGGCAACCCGCCGGGTTGGTCAGGGAAAAACCGAGATGTACCACTGAAGTCCTGGCGGGGTCGACGTCGAGCAATTCGACGAGATCGCTCCGCGTCTGCTCCGAAATGCAGATTACATGGTCGGCGCGTTGAACCGCTAAAGTCTTCTCACGGCTGACCGGATCGAAGGCGGAGAAGCTTTCCTTGAAACGCTCGTGGATCATGTCGAATACCGTCAAGACGACCTTGGCGTCCTTGGGCGCCAAACCCTTCGAGGCATAGTAGCTTTCATGCACGATATCGGGCCGAAAGCGCTTCAGCAACGGAGCGACGAGCAACGAATTGGCAAAACGATAGAAGCGACCCGATTTCGGCAAGCAGGGGACCGGTATGCCGAGTACGCGAAGTTCGTCTGGCGCTCCGGCCAGATAGCGATTGACGTAAAGCGGCGCAAACACCGCGACCTCCTGCCCGCAGGTCGTCGCCAGCTCTCTGGCGAGTTCATAGAAATAGCGTGAAATGCCGCCATACTTCTGCCAGCCGAATATCTGATGATCGAAGGCGATGCGCATGCCTATTTTCGCCCTGCCGTGCGCATCAGCATGGTGTGATCCGTCATGATCCTGGACCCCAGCCTGAACCGTGCGTAAACGGCGGCAGGGTACGCCAGGCTTCCGGTCAGAAGCCTGAGATGGTGGAAACGCTCGGTCCGATCGGTAAAAATATGCAAACCGTTAGCCGAAAGAAAGCCCAGCCCAAGCCGCGTTGCCACCCTCGCCAAAGTCCCCGGCTGGTAGAAGGAAATGTGCTGACCGGTTTCGAAGGCGTAATACCACCAATCTTTGGGAGGCACATCGTCAGCGTAGGTCTGGGTGGAAAAGATCAGGGTGCGAACCCCATGGTATGCCATCAGTTCGGAAACAAAAGCGGCTGGATCATGGACATGCTCCAGCACTTCGAAAGCACTCAGGGCCGAATATTTCCGGCCGGCCTTGTCCGACTCGAAACCGCGGGCCAGAAGGTTCTCGCAGTGCTTGTCTTCCCAATAGAAGTCGAAACCGATATCGCGCATCAGGCGTACCAGCATTCCGTATCCGCCAGCCACATCGAGATAAGCGCCTTTCGGTTCGCAACAGAAATAGAGCAATGCCGAGAGTTTGGCCGCTATGCTCAGGTTTCTTTGGATCAGGCCGGTGTCGGCGGCGGCGATGGGATCCGCATAGGCTTCGTCAAGCCAGTAGGCATCTTCCGTCTGCAACAAGCCGCATTCGGAACAACGAAAGTAGACGACGTCATACTTACGCAGGACCGTGGCCTTAAAAGCCTCTGTCATCCTCGACGTGCAGATCGGACAAGATTTCATGTCGTCAATCCCCCAAGCAGGGCCTTGGCCTGCATGCGAAAGATGCGCCGTGTTGGCGCGAACAGGCTGTTCGCCAGCCATACCGCCAGCGCCTGCGCCAGGACCGCGGCGATGGCGCAGCCGACGGCGCCATGGCTGGGGATCAGCCACAGGTTGAGCAGCACGTTGAAGCAAGCGCCTGACGAAGTCTGCAGCATCAAGTAATGCGAGCGGCGTTCGTTGATGATCCAGGGCGAATAGGCGACACCGACGAAAACGAAAACTACCGTCCACACGTGCACGGCCAGCACGGTGCCGGCGGCAGCATAAGATTCGCCATAGAGCAGGCGCATCAGCGGACCGGCGCAGAGCGAGACAGGAATCGCCACCAGGTAAGCGGCGCGCGCAAGCAGGTTGAATAGCCTCTGAAGTCGTTGGTAGTACAGTTCTTCTGAGCGGGCACGGGCTTCGGTCAGGGAGGGCATCACCGAACTGACGAGGACAGTGGGAATCACATACCACATCTCTGACAGTCGCACTGCGGCGGCATACAGTCCGACTTCGCGTTCGCCCAGCATGGCCGCCAGCATCACCTGGTCGATACGCATATAGACCAATACCGCCAGGCTCGCCACCAGCAGCGGCCAGGCTTCCGAGAACAGGGCGCGCATGCGCGCCAGGCGCGGCCGCAGAGCCGCCCATGCCCTGCCCTGAAAATGGAAGCTTACCGCCAGTGCCAGCGCCGCTAAGGCCAGCTCGGCGCTGGCGGCCCAGGCAAAAGCCGCCACGCTGGCCTGGGTCAGGATCAGCGCCACCCGGATCAGCAGCATGGCGATAAAAGCCAAATTGCGCGCTATGACCGTGAATCGCGATTGAACGCGCGACTGGAACCAGAGATCGACGATGTCGACTGCCTGAAACAGCGTACCGACCGCGACGATAGCTACCAAGGCCTGCGCCGCGGCTTCGCCCGGACGTACCAGGCAGACGCCAAGCACCGCGACCAGTACGGCGAGGCAACTGCCGATCAGCCTGAGGCCGAAGGCTGAACCGAGAATTTCATCCGTATTTTCGGGTTCGCGCACCAGTTCCCGCACGACTAGGCCATCCATCCCCAAGGTGGCGATGGCGCCGAACAGGGCGACAAAGGCGATGGCGTAACTGAGCTGGCCGAAGCTGACGGGGCCAAGGTAGCGCGCAATCCAGATGGTAAGCAGAAGACCACCGCCCATGCGCACGGCCTTGTCGGCGAACAACCAGCCGCTGTTGCCGAGGACGGCTTGCAGTTGATGGCGCCCTTGGAGTTTCTCGCGGAGAAAACCGGGTAAGTACTTTAGCCAAGAGGCATTCATTCAGTCGTGTTTGCCCGGCAGACGGTCAACTCTGCGGCCGAAAGTCTCGATGTCCCTGTCCAGGCGCAGCCGCAACGAGATTCGCGACAAGCGTGGACTTTCACCGCTATTCGGGACGAAACCGATCATGGTAGACAGGCTGTCCAGCGCCCCCTTGCCATTTAATCCGACCGAATAATTTGCGGAATTCCCGACGGCACTACGCCCCCATACGCCGATAACGATTCCAATCAATAGCAAGGCAAGGCTGAGTCCCCCAACCAGGCGCCAGCCCATGAGACGCAGACTGCCGCGCAGTACCGACCACTCCAGCTTGAGCCGCGCCCGGCGCGTGGCAGCCAGCTGTTTCGCCGCTGCGCGACTCGCCGTGGTTTCCACTTGTAGTTCCGCCACGGCTGTCTGGCGGTCCTGTGCGGCTGTTTCCGCCTGTTGCTCTGCCTCTAGCCTTTCCTTGCTGCAGCGGTGTGCTTCAGTCTCGGCCGTCTGCTTGTCGCGTGCCTTTTTCGTTGCCTGGTTGTCGGCATCGATTCTTGCCGCTGCTGCTGCCGTGGCCGCCCGCTCGGCAGCAACCAGATTATGTGCCTGGGTTTCCAGAATCTGGTCGGCTCGCGTGCGGATGTCCGCCAATGCCTTGGCTTCGTTCTCACTCTGCTCGCGCAAACGGAAGGCTTCCAGAGCGACAGCGTCCGCCTCGATGCGCTCGCGGGCGAGACGCTCCGCCTCGGCTTCGGCGATGACCCGGGCCGCGGCTTGTTGCTGCCTGCGCTGATCAGCCTCGGTGCGCCGCTGGGCGGCCTCAATGGCGGAAGCATCGGCTTGGGCGCGGCGCCGGGCACTGACGACGCTCTCCGTCTCGGCCTGCTCGCGGGCTTCCGCCTGCGTCGCCGCCTCGCTTTCGCTGGCTTGCCGCTCCCGTGCCGTCTGCTCCAGGCGGCGCTCGGTCTCCAGGCGCGCTTCCGCGGCCAGTCTTGCCTCTGCCTCGGCTTTGCCACGCCGCCGCGCTTCGATGGCAAGCCGTCCCTCGGCGGCAATGCGTTCGATGATCGCGGCTTCCGCCGCGCGTTCCGCTTCGGCCCGGCTGGCAAACTGCAAGGTAAGATTGCGTTCCGCCCCTTCCCGCTGCTGGGCTTGTGCCAGGGCGGCCTGCTCAGCCTGAATTTCCGATTGTGCCTCGGCAATCGCCCGCGCATCTGCAGCCGTGCTGGTTCCGCCCGTTGCCGTTAGCGACTGGGATAACCGGTTTTGTTCGGAATCCTGTTGCGGTTGAGCCAAAGATTCACTCCAGACGGGCGCACTCACGATTTTCTCCCATTATCGACCGTTTCGATCTGTGCAACTGTGTGGAAAACCGGGGTGAAACCCCCTTATCACTCAAACAAGGCGGGCTGCGCCCCCAAGCGGGGTAAAATTGGCGGCATGTCACTATTGCTTGTCATCACCAACCTGCCCGACGCCGAAAGCGCCCACAAACTTGCCACCCTGCTGGTCGAACAGGAATTGGCGGCCTGCGTGAATATCCTGGCGCCCTGCCGCTCGGTGTATCGCTGGCAAGGCAAGATCGAGGATACGCCCGAAGTTCCCCTGTTGATCAAAACCCGGGGCGAGCGCTACGCCGAGCTCGAGGCGGCAATCGTTGCCCATCACCCCTACGAACTTCCTGAAATCGTCGCTGTCCCAATCGAACGCGGCTTGCCCGACTATCTCGCCTGGGTGGTTGCGCAAACGTCCTGACTCTCCTACCTTTTGTCCCTCATGCTGACACGCCTGCTGCTACTCCTGCTGTTCTTCGCCGCCAACCTTGCTAGTGGCGCCGAGGAACCGCTCAACCCAGAACTGGCATTCAAGTTTTCCGCCAGGGCGATCGACAGCAAGACCATCGAGGCTCACTGGCAGATCGCCGACGGCTATTACCTTTATCGCGACAAGTTCAAGTTCGCTGCTGCCGCCGGCGCCAACGAAGTCAAGCTCGGTGCTCCGCAGTATCCGTCAGGCAAGATCAAGGAGGATGAGATTTTCGGCAAGGTCGAGACCTACCGCAAGGAGGTAAGCATACTGATCCCCCTTGAAGCTCCGGGCAGGATCGATACTGCCGGAACTTCGCTCACCTTGAAAGTTAGTTCGCAGGGTTGTGCCGATTTGGGTATCTGCTATCCGCCGCTTCCGCAACAGGCGGTGGTCATGATGCTGCCTGCAAGCAGCGCCCTAACGCCGCCGAGTTCCACTTTACCGATGATATTTCCTTCGGCTTTTTCAGCGTCTTCGGCCGAGACGAGAGGGAGCGATGAGACGTCAAGAATCGCCCTTCTGCTGAAGAACGCCGGGATGTTGACCATTCTGCTGTTCTTCTTCGGCTCGGGCCTGGCACTGGCCTTCACACCCTGCATGCTGCCGATGGTGCCGATCCTGTCCGGCATCATCGTCGGCCATGGCCATGACATCAGCAAGGCGCGGGCATTCGTACTTTCGCTGACCTATGTCCTCGGCATGGCGCTGACCTATGCCGCCTTCGGCGTCGCCGCCGGCCTGTCCGGCACCTTGCTCTCCAGCGCCCTGCAAAACGCCTGGGTATTGGGCGGCTTTGCCCTGATCTTTGTGGCGCTGTCCTTGTCGATGTTCGGCTTCTACGAATTGCAACTGCCCACCGCCCTGCAATCCAAGCTTTCCGACGAGGCCAATCGTCAGCAGGGCGGAAGCCTGCATGGCGTGGCGGCGATGGGGGCGCTGTCGGCCGTCATCGTCGGCCCCTGCGTCGCCGCGCCGCTGGCCGGCGCCCTGTTGTACATCGCCAAAACCGGGGATGCGGCACTGGGCGGCGGTGCGCTGTTTGTCATGGCGCTGGGCATGGGCCTGCCCCTGATCTTGATTGGCACTTCGGCACGCCACCTGCTTCCCAAGCCTGGGCCATGGATGGAAGCGATCAGACAATTCTTCGGTGTGCTGCTGCTGGCCCTGGCCATCTGGCTGGTTTCCCCGGTCATTCCGGTGCTGGCGCAAATGCTGGCCTGGGCGGCTTTGCTGATTTTTTCCTCGATCTACCTGCATGCCCTCGATCCGCTGCCGCCGCATGCCCACGGCTGGCACAAGTTCGGCAAGGGACTCGGCGTAGTGGCGCTGCTGCTAGGCGCCGCGCTGTTGCTCGGCGCGCTCGGCGGCAGCCGCGACCCCTTGCAACCGCTCGGCTTCTTGCGTGGCGCGATTGCCGGCAGCGAAGTGCGCGGCCCGAGATTCGAAGCGGTCAAGACGCTGGCGGAACTGGATGCCCGGCTGAAAAATCCAGCCAAGCCGGTGATGCTGGATTTCTACGCCGACTGGTGCGTCTCCTGCAAGGAGATGGAACGTTTGACTTTCAGCGATCCGGCGGTTGTCGCACGCCTGGACAAGATGCTGCTGCTCAAGGCCGACGTCACCGCCAACAGCGCCGACGACCAGGCCCTGCTCAAGCGTTTCGGGCTGTTCGGCCCGCCCGGGATCATTTTCTTTGACACCGCCGGGACGGAAGCCCAGGACTTGCGCGTCGTCGGCTTCCAGGAAGCGGCAAGCTTCGGCAACGTGCTGGACAAGGCCCTGGCCCGCCGCTGATCGCCTACAATTACGGATTTTCACGGATAAACCCATCATGTTCTCTGGCATCATCGCAGCCACCGGCAAAATAGTCCGCGTCGAGCAACGCGAAAAGGGCGTCAGCCTGGTCATCGACGCAGGCACTCTGGATCTCGGCGACGTCTCTCTGGGCGACTCGATTGCCTGTAGCGGTGTCTGCCTGACGGTCATCGCGCGCGACAAGAACTGCTTCAGCGTGGATGTCTCGCGCGAAACTCTCGATTGCACTGTTGGTCTGGATGGTCAATCCGAACTCAACCTGGAAAAGGCTCTGTGCTTGTCCGACCGACTGGGCGGCCACCTGGTTTCGGGTCACGTCGACGGCGTCGGTGAGGTGCTCAAGTTCGAGCCGATCGGCGAATCGCATGAGCTGGTGATCCGCGCCCCCCAAGCGCTGGCTAAATACATCGCGCGCAAGGGTTCGATCTGCGTGGACGGCGTGAGCCTGACCACCAACACGGTCAAGGGTGCCGAGTTTTCCATCAACCTGATCCCGCATACCGTGGAAGCGACCACCTTCAAGCGTCTCAAACCCGGCAGCCGCGTGAACCTCGAAGTCGATCTGATCGCCCGCTATGTCGAGCGCATGCTGACGGCCGAAAGCAACATGTAAGCGCCCCGTAACGAACATCAAGAATTCCCGGCCATGCCGGCTTCAATGACATTTTTCCAGGATAACAGCAGCTTATGAGCGTCAGCCCGATCCAAGACATCATCACCGACATCCGCGCCGGCAAGATGGTCATCCTCGTCGATGAGGAAGACCGCGAGAACGAAGGCGACCTCGTCATCGCCGCAGAACATATCACCCCCGAGGCGATCAACTTCATGGCCAAACATGGCCGCGGCCTGGTCTGCCTGACGCTGACCGAAGGACGTTGCCGCCAGCTCGGCCTGACGCAGATGACGCGCGACAACAATAGCCAGTTCAGCACCGCCTTCACCGTTTCGATCGAGGCAGCCGAGGGGGTTACCACCGGCATTTCGGCGCAGGATCGCGCCCGCACAGTACAGGCGGCGGTCGCAAAGAACGCCCGGACGACCGATATCGTCCAGCCCGGCCACATCTTCCCGATCATGGCCAAACCCGGCGGCGTGCTGGTGCGCGCCGGCCACACCGAGGCCGGTTGCGACCTGGCCCAGATCGCCGGTTGCGAACCGGCAGCGGTAATTTGCGAAATCCTCAAGGACGACGGCACCATGGCGCGACTGCCCGACCTGCTGGAGTTCGCCGCCGAGCATGGCTTGAAAATTGGCACCATTGCCAACCTGATCCATTACCGCAGTGAGAACGAAACGCTGGTCGAGCGCGTCGCCGACAAGGAGATCGTCTGCCATCACGGCCAATTCCACCTCTCTGCCTTCGAGGACAAGACAACTGGGGAAATGCATTTGGCGATCTACCTGGGGAACATCAGTCCCGAAAATGAAACCCTGGTGCGAGTGCATGAACCGATTTCGGTGCTCGATTTTCTCGACTGCCAGAATCCTCGCCACACCTTCAGCGTCGATCAGGCCTTGCAAACCATTGCCGCCGTCGGTGGGGGTGTCCTGGTGTTGTTGCGCCGTGCCGAAACCGGGTCAGACTTGCTTGCCGCACTCAAGGACGAACCGGCTTCCTCACGCCTCGGCGCGAAATGGGATCCGCGCCTTTACGGCATCGGCGCACAGATACTGCGACATCTCGGCGTCGGCAAGATGCGTCTGCTGGCCAAACCCCGCAAGATGCCCAGCATGAACGGCTTCGGCCTTGAAGTCTGCGGCTACATGTCGCCCGATGGCACAAAGAACTAAGGAATTTCCATGGCACGCTTCAACGACATACTTGAACTGGAACCCAAACTCGCCGGCAAAGGGCTGCGCATCGGCATCGTCCTCAGCCGATTCAATCCGGATATCGGCGAAGGCTTGCTGTCGGCCTGCGCCAACGAACTCAAACGTCTTGGCGTCGCCCCGACCGATATGGCGATTGCCACTGTTCCGGGCGCCCTGGAGATTCCGCTGGTATTGCAAACCATGGCGCAGAGCGGCAAGTTCGACGCGCTGGTTGCCGTCGGTTGTGTGATTCGCGGCGACACTTACCATTTCGAAATCGTTTCCAATGAATCGGCACGCGGCATCACCGATGTCCAGTTAAATACCGGCATCCCGATCGCCAACGCCGTTCTGACCACCGAGGACGATGACCAGGCGGTCGCGCGCATGACCCAGAAAGGAACGGAAGCCGCCCAGGCCGCCGTGGAAATGGTCAACCTGCTGACCGCGGTCAAGGCCAAATGAGCAAATCCGCGCGTCGGCGCGCTCGCGAATTCGCCCTGCAAGGCCTCTACCAATGGCAGGTCGGCGGCCAGGATTTGGCGGCCATCGAGGCCCAGGCCGCCGATGTCGCGGGTTTCAACAGGATCGATAGCGCGCTCTACCGCACCCTGTTGCAGCAAACCCTGGACGATGCCCCCGCCCTGCAAGAATCCCTCAAGCCGCACATCGACCGCCCCTGGGCGGAAATATCGCCGATCGAGCGCAGTATCCTGTTGCTCGCAGCCTGTGAATACCGCCATTTCCCCGAAACGCCTTACCGCGTTGTGCTGAATGAGGCCATCGAACTGGCCAAGGATTTCGGCGGTACCGATGGCTATAAATTCGTCAATGGCGTTCTCGACAAGCTGGCTGTCGTACTTCGACCTGCGGAAGCTGGAAGCAGATAAACTTTCAGGATTACTCAGAAAAGCCGCAGGTGAAAGTTGCCCTCAGAATTTGAGCTGATCGCTCGTTACTTCACCAGACCCACGCAACACACGCGACTCGGCGTGGGCGACGACGGCGCCCTGGTCAGTCCCACGCCCGCCATGGAACTAGTGGTTTCCACCGACATGCTGGTTGCCGGAACGCATTTTCTTCCTGACGCCGATGCTGAGGCAGTCGGCTGGAAATCGCTGGCGGTGAATGTTTCCGACCTGGCGGCGATGGGCGCGCAACCGCGTTGGGCGCTGTTGGCAGCGGCTTTGCCGGATGCCGACGAGCTTTGGATCGCTGCCTTCGCCGAAGGCTTTTTCGCCTGCGCGCAAACATTTGGCATCGACGTCATCGGTGGCGACACCACGCGCGGCCCGATGAACTTTTGCGTCACCATTTTCGGCGAAGTGCCACCCGGCCAAGCGCTGCTGCGTTCCGGCGCCAGACCCGGCGACGAGATCTGGGTGTCCGGCACCCCGGGCCGGGCCGCCTTGGGGCTGGCGCATCTGCAAGGACGCTGCCAACTCGGCGAAGCGGCGCTGGCCGACTGCCTGACGGCACTGGCCCGGCCTCAGCCGCGTCTCGCCCTCGGCTTGGGCCTGCGCGGTCTGGCGAGCGCCGCCATCGATGTTTCCGACGGCCTGCTCGCGGATCTTGGCCACATTCTCGGAAGCTCCAAAGTTTCCGCCGCGCTGCAGTTCGAGCGCCTGCCCGACACGGCCTGGAGATACTGCCCCGACCAGGCCTTGGCGCAGGACTGCCTGCTTGCCGGCGGCGACGATTACGAACTGGTATTTACCGCACCAGTCGGCGCCCATGCCCGGGTTGCTACGCTGGCGCAATCTCTAGGGTTGGCGCTCACTTGCATCGGCCAGATCGCCGATGGTGCTCCAGGCAAACTGGTGCTGCTGGATCGCGAACAGAAGCCGATCGCCGCCCACCACCACGGCTTCGACCATTTCGCATGAAACCCGCTCCGCCATCCTGGCGCTTCCTGTTCAGCCACCCCACCCATTTGATTGCCTGCGGCCTGGGCAGCGGCCTGTCGCCGGTCGCCCCGGGAACCGCCGGCACGCTGTTCGCTTGGGCCGTCTATCCGCTGTTGCGGTCGGCACTGGGCATCGACGATGGCAGTTTCGCCGTATTCCTGCTGCTCGCCTTCGTTTTCGGCGTGGAGGCATGCCAGCGTACCGGCCGCGACTTGGGCATGGTCGATCATGGCGCCATCGTCTGGGATGAGATTGTGCCTTTCTGGTTGGTATTGCTCCTGACCCCGGCTGGCTTGCCCTGGCAGTTGGCCGCCTTCCTGCTGTTCCGCTGTTTCGACATCGTCAAGCCGTCGCCTGCCGACTGGTTTGACGAGAAAGTCAAAAACGGCTTGGGGGTAATGATGGACGACCTGGTTGCGGCCGGCTACACCTTGCTGGCGTTGGCGGTCGCCAAGGTCTTGCTGGCCTGATCATGGACGCCGAACTGAATGCCTTGTCGCTTGCCGTTGGCGCCGCCCTGGCCAATTGGAAGTTAATGCTTGCTTGCGCGGAATCCTGTACCGGCGGCTGGGTCTGCGAGGTCGTCACGGCTACAGCGGGCAGCTCGGATTGGTTCGAACGCGGCTTCGTCACGTATTCCAACATGGCCAAGCAGGAAATGCTCGGGGTCAGCGCCGAAACCCTGGCAAACCATGGGGCGGTCAGCGAGGAGACCGCGCGCGCAATGGCGCTTGGAGCGCTGGCCAATTCCGCGGCCCAGGTCGCCTTGGCGATCACCGGCATCGCCGGTCCGGGGGGTGGCTCACCTGGTAAGCCAGTGGGTACCGTATGCTTTGCCTGGTGCAGAGGGAGCCAGTCGATTATCAGCGAAACCCAGCACTTTGCTGGCGAACGCGAGGCAATCCGACGGCAAGCGGTCATCCACTCACTCAATGGCCTGCTGGCTCTGCTGAACGGCGCAAAAACTGTGCCATAATTCACCAAGACTTCTAAAGGAACAAGCATGGACGACAACAAGAGCAAGGCATTGCAAGCCGCCCTGGCGCAGATCGAGAAGCAGTTTGGCAAGGGTTCGATCATGAAAATGGGTGCGGCCCAGATCGAAAACGATCTGCAGGTCATTTCTACCGGTTCGCTCGGCCTGGATATCGCGCTGGGCATCGGCGGCCTGCCGCGCGGCCGGGTGGTCGAAATCTACGGTCCGGAATCCTCCGGCAAGACCACGCTGTGTCTGCATGTGGTGGCTGAAATCCAGAAAGCCGGCGGAGTCGCCGCCTACATCGATGCCGAGAACGCCCTCGACCCGGTGTACGCCGGCAAACTCGGCGTGAATGTCGGCGACATGTTGATCTCTCAGCCGGATACCGGCGAACAGGGCCTGGAAATCGCCGACATGCTGGTGCGCTCGGGCGGCGTCGACATCGTCGTTATCGACTCAGTAGCGGCCCTGGTGCCGCGCGCGGAAATCGAGGGCGAAATGGGTGACCAGTTGCCTGGCTTGCAAGCGCGCCTGATGAGCCAGGCATTGCGCAAACTCACCAGCAACATCAAGCGCACCAATACGCTGGTCATTTTCATCAACCAGATCCGCATGAAGATCGGCGTGATGTTCGGCAGTCCGGAGACCACCACCGGCGGCAATGCCCTCAAGTTCTACGCTTCGGTGCGCCTCGACATCCGGCGCGTCGGCGCGATCAAGAAGGGCGAAGAAGTGATCGGCAACGAGACCAAGGTCAAGGTCGTCAAGAACAAGGTGGCGCCGCCATTCCGCGAAGCGCGTTTCGACATTCTCTATGGCGAGGGTATTTCGCTGGAGGGCGAAATTATCGATCTCGGCGTCGAGCACAAAATCATTGAGAAGTCTGGCGCCTGGTATGCGTACAAGGGAGAGAAAATCGGTCAGGGCAGGGATAATTCGCGCGAGTATCTGCGCGAGCATCCCGAAACTGCTCGCGAAATCGAGAACAAAGTGCGCGTGGCAGTCGGCATCAGTGCGTTGGTTCCTGTGGCGGCGCCAAGCGAGTGACAAGAGCCCCGGCAGGCCAGCCCTCAATAAGGGGGCGGGCAGTCAAGCTCCTGGCCAGGCGCGAACATAGCCGCAACGAACTTTGCCAAAAACTTTCATTATTTGGCTCCTTGGAGGAAATCAACGCCGTGCTTGATCAGTTGGAACAAACCGGGCTGCTCTCCGATGCCCGCATGGCAGACGCCTACGTGCGCGGGCATGCCGCGCGCTTCGGTGCCGCCAAGCTCAGGCAGTCCTTGCGCAGCAAAGGCATCAATGGCGAATTGATCGAAGCCAGCCTGGCACAGGAGGGGTTGGACGACGAATTGCAACGCGCCAGAGCACTTTTGCGCCACAAATACGGCAGCCAACCTGGCGCTGTGCTTGATGTTCGTGAGGTGGCACGACGTGCGCGCTACCTGAAAAGCCATGGCTTCTCGAGCGAGATCATCCGCAAACTGCTGACTGCGCCTGAAGATGAGTGAACCACAAACAAGGGCGCCGAACGGCTCAGGCAGCCGGCTTATCGTCAGCGGCCTGAGTAAAAAATACAAGACCCGCACCGTCGTCAAGGACGTCTCCTTCGATGTGGGCAGCGGTGAAGTCATTGGCTTGCTGGGTCCCAACGGCGCCGGCAAGACCACCTGTTTTTATATGATTGTCGGCTTGGTGGCCGCCGATGGTGGCGATATTCATCTCGACCATGGCGATGACAGCGCAAACCTTACCCACATGCCAATCCATCGCCGTGCACATCTTGGCCTTTCCTACTTGCCTCAGGAAAACTCGGTGTTCCGAAAACTCAGCGTCGCCGATAATATCCGTGCCGTGCTTGAGTTGCAGGAACTCTCAGCCGAAGAGATCGAGGACCGCCTTGACGCGTTATTGCAAGAACTGCATATTACCCATCTGCGCGACAATCCCTCGATCTCACTTTCCGGCGGCGAGCGGCGGCGTGTCGAAATCGCCCGGGCTTTGGCGACGACTCCCCGCTTCATCCTGCTCGACGAGCCCTTCGCCGGGGTGGACCCAATCGCCGTCATCGACATCCAGAAAATTATCGGTTTTCTTAAGGAACGGGGCATCGGCGTGCTGATCACCGACCATAATGTGCGCGAAACTCTGGGCATCTGCGATCGCGCCACCATTATCAACGCCGGCGAGGTACTGGCTTCCGGTCGTCCCGACGAAATTGTCTACAATGAAAGTGTCCGTAAGGTCTATCTTGGCGAGAATTTCCGCATGTGAATTCGCTGAAGACGATTCGGAATTATGAAACAGACGCTGCAACTCAAACTCTCCCAGCACCTTGCGCTGACGCCGCAATTGCAGCAGTCGATTCGGCTGCTGCAATTGTCGACACTGGAACTTAACCAGGAGATCGAGCAATTTCTGAGTGACAACCCATTGCTCGAGCGCGAAGAGCCAAACGAGAGCGCAGGTTTTCCTGTTGGCAATGATGCGCTGGCCACCCCCAAACCGGTTGCCGAAGAACCGCCGACATCCTCTTACGACGATGACTACAATGTCCCCAGTGACTCGAACTGGAGTGGCGACGCACCAAGCAACCATACCCCTCGCGACAGTAACGACGGCGAGGATTCGGATTACGCGGATATTCAGGCGGCGGCCACTTCGCTACGCGACCATCTGGGGACACAACTCGGGTTCACTCAACTCTCCGAACGTGACCGGAGTATGGTCAATTTCCTCATCGAGGCGCTCGATGACGATGGCTACCTAGCGCAGGACCTGGAAGAACTGCTCGACCTGTTGATGCACGAGAACCCGGACAGCGATCGAGAAGAGTTGCTTGAAGAGTTGCACATCGCCTTGCGTCATTTGCAGAACTTTGACCCCCTTGGAATCGGCGCGCGCAGCCCGCAGGAATGCCTGGCGCTGCAACTGGAGAACCAGGAGGCGTCACCGATCCGCGATCTGGCCCTGATCCTGGTCCGGCAGCACCTGGATCTGCTTGCCGCCCACGACTTTGTCAAACTGAAAAAAGTATTGCTCTGCGATGACGTTGCCTTGCGCAGCGCGCACGCGCTGATTTGCTCGCTCAATCCGCGCCCCGGCGCCCAGTATTCGCCGAGCGACACGCGCTACATCATCCCCGATGTGGTGGTGCGCAAGCTGCGCAGCGGCTGGACCGTCAATCTGAACCAGGACGCCATGCCGCGTTTGCGCATCAACCGCCTGTATGCGGATATTTTGCAGCGCAGCCGTGGCAGCGGCGGGAATGGCAGCGGCGCGGGCCTCAACAGTCAGTTGCAGGAAGCCAAGTGGTTGATCAAGAACGTTCAGCAACGCTTTGATACCATACTGAGAGTATCGCAGGCGATTGTTGACCGTCAGCGGCAATTTTTTGAGCACGGCGAAGTGGCGATGCGGCCACTGACGCTACGCGAAATTGCCGAAACCCTCGGCTTGCACGAATCAACCATCTCACGCGTGACGACCCAGAAATTCATGGCAAGTCCACGCGGCATATTCGAACTCAAATATTTTTTCGGTAGTCACGTCGCGACAGAGGCCGGCGGTGCGGCCTCATCCACCGCGATAAGAGCACTCATTAAACAACTTGTGAGCGCCGAGGACGGTCACAAGCCGCTCTCCGACGCAAAAATTGCCGATATCCTCGGCCAGCAAGGCATCGTCGTTGCACGCCGGACCATAGCCAAGTATCGCGAAGGCCTCAGCATTCCCCCGGTCAATTTACGCAAGTCCCTTTGATATCTCAGCACCCCTAATCAGGAGCCATCATGAATCTGAACATTACCGGTCATCATGTAGAAGTCACCACAGCCATCCATGACTATGTCAATGCCAAACTCGGCCGAGTGATCCGTCACTTTGACAATGTTACCAGCGCTCATGTGATCTTGTCCGTGGATAAACTCAACCAGAAGGCGGAAGTCACGCTACATGTCAAAGGCAAGGACATCTTCGCCGATAGCACCGAAGCCGATCTATATGCCGCAATTGATACTCTGGCCGACAAACTTGACCGTCAGGTATTGAAATATAAGGAGAAAACATCAAATCACGCCCATGAAGGACATAAACGGCAGACCCCCGAGTAATGCGGACAGAAAACTTTACCGCCTTTCGCGGTATACTTCGCCCCCCCAACGGCGAAGGAATTCTTCCTCTCTCGTTACCGATGAACCAGATCGCAAGACTCCTGCCGCCAGCTAATATCCTCCTTAGCTTGGAAGCCAGCAGCAAGAAGCGTGTTTTCGAACAAGCGGGGCTGTTGTTTGAAAATCAGCATGGCATAGCCCGCGGCAAGGTTTATGATGCCCTATTCGCTCGCGAAAAACTCGGTACGACCGGCTTGGGCCAAGGCATCGCAATTCCACATGGCCGCATCAAGGGCATCAAAGAAGCCGTCGGCGGTTTTCTAAGACTGGCAACTCCGGTACAGTTCGACTCACCCGACGGCAAACCGGTTACCCTGGTTTTCGTTTTGCTGGTTCCGGAAGCCGCGACTGAACGCCATCTGCAGATTCTTTCCGAACTGGCGCAAATGTTTTCGGATTCGGGTTTCCGCGAACAACTCACCGTCGCAGCTGATGCCGCGACGATTCATTCCTTGTTTACAAACTGGCAAAGCGATGCCACATCTCATCGTCGCACAGCTGTTTGAGCGTAACCGCGACAAACTTCATTTGGAGTGGGTATGTGGCTCGCTCAATGCGACTATTGCAGTAACCCATCTTGATATCTCGCCCGCCGATTTGGTCGGCCATCTGAATTTAATTCATCCGGATCGTATCCAGGTACTCGGCTCGCCGGAGATCAGTTGGGCCAACAAACTGCCAGAAGAGAAAGCCAATCACCACATCGCCGAGATCATCGCTGCTCGTCCCCCGGCGATCATCGTGGCCGATGGTTGCGCCGTGCCCGAGTTTGTTCGCAGTTCTTGCGAGCGCGGCAACACGCCGCTATTCACCTCGCCATTTTCTTCCGCGGCGGTCATCGATTCTTTTCGTCTCTACTTGTCACGGCAACTGGCCGAAAGCGTGTCTTTGCATGGGGTATTCATGGACGTGCTGGGCATGGGCGTACTGATTACCGGTGACTCGGGTGTCGGCAAAAGCGAACTTGGCCTCGACCTGATCTCGCGCGGCCATGGCTTGGTGGCGGACGACGTGGTCGAAATATCGCGTATTTCTCCCGACACTCTCGAAGGTCGTTGTCCCGAACTGCTCAAGGATTTTCTTGAGGTGCGTGGCCTGGGCTTGCTCAACATCCGTACGATATTCGGCGAGACCGCCTGCCGCCGCAAGATGAAACTCAAGCTCATCGTTTATCTCCAGAAGACACAGGTTGGCGTGCCTGAGGCGGCGCGTCTGCCCCTCGACGCGCAAACCGAGACCATCCTCGGCATGCCGGTGCGCAAGGTGGCGATCCCGGTCACCGCCGGCCGCAACCTCGCAGTGCTGCTTGAAGCTGCTGTGCGTTCAACAATTCTTCATTACCGTGGAATTGACAGCATGCAGGAGTTTCTCAATCGGCAGCAGCGGGCACTCAGCATTAACGGCGGCGACTCGGCCAACTAATGTTGATCGCTAATGGCTAACGGCTGGTTATAGCGACGGATCGGGACTCATGGGGAAGTCACGCCAAGCGAAGCCATCAATAAAGCCGTCCGAAATCAAGTCAGAAGCACAAATCACGCAGCGTCTTGCTGTAATCGATGTGATTCGCGGGAGTGCGATTCTGACGATGATTCTTTATCATTTCGGATTCGATCTTAACTACTTGGGCTGGATTCATTACGACATCAATTATGATCCGCGCTGGCTGGGTGCACGTGCACTGATTCTGGGAACGTTCTTGTTCACTGTCGGCATCAGCCTTGCTCTTGCGGAAAACCAGCAGAAAAACCTGAAGCATCAGTTGGCGCGAATCGGGAAAATCGGTGCCGCAGCGGTATTGGTCACAGCCGGCAGCTGGGTTTTTTCCCCCGAATCGACGATCTATTTTGGCACTCTGCATGCAATTGCCCTGATGAGCCTGCTGTTGCTGTTAATTCCTTTACCGGCCTACTTGGCCAATATTCTGGGATTAGTCGCTCTTGGGTTGGGTAATGGCTACACCAATGCAGTTTTCGATTACCCCGGCTTGGCTTGGCTGGGGTTAATGACGCACAAGCCACAGACTGAGGATTACGTGCCAGTGTTGCCCTGGTTCGGCGTCTGTCTGATTGGCTACGCTATTGCGAAAGTTCTGGTTAGGCGTGGCCTAATAAGGCATCTGGCGGAAATCAGGCAACTCCCTGCGGCCTTGGTATGGTTGGGTCGGAATAGCCTGGCAATCTACCTTCTCCATCAGCCTTTGTTACTGGGGATTCTTGTTACCGCTACGCACTTGCTCAAGTTATCTTAGATGAATCTTACGTTGCGCTGGCTGATCACTTGTCTAGTCGTATCGCTGTTCGCTTGTAGCGAAGCGCCGCGATTTGCCAGCGCCGATATCACTGGTGCGAAATTCGGCCGGGAGTTTCCTGCCGCCCTGACCGACCACACCGGCCAACCACGCCGGCTGGCCGATTACAAGGGGAAGGTCGTGGTCATCTTCTTTGGCTACACCCAATGCCCGGATGTTTGCCCGACTATGCTGGCTGGCTTGGCCGAGGTGATGAAACTGCTCGGTAACGACGCCAAGCATGTGCAAGTCCTATTCATTACTGTGGATCCGGAGCGCGATACCCAAGAATTGCTCGCCGCCTACGTGCCGCAGTTCTACCCTACATTCGTCGGGCTGTATGCCGATGCTGGCACAACGGCCTCAACTACCCGGGAATTCAAAGTGTTTTACCAGAAACAGCCGGGCAGCACCCCGACGACTTACAGCGTCGATCATAGCGCCAACAGCTATGTATACGATCCTCAAGGGCGGTTGCGGCTGTACGTCATGCTTAACGCGCCGCCGGAGCAGATTGCGGCTGACATCAAACGTCTACTAGACGAAAAATAACGGGCGCCCAGTTCTTCTTAAACTGGGCGCCCGTATGATGATGCGGAAAACTATGCGGTTGCGGTGAGCGTGCCGCGCATTTTCTGCAGCGCCTTGACTTCGATCTGGCGAATACGTTCTGCCGAAACACCGTACTCCGTAGCCAGTTCATGCAGCGTCTGCGCCTCACCTTCCTCTGCCAGCCAGCGCCGCATGACGATGTTGCGGCTGCGTTCGTCCAGTCCGGCCAAAGCGTCGCGCAAGCCATCGCTTTGCAGGCGATCATATTCCTTGCGTTCTATTACCGTTGTTGGCTCGCTGCTGGCGTCCGCCGGGAGATAGGCGATCGGCGAATAACGGTCGTCTTCGTCTTCGTTAATGGGTTCCAGGGAAATATCCTGCCCCGACAGGCGCGTTTCCATTTCGACAACTTCTTCCGGCTTGACTCCGAGCTGTTTCGCCACCGTCCTGACCTCGTCAGGACTCAGCGTGGTAAAGCCCTTTTTGAGGCTGCGCAGATTGAAAAAAAGCTTGCGCTGCGCCTTGGTTGTGGCGATCTTCACCAGGCGCCAGTTCTTCAGAACATACTCGTGAATCTCGGCCTTGATCCAATGCATGGCGAACGATGCCAGACGAACCCCGCGCTCCGGATCGAAACGTTTGACCGCCTTCATCAGGCCAATATTGCCTTCCTGGATCAGGTCGGCATGCGGCAGGCCATAGCCCAAATAACCGCGGGCAATCGAAACCACCAGGCGCAGATGGGACAACACCAACTGGCGCGCCGCTTCAAGGTCATTCTCGCGATAGAAGCGACGGGACAAATCCTGCTCCTCCGCTTCCGAAAGCATCGGCATGCGGTTCGCGGCTTGAATGTAGGTCTCTATGCTGCCAGCCGTAGTCGGCAAGACAAAAGGCTGCATTGATAGCGCATTGCTCATGATTAACCTCCCTTCATGATTTACTACCGATATGGATAATTTTAGCACTCTTCGACTGAGAGTGCTAACCGGTAGGAAAAGTTCTGCGAACCGCTGTGGTGACTGATAAATGAAACCTGACCCGTTAAAATAAAATCTGACCTGAATAATAAACCTGACCTGACTGACCAACTCAGCCCCAGTCGACTAATGCGTTTGAGATAAGTAGCGGCTGGCAATTGGCTCAACCATGGGGCTTAGCGCCCAGGTCAGATTTCATTTACAACTCGTATGGCATGTACAGGCCGACACCAGGAATACTGCCGCCCTCCATTCTGCCCGGGCCAGAAGTCTGAAATACAGGTTTATTGGGCCAAAATCAGCCCAAATGATAAATAAATCTGACCTGACATCGTGGACATAAAAATAAATCTGACCTGGGTCCCGCGGTCATTCCTTTTCGCTGATCATGCAAAAACTACATGAGCAAGGATATAACGACTTCAAGCGGGAACAGCAGCCCCGGTTGCGACAGGGGTCAGGCAGGCGTGCTGCGCTGCTCGAGGTCGCCAGTGCCTAGGTCGTGCGTTTGGCGCCAAAGCTTGTGCTCTTTCGAAGGCAGTACGGCAATGCGGTCGCTAACTACTATGGGCAACTGGGCCTGGGGGACACCACGAGCCGTTCATCCCCCGTGCAGGTGCGAACACTGACCAACTGGAAACAGGCGGCGGGTGGTGGGTACCACACTCTGGCTATTCAGGGAAATTGACAGTTACATCTGTCACATCCATAACGAATGCCTGTCTTTCTTGGCACAGATATCACGAGTTTGGCCTACAGTTTGGCCTTATCAGTGAATCCCGAGTTTTGCCCTGAACACCTATTCGGCATAAAGAGATTGTAGTGACCGGGATTATCGTCCCCAAAAAATAGGCCACGCCGGCGGCGTTAATAGCCCGCATGCTGCCCCATCAACAAATCAGCAATAGTCACCAGTGGCTCACCCTATGAGCCACGTGGAGGGTATCTTATCTTGTACCTACACAAGGCTCTTCGAGATGCCAAGGCATGTCAAGTAACTCCAATCACGGCTAGAATCAAGATATTGTCATCAAAAGGATACTAGGTGCTACCCAAGGGAAGACAAGAAATACAGCAATACATTCGCAAGCTGCAGCCGTTGAGCCACGGTAAAGCTGAAGAAGCGAGACATCTCGCAAATGCTGTATTGCATCTTTGGCAGCAACAAGCCTACCCGGCACTCGTTAGACGTAGTCCACGGTCCACAAAAGCCTTACTCAAGAATTCTCTGGTTGTCGAATTTTCTGCCTGGCTATCAGGGCTAGACATCCTCACTGCCGCCTTTTGGCTTTCATCTGCCTACGCTCATTGGGTTGGCAAGGATTTACAAAAAGAGCAGGCATTATTTTTTACACCACCTGCACTTTCTGCGCGACTCATTGACAACCTCATTGCCCACGGGGCAAGCCTCACCAAGCACACTTGGGCGGACCCAGCGAGTGGCGGGGCCGCTTTTCTTGCACCAGTTGCATCCCGTATGGCCGCTGCCCTTCGGGAAAAGAACCTGACCTCGGAAGAAATTCTGAGGCACATTGCAGGACATCTAGTGGGGAACGATATCGATTCCTGCCTGGCGCGCATGTCCAAGGAATTTTTGCGTATGGTTCTCTACAAGGAAATTACCAGCGCAGGATTTGAACCGGAATTTGAAGTAACAACCAGCAATGCCCTAGCGAGCATGCGGCAGCATAAGGGAGCGGTCGATGTTGTAATTTGCAACCCGCCTTACCGGAAGATGCCCAGCGAAGAAGTAACCAAATATCGAAAAAAATACCAAGAGGTTATTACCCGCCAACCAAATTTATATACCTTGTTCTTCAAGCTGGCGCTTGACTTGCTCAAACCGGGTGGAACTGCGGGCCTCCTGACACCTACCAGTTACCTTTCAGGTCAGTATTACTCGCTATTACGAGGGTACCTGAGGGCACATGCCGAAGTCTCCCAGCTTGACATTATTGGGGCTCTGGGAGCCTTTGTAGGCGTAGACCAAGAAACAGCTATTGCGGTTTTTCGTCGTCAGATGAAGAGAAGGCAACCAACGGAAACACTGGTCTTTGCTTCGACGAAGGACGCCGAGTTCTCTAGCATTGGTAAATGTCGTCTGCCAAAAACAGGGGTAGCGTGGCCTGTTCCCCGCGATTCTGGTGACGCTGCGATCCTCCGCGCAGTTAATGGGTCAGTATTTCGGTTAGCCGATTATGGCTATGTGGCCAGGGTCGGAGCATTCGTTTGGAATAGAGACGACCGTAAAACTTACGCAAAGCTTCCAAAGCTTGAAGCTGGTTCTGTTTTTCCCTTGGTGTGGTCAAGCGATATTGGACAAGAGGGGGATTTCCAGTTGGGGCGACAACGACCTCCCGGGGGTTTAGGGAAATATGTCAACATAGGGAGAACAAACCACGCCTCGGTGATTCGTAAGCCATGCGTTGCTCTACAACGCGTCACCTCCACGGACCAGCAGCGGCGGCTTATTGGCGCTGCCGTTCCAGCAGAACTTATTCGGGAGTTTGGCGGAGTGGTGGGGGAGAACCATGTTGTCTTTCTTGAGCAAGTTGGAGATACCGTGAGGTTCACTCCCACCCAGCTTGCTCAAGTACTTCAATCCGAAACCATAGACCGGTTGTTCCGATGTGTTTGTGGGGCCGTCAACGTTTCCATCTTCGAACTCGACCACTTACTGCTGCCTGACCCAGTTCGTTTGATGGAAGAGATGCCGCGATGTCAATCTATTGACGAAGCCGTCAGAAAGGCGTTTTCCCTCTAATCAGGCAGAACCGTGGCTATATCAGCTAGCGACATAGCAGCCATCAGCCAGTATTTAAACGGTTCCTTGCGTAGAAAAGCCAAATTCGACAATGCCAACATTCATAAAAAAGAAGAACAGGTTTGACAGAGACGCCAATAGTGTCGCTGACCGGGACAGGGCCAAAGATAAAGCAGCTGAACTGGTCAAGAAATATTTGTCCAAACCTGTGGGAAATCGGCCGCAGCGCTCCGTAAAGTCCGCCGTTACCCCCTCGACCGTCACGCAGGCCACAACGAGTTCTAGCACGCCGGCGGCACCAGAGAAACCCTGGAGTGGCCTAAGAGCTGGAGCGGCTCAACTTGAGTATTTTGCGCGTGCCAACCCGGATGAATTGGTTTCTCCCCAACCATGGGCACTATCGCTTGTTGATACCCTGCTTGAGGCGGCGGACAAGGCCAAGCTCTTTCTCTGCCTTGTATGGCCCGCGCGGATGCCTTCCCTGGTCATGCTTCATGCACTGGCCAGCGCCGAGAGAAACTTCGTCACAGACCTGCGGGGCCTGCGGGCTATACTGTTCCCTGGAACAAACTCCTCCAGAAGTATTCTCAATGGGGTTCTGGTTAACCGCGAGCAGTACAGCGAGCTCTATCGCCAGCTGTGGGATGCCACTTCCCTGTCATCAAAAGTATGCAGCTATACGAAATCAGACTCGTTCCTCGCTATGCTGGCTGCTTTGAACGATATCCGTATACGCCATCCGCAACTACCAAATCCCTCTTTCTCTGAAATCATACCAACCTTCATTTTTGACAATGAGGAAAAAGCTTGGAAGACAGTTGTTGAGGCACCACTTGAACGATCCATGCGCAAAGTTACCAACCTTTCGCACCGCCGCGACTTGAGGAAAAAAGTCAGCGCAGAATGGAATTCGCTGCGTGAGGCGCCGGGTTCCTTAATGGTGGTTCGCCCTGGGTCACGAAAGGAAAACTGGAACCGCGCACTGGGCGATAAAGCGTTGCGCGGGCAGGGAAAGCCTGAACTGTTCTTGCTCGATGCCACCACGACGCCGGATGTTGTTCGACAAAAAGCCATTAGCCGCATCCCTGAATTCCTGAAATATGCACAGGAACATGGCTACGAAAAAACGGGTGGCGTAATCGTCACGGATGACCCACGGACGTACTTTGTTTTGAGAGCCCGCCTATCCGAAGCTGGACTAACCGCTGAATCAAGAGTCTGGGCCGCCGAAGCTGAGCAACCCCTGCTATCGTCCAATGCGCTACCGGCAGACTGGAGCCCGGAGCAAAAGAGCAATACGCGATTCAGCGTGAGTATCGTCGACCGCGACGCCTCTTCCGCTGCGCTCGTCTTCTATCGGCTGGCGCAAAAACTTGGGAATGAAGATTCGCCTGGCAATCGGGAACTGATGGCGGCTTGCTTTTACATCCTCCGTTTATCGAATATGCCTGCAGGGTACACTGACCTGACAGAGGTGACCGCTGAAGCGGGGGCTGTGGACTTTTCAAGTCAGCGCAATACCTGGACGACCGTCGAACTCGATATTGCGGCGGCAATGGCGAGTGGGGCATTCGGCGCTGAACGCGCCGACGTGGATTCTGCCGTGATACGTGCCCGCAAGCTGATAGACGACTGGACGGATGGAACGCCAATGGCAGCTCGGATGCTGGCGGAAGTTCGCAAGTATGCAGTAACTTCCACCGTAGGACTCTCCATCATATTGCCAGGGCAACGCTACATCCAGCTTGCTCATCGTTACTTGAGCCGCAAGCTTGGGGCAGCCTGGCCGGCAGCGGAGACTCACGTCGACTTTCAGGTACAAGGCGCACTTCGTAATAGTCTGGGTACTCGCAACGCCAACCATCACTATGTGTTTGTCGGGATTAATCCTGATGTGCTCCGAATTCTGCTGGCGCATCCGGCGATTCCTCACGGCACTGCGGTGCTTATCGCCTACAAGCAGGCGGAGACCGCACTAAAAACGCTTACTGGGATGAAAGGGATCGCCGCCTTTAAGCCCTATCGTGGTCGCATCGGGCTCTTGATGCAGGAGCTGGAAGCTCGGTTAGCCGAAGTCCCCAATCCCTTGCGGATAGAGCGTCTCGGCGAAATGTCGCTCACGTTCAACCTTGATGAAACAGCCGGCATAGACCCCACGACCGAGCAGCACTACTACAAGTACGAGCTTGAGGGCGGCGGGTTCGCCTATGCTTCCGGTTGGGTCTATCGGTACGAAGCGGATGAAGACCCATTTTTCAAACGGGCAGCCGCTAGTCAAATTGCACCCGGCGATTACGTGTTTGAGATGTCCGATGCCCTTCACGGCAAGGTGGAAGACGCGCTCCAAATTAACAGTAACGGGGTAGCCTCTAGCGCACTGCCCCAACGCACTTTCCTGAAGCTGTATCACCATGATGTGCAGCGCCGGTGTGCTGCTCTGTTTGTTGCGACAAGGCGAACTACTCTCGCCAGGGCAATACGCACAAAGATGGTGGCCATCGATAGTGATGCCAACAACTGCCGCCTCGGTCGTATCTATTACTGGATACAGCTCAAGGATGGCGAGACCGCGCCACACGCGCCACGAGATGCCAAGTTTTTTAAACTGTTTTGTACTGCCTTGGAAATCAGTGAGCAGGACACGCTGACTTACTGGAACTTTATCAAGGATGCACGGCGTTTGAACCATTATCTAGGGCGTGTGTTGGCAGCACAGTACGCCGAAATCCTGTTTCAGCCGGAAAGCGCCGCCACGTACCGCAAGATTCCACTTGAAACGATTCACCATCTTCAGCAGGAAGCCTTGAATTGTGTTTTCCGTGTTGAACAGGTGATTCCTCCTCAAACTACCACTGCAGTGAAGGGAGCCAAGCATGGCTGTTCTTAGCAAGAATCCGCGAAAAATTCACGATGCGTGCAAAGAGGCCGTGGTCGATAGCCTGCTTAACAACTTGTCGGCACGATTGGCCGGGCGAGAAGAGTTCTACAAGGTCATCTATGGGGGAAAGCCCAGTGCAGAACTGATGACCGAGTTTATCGTGCCCATGCCTGCCAGCGAGCGTAATGGTGACGAAGAGTCCAACCCCATCCAAATCAGTGCACACGGCCTCGATTTCCAAATCGTCAAGGAGCGGGAAGCAGATTCCATTGCTGTGCAACTTCGTGGCGCAGTCTATGTCCGGATTCTGCCTACCGCCGACGAGATAAAACGCGGTGGCCTCCTGGAACCGAAATTTCCCCTGACAAGTGATGCGCGTCGGGATCTGAAGCAACGCATACGGGCTGCCCTTGTAGCATTGAGAGCAGAGCTAGGAATGACCGGCCGGGGTTCCAAAATGCACCCGGATTGGCCCGCACGTAGCCTGGCCGCGCGTCAGGCATCGCATGGAGCCCTGGGGCTGCCCTTCGACAACACCATGGATCGAGACAAGCTGGAGGTAGGTGCCGAAGCAGCTGCCGAAGCCGAGGTTGTGCCAGAGGATGATAGCGATAGTGAAGCACCACCGGTTATCGAGATTCCCGTCAGCGACGACTTGCCCGACGCGCTGGCCGCCCCGATAGCGCCGCCTCCAAAGTGGCTGCGGCTCGAGTTGGACATGCCTGGCTTCACGTTCACGCCGGCAACAGCTGAAAAAGATGCCGCTGTGGCGACCCTTGCGCTGAACGCCGCCATACAGGCGCAGCTGGACAAGTGGGCAAAAAGCGCCGACGAGCCCTACGGAGGGCAACTGTGGGGATACCGGCACGGGCGACCGATTCGTCCGTCGGACATACGTAACTGGGCCAAGTACCTCGCGGATGTGCGCGCTTCCGGCCTGGCGGTGGTAGTCCCTGCCATCGATTTGCGATGGGTTGTACAAGCGGTGCCTGATTCGCTGGACCCGAGTAGGCTTTCAGCCCACCTCGCTCTGGAAAACTGGAGTCCGCCACTGACCGCACAGAACCGGAAGGAAATGGAGCCTTCTCTCTTCCAAGTAGCGATGACAGCCACACTGGCCGCAAATGCACATTGCTTCCTGCGACTGGACCGTGTCAAGCCTTCCTATCGCTATAACAAGTACCTGACCTACCCGGCACTAGGTTTCAATGGCGGTGTTGTCATGACAGAGTCCAGTGGGACGCGCGTGCTAAGCACTACCTGGTCCCCACGCTACGTGCTGCCCCGAATTAAGCCGATAGACCGTGGTGTGGAGCGAAATATCGCAAAGCTTGCAAAGGAAGACTCCCTCCCCGGTTTGGCCCCCCTGGTTACCGCCTATGAAGATTGGCTTACCGAGGTGGCCAGCTATCCGGTCAGTCAGGGGCTGGAAGGACCCCATGCGAAAGAGCTGGAGGTGAAGGAGCGCGAGAAGCTTCAGCTCGACATGGCAGCTTGGCGTGCCGAACTGGGCGCCATTCGCCGTGGCATTGAAATCCTAAATAAGTCGCGCGCCCACTGGAGTGGGCCAGGCCCCCAGAAATCGGAACTTGGTATTCCCTTCGAAGCATGGACCTGCCTGAATAGCGCGATGGCCAAGGTTGCCGAGCGGAAAGGCTATCACGAGTGGCACATGTTCCAGTTGGCGTTCATCCTGGCATCCATCCCGGCATTTGCAACACGTATTCCGGCATTTCATGATTTTTATACGACGGAAACGGGCCAATACGCCAATGCGGTCACACTTCTGTATTTCGCCACTGGCGGCGGAAAGTCCGAGGCATTCCTTGGTTTGCTTGTGTTCGTGCTATTCCTCGATCGTCTACGTGGAAAGCATCACGGGGTGAGTGCGCTCATGCGCTATCCCCTGCGTCTGCTGACCCTCCAGCAAGCCAGAAGAACGTTCGCAGCCTTGGGTGCCGCGGAAGAAATCCGGCATAAACGAGGCCATCCCGGGGAGCCGTTCTCGTTGGGCTTCTGGGTGGGCGGTACCAATACGCCAAACTGGCATACGGAAGAAGGCTACTCCTCCGTCCCTACCGAAAAGGATGTGCCGCCCGCAAATGAGCCGACCTACCAGGACAAAGCTCCGTACAAACTCTATAAGGAACGGTGGCTTAAGCTGGACGGCTGTCCGTTCTGCAACACCCAGGGGCAACTGGCAATGCGTAGGTCTTCTGGGCCGGGTGGTAACGCACTGGGGCACTACTGCACAGCACCCAAGGGGAAGTGCTCTTGGAATGCGCGATTTGCCGAGCCGACGCCGCTACCATTCTACGTGGTCGACGAGGACATTTATGACCTGGCTCCATCAGTCCTGCTGGGCACTGTCGATAAGCTCGCAGCGCTTGGCCAGTCGCAAGGCACCATTCGCAAATTCTTCGGGATGTTTGGCTTCGCGCCGCTCATTGAGAAAGCAACAAATCGCCTGTTTGTCCCGCAAAAGCGCAAGGATTGGGACGACGAACCTGATGGTCAATGCCGCCGAGCCCTGTTCCCCAGCTTTGCATCCGGCGAAAAGCGCTTCTTCGACCCATTCCCCTCCCTCCTAATTCAGGATGAGGCGCACCTGCTCGATGAGTCGCTGGGTACGTTCGCGGGCCTCTTTGAGTCTGCCCTGGAGGCAAGCTTCGACCACCTAGCGCCACAGTTTGCCGGGCAGCTCGCGTACGAACCCGACTCCACGACCAGGCGAAAAATCAAGGTCATTGCGGCATCCGCCACCGTGAGCGAACCGCAGCGACAGATGCGCAATCTTTACCAGCGTGGGCATACCGTGCAGTTCCCGTACCCAGGACCCGACCTCTATCAATCTTTCTATGCGGGACCCCTGCAGCCAGACGGTGGGACTGAAGACGTAGAGCGCAAAGCCATTCCCGAAGAGAATGTCGAACTGCGTAGTCACTGGGCTCGAGTGTACGGAGCAATCCTCACGAATGGTCATCGACATACGGTTGCCATGGCGGCAGTGCTGGGGCATTATCACCTGTTGATTACCGGCCTCTACGAGCGGTTGCGCAGTGGGGACCCGGTACAGCAGGAAACGGCCCGGGCAGAACTGGTGCGTTGGATCGCGGCTGGACCTTTGAATGGGCAGCATGTCCGGGTGCTGCAAGAGGCTGACTACCCGAGCTTGCTCACCTTGGTGGACCTGCATCGCATTTCCCTGACCTACGTTACCAATAAGAAGGGTGGCGACCAGGTCATCGATACGGAGAAAGTGCAATTCGACAGGTTGCACCGAGCTAATGGATTTGGCGAGCAGGCTCTGCTCTCCCAGCTCATCTCCGGGGCGGTGTCGGCCGCCGAGATTCAGGCCATCGTGCGGCGCGCTGAGACGCGGGTACAGCCGGAGCAGCCCTTCCCGGAACTAAACGAAACGTTGCGCTCAGTCATTGCCACATCTGCCATCTCCCACGGGGTTGACGTGGAAGAGTTCAATGCCATGTTTTTTGCTGGTATGCCTTCCGAAATCTCCGAATACATCCAGGCATCATCGCGTGTTGGTCGCTCCCACGTTGGCTTCTCTTTGCTGGTGCCTATCCCCCAGCGTTACCGTGACCGATTCATCTTGGAGGTCCATGACATCTTTCATCGGTTCCTGGAACGGATGATTTTGCCGGCTGCCGTGGATCGCTGGGCAGAGAAAGCACTTGTTCGAGTCATGCCGAGCTTCTTCCAGGAATTTGTTTGCGGGGTCAATGCGGTTAAGACTCTTTGCGCTGCTGATGACGACAAAAAAAGTGGCTGCCAGCCATTTGACTACGCAGCTGATGTGCGCGATTTCCTCGCCAAGCCTGCCGCCTTGCATGAAACGGAGCAATTTATGGCCAATGCGCTTGGTCTCAATATCTCGCCGGCGCCCGAAGGTGCAGCGTATTACCGAGCATTGCTCAAACGCGAACTGGGCTACTACCAGCAGGACCTGGCGATGCCCAGGTATGTAAATGGAACTCGGTTGTCCAAGTTCTTCGAAGCGCGCAATTCAAGCCTGCGGCCAATGACGTCCTTGCGCGACGTAGACCAGCCAGGAGTCATTTACGAATCGGCATTCGATGCTGCCTACCGGCGCTCGCCTCCTGAGGCCACGGCCCGAGTTATGCAGTTTATCCGGCGCGGTTCAGGTGCCGACGTGGATGACGCTAGCGTCACCAGCGAAGAATAGTCCTGGGGGAATTTGATGTCCAAAGCAAAAACAATGAGCCGCTCGCGTAACCAGCTCGCGACCTCGTATGCGCCAGAGAGCTTCTTCACCTTTGAAGGGGGTGTAGGAGCCTGCATTTCACGATCAGCAGTAGGCGAGCAGGTGAACTTGGCCGATCCAACGCTAGACCAGATATTCGAGCGCATTAACGAACTAGGCCGAGCCTGGTACGATGCCGCCGTAACGGCACGGGATGACGATGCTACGAAGGCACAGGTTCTGCCCATCCAATGTGTCGACAGGAAGTTGCTGGATAGCACTCTTTCAGGGTTTCAGCCACCCGGGCAGGACCGAGTGTACCTCTGCAGGCCGTCGCACATGGAGTACACGCCGGCGCCGCTTACGTTTGTGTGCCGCAACTGTGGACTTTTCCGTGGCTACGACACGCTCAAGGAATTGGATGCTGCCCTGCCTACCTTGAGTTCAACCAGTTGCAAGAACTCAAAGCACGAGGATACTTGCGACTGGGAACAGCTCGATGTGATTTTTGTGCATTGGTCTGGCCATTGGGAACCTGCGTTTCCTGGGCAGTGGCACTGGAGCGACACAGACCTGAAGGTTGTGAAACGAGAGGATAACTGCGTTTGTGGTAGCCACGACCTTCGGCTCAACCGAAAACAGGCTGCCATCGGCGACTGGTTCTTCGAGTGCGCTGAATGTGGCAAGCCGTTGTCGGCAAAGTGGCTGCAGAACGACCCAGAAACTCTTCGGATGCTTGGCCCTAGGAGCTTGCCGGATTTGTACACCCACGCGCGCATGCAGGTGACGCCCTATCGTGCGTCCAACGCCTACTACGTGCGCTCGGACCTGTTCATTGATTTCAAGGATGGTGGCCGTGACCTGCTGGCAAGGCTTCGCCCTGGCCGGGAGGAGGAACTGAAGGACTTCATTGCCACCCGATATGGTTTTGGCATTACTGCAATTAGCGATGAGGACGTGGCTGCCGCCTGCAAGGGCCGCGAAGATTGCGTAAAGGATTTGGCATCCTACCAAGCGGCTGTCGAACAAATTGCGGCAACCGAGACGGCTCTGCCTGGCCTTTCCGCAGCAATGCGCGAGATGGTGCAAGGTCTTTTGGGCCAGGCATATGACAAACGGCAGCTCATCCTGGATGACCTGCGTCGCCGGGCTATTCTGGTGCCAAAGGTATCCTTGCCCCCAGGGCTGACAGATCGTCTCCAATACCGACAATCCATGTTCGCCTCCAAGTTCGACCCATTTCGGTTGGCAATTGAGCATGCGACGCTGGAAACTACCCGACTGGGTGTGGAGACGCGCGTCAATGGAAAGAAGCCCTACGTCTCCGTGATGCGCCTCGACGAGGACCTGGGCCCGGAAAAGAAGTCAGACGCAGAAGCCTTGGAAGCCGAGGCGCGTGGCTTGCTAGGCCGGCTGGGCCTGGCGGACCTTGGGCTTATCCGGGAGTTCGACCTGTGCAAGTTCAGTTTCGGATATTCGCGCATGGAGTCAGGCCCCGTGCTGCGAGACAAACGCGGCCAAAATATGCCCGTCCGCTTGAACCTCTTCCCTCCGGTTCAGCACAACGGCGCATCAAAGAATCCCATCTACGTTGTCCAGCAAGGCAACGAGGCACTCTATGTCAAACTTAAGCCCGAGGTCGTGCTCAAGTGGCTTCAGAGCCTGGGATGCTCATATATGTTCAGCTTGAACGCTGACGAAAAGCTCGGAGCGGGATTGCTCACTTGCGCGACGCCCATGGGACCCTTTCTTGATAAGCTTCCTGAGAGTCCGACACCGCCCGTCTATTTGTACTTGTACACCTTGCTGCACAGCTATTCGCATTTGCTTATGAAACACGTTTCCGAATACTCAGGCCTCGACTTGGGTTCGCTCGGGGAGTATATCTTTCCGGCCGACCTAGCCTTCGTGGTCTATCGCAGCGGTACAACCATGGACCTGGGTAACCTCTCTGCGATGTGGCGGAATGCCGGCATCTCGATGCTGACGGCCATGCTCACACCCAAGGCTACGCAATGCGGCACCGGGTCCCTCTGCACCCACAGAGGTGGCGCTTGCCCGGATTGTCTCATGGTGCCGGAGACCTCCTGTATTGCGGGCAACAAGCTTTTGTCGCGCGCAGTCTTGCGCAGCGTCGGCGGACACCCACGGTTCGATACACGGGAGATTACGATTGCAGGATATATTGATGTCGCACAGGATGCGCTATGCCCATCAGCGAGCTGACTGCCTTTGAGAAAGCGGCCGTAGCTGGCCTCAGCAGTAAGGCAGGGCTGGCCGCGGCGCTACTGGCTATTTGGCCGGAGCTACCCGAAGGCTCTCACCAAACAGCTCAGTCAATTACAGCAATGGCCCAACTCGGAGTCACCGAGGAACGAGGCGCCAAGGATGTGCTGGACAAGGCGGCTCAGCTTGGGCTGCTGGACAGTGAAAAAGCAGGGTATGTGGCGCGGCGGCACGGCCACGCCGTTTTCCGTCGGCTATCCTTCGCCTTGCGAGCCATCGACCACTACCTGACCAATGCGCACCAGGACGCGACAACGGCACAGATTGTCTTAACGAAGCCACCACGCCCCAGTGTTCTTGAAGATGAGTTGGCTCAGCTCGGTTGGCGTACTGCGGATGTTGAACCTACCGAACACGCCTTTCACAGCATGGTTCAGTCAGCTCGGCACAGGGTTGTGGTTATGACACCTTTCTTTGATGTTAAAGGGGCAGTATGGCTCAAGGAGCTTTTTAGCCAAGTGGGCAAAGGAGTTTCCAGGTTACTAATACTCCGTAGTCTGGAGGATCCTAGTCGCGCAGACTACCCAATTGGGTACGACGCTGTAGCCTCTTGGTTGGTGAGTGAGCGCGTGGATGTATATAACTACTCGATTCCCCGCCCTGAAGGCTATGGACGAGAGACGTTTCATGCAAAGGTAGTCTTGTGTGATGTTGATGTCGCGTACGTGGGATCTTCGAATCTGACCAGCGCCTCACTGGAGCATTCAATGGAAATGGGTATCTCTGTGAAAGGCAAGGCCGCGGCTGACGTGGCTATCGTGATAGAAGCGGTCCTGCGGGCTGCCAAACGTATCACCTAACGTTCATCGGCATTCCCGCATGTCATGTAGGTGGTGGCCAGCCACCGTCTCAGGGTATTGGCTTGTTGTTTTTTGGATTTGCAACCCCGCTGCGAGCCGCGCGACCAAACTTATTCGTTGGCACGCCAAAACATAGGTGTATCTCACTGATTACAACCGGATTGGGTCAACTGCGTAGTAACACCCGTGCTGGGTAGAAACTGAATCGTCCAGGTTCCTCCTGCCGCCGCATTTACTCCAGACTAATGGTACTGGCACCAATAGCTTTCATGCATTGCAGGAAGAAAGCGAAGGAAAACGTACCCCTCGACAGCTTGTTTGCGATCGCGCGGTCAGTCTCGATGACGTCCTGGGTCTCCAGCAGCTGCACCAAGCGCTTGTAGGTTATGTCACGGCGCGCAAGTTCAGCACGCAGCACACGACGGGCTTCGAGGTTCCAATCCATCTCGGCACTGTACACGACGTTGGATAAATATGCGACAGAGGTCGCATATTTGACACATGCATCCTATTTGTGAGACTATAGATACAGGACAGCGCCAGGACAGTGTTCATGTTACCTAAGTTGTCCCACGCGTCTAAGTTTCGGCGCGGTAGAAAGTGTATAGCTACCTGGGGACAGTATATGCGAGGGAAACGGCAATGGTCGGAAGACAAGATCGAGCGAATGATGATGCTCGCCGCAATCATTCGTTTCAACCGGACACCCCGGGATGGTTATATCTGGCCAGCGAAATATGGCTTGAGCGGTCTTCAGCCGATTCCGCGTGATATCTGGAACCTGGAGATTCGGGAACGGGCCGGAACCCTGTCGCGTATTTCGGAGGAGCGGGTTCGTTTCTCGTTACTTCCGAGGGACAAAGCGACGGTAACCCGAGAAGGTATCCGGCTGGATCACTGCTTCTACTCTTGTGCGGAAGCCATGGAGCGCGGATGGATGGTAGCCGCAGGCCGCGGTAGCTTCAAGGTAACGGTTTCTTACGATAGACGTCTGGTGGACACCATCTATATCCATGACGACCGAAACCCAACCTTATTCTTCGTGGCCAGTCTTCTGGACCGGTGCTCCGACTATCGCGGCCTATCCTTCCAGGAGGTTGAAGCCATCGAGTACCAACGGGAGATGCTGCGGCAGGAAGGTCGCTCCTTGGATTATCAACAGAAGTTTGAATTTCACAAGATTATCGACCCTATCGCCAAACAAGCGCGTACTCAGACGAAAGAACAGTCGAAGGGTTTGTCGCGTAAGGGACGAAAGAAGGACATCGCTGATGACCGGCTGGAGGAGCGGCGTCTTCAGCGCCAACGTGAGGCCCGCATTCCCGGGCCAGTGCCAAAGAGCGCGCAGTCGGCTGAGGTCATTCCGCTAATTCCCAACAAGGCGTCGGTGCCCCAGCCAGAAGACGAATCCGTCGCCGCCACTCCTCCTGCAGCAGCAAAGGATGACCGTCGTCGGCAAAAATACCTGGAGATCCTGAATGGAAAATAATCACATCGTCGAAGCCGTATATTCCGAGCAGCGCATACCTCAGTATCAGGGCAACCCGTTCATCGAAGCCCTGCCGCCTGCGCTGGACGACGATGCTCTGGTGGAGGCCCTCATGTGCCTGCCAAATTTTGATGCCGGGCAACGCGAGTGGCCGGTTCACGAACGCCTACAGATGGTGGCGCAACTCGCCAATTTCATGGTTCCCCTGCCGCGGCACCTGCAACTGGCGCAAGGGCTGGACACATTGCGGCGCCAGGGATATGTCGGCCGTACTCCTCGCTCTGCTGCTTCCCACAAAGTTTTCAAGAAGCTTTATGAGCAGCAAAAGCAGGGTCAGTCGTTCGCAGTATCGCCAGGTCAGATTACAGCACAACTCTCAGCATCGCTCATCGGCCTACCTGGCATGGGAAAAACTACAACAATTCGCCGGCTACAGTCACGAGTGCCCGAGGTTATCTTTCATCCTGGGTTCGGTATCTACCAGATTCCCTATCTGCATATCGAGACGCCCTATGATGGAGCCAGCGTCAAAGGGTTGGCACAATCGATTTTCCGTAAGACGGACATGTTGCTGCCGGAAGCCAACTATACGTCCCAATATGGTGAGGGCAGCCGCACTGGCGCCGAAACACTGATGAACCACGCGGCGCGTGTGCTTCACATGCATTACGTGGGGCTATTGGTTATGGACGAGATTCAGAACCTTGAAAACTCGCCGAAGAATCGCCAGTCCCTGATGACGCTGCTGGTTTCCGCTTCCAACGAACTTGGGGTTCCTATCCTGTTTGTCGGCACGAACAAAGCGCGGCGAGTCCTGTCACTTGACTTTAGGCAGGCTCGTCGTTCCATAGGTCAAGGGCTGTCCTACTGGGATCGGTTTACCAAAGGCTCGCCAAAGCATCCCGACGAATGGGAGGACTTTGTCAGCATCTTGTGGCGCTTTCAGTGGCCCAAAGTTCCTGTGGAGGAATCGCCGTTCTTGACGGACCTGCTGTACCACTATTCCCAGGGGATCGTCGACATTGCCATCAAGCTGTTTGTGGCCTGCCAGGTGCGCGCAATGATGGATGGCACGGAGACGATCACCGGGCAGCTTATCGCGGATGTGGCCGGGCGAGAGTTGTCCATGGTTGCACCGATGATTGACGCGATTCGCCGGCAGGACCTTGATGCGCTCCAGGCCTGTGATGACCTTGCACCGATGAATCTGGAGCAGGTCATAAGCAACGTGCAACGAGCATATTCCGGGCGGCGGGTGCAGGGGGCTTCGGTACGGCCGGAGAGCGAGCAGTTTGTTCCGATGGTGGCTTCAGCCCTGGAGAAAGTCGGCTTCGACACGGAGCAGGCTGCGGACCTCGCAGAAAGTGTTGCCGCAGGTGGAACAGCCAATAACGCCATTGAAGGGGTACGGCAAGCGCTGACCAACTCCACATCAGGACCCAAGGCAAAGGCCAAAAAACGCGGCCAGACGTCAGTACCCCCGACGCCAGTCACATACCTGCAGGGCGACTATCGAAACGCATTGCAAGGAACACCGGGGGTCACAGTATTCGAGCGACTTTCAAAGCTGGGGATGGTCGCAGATGTGGAGCGTTTGCTGGCGGTCTAGCCCAATGGTCAAACGGTACTACTTCACCCGGCCATACCCGGATGAGGAACTTGGTAGCGTCATAGCACGGGCGTACCGACACGTTGGATTATCCTTGCCAGGATTCCTCTTCTGGTATTTCGGAAATTATGACGTCAACACCATTAGTGCCATCCAGTACCTGGTTTGTCATGTATCGGAGTTGACGGGCCTTGGCAGACCTCGCCTACTTTGGGAACACACCTTGTTCCCGTATCTGGTGAGTGGCATGTCTGCTGCCAAAGCCCAGGCTTTGGAGACGATGGCACTCAGCTACGTTGAACCGGCGGTAGCTGAGTCCCATCTGCTTCCCAGCATCGGCCGAATTGACCGACGCTATTGCAACAAGTGCGCCGCTGCCGATGTGGAAAAATACGGTGAAGATTACTGGCATAGAGTTCACTTGTTGCCGGGGGTGCTGATATGTGCAGCGCACGACGAGCCCCTGAAGGTCGTCAGTCAAAGGGCTGCCAGGTTATCGGGGGATGCGGTAATTACGCCTTCAATAGGGTTGGCGATGCCGGGTGATTCTGCGGGCATGCTGATAAATATGGACGCCTCCTATTCAACTCAGAAGCGAGTTAGCCAGTTGGCCGTCGAGGCCCTGGCATATAGCCACGAACTGCTGGCCAACCAAGGAGGCATCCCTCAGATTGAGGATCTACAAAATCGAGTGATTACCAAGGGGATGGTCTCAGCCCTCGGAAAGCGTTACTCGGCTTACGTTGGATGCCTTTTGCCGGGTCGTGGTCGAGACTGGCAGGACACATCCGGGAAGTCAGTGTTAGATGGCTTGACTGCAAGGCAGATACTCCTGCGCGTTGTCCAGGAAACCGGCGTCGTCGAGATGACATCGGAAGAAGAACTGCACCGAATTGCAGTATCTGGCTTGCACAAATTCCTCCGCAGGGCGGGCAAGCAGAAACCAATGACCGTGCACGACATGCTCGAAGCAGCTGGTTGCCCACCCAGGTATCGCCGGCGCCGCCGGGGCCAACCGCCGCTCGTTGGTGCGCTGATTTGGTGGTTTCGGTGTTCTCCGTTTTCCAAGAAACGGCGCGAGACCCGATGGGTTCCGTTTTTGGGCACCGATCGGTACCGGCCAATCGTCAAACAACACTTTCCTGACCTGCTGATTATTTACGATCCAGACGGAAATCCCGGCGAGAACGCCACCGACAGTACGCGCTAACGCGAGTAATCTAATTCACTAATTCCCATGAACCCTGGAAAAAGTTCGCTATATGACCCGGCAACTTCTGGGGAACGCGAATGCTTTGGATCGAAGGGATTGGTCGAGAAGGCTCGGCATATGGGGCTACAGTTATTGATGAGAACGGGAATCGTGAGTGGCGGCCAGTCTCGGCACTGCACGATATTGCATTGACAGCCCCAGGTGTGCGGCGAAAACGCATCACTACTTGCTTTAGCACTTGGATGGCTGGGCCTGCGGAGCCGTTTTTCGAGGCGCTGGATTTCAAGGTTCGGCCAGAAAACATGCAGGCCGTTTTCCAGGTGGAGGCCGACAACCAAGTATTTCTGATACCGGCAAGTGTGCTAATGGCCGCTTTGTTTAGACCATTCCGGAAAATTTCTCCGTATTTATTTCGGCCGCAGGGCCTGGATGACCTGTGTTTCCCGATGAAAGATAGCGAAGGACCTCCCGTCGCTTTCTTCCGGTCAGCCAGTTCCATGCTCGGCAGCCAAAAGGAAAGAACTCCGGCCTTGCTCCAGCCATTGTCCTGGATGCATTGCTTTCCATCAGCAAGACGAATGTGGGACAGTGTGATACTAGCGGCGAGAGAAGGCCAGCTTGGTATTCTGCTACCCAAGGCTACGGTCAGCATGGTTATGAGAGTGCTTCCCTTCAGCAACTATGAACTGGTAACGGATATCACAATTACTGTATTGGACGCAGAGGATGATCCGTATGCTTTTGCAGAAAATCACGCCAGGACGATTGTCTTTCATCAAAACGCTTTTCATGCTGGGCATGGTCGCGCGAAACCGCCGATAAAAGCGGATGTGCCGAGCCGCAATGGTATATGGGCAATGTCCGAGAAGGAATGGGGCCTTGTACGGGATGTTGTCGTCAAGAAGGCCTCATCGCGACATAGCCCCAAGACGGTTATTGACTGCATTCTTGAAAAGTTTGGCCGTGGTATCTCTTGGGGGGATGCACCCGCTGGAGGAACCAATACGAGCATATTGACCGCCACCCACCGTCAGATGCTAAAGGATGGCCGCTGGCCAAAGCTGCTGGGGTTACTGCAAGAACTTCGAGCCCCAACGATGGAAATGTCGTAGCCATAATTCTGGAATCGTGCTGCAACGGGGTGTTACTACGCAGTTGACCCCAAACCGGGCTTCCTGACAAGGTAAGCCCGGTTTCTTCATGACGGATGTGCTAACGTCTCCCACCAAGGATGCGTCAACGTGAGGTCCGGCAGAGCGTCCGCCCAAGTTAGCTATCAAAAAGATGACACCAGGCCCCAGTTAACTTCCTAAACAACGACAATTCTCAGTCGAAGAGAATGTTGGACATCAAAAATACGACGCCAAAAAGGCGAGTGAAGTTGGAGTATTAGTGGGCACGCAGCTTACTATATACATCAAATACGCGACAATGATATACTATTGCATATCAATAATGCGACAAACTCGCTATGCCAACAAAGATAACCCTCAATAATCCGACGCCTCAGGATGACTCTCTGCTTCTGTATGCTGAGTTGGACGCGGCGCAGGTGCGCGCGGTTCAGCGGCGGCTTAAGAAGGGGGAACTACACCAGGTCGCCAAAGGTATCGTCAGCAGTCGGCCGGCGGCAGAATGGCCGGCGCTTATCGCGCGCGATCGTATCCGGGTGTTGGCCGCGCTATTGCCAGGGGCACTCTATGGTTATCGGACTGCCTTTGATGGCGGTCGGCCGGAGGCCGGCGTGGTCTATCTCACCTACACGTATCCCCGGACGATTGAGCTACCAGGCCTGACCATTGTGACGCTCAAGGGTGCGCCGCCGCAGACCGGGGATATGCCGATGCAGGGCAAGGATTTGTACTTTCCCTCTGAGGCGCGCCTACTTTTGGAGAACCTGACCCAAAGCCGGGGGACGCTGAGGAAGTCGGTGGGCAAGGATGCTGTCGAGACGCGATTGCTCAATATTTGCGATTCCCGGGGGGGGGAGTCGTTGTCGCGGTTGCGCGAAGCCGCGCGCTCCTTGGCGCCGCAGTTGAGTCTCGACAAGGAATTCAAGGTGTTGGACGCCTTGGTGGGCAGCATCCTGGGGTCGAGGCCATCAGATCTCACGACGATGGCTGGCAAGGCGCGCACGGCGCCGTTGCCCTATGACCCTGACCGCCTGTCGCTGTTCGAAAAGTTGGCGGTTGCCTTGCGGTCAACTCCCCTCCGGCAGCCTGCGGAGGTAGCCACCACCCCCCAGGCGCGCACGCACTTTGCCTTTCTGGAATCCTACTTCTCGAACTTCATCGAGGGGACCGAATTTGAGGTCGAGGAGGCGCGCGCCTTTGTACTGGAAGGCAAGCCCATCGAAGACCGACCGAAGGACTCGCACGACATCCTTGGTGTGTTTCGGCAAGCCATGAGCCCCGCTTGGCGCAATCAAGTCCTGGCTATAGGCGAGCCTGTGGTTGCGCAGCTACGGGCGCGGCACACCGACCAAATGGCTGCCCGTCCGGAAACCAGCCCGGGGGAGTTCAAAGTCAAGGCTAACCGCGCTGGCAATACTGAGTTCGTTGCACCTCGGCTCGTTCGTGGCACGTTGGTTGAGGGCTCCCGTATACTTGCCTCCATCCCACCGGGATCCGCGCGTGCCTTGATGGCAATGTTCCTGGTCTCAGAGGTGCATCCCTTTAATGACGGAAACGGTCGCCTGGCCCGTCTAGTCATGAACGCAGAGCTTTCGGTAGTGGACGCGTGCCGCATCATCATTCCAACACTGTTCCGAGAGGAATATATGGATTGCCTGCGCGTCCTGACCAGAGAGGGTGACCCGCAGCCATTTGTGAAGGCGATGCAGAAGATTCAGAGCTGGACCGCCGCTTTTGACTATGAGGACCTTGATGCCGTTATAGCCAGCATGAAAGCTTGCAACGCTTTCGAAAGGTCGCTGGTGCAGTTCCAATTACTCACCCCGAAGTCGGTGTAGCTCGATGCACTGGAGCTAACGCTGTTCGATTTTTGGAGAGATATTGGCTCGTATAGCTATGTCGCACGTTGCCACCAGGCAGCGCGCCCTTTCGGTAACGCTCCATCGCCGTGTCGCGCAATCACGGCAACCTCATTTCTAGCTAGGCTCGCATGTGAGAGCAGGCCAAGCTCTTGAAGCAAAAGGCAATGGGTCAACTGCGTAGTATCACCCCTGCAACGAGCAGTACCCCGGCATCCGCCGCTTACGTCCCCGAAAGAGCTCAGGTCAGATTTATTTTTAAGTCCGCGCTGCCGTTTTGCGTCATCCAGGTCAGGTTTCATTTTTCAATGCCGTTGGGATGAAAAACCGGACCCAGCATTGGCGCGGGTTTCAGCGGTATGCCAGGTCAGGTTTCATTTATCAGTCACCAGTTGTCCGGAGCGAGAGGGCCGGGAAAGTCGTACTCTAAGTACCGACTTCTTCGGAATAGCGTGGCAGGGTTACGGTAATCGTGGTCTGGTTCTCCGTATCGGACACCTTCAACGCAATCGACCCGTTTTGCGCCTCAGCAAGCAATCTGGCCGAATACGTTCCGAGACCGGTCCCGCCCTGCTTGTCGTGCGTGACGAACTTGTCGAAGAAACGCTCGCGAATTTCGGCTGGAACCGCCCCCTTGTTCTGGATCACGATGCGTAGCGGCGTTTCATCGCTCAGGGTGACGTTCACCCGGCCATTTTCGGGCGCTGCCTCGCAGGCATTCTTGATCAGGTTCTGGAACAGGGAATAGCACAGCATGGCATCTCCCAGCACCTGCGGTCCTGTTCCGCGATCCGGCTCGTAGATGTCGGCGACAATGGTGGTGCGCTTCTCGGCAAATGCCGCCCGCGAAATCTTGACGATGCGGCGCATAATGTCGCCGATCTTGACCGGTTGGGCGTCAAGCTTGAAGCGTCCGGTCTCGATCTTGAAGAGCTCCGAGGACAGGTTGATCATGTTGAGCACCTGCAACGTGGTCTCCTCCACCATGCGCAGCTTCTCGACCTGCTGCTTGCGGCTCAGCGTATCGTCGTCGGCCAAAGACTGCGCCAGCCCGATCACTCCGGCCAGCGGTCCCTTGATGTCATGGCGTGTGATGCGTTCGACATCCTCGCGCAAGCGCGCCGCCTCAAGCATCTCATCGTAGTTGGCCTGCAGTTGCTTGTGCAGTTCGACGTAGCGCAAAAAGTTGCGCACGCGCGGCTTGAGCACCTCGGGATCGATAGGTTTGGTGACGAAATCCACGGCGCCCAGTTCCAGTCCCTTGAGCCGCGCATCCTCGCCGGTCATGGCGGTGACGAAGATCACGGGAATGGTTTCCGACATCGGATGCTCGCGCATGCGCCGGGCGACTTCGAAGCCGTCCATGCCGGGCATCATGATATCGAGCAGCACCAGATCGGGAGGGTTGTTCGATTGGCAGATTTCCAGGGCTTTCTCGCCGCTCTGTGAAACGCGCACGCGATACGCATCCTTGAACATGTGCAAGAGCAGATGCAAATTGGCGGGCGCATCGTCCACCACCAGAATCGTTGGACGAACCGGCTCCTTTGCGGCTTGCGGCGGTAAATCGACAGGGGCGGAAGGAGCGGCGGCCGGTAGCGGGACCTCGTCCTGCGCAACCGTTTCCTTCTGCGCCGGCGTGCTTGATCGCGACTGCGATATCAGTGCCTTTTTGATGCGCGTGGCAAGGCTGTCTGCCGTGTAGGGCTTGACCAGCAGGCCGCTGACACCACTGGCGATGGCCTCTGCGACGCGCCCCCGATCGGCTTCGGCGGTAATCATGACGAAGGGCAGGCGCGACAAACTCGCATCGGCGCGCACCGCCTTGAGCAAATCAAGCCCCGACATGACCGGCATGTTCCAGTCGGAAAGCACAACGTCTACCCGCTGATTTTTCAGCACACGCAAAGCCTCGGCGCCGTTGTTGGCGGTCACCATGTTGCTGACGCCCAGTGCTCGCAACTGGGATGAGGTGACCTGGCGCATGGCATCGAGGTCGTCGACGACGAGGAAGGTGATTTGTTTGTCGAACATGTCCAATCTCTCGCTTATTGACCGGCGCCGGCCTTCACCAGGTAGTCCTTCTTCTTGCCAATATCGGCATCCGAATCGGCGAAGCGAAGTGAGATGGCGCGGAACTCCTCATGGATTTCAATGAAAGCATCGATCATGTCGGGGTCGAAATGCGTGCCGCGGCCCTCGATCATGATTTGCACCGCCTCTTCGTGCGGCATGCCTTCCTTGTACACGCGACGGCTGATCAACGCGTCATAGACGTCGGCCACCGCCATCAGACGCGCGGAAATCGGAATGTCGTCGCCGGCGAGTCCATGCGGGTAGCCGCTGCCATCCCACTTTTCCTGGTGCGAAAGGGCGATGTGCTTGGCAAAGGCGAGAAAATCGGCATTGGCGTCCAGCGCGTTCTGGGCGTATTCGATGGCGTCCCGCCCCAGCGTGGTATGCGTCTTCATGATTTCGAACTCGTGCGGTTCGAAACGGCCTGGATTCAGCAGGATGCGGTCGGGAATCCCCACCTTGCCGATGTCGTGCAGCGGCGCCGTCTTGAACAACAGATTGATGTTGTCTTCGGTCAGAAACCCGCTAAAGCGCGAATGGTGGCGCAATTTCTCGGCCAGCACCTTGATATAGAACTGGGTGCGGCGGATATGGTTGCCGGTGTCCGCATCGCGCGTCTCAGCCAGAAAAGCCATGGCAAGAATGGTGACTTCCTGGTTCGCCATCACCTCGCGCGTGCGCTTGGCCACCTCCTGTTCAAGAAAGCCGTTGTTGTCGCGCAGGAAGTCGGCCATCTTCTTCTGCACCACGTGGGTCTTGACCCGCGCCATGACTATCGGCGGACTGACGGGCTTGGCGATGTAATCGACGGCGCCCAGTTCCAGCCCTCTCTTCTCGTCTTCCAGTTCCGCCTTGGCGGTCAGGAAGATCACCGGGATATGGCGCGTCTTGTCGTCGGCCATGATCCGCCGGCACACTTCATAACCGTCCATCCCCGACATCATGACATCGAGCAGGATCAGGTCGGGCGACGGATCGGCAGCGGCTATCTGGAGCGCCTTCTCGCCATTGGTGGCGATCTTGACCTTGTAATCGCCCTCGAGCAGCTTGTTGATCAGGGAAAGATTGGCCGGCGAGTCGTCCACCACCAGAATCGTCGCCTTGCCCGGGTAATTCAGCGCTGGGTTCATAAGCGCATCCCTTCTCTATGATTTCAGTCCAACTGGATATCCAGCTTCACGGCAATCTCGCGCAAGAGCGCCAACGCCTCGCCGAAGGCGAAGCTCTCGGTCAATTTGTCGAGGCGGCGGTAATCGTCCGCCAGGGCGCTGCCCCTGAGCAGCGCCGCCAACGACTCGATCCGCGTGGTTGCTTCCCCATCGTCGTCGGCCAGCAACAGCGCCAACTCGCGCAGCAACGGCGTCAAGGCGGCCACATCGAGGGGAACGTTTTCCCTTGGCGCTTCTTCCGCCGTAGCGCACGGCATGACACGGTCGATCTCGGCGAGCAGGGCAGCCAGGAGCTCATCGACCGTGTCCAGATGTGCCTGCGGCATTTTGCTGCCCTCAAGCCGGAGCGCCGATTCAAGTTGCCGGGCTGCGTTGAACAGCCTGGTCGCGCCGAGGTTGCCAGACAGCCCTTTGAGGGTATGCGCCAGCCGCACCGCGGTATCGCGGTCGTCCGCATCGAATGCGGCGCGGATATCGTCAACGGCGTCGGCCTGGCTCTTGCGGAACCACTTCAGCATTTTGTGGAACAAATTGGCGTCGCCGTCAACCCGTGCGAGTGCCTCTGCGGTATCCAACCCCTCGACCCGGGGAACTTCCATAGCCTGAGGCGCCTGGTTGTCGCCAACAGTGTCTGCCGCCGCTACGCCCGGCTTCACCCAGCGCACCAGCGTAGAGAACATCTGGCCGACGTCGATCGGCTTGGCGATGTGGTCGTTCATCCCGCATTCGAGGCATTTCTCGCGGTCTCCGGCCATCGCATTGGCGGTCATGGCGATCACCGGCAACGCAGCGAAGCGCCCGTCGGCGCGGATCCGGCGCGTCGCGTCGAAACCGTCCATCACCGGCATCTGGCAATCCATCAGCACGCCGTCGTAGTCGGCCCCGGCGATCATCTCCAGCGCTGCCTTGCCGTTGGCGGCGACATCGACACGGATCCCCGCATTCCCGAGGATTTCCTGCGCCAGCTCGCGATTCATGTCGTTGTCCTCGACCAGCAGCAGGTAGGCGCCGCGCAGCGCTTGCGCCGCTTCGCGGTGGCTGGCTTGGCGTTGCTGCTGGCGCAGCCGCCGCCCGATGTCCCGGCCGAACACCGTCATGATGCTGTCGCACAGCGTCGAGGGACTGACCGGCTTGACCAGCAAGCCATCGACGCGGATCCCCGCCTCCTCCACTTGCTGGAGCAACTCTTCGCGACTGTAGGCAGTGGCCATCATGCACATCGGCGTGGTCACCAGGTTCCGGTCGGCGTGGATGCGCCGTATCGTCTCGACGCCGTCCATTTGCGGCATGCGCCAATCCATCAGCACCAGTCCATAAGGCCTACCAACGCGCTGTGCCTGTTCAAGTTCAAGCAGCGCCTCGCTGCCGCCCTTGACGGCGGTGGTCTCGAAACGCAGCGAATTGAGCATGGCGAGAAAGATATCCCGGGCGCTGGCGTTGTCGTCCACCACCAGGATGCGCAGTCCCGGCAAGTGGTTGGCGATTTCATGCAGCGATCTTTGGTCGGCATGCCGACCGAACCTGGCGGTAAAGTAGAAAGTGCTGCCGACTCCCGGTTCGCTGACCACGCCGATTTCGCCGTCCATCATTTCGACCAGGCGCTTGCTGATGGTCAGCCCCAGGCCGGTGCCGCCGTAATTGCGCGTCGTCGAGCTGTCGGCCTGGGAGAACGCCTTGAACAGGCGGCTGCGCTGTTCTTCGCTCAAGCCGACGCCGGTGTCGCTGACGGCAAAACGCAGCCGCACGCCGTCCGCTTCCTCGGCGACAAAACTGATGGCGATGGTCACCTCGCCCTGCTCGGTAAACTTGATGGCGTTGCCGACCAGATTGGTCAATACCTGCCCGAGACGCAACGGATCGCCGACCAGCGCCAGCGGCACATCGGTACCGATGTTGAACAACAGCTCCAGATCCTTGTCATGTGCCTTGAGCGTCGCCAGATCGGCCATGCCATCCATGACGTCGTCAAGATGAAAATCGATCTGCTCGAAGCTCACCTTGCCGGCTTCGATTTTCGAAAAGTCGAGAATGTCGTTGATGATGCCAAGCAGGCCCTTGGACGCCGCATCGACTTTCTCCAGGTAGTTGCGCTGCCTGGCGTCCAGATCGGTTTGCAGCGCCAGGTGAGTCATGCCGATGATCGCGTTCATCGGCGTGCGGATTTCATGGCTCATGTTGGCGAGAAACTCGCTCTTGGCGGCGTTGGCCACTTCGGCAATGCGGCGGGATTCCTTGATCTCTTCTTCGGCCGCCTTGAAGGCCGAGCGATCCTCGGTGATCCAGATGATGCCGGCGTTCATATCGTTGGGATCCGAAACGAATGCTTTTAAGTTGCACCAGAAATCTCTCCCGTCCTGGCTCCTCATGAACATATCGCGTTCGAAGGGCAGATTCTTCGACAACAACGGTACGACCGCGCGGATTACCTCGGCATAGGACTCGTCGGAGACAAAGGTCGCGCGACCCGGTTGGCCGATGCCGGTATCGCCGGGGAAACCAAACATCCTGCCGAAGCTGCGGTTATAACGAAAGATATCGCGATCTCGGGTGAAGCAGATGCCCAGTGAGGCATTGTCCATGATCCCCTTGATTTCCCGCAGGGTCGTCTCGGTGATTGCGTTGGAATGCTGGAGGCGCACCAACAGTTCGTCGCTTTTCTCGAACTGCTGGACCACCAGTTCGGCGGTGATTTTCGCCGCCTCCCGCGTGGTGCGCAGCTCCTGCCGCAGCAGTTCGTTCTCGGCCAGAACGTCTTCGAGTCGCAGGCGACGCTGGTTCGAGCGCGGGCTAAGCGCCTGTCTCATAAGATCAGGCACGGCATGCATTGTCGGCAGACTCCGTAGCAAGATGCAGCGCGCACTGCGCTGCTGTGCGAACTGTTTGCGCGCTGGCATAGCCCTCGTGGCCGACGACCGTTACAACCGGCGGGGGCGAGTCCAGCACCGCCGGCATGATTTTCAACAGGTAAGGCAAGCCCGCCGCGTGGTCGAAACCGCCCACGCATTGGCGGGCAACCTCGGCGCCATCGAGCAGGACCATCCCGCCAGACGCGGAGAAACCGGCGACCGCATCGACGAACACCACGCGCCGGCCGTCTTCAAGATAACGCAGCAAGCCAAGACCAATGATCCCGCCATCGACGATGTCGACGTCCGCAGGAAGCGGTTTGGCCGCCAGACAGTCGTATACTCGCGGCCCGAAGTCGTCGCCGCGCACTTGGCGGTTGCCGATGCAGATAATGCGCGCAGCCATCAGACGCGGCGGCGCACCGTATGCACCGCGCATACCAGGCAGGGATCGAAGGAACGGATGACGTGCCCGGCTTCGATCGGATTGTCGGGGTTGGCGACCGGCGTGCCCAGGATGGCCTCTTCCCATGCGCCACGCTGGCCCGTGGCGTCGCGCGGCGAGCCATTCCAGGCCGTCGGTGTAATCACCTGGTAGCGGGCGATGCGGCCGTTCTCGATGCGCACCCAGTGGCCGAGAGCGCCGCGGGCGGCTTGCAGCAAGCCGGCGCCTTCGCCGTCGGGAACCTGGCCGTCGCCGACGATGATCGGTGCGCCATGGTCTTCGATCAGTTCCTGCAACCAGATCTCCATCGCTGGCAGCAAAGTCGCCGGACGCGTCAGGCGGGCAAGCTGGCGCGCCAGCGCGCTGGTCCGGCCGGCGGAGACGATATCGGCAAACAGCGGCCGGCCATCGATGACTGCCTCTGCCAGAGGGCCGGTTTCCACGGCTTGGCCAGCGTAGCGCGGCGCCTTGATCCAGGAATAGGCGCGTCCCTCCTGCGCCGAAGCGTAAGGGTCGGTTTCGCCGGCGGCGGGATGCAGCGTGCCGTGGTTACGGTACCAGGCATGGGAAACATCCTCGGCAATGCCTGCGGCATCGAAAGCGGCAACCGCATTTCCGCGCGCAAAGCCGGCCGCGACCAGTTGCCGGGTCTGCGCTACGACAGCGGTCTCTTGCGGCAGATCGAGCGAGCCGTAGGACAGGAAAGCATTCGGGCCGGCGCCGATGGCGTCGAGACCGGCGGCGCGCCCGAAACGCAGCAGGAAGCCGGTTTCGCTGTCGCGGTGGGCCGAACTCTCGGCGAGCCAGACATCGAGCGCGGCGCGACTGTCGACCTCGCGCCAGCGTTCGATCGGACAACCGAGCACGCGCCGCTCATACCATGCACGGTAGGCGCCAACCAGCTGCTGGCATTGCAACAGATTGGCTTGCGACGGCGCGAAGGCGATGCCGCCGGGCACCATGAAAGAGGAATGCGGCCACTGGCCGCCAAGTATCGCCACCACTTCGAGCACGCGCTTGGTCTCGCGGATGGCGTCGATGGCCGAACTGCCGGCTGCCGGGGCGTAGCGCCGTAGCGCTTCGTCGTAGAGCGGATGGCCGGCATGCGCCGGATGAGCGAAGGCTGCCATGTACATCAACACCGATTGGCGCACGTCGCTCTGCACATGTTCGGCCATCAACGCCACGTTGCGCACGCGCACGGCATTATCCGGCGGTGTCAAACCGGCGATAGCATCAAGCGCACGGGCGGCGGCGAATAAATGCGTGGTGGAACAGATGCCGCAGATGCGCGGCGTCATCACCAGGCCATCGAGGGGACCGCGGCCTTTCATCAGGTTTTCGAAACCGCGGTAAAGCGTGCCGGCGCTCCAGGCGTCGGTAACCCGGCCATCGCCATATTCGATACTGACCTCGAGGTCACCCTCGACGAGGTTGAACGGGATGTCGCGAATAATGCGGGTGTTCATGGAGGTTCCTTGCTCAGACTTCGGTGCTGCGCGTCTTTAGTCGCTCGGGAGCGGCGGCGGCGGCCATGGCTTTGTAGGCCATGTAGTGGGCGCGCTTGACACCCTTGGGCAAGGCGAGAGGGATGCCCTCGATGTTGCGCGTTGCGAAAAACGGCGAATCGGCAGGAAACTCGGGGCTGGTGCAGCCGAAACAAGGCACACCGACACGCGTCTTCGACGAACGCTGGTTCCACAGGTGCTTGTTGCAAGGCCCGCCCGTCAGCGGGCCTTGGCAGCCCATGTGAAAGAACAGGCAGCCCTTCTCGCCGAAGGCTTCTTCCTCGACGCGGTATTCATGGTACTCGTTGCGCGTGCAGCCCTGATGCACCATGGTTCCGTACCAGTCCAGCGGTCGCTGATACTCGTCCAGCGCGAGTTCCGCCCCGGCCAGCAACGCCATCAGGGTGCCACCAAGCACATCGTGGTGACAGGGACAACCGGCCAGATTGACTACCGGCAGGCCGGACCCGGCGCGAAAATCCTGCCCCAGCAGACCGCCGTGCTCGGCACGCGTAAATTGCAGGCCGGTGGCGTCGATCTCGCCGGCCACGCCGAAACCGCCAAAGCTGGCGCAGGTGCCGAGTGCAATCACATAGCGCGCGCGGCGCGCCAGCGCCACCACCAGATCCTTGCGTGGACGCCCGCCGCGCGCATCAAACATGCCGGTGCCGGCGGGGCCACGCAACACCGCACCCTCGACCACCAGCAGGTCCAGCGACGTGGTGCCATCGTCCAGGGAGTCCAGCAGCCGCTTATGTTCGGGCGCGGAAACATTCGACAGCGAAGGATGCCAGAGCAGATTGACGTCCAGGCCCTGCATCAATGTCGGGACATCCGGCTTTTCGCTGCCGAGAAACGAGAAGGTGTCGCCGCCGCAGCTACCCGCCTGCATCCAGTAAAGATTAAGTGCCATGGTAATGTCGTACAGTGAATGGGAGAGCCTCAATTATGCGTTCTATAGCATCAGCATACAATCAAGCACTGAACCTCCGGGTTATTCGACAGTTTCGAGAACAGCGCTGGCCAACTCGCTGATGGCTTGCAGTTCGCTTTCCGAGAAATCCAGCAAACGCAGGCAGGAAACGCCTTGCGCAAACAGATGCCGGCGATGGTTGAATGCTCATTGACGGTTTCTGGAATCATTGCGGCTTTCCGTGTGGGCATGGGAACGAGCATGGTGATCCTATGTTGATGTTACTTGAGCCGCATCTGGAACCGGAACCGCATCCGCAGAAGGAGATGCATCCTCAATTTTCGCTGCATCTGGAACTGGAGCAGCATCTGCAACCGTGGTCACATCTTTCGCCGGAACCACATCTGTTGCCGCAATATGCTTTGTAGACCGAACCAAATCCTTTGGCAATTGACTTTGCAGAACTTGCTTGCCGTCCCGGGCGAACTTGGTAAATTGAATGCTCAGGCGAAAGCCACCCTGCTGACCAGAAAGCACGTTATTCTTAACGTTGCCTTGCGCTTCGACTATCACTGGCGGATGGTTTCCGTTGCCCGGATCAATTAGTAAATGGATGGTTATTGCATGGAGAGGGGTGATGTTGCGATGGCAAATTACCGATACGCCGGAGATGCTGACATCGTTGGTTCTACCTTGTATGGTTTCCCGCTTGCCATTGCCCTCGAAGACAATCGCGCAACGCCAGCGTGCGGCAAACCGCGGATCTTTTCGATTGTCTTCCATGATTCATAAAATCGGCATTAGTAGATAGTCGCAACAAGTCCTATTGTTGTTCCTCCTGACGCTTCAGACAATCGCTGATGTGGATATCCTCGTTGCCTACCAATGGTGGCTTGGGCTTCTTCTTGAGTTTAATGAGATACCTCTGACGGGTAATCATTGCCGCATTTACCCCCATTGGGCTTATAGGAATTATCTTGAGCTGCAGGTAATCCGTCTATGAGAAATTACTGAATATTATTCGGGATATACTGCTAAACATCGGGATATACCGAATGCTGGCACTCTTCGTTTAGGGTAAGATCAACGGCTTGCGGAAATGGCTATCCAGGGCCGGCTTTCTGTGTTTGGAGCGGCATTTCGCTAGCGGGACAAAGTGACAATTCCACGCAAGAACAGAAAAATCGGCCATGGCGGCGAGGCGGGCATTCGATACGATGATGAATGGGAAACAGGTCAATAACGCCTTGCGCAATTGGCAACAAATATTCCTTCGTGCCAATTGGGGTCTCTTCGTCGTGACCACTGAACGCGACGGCATTACAGAGGTCAATCCGGCGTTCGCCCGCATGCATGGCTACAGCATGGAGGAGATGACAGGGAAATCCATCCTCGACCTGACCGCGCCGGAGTTCCTGGCTGAGGCGGGAGGGCATATGGTGCTAGGCGAGGTGCGCGACAGCTACGAGTTCGATTCCCTGCATGTGCACGAGGACGGCCATCGTTTTCCGGTTCAGGTGGATATCATTAACGTCCGCGGGGATGCCGACGAGCTCCCGTATCGCATCGTCAGCGTGCGTGACATCACCGAGCGCAAGGAGCTAGAGGCCACCTTGATAAATGCCCGAGAGCAATTGCGTTTGCTGTCGGCATACCAGGAGCATCTTCTTGAGGAAGAGAGAAAGCGCATCGCCAGGGAAGTCCATGACGAACTGGGGCAGAAGCTGATCGCCATGCAGATGGGGCTATCTAACCTGCGTCTGCGTTATGGTGCCGATCCTACGCTGCTTGGAAAAGTGGAGGAACTGCATGCCCTGGTGGAAGACACCATCGACGTGGTTCGTCATGTCGCCAGCAATCTTCGCCCCGCGGCCCTCGCCCTCGGTTTGGTCCAAGCAATCGAATGGCTGGCCGAAGATTTCAGCCAGCGCTATAAAATTCCTTGCCGGGTCGAGACAAGCAGTGCCGAGCTTGTGCTCGACGATGTCGTGGCGACCACGGTCTTCCGGGTGGTGCAGGAATCCCTAACCAATGTGTCCCGCCACGCCGGGGCCAGCGAAGTCAATATTTCGCTGCAATGTGACAAGCACCAGTTCCAACTGTTGGTACGCGACAACGGTAGGGGTTTTGATCCGGCGGTGGTGCGCGAGAAAAATGGTTTTGGCCTGCTCGGCATGCGTGAACGAGTACTGGCTCTGGGTGGCAGGCTGCACATCGACAGCGCGCCCGGGAAGGGTACGACGATGATGATTGACATTTCCCTATCGAATCCGGGGAAGACATGATCAGAATTGTTCTTGCCGACGACCACGCTATCGTCCGAGAAGGTCTGAAACAACTCATGGCGACGACCGCCGACATTCAGGTTGTCGGAGAGGCTGGTAACTTCGTTGAATTGCAGCGCCTGTACCAGAGCGCCGCTTTCGACGTGCTGCTGCTGGACATGACCATGCCCGGCGTCAGCGGCATCGAGTTGATTCAGCGCCTTTACAGGGAAGAGCCGTCATTGCCGATTCTGGTGCTGTCGATGCATATCGAGAGACAGATTGTTACTCAAGCACTGAAGGCTGGCGCTTCCGGCTACGTAGCCAAGGGGAGTTTGCCCGAAGTCCTGTTTGAGGCGATCCGCAAGCTTGCCGATGGGGACAAGTACATTGATCCGTTGCTGGTCAACAACCTGGTATTCGACGCCAAGGGTAGCGATGAACCGGGCGACCTATTAACCGCAAGAGAACTTCAGGTGCTGGGGATGATCGCCGCCGGCCACTCGCTTGGCGACATTGCCAACCGGCTTCACCTCAGTCCAAAGACCATCAGTTCCCACAAGACTCGCCTGATGCAGAAATTGAGCATCGATAACAATGCCGACCTGATACGCTATGCTACCCAGCACATGCTGTTTGAAATATGACATGTCTCCTGTCCCGAACTCCTCGATTGACGGAGTAAGTCGCCTATGATTGCTGCTGCTAAACTCTCGGCCGTTGATGCGCTGCTTGAAAACGCGGTGCGCGATATCGGCATTCCGCCTCGTCCGGCGATCCTGGACAGCATCGATTTCGAGATGCACAAGGAAGAGCCGGACATGCTGCACCTCTCCAAGTTGATTAGTTCCGACGTGGCGATCGCCGCCGGCCTGATCGCCACGGCAAATTCCCCCTACTTCGGTTTTCGCCGCCGGGTCCGTTCAGTGCGCGATACGCTAATGATGCTCGGCCTCGACGTTGCCAGCCGGGCCGTTGCCGGATTGATATTGCGGAAATTGTTTCCCTCCACCCTGGTCCTTGAACGTTTCTGGGATGCATCTGCTTGCATCGCCCGGCTGTCCGGCTGGCTGGCGCAGCACCCCGAGCATGGCATCCGCATTCGCGCCGACGATGCCTACACTTTTGGCTTGTTCCGCGACTGCGGGATTCCGGTGATGATGAAGCGTTTCCCCCATTATCATGATGCCCTGAAGGCAGCCAACGAGTCGAGAGAAATCGACTTCACCACGGTGGAGGAGGCGCACTGTCCGACCAACCACGTTGTAATCGGCTATCTTCTTGCGCGGAGCTGGAAGCTGCCCGAGGAAACCTGTCTGGCGATTCGGCATCATCACGATTGTCAGTCCTTGCGCGAGCCGGGCCGCTCCTCGCTGCTGCCGGTTGCGACGCTGGGACTGATAGCGACAGTGCATCTGGCAGAGCATCTGTTCCAGCACCATACCGGACTGAGTCAGACCCAGGAGTGGATCAAGTCGGGCGATGTCTGCATGCAACTGCTTGACATTTCCGCTGAAAAACTGGGGCGACTCTATGAAGAATGCGGCCAGATCATCGCCGATGATTAGGTCAAGTGCCCACTCATGGCGACAGAGAAGCTGAGATTGGTCGCGAAGATCAGGTTCGCTTTACAAGAAACTTCCTGATCGGCTGAGGCAGCAAACTTATCTGAAAACGATGGTCTTGTTGCCGTGGGTGAGCACCCGGTCTTCGAGGTGATAACGCAGGCCTCGGGCGAGGACGGCTTTCTCGATGTCCTTGCCATAGCGCACCATGTCCTCGATGGAATCGGAATGGTCGATGCGAATGACATCCTGTTCGATGATCGGGCCTTGGTCGAGGTCGGCGGTGACGTAGTGACAGGTTGCGCCGATCAGTTTGACGCCGCGCTGATAGGCCTGGTGGTAGGGCTTGGCGCCGACGAAACTGGGCAGGAAGGAATGGTGGATGTTGATGATGCGTCCCGGGTTGGCGGAACAGATTTCCGCCGGGATGATCTGCATATAACGCGCCAGCACCATGGTGTCGCCCTTGACTTCCTCGAACAGCCGCTGCACCTCGGCATAGGCGAACTGTTTGTTGTCTGCTGTCACCGGCACATGGTGAAAGGCGATGCCATGCCATTCGACAAAGCCGCGGAAGTTGTCGTGATTCGAAATTACGCACGGAATCTCGATGTCGAGTTCCTTCGACTGCCAGCGCGCCATCAAGTCGTAGAGGCAATGCTCCTGCTTCGAGACCAGAATCACGACGCGCTTCTTCACTGCCGAATCGGAGATGCGCCAGTCCATCCGCAACTCCTCGGCGATCGGGTGAAAACGATCGCGGAACTCGGCCAGATGGAAGGGCAATGAGTCGGCCTTGACCTCGATGCGCATGAAATAGCGGCCATCCACAGCATCGGCGTGATAGCTCGATTCGAGAATCCAGCCCTGGTGCTCGGCAATGAAGCTGGCAACGCGGGCGATGATTCCAACCCGATCGGGACAGGATGCTGACAGGGTAAAGAAACGGTCGCGGTGCATGATCAAATACGGGCGCTGGCCTTGCGAATCTCCGCATCCATTTCATCGTAGCTGAGCGTTACCGGATACTGGGGAAACTCCCGGATGACGCTCTCGGGCGGGCGGAACAGGATGCCGGCGTGGGCCTCGCCGAGCATCGCCGTGTCATTGTAGGAATCGCCGGCGGCGATCACCTTGAAGTTGAGTTCCTTGAGGCGCCTGACCGATTCGCGCTTCTGGTCCGGCATGCGCAGATGGTAATTGACCACAAAGCCCTGGGCGTCAGCCTCCAGTCGATGGCAAAACAGCGTCGGCATGCCCAGTTGCCGCATCAGCGGCATGGCAAATTCGTAGAAGGTGTCGGAGAGGATGATCACCTGGAAACTTTGTCGGAGCTTGTCCAGGAAATCCTTGGCGCCGGGCATTGGCCCCATCGCGGCGATGACCTTCTGGATGTCGGGCAGACCCAGCTTGTGCTGCGCCAGGAGAGCCAGTCTGCCTTTCATTAGTTTGTCATAATCTGGCTCGTCGCGGGTAGTACGGCGCAATTCCGGGATGCCGGTGCGCTGGGAAAACTCGATCCAGATTTCCGGCACGAGCACGCCTTCGAGGTCGAGACAAACAATCTGCACGGAAAACTCCTTGTAGCGGCGTGCCGCAAAAGCCGGATTCTATCATCCGCCAGACTCGAATCAGTTAAGAGGATTTGTGACAGATCCGGTCACAACGGACTACAATATGGGTGTGATCGACGCCACTATTTCCGTCTGCCTCACCCATCATTTCCTGATTGCCATGCCCGCCATGGCAGATCCCAGTTTTTCGCGTTCTCTCACCTACATCTGCGAGCACAACGAGCAGGGTGCGTTGGGCATCATCGTCAATCGACCGATCGACATGGATATCGCCACCCTGTTCGAGCGCGTCGACGTGCCCTTTGAGGCTGCGGCGCGGGAGTCGTCGATCGGCGCCATGCCGGTATATTTCGGCGGCCCGGTGCAGACTGACCGCGGCTTCGTGCTGCATCGACCGGCTGGACATTGGCAATCGACGCTTACCGTCAAGGACGACATCGGTCTCACCAGCACCCGCGACATCCTCCTGGGAATGGGCGCTACCGGCATTCCCTCGCAGATCCTGGTGACTCTCGGCTATGCCGGTTGGTCGGCAGGCCAACTCGAATGGGAGCTTTCACAAAATGCCTGGCTGACCGTTGGCGCCGATCCACAAATTCTCTTCGAGCTACCGCCGGAAGAGCGTTTGCCCGCGGCGATGCAACTGCTTGGCGTGGATTTCACCAACCTTTCCGAGGTGGCGGGTCATGCCTGACGGTACCCTGCTGGCCTTCGATTTCGGCATCAAGCGTATCGGCGTCGCACTCGGCGAAACGCTGCTCGGAACGGCGCGGGCGCTGACCACCATTAGCGCCGAAGAAAATGCCGCGCGTTTCAGTGCGATCGGCAAGCTGATCGGCAAATGGCAGCCGTCGCAACTGGTGGTCGGCCTGCCGCGCGCACTGGATGGCAGCGAACACGAAATGACGGCGCGCTGCCGGCGTTTCGCCCATCAACTGGAAGGACGTTTCGGTCTGCCGGTGGCTTTGGTCGACGAACGCCTGAGTTCGAGCGAAGCCGAGTCTCGCTTGGGCGAGGCCGGTTTAAACTGGCAGGAGCGCAAGCAACAGCTTGATGCCGTTGCCGCACAAATCATTTTGCAGGATTATCTTGATGTCCAAAGCTCACACCTTGGCGAACCTGCCTGACGCCGAAACGCTGCTCGCTACACTGGTCAAGGCGATGCGGCCGCATGTCGGCCCGGCCACGGCCCTGGTCGGCATCCACACCGGCGGCGTCTGGCTGGCGGAACGCCTGCATACCGCCCTGGGATTGGCAATGCCGCTGGGCAGCATCGACGTTTCTTTCCATCGCGATGATTATTCCAGCAAGGGCCTGCATCCCGGCGCCAAGGCATCGGTGATACCGTTCGACGTCGCCGGCGCCCAGATTGTCCTGGTCGACGATGTGTTGTATACCGGCCGCACCATCCGCGCCGCCATGAACGAGTTGTACGATTATGGCCGGCCTGACCGCATCGATCTGGCAGTACTGGTCGATCGCGGCGGACGCGAGCTGCCGATTGGCGCCCGCTACTGCGCATATACCCTGGCCGAGCCTCTGCCGGACACTCAGGAATTGGTGTTGGCGCGTGGCGGCGGCCAGGCTCAATCCCTCCTCAGCCTCATGCTCAAGGAACGGCCCGATGCGTAATCCCCAGATCAATCGTCATGGAAAACTGCAACACCTGCTCACCACCGAGGGACTGCCGCGCGAGATCATCACCACGATCCTCGATGCCGCCGCTCCCTTTGCCGAGGTCGCCGAACGCGAAGTGAAAAAATTGCCCCTGATGCGTGGCAAAAGCATTTTCAACCTGTTCTTCGAAAACTCGACGCGTACCCGCACCACCTTTGAAATCGCCGCCAAGCGCCTTTCCGCCGACGTCATCAACCTCAACATCAACACCTCCTCGGCCGCCAAAGGCGAGACCTTGCTCGATACCGTCGACAATCTTTCGGCGATGCAGGCCGACATGTTCGTGGTGCGCCACGCTTCGAGCGGCGCGCCCTACCTGATTGCCGAACACCTTGCCGCCACTGGGCGCGACCATATCCACGTGGTGAATGCCGGCGATGGCCGGCATGCGCATCCAACCCAGGGCCTGCTCGACATGTACACCATCCGCCACTACAAGCGCGACTTCACCTCGCTGACCGTGGCCATCGTCGGCGACGTGCTGCACTCGCGCGTCGCGCGTTCGCAGATCCATGCCATGACCACCCTGGGCGTCGCCGAGATCCGCGTCATCGCCCCGCAGACGCTGCTGCCGACCAATGTCGAGCGGATGGGCGTGCGCGTCTTCCACAACATCGACGAGGGGCTGCGCGGCGTCGATGTGGTGATGATGCTGCGCCTGCAAAATGAGCGCATGCAGGGCGCCCTGCTGCCGAGTCCGCAGGAATATTTCAAATCCTATGGCCTGACGCCCGAGCGCCTGGCGCTGGCCAAGCCCGACGCCATCGTCATGCATCCGGGGCCGATGAACCGCGGCGTCGAAATCGATTCAGCCGTCGCCGACGGCACGCACGCCGTGATCCTGCCCCAGGTGACTTTCGGCATCGCCGTGCGCATGGCGGTCATGAGCATGTTGGCGGGGGGGGCATGAGAATACACATCAGCAACGGCCGCGTCGTCGATCCGGCCAACGACATCGACCGCAACGCCGATGTCTTCATTGCCGACGGCGTGATCGTCGGCGTCGGCAAGATGCCCGCAGGCTTCGAGGCCAATGGTTCGCTCGATGCCACCGGCTGCATCGTTTGCCCCGGCCTGGTCGACCTATCGGCGCGGTTGCGCGAACCGGGCTACGAATACCGCGCGACGCTGGAATCGGAAATGGCGGCGGCAGCAGCCGGCGGCGTAACCAGCCTGGCCTGCCCGCCCGACACCGACCCGCCGCTCGATGAGCCCGGCCTCGTCGAGATGCTCAAGCATCGCGCCCGCCTGCCGGAATTCGCCCACGTCTACCCGGTCGGCGCCCTGACCGAAAAGCTGGCGGGCATAAACCTGACCGAGATGGCCGAACTCGCCGAGGCCGGCTGCGTGGCTTTCGGCCAGGCCAACACCGCCATCGTCGACACCCAGGTGCTGCTGCGCGCCATGCAATACGCGGCGACCTTCGGCTTTCCGGTCTGGATGCAGCCGCAGGACCCTTTCCTTGCCAAGCTGGGCGTCGCCCACGACGGCGAAGTGGCATCGCGCCTCGGCCTCACCGGCATCCCGGTGGCGGCGGAAACCATCGCCCTGGCGACCATCCTGCAACTCGCCCGCGAGACCGGCGCGCGCGTTCACCTGACGCGCATCTCCAGCGCCGACAGCCTGGAGATGATCGTCGCCGCGCGCCGCGCCGGCATCCCCGCCACCTGCGACGTTGCCGTGCATCACCTGCACCTGTGCGAGCACGACATCGGCTACTTCGACCCGCATGCGCGCCTCGATCCGCCGCTGCGCGCCCAGTCGGACCGCGACGCCCTGCGCCGCGGGCTGGCCGACGGCAGCATCAACGCCGTCTGCTCCGACCACACGCCGGTCGATGACGACGCCAAGCAGGTTCCCTTCGACGAAGCCGAACCCGGCGCCACTGGCCTCGAACTGCTGCTGCCGCTCACCTTAAAATGGGCCAAGGAAATGAAGCTGCCGCTCGTCAAAGCGCTGGCCCGCGTCACCTGCGACCCGGCCCGCATCCTCGGCATCGAAGCCGGCAGCCTCAGCGTCGGCAGCGCCGCCGACATCTGCGTCTTCGACCCGCAGGCAGCCTTCCCGATCAGCCGCGAAACCCTGAAAAGTCAGGGCAAGAACACGCCTTTCCTCGGTCTCGAACTGCAAGGCAGGGTGCGCAGCACGCTGATCGACGGCCATCTTGCCTACGATGGTGCTTGGGGCTAGGAAGTCCTGCCGATTACGCCACAACAGCCCAGTCAGAAGGCGACCACAGGCCTGCTTCAGCGGGGTCATGACAAATGGAAGCAATCTGCTATTGGTATTTCGCTTATTGGCTGATTCCAAACCTGGCTGCGGGAACAATACTTCGGAAAGGACCTTCCGTATTTCTGGTGGTTGCGCTATGGGGTGACACAGGGAAACCTCAGTTCGAAACGGCTGCCATGGCCCGGCGCAGACTCAAGAGTTAGGTGACCTGAATAACGCTCGGCAATTTCACGCACAATGGCGAGCCCGAGTCCAGCGCCGCCTTGAGGCGAGGAGTCGGGACGGTAGAAACGTTGGAAGACTTGATCGCGGTCAATATCTGTAAATCCAGCCCCATCATCACTAACCATGAGTAGAACCTCGTCTCCGTCTTTGCGGGTTTCGACGGTAACGTGGCCAGCCTCTTTGCCATAGCGCAACGCGTTGTCCACTAGATTGCCAAGCAGTTCAGTGAACAACACTTCGTTGCCAGCAACTTCAAGACCACCGGCACCCCCTTCGTAGCCCAAATCGATGCGGCGCTGATCCGCCAGCGGCAAATATTGTTCGATCACTTGACGAGAAATTCTTCCCAAGTCAACAATTTGGCTATCCACTAACGGGTCGGCAGCCTCTGCACGGGAAAGAACCAATATTTGATCAATTAGGTGGGCTGCGCGGGCAGCGCTTGCTTCGACTTCAGCGAGGCTATCACGCATGGTCTCAGGCTGGGTTGTCTTGCTTGCCAGTTGTGCCTGCAGGCGCAGACCAGCCAATGGCGTGCGTAGCTGGTGAGCGGCATTGGCAATGAAATGGCTTTGGGATTCCATGACCGACGATACGCGAGCCATCAAGCGGTTGATAGCATCGATCAGTCCACGGACTTCCTCGGGTGCGTTGACGGCGTCCAGCGGCTTTAAATCGGTTCCTGATCGCTGAGTAGCTTCGGACTCCAGCAGTTTGAGGGGTGCCAACGCCGTTGCGACCCCTCGCCATACCAAACCAACAGCAACAGCAATCATTGTTGCCATAAATAGAACAGTGCCGGCGAATATTGCACGTGTCATACGATCTCGCTTGCCCGTGGTCTCGCCGATCTCGACCAGCAGGGGAACATCGTTAGGAGCGGCTACATAGCGCGTATAGGCAACCCGCAGATTTTGCCTGCCATTCCTCACGTCTCGATAGGCAGGCTGACCAGTTACGACAGGATCATCTGAAAAATTGCCAAGATCGCCGTTTGAGGCAACAATCCTTCTGGTACGCAGATCAGTTACGCGAAAGATCACGATTTCACCCTCGTCAGCAAGCAGCCACTTCAAAGCCGCTGTCGGAAGGTTGAGCAGTGTGGAGCCATGCTCATCAACACTGATCTGACCGGCAAGGGTCGTCACATCATCAAACAATGCCTGATCGTAGGCGAGATTTGCGTACTTAACTCCAAGTGTATAGGCAACGATAGTGCCAAACACGCCGATAACCGCGAGTGCGAGTCCCAATCGAGCGGTAAGTCGGGCGCGCAGGGAATTCATGGGTATTGCCATCTCAGTCTTCTCTTATTTCTTGAAGCCTGTAGCCCAGGCCACGGACTGTGCGAATCTCTACCCTAGCCTCGGCCAGTTTGCGACGCAAGCGATGTATGTAGACTTCTACCAAATTGCTGCCAGCAACTTCGCCGTCCACACCTAGCTGATGTGCCAGTGTGTCCTTGGCGATAATGCGCCCTGGGTTTTGCACGAGGGCCTCAAGAACGCTTACTTCGTGACGCGAAAGCGATATGGTTCGCGCGTCTATAGCCGCTTCGCGGCGATCCCAGAACCATTCCAGCAGTCCGATGCGCAGGCTGGCACCCTGTCCGCGTCGCAGCAATGCACGCACCCTCGCCTCGAACTCCGACAGTTCAAATGGTTTGGTCATGTAGTCGTCGGCACCGCTGTCGAGGCCACGCACTCGATCCTGAGTGCGATCGCGGGCACTCAGAATAAGCACCGGCAGAGTCTGTCGCCTCTTGCGCAAATTCTCCAGCACCATGATGCCATCCATCTGGGGGAGACCCAGGTCCAGCACAACCAGATCGAAGGGCTCGGTGGCGAGCAGGGTATCTGCATAAACACCGTTGCCAACGACGATGGCCCGATGCCCAGCGTCGGTCAATACATGCGCCAAGCCGCGCTGCAAAGTGACATCGTCCTCGACTAGCAAAACACGCAAATTCGCTCCTTTCAGGTTAGATTCAGCTTCAGCCTCTAGACTGCCACAAAACTTACTCGACAATAAGGGCTATGCAAGAACCTCCTATTATGACCCCCCTCCCATTACTTCTGTTTCATGGCTTACTTTCCTCTCCCCAGGAATTTGGGCTGATCGCCCATACCTTGAAGAGCCGCGGCCTCAGGTTTGAAAGCCCGATCGTTCCAGGCTATACATTAGAAAATGACGCAATATCGCCGAGTTGGCAGCGCTGGCGCGACGCTGCCAGCGTGGTTGCCTCTGACCGCGTCGCGCCAAATCAGCCGGTAGTCCTTGGCGGTCTTTGCATGGGCGGAGTTCTGGCGGCCGCGGTTGCTCTCGAGCAACGCCAGCGGATCGCGGGCCTAGTGCTGATTTCTCCGACTTTTAACTACGATGGCTGGGGCCTGTCGCCAATCCGACACCTTCGTCATCTGGCTTACTTGACTAGACTCGATCGTTTCTTCTCAGTTGCAGAACGAGAACCTTACGGTGTCAAGAGTCCCAAAATCCGCAAATGGGTAATCCGGGAAATTGAGCAGCGCGCGGTATCGGCTGTGGGACCCTCTCGACTGCCCTTGCGTGCCGTGCGTGAAGGAGAGCGAATGATGGCCGAGGTCCGCTCACGCTTGTCGGAACTCGATTGTCCTCTGCTGGTGATTCATGCGCGGGAAGACGAGATTACGCGGCTTGAAAGTGTGCAGCATCTTATCGATACGCTACCGCAACATGACAAGGAGTTGGTTGTCCTCGACGACAGTTATCACATGGTCACGATCGATAACGACCGACACAAAGTTGCCGCATTGTTGGATGGCTTCGTCAAGCGTATCGAACATCAGCACTTGATAAGACCGAAAGTTCTGGAACGGTTGTCTTTCGCACCATCTGCGCGAATGGCCAATTCAGATGACCACCCAGCTCTTAACGTTACCTGAGGATATTATGAGCACTATCGATAAGCTAAAGCAACTCATCCACACAAGCTTTGACATTGACCCCGATACATTGAAACCCGACTTGCCTCTCGCCGAGTACGGGCTGGATTCTCTGTCATTGGCAGAACTGATATTCACAATAGAAGAACACTTTAACATCGATATCCCAGATTCTCGCCAAGATATCAGTACCCTTGCTGGTCTTGCCGGATTAATCAACGAGTTGCAAACGAAGAAAGCCGCATGAGCAACCGGGTTGTCATCACCGGTATTGGACTCGTCTCCCCTCTCGGCGATACGCCCACTGCTGTATTCGATGCAGTGCATGCCGGGCGTTCGGCTATAGAACGCTGGGAGTTCGACGGCATGGCTCCCACTGTTGTGGCCCGTGCGTCATTTGATGCCACCCGATGGTTTAGTCGTTTGCAATTGACTGGCGTGGACCGGGTCAGCCAGCTTGCCGTGGCCGCCGCTGAAATGGCCCGTATCGATGCGGGTTTCGAGAAACTGGACAAATCCACGGGTGTTTATGTCGGATGTGGTATGGGCGGTGCAGGCGCTATTGAGGATGCCTTTCGTAACCAAAGAGAATCTGGTCGAATGTCGCCACTCACAGTACCGGCATTCATGCCGAATGCGCCAGCGGCCCACGTGGCCATGCGCGCCGGCCTGCATGGCCCGGTATATACCTACTCGACCGCTTGTGCCTCATCTGCGATTGCCATTGCCGAAGCTGCCAAGGCGATAGCCTGCGGCGACCTTGAATACGCTCTCGCCGGCGGTAGCGAAGCCTTGCTTGTTCCGGGGGTAGTAAGTGCTTGGCAGGCCCTGCGAACTTTGGCATCTGCCGATGGCATCGAACCAGCCCAGGCATGCCGCCCTTTTAGTACTGATCGGACCGGCCTTGTCCTTGGCGAGGGGGCAGCATTTCTATTACTTGAGTCGTGCGATACAGCCATGTCGAGAGGAGCAAGGATTTATGCCGAATTGGCTGGCAGTGGAGTCTCCTGCGATGCGACGCATTTAACCAAACCCGATGTTGCCGGGCAGGTCAGGGCACTCGTAGCGGCTTTGCGCAATAGCGGGTTGTCGCCACAGGAAGTGGGCTACTGCAATGCGCATGGTACTGCGACATTGGTAGGAGACGTAGTTGAATGCGAAGCCCTCGGTAAGGTTTGGGGCGATGCGTTGGAAGGATTGGCTGTGAGTTCGACGAAGTCGATCCATGGGCATTTGCTAGGTGGGGCAGGAGCGCTTGAGGCGGCGATTACTGCCCTGGCGCTATATCGGTGCGCTTTGCCACCTAACATGCACTGCGATTCGCCAGATCCAGCGTGTAAAGTTTCGCTTGTGCGCGAACCGGGAAGACTATCGCCGACGCTAAAAGCAGCCATCAGCAATTCTTTCGCATTTGGCGGTACCAACGCAGTATTGGCTTTCCGGCGCATGGGATAATAACTCAGGCGTGGCTAGACTTGCCCATAGCGAGTTACAAACTACCGCGAGGAAAGTTCTTGAGTAGCCGGAACTGGAGGTTAACAAGTCGCTGGCAAAATCGCTGCGATCGACTTCTTGATGGCTCCAGTGAGGCGTTCGGCTCTGCTGGGCGAACGCTGCTGGGCCAGTTAACGCACGATTGATCAGTCGGTTGAGGATTGATTCTTGCCGATAAGATAAAACCCGGGTGATTCACTTCAAGTGAGCGCAGCAGCAATTCTGCTGCCGTTCATGTTTCGTTTCTCCATTTGATGGAGCATCCCATGCTGGCGATCTGGTCGCGTGGTCCCTGCCCGGTCTTGGCGATCAGCAGCATCGCCTTGAACAAGTCGCGCGGCGCATCGGGAAGCACTTCCTTGCGCGATGCGTCCAAGCGGCCGCGATATTGCAGTTCCAGCTTGGCGTTGAAACCGAAAAAATCCGGGGTGCACACCGCGCCGTAATCCCTGGCGACCTGCTGGTCTTCGTCCCACACATAAGGGAAAGGATAGCCGTAGCGGCTTGCCGCCAATCGCATGTTGTCGAAGGAATCCTCTGGATATCCGGCGGGATCGTTGGACATGATGGCGATGCTGTTGATGCCGTGCTGCTGCAGCTCGCGCGTGTCGCGCACAATGCGTTCGCGGATCGACTTGACGTAGGGACAGTGGTTGCAGATGAACATCACCAGCAGGCCGCTGCTGCCGCGCGCCTTGGCAAGGTTGTAGCGCTGGCCGTCCACGCCCGGCAGGTCGAAGTCGCGGGCTTTCCAGCCGAAATCGCACAGCGGGGGTTGGAGACTGACCATTTCCTATTCCTGAAGCATTGCCAAAATATCCAGCCAGCGCAATGTCGAAATAATAGCAGCAGGTTCAATTTGGCGCGGCGAAAAACCGGGGGACAGGCGGTTGTCGGCTGCTGAGGAAAGCGCACCAGCAGCGCCAAGCCATTCGTCCTGACTTTTTTACAGCATATTGCCAAATAGTCTTGACTTTCTTCCATTTGTCTGTAAAACAGGTGGGATGGAACGCATACTCACGCCTTATATCCAGGCCGATCTGGCACGCAAGATGGTCTTCCTCTCCGGTCCACGCCAAACCGGAAAGACGACTCTTGCCCGGGCATTGGCGCGCGCCAGTCCCAATGCGCAGGTGCTCAATTGGGATATTGCCGCCGACCGTCGGGTCATCCTCGATCAAAGCTGGTCGCCAGCGGCCGGCCTTGTCGTGTTCGACGAACTGCACAAGATGGCGGACTGGAAAGCCTGGCTGAAAGGCGTGTTCGATGGGCGCATGGAGGGTCAAGCGCTGCTGGTCACCGGCAGTGCGCGCCTCGACACCTTTCGTCAGTCGGGCGAATCTCTGGCCGGCCGTTATTTTTCCTGGCGCCTGCATCCAATTACCGTGAAGGAGTGGGTCGCGGCTTCGGGCGCCACGCCCGAAGCCGCCCTGGCGCGCATCCTCGAGCGCGGCGGATTTCCCGAACCGTTTCTGGCCGATCTGCCTGCGGATGCGGAGCGGTGGCGGCAACTGTATCTGGAAGGGTTGATCCGCGAGGATATTCTCGAGTTTTCGCGGATCGGTGAAATTCGTGCGATGCGGGTCTTCGTCGATATGCTCCGAAGCCGTGTCGGCTCGCCGCTTTCGCTGGCTTCGCTGGCGCGCGATTTGCAGATTTCGCCGACCACGCTCGGGCGTTATCTGGAAATCCTTGAGGCATTGCATATCGTCTTCGCGGTCCGTCCCTTCCACCGCAACATTGCCCGCGCCCTGCTCAAGGAGCCGAAGGTATATTTCTTCGACACTGGCTTGGTGCAGGGCGACGAGGGGGTGCGCTTCGAGAATGCTTGCGCCACGATGCTCTTGCGCCACGCGCATTTTCTGCAGGACTCGGCCGGGCGCGCCATGAGTCTGCACTATGTGCGCGACAAGGAAGGGCGCGAAATCGACTTTGCCCTGTGTGAAAACGGCGAGCCCGTTGGCTTCGCCGAATGCAAGCTGGGCGATCCGGCAGTGCCGCCTTTTCTAGCCGCCATCGCCGGACGCTTCCCCGCTGCCGGCGCCAGCTTGCTGGTGCGCTACCTGCGTCAGCCCGAACAACGCGGCCGCGTTGCGGTTGAACTCGCCGCGGATTGGTTGGCGCGCCTGACGGCGTGAGTCAGGCGACGATCTCTGCCGCAGGTCCTAAACTCCCCACACCACCGGCACCTGCTTCTTCAGCGACCATTCCAGCAGCTCGATCAGCGGGATGGCGCGGCGGGCAAGACTAACGTAGGCGCGCTTGGCGCCTTCCGGAGTCTCCTCGTATGCCGGCAAATCCTCTTCCTGCATGCCGGCGTGCTTGGCCTTGTCGTCGGTGACGGCGGCTTTCAGGCGTGCGATCGCGTCGGGCAGTTGTTCGACGGTGACGATGCCCTGCTCGGCGGGCTCCTTGCCCATGAGTTCCATCAGCTTCTTGGCCACGTCGCCGAACATTATGACATCGCCGGATGCCTGCGATTGAAAGATGATGATCATAGTTGTTGCTCTCCTAACCAGTCGATGATGCGTTGCGCCGGCTTCCGCCAGTCGTGTTCGAGCATCAGGCCGTGGCCCATGCCGGGAAAGATTTCCGCGCTGGTCGAGTAGGTGCGCGCCGTCATTTCCACCAGCGATACCGGGATCAGATGATCGAGTTCGGCGCCAAGAATCAACAGCGGTGCGCGACACACGCGGCTCGGCGAAGGCAGGCTGAACAGCGTCATGTCCCAGATCGCGCGGTGCGATTCGGCCTGCGAATTCCTGTAGAAGCGCCGCAAGTCGTCGAGGCTCACCGGTTGGGCGAACAGCGCCTCACGCAAGGTTTCCAGCGATGTGCCGCCGCCGCTCATCAGGTTGTTGAGCTCTTTCATCAAGCCTGGTTTCTGGAACATCAGGCCGAATGCCGCTGACATCAGGCCTTGCGGCGGCACCGAGCACATCAGCACGGCACCAGGTGCTTGGTGGCGCTCCAGATATTTCTGCAGCACGAAGCCACCCATCGAATGGCCGATCAGCACCGGTGGTGCCGGCAGGGAGGCGACGGTTTCGGCGACGTCGGCGACATAGTCATCGATGCCGAAACTGTCGAGTTGCTTGCGGCCGCGGCTCCCACCGTGGCCCGACAGGCTCAAGGCATAACTGAAATAGCCCTGCGCGGCGAACCAGGGCAGGAAGTGCTCTTCCCAGCACCACGCGGCGGTGTAGGCGCCGTGGATGAACAACAGCGGCCTTTCATGGATGGGCCGTTTGGCGTCGGGAATCTTTGCGAGGATTTCCAGACCTTCGGCGCGTGAATGTTTCACCTAGGGCTTGATCTCCTGGAGGCCGAGTTCCTTCACTGCGGCGACGCGTGCCGCATGAATGCGCTCGGGTATCTGCGCTAGGTCGTCGCAGGAACGGGCGATGCCTGCGGCATCGACAGAGCGGAAGGCGGCCAGCGCCAGGCGCCATTGGTCGGCTTGCGGATAGGGGCGCTGCGCATGGCCGAGACGGCCGCGATAATCGGCTTCGCAGGCCGCCAGCATGGCGTCGAAGCGTTCCGGCCGGCGCAGCGCATCGCAGCGCTCCAACAGTCTGACCATGGTGACCGGGCGCAGCAGCTCGACCCGATGGATTTCGCTGTGATAGCGCGCCACCAGCTTTGCCAGGTCGCGGCAATCGGAGGGTACTCGCAGTCGCTGGCAGAGAGGTCGGAGCAAGGCCAGACTGATCGTTTCGTGACCGGTGTGTCGCGGCAGGACTTCGGCGGGCGTCACGCCTTTGCCAAGGTCATGGGTCAGCGCGGCAAAGCGTGCCGGCAATGGCAGGCCAAGGTTTGCCGCCAAGTCGATGACCATCATCACATGGACGCCGGTGTCGATCTCGGGGTGATAATCGGCGCGCTGCGGTACCCCGTACAGCGCCTCGATCTCGGGCAACAGCCGCGCCAGCGCGCCGCACTCGCGCAACGTCGCGAACATGCGCGACGGTCGCGCTTCCATCAAACCTTTGGCCAGTTCCTGCCAGACACGCTCGGCGACCAGATGATCGGCTTCGCCGCTGGCGACGATCGCCTGCATCAGCGCGACAGTTTCGGGCGCAATCGTGAAATCCAGGAAGCGGGCGGAGAAACGCGCCACCCGCAGGATGCGCACCGGGTCTTCGGCGAAGGCCGGAGAAACATGGCGCAGCAGTTTGGCGGCGAGGTCGGCACGACCGTTGAATGGATCGATCAGCGTCCCGTCCTCGGCCTGGGCAATGGCATTGATGGTCAGGTCTCGGCGCGCCAGATCCTCCTCCAGCGTCACTTCCGGTGCGGCGTGGAAGACGAAACCGTGGTAACCCGGCGCTGTTTTCCGTTCGGTGCGCGCCAAGGCATATTCCTCTTGGGTGGATGGATGCAGGAACACCGGGAAATCCTTGCCCACTGGCCGAAAGCCGCGCGCCAGCATCTCTTCCGGCGTCGCCCCGACCACCACGTAATCGCGGTCGACCACCTTCAGCCCGAGCAATTCGTCGCGCACCGCGCCGCCAACGGTATAGATCTTCATTGAGCTATTAGCGTCCGGAGGAACGTCGAAAATCGTTATAGCGGGATTTCCTCGAAAGCCCCAGGAGGTAGGTCGGCGCGACGGCTTCGAGCGGCGTTGCGCTCAGGCCGAAGGGCAAGCCGCAAGTGTTGGCACAGACGTTGGGTATTTGCATCGAATAGTAATTGTCGCGCGTCATTGGTCCGTTCGGGACGAATTCCATGGCCCAGGCTTGAAGGTAGGAAAGCGTGTCGGATAGACCCAGTATCGGCCGCCGGTGGCCGGTCACTGCGCCGACATACTCTACCAACTGGCGCAAGGTGTATTGACGCGGTCCGCACAATTCGTAAGTCTGGCCGATGCTGCCGGCCTCGCTCAGGCTGGCAGCGATGCAGGCGCACACATCCTCCACCCATACCGGCTGGAAAAGCGCATTCGGACAGGCCAAGGGCATGACAGGCATACGGCGCAGCAAGGCGGCGAAGACATTGAGAAACTGGTCGCCGGAGCCGAAAATTACCGATGGGCGAAATATCGTCAGATCGAGGCCGGCTTCGCGCAGGGCCTCCTCGCCAGCAGTCTTGGAGCGCAGGTAGCCGGAAGGCGCATCCGCAGCCGCTTTCAACGCGGACACATGCAGCACTCGGCGGACGCCGGCAGCCTTGGCCGCAGCTGCGATCAAGTACGGCAGTTGGAAATGCGCACGGGCAAAGCCCTTGCCATACGGCTGGCCCTTGCCGCCCTGGAGGATGCCCACCAGATTGATGACGATATCCTGGCCGTTGATGAGCGTGGCGAGCTGGTCCGGATCGTGGACGTTGGCTTCGATTACCATGCTGGTCGGCAGCGTCAGCAAGTGCTTGGCGCGCTCGCGGCGACGCGTCGGCAAACACAGCCAGTGGCCGGCGCCGGAAAGACGCCGAGCGAGGTGGTTGCCGAGAAAGCCGGTGCCACCGATCAGCAATATGCGTTGGGGTTCCACTTGGCGCTCCTGTCAGGGCAAGTCGAGGTCGGCGCGAGATACCGCATTGCCGCGCGCACCGACCATGCCGAGCCGGCTTTTCAGCGACTGCGGCTTATCCTCGAACAATGCCGAGTAATACACGGCATTGCTCATGACCTTTTTGACGTAATCGCGCGTCTCGCTGAAGGGGATGGTCTCGGCATAAATCGCGCCTTCCAGCGGTACTTCGGCGCGCCAGCGGCGGGCGCGGCCGGGGCCGGCGTTATAGGCGGCGGAGGCAAGAACCGGATGGTTGTCGAGGCTGGCCAGTACCAGCCGCAGATAATTGGTGCCCAGGGTGAGGTTGGTGGCCAGTTCGGCGACCCGCGTCGGATGGTAGTCCTTGAACTTGATTTTTCTGGCGACCCATTGCGCCGTCTTCGGCATCAGCTGCATCAACCCCCTGGCGCCGACGCTGGAATGGGCGTTCATCACAAAGCGGCTTTCCTGGCGCATCAAGCCATACACCCAACCGGGGTCAACCGCCATCTCCCTAGCCTGGGGCTCAACGCTTTCACGGAAGGGGGCGAGGTAGCGCAGCGCATAGTCGTGCTGGGTTTGAGTCCGTTCCGCGGCATAGATGGCGCGGTCGAAAAGCTCGCCGCGCCGCGCCAGATCAGCGGCGGCGAGCAGCTGGCGGTCGTCCATGCCGCGCAGCGTCCAGTTCCACTCGCGCACGCCCTCGTTGCGCAGGTCGAGACGAAATAGCGCCAGCGCGCGCCGCAATCCAGGGTTGTCGCGCGCGGCGATAAGCTCCTCCTTGCTCGGCGGCGCGGCGCGGGGCGGCACGACGATGAATCGCCCCAGTTCCTCATCGGCAAGATTGCTATAGAAGTTTGGCTGGCCACCGATCTTGAGATACAGGGCGCGTGCCTCATCAGGACGGCCATGAGCGACCAAGGCCCGCGCCAGCCAGTAGCTCCAGTCGGATTGGGCAGCCATCCGCGCGGGCATTTGCTCAATGGTTCGTTTCACCACAGCCCAGTCATGAGTACGCAACGCGGCGCGCGCCTGCCAGGCCAACTGCTCCTCGGAAAGCTGGCCGGCCAGCGCATAACAGCTTAAAGCCTCAGGCAGATGGCGCTTCGCCGCCTGCCAGGCGATCTGGCCCCAGGCATAGGCGCGTTCAGCCTCTGAAAAATCGCTTTGGATTTTTCGCCAGTACTCAACGGCATTGGCCGGATCTTTGCGGGACAGACTTTGCACGGCATACAGCGCCATCTCACGGCCCAGCCGTGTCGCATCGAAATGGGGCGCAAGTTTGTCGAGGGCGCGTTGCGGATTGTCGGCAATGGCATCGAGCATTTTTGCCGACGGCATCTGGGACGCGGGTAAATATTCCGCAGTCTGTTTGGCTGCCTTGAGTTTCTTGGCTTCGAGCAGACGCCGCAGGCGTTCCCAGACGTCATCGGTATCAATGCGTTTCGCAGCGACCAGTTGTTCCATCAAGGGGATGCAGGATTCTGGCAGATCCAGTGTGGTAAACCACAGCGGCCGGGCTTCATCGAGCGCTGCCGGATCCTGCTGTACGGCAAGACGGCCTTGCAGCGCATAGCAGGCCAGTTCCTGGTCGGGCTGCGCGAGTGCCGGATATTCGCGCTGGAATTCTTCCCATTGGCGGCCTTTGCCGAGCTGCTTAAGCCAATCACCGCGCAGCCGCTCGGCGAGATAGGAGCCGTTCTGTCGCGCCAAAAAACCCTTCACCCCGCCGCTATCGCCGTCCTCCAGGCGCTGTGCCAGATACCAGTATTCGACCCACGGCTGGAGATCGTGCTGACCCTCCTGGCCGGTGATGCTGCGCAGGGCGTCGACTTGTTTGCCGAGCTTGACGTGCTCGCCGTTGCGAAAGGCTTCGCGCGCGGCCAGCACCCTATCATCGCCGGGCGACGACACAGCCAGTGCGGGCAGCACGCAGAGTAGCCAAAGCCAGTGTTTCATGTTTATAGTGTTTCGCATTGTCGATTCAAGAATAGCACATGCCCCAGCCTCCCCTACAGTCGGATAAGCTCGCGGAAAGCAGCGCACTTCTTGGTGCAGATGCTGTTGATCGCCCCGCGTTACGCCGCGCGAAGATCGCCGCGCGCGAAGCGCTCCCGCCTGCGCAGCACCGCAACCTGTCGCAGGCCATCGATACCCATCTGGCGAACCTGCTGCAACGCTGCCAGCCGCGCGTGCTGGGATTCTGCTGGCCGTTCCGCGCCGAATTCGATTGCCGACCGTTGGTGATCCGTCTGCTCGAAACCGGCGTACGCGCTTGCCTGCCGCTCGCAGAGACAGCCGAAACATCCTTGAAGTTCCGCGCCTGGCGCAAAGACAGCGAGATGCTGATCGATCGTTATGGCATCCACTTTCCTGCCGCGGGAGAATTACTGACGCCCGATGTGTTGCTGATGCCGGTGAATGCCTTCGACAACGCGGGCTTCCGCCTCGGTTACGGCGCCGGGTATTTCGACCGCACCCTGGCGGAACTGGCGGCAAATGGGTTGCATCCGCTGGCGATCGGCGTCGGCTTCGAACTGGCGCGGGTGGCCAGCATCAATCCAGCCGCGCATGACATCCCGCTCGACGCCGTGGTGACCGAAAACGGTGCCACAGCATTCTCGACGCGAGCACGCGATCTGCTGAAATAGGCTGTTCAACAATGATTGACATGAAGGCGGGGTAACGGCCCTATTTGTCATTCCCTCTAACCCTTACTATAATGCTTTAAGTAAGGATAGAGGAGATTGAGATGCCAACAGACGCCACACTCACCAGCAAGGGCCAAACAACAATCCCCAAGGAAATTCGGGATGGACTTGGCATGAAGCCTGGGGACCGAATGACCTTCACTTTAATGCCTGACGCTACGGTAGTCATGCGAGTGAAAAGCAAGAGTGTCACCGAACTAGCCGGCATGCTGCACAAGAAGGGCCGGAAGCCCATTCCGACTGAGCAACTGTCGATCTGATGCTCGGGATCGACACAAATATCCTCGTACGTTTTCTGGTTCGGGACGACGAAGCTCAGTTTGAGAAAGCGCGCAGGTTGATCCGGCGGGAAATTGCGGCCGGTCGCCGAGTATTCGTGAGCCAGTTGGTTCTTCTGGAAACCGAGTGGGTACTGAGAAGCCGTTACGGTTTGCGGAAAATCGAGATCATCGCGGCCGTCTCGGGGTTGCTGGACGCAAACGATGTTCAATTTGAAGATGAACCGGCGATTGAGGAGGTGCTTTTTGTCTGGAAAGACAGATCTGTCGGTTTTGCCGATTGCCTTATCGGGGCTCGAAACAAACGATTGGGATGCTCGGCTACGGCAACCCTTGATGTGAAGGCATCCCAATTGCCAGGCTTTATCGCCGCCTGAGAGTCAGGGAACTGCCACCAAACTGGAGCCAGCCAAGGGTTGGCTCCAGTCGGCCAGCTCGGACGTAGCCGCCCAAAAAATCGATCTGATCGAACGGCCGGTAACTCATCAGATACCTGCAGTTCGGCCCTGTAAGTGCTCGGCCAGCTCATCGGCCGTAGCAGTCACAGTTTCCAAGCAACGCGAACGGCTGATTTGGATTCATAACCGGACAACAGTGCCTCTCATCGCGTGGTAGATCAAAGCAAGGTAAGGTAAGGCGCTCGTCCGGGGTCGTTGTGTTTTGATAACTGAAGCGACCAGCGTGGTCGATTCGAATGCCCTGTGCCAAAGAGATTGCGCGGTTTGGGTGGCCCTTTAAAGCGATTTCGGTAAAAAATCCCGATTGACTGCGGCTTCGTAGCCCAGGATACTTCGGAAATGGCGTTGGAATTCCTATCATTATCAGTGCCAGAGCACATGAGATCTCGTTTGAACTGTGGAAGAAAACCGATGGCATACTTGAAAAGTACTTCTTTGATTGCGATTACTTTGAGGTAAGACATGCGCGGAAGTATGAAGAAAAGTAAGCCAATAAGCGCTCCCGGCCAAGATACACCGAAGGTTCTCTTAGATCCTTTACTAGTAGAAAAATCTGATCGCCTTGCCTCGTACAAGAAGCGCAACGATGACTACTACTACGAAAGCATTCATCCTGCTGACCTTCAGGAATATGAATCGGAAGGATGGGAGATACATCGCGAGTCCAAGACTCGCGTAAGGATGAAACGCCACAAAAACCATGATCGCTTGCTGGAAGACCAAATTTGGTGCTTGTTTTACAGAATGGGATATCCAGAGCTCAGTGGAGAGCAGTTCAAAATCACTTTTGAGCGATTGGATAAATCAATCGGCGCTAAGCAAATTGATGTGTTTGCGAAAGATGATGAAACTGTTCTCGTGGTCGAGTGCAAATCTAGGGAGTCACGAGGACGCAGAACTCTCCAAAAAGACTTACACGAAACAGATTCCCTTCAGAAGGCCTTGGCAACGTCGATTCGCAAATACTACGGCGACGCTTTCAAGCCCAAAGTCATCTGGCTATATGTGACGAACAACATCATTTGGTCAGAGCCAGACCTTGTACGTGCCGCAGCGAGCAACATCCGAGTTATTACCGAAAATGAGATGCAGTATTTTGACGCATTCATTCGGCACATGGGGCCGGCTGGGCGGTACCAGTTTTTGGCAGAGTTTCTTGAAAAGCAGGAAATCCCCAGCCTATGTAACGTCAAGGTCCCTGCAATCAGGGGGAGACTGGGGGGCAGCCCCTTTTACAGTTTTGTCACTACCCCGCGAACACTTCTAAAAATCGCATTTGTTAATCACCAAGCGCTGAATCACCCTGATGGACGTCCTGCATACCAGCGCATGGTTGCCCCGTCGCGCATTCGTGAGATAGAAGGGTTTATCAAAGGAGGTGGATACTTCCCAACAAACATTCTCGTGAACTTTACAGAGGAATGTCGCTTTGACTTGCTTCCAAACAAGGAAAATGCGGATCCCCATATAAAGTTTGGAATTCTCTACCTCCCAAATACATACAAATCGGCTTGGATTATTGATGGCCAACACAGGCTCTATGGTTACTCTCATCTTGATGGTGAATGGCTCGACCAAAGTCTGTCGATACTTGCTTTTGAGAAAATGGACACTAAGGAGGAGGCCGAACTATTTGTAACCATCAACCAGAAACAAAAAAGTGTTCAGCGCAGTGTGATTGTGTCGTTGCAATCAGACCTGAAATGGGGGGCCTCTGATCCCAAAGATCGATTGAGCGCGCTTGCTTCCTCGCTCGTAAAGACCTTTAACTCAGATCCAACGAGTCCGTTCTTCCAGAGATTTCCATTGCAAGGGGTTTTTACAAAAGAAAACCAAAGTTTGACTTTCCCGGAATTCGTAAACGGCCTAACGAGATCTACGCTTATTGGCCGGGTACTCCATAAGTCGCAGTTAGCCCCAGGGCCCTTGTCCGCGGCTACTGACGAACAGACTCTTGCTCGGGCCAAACGAGTTATAAACGCCTACTTCAGCGAGATTCGTGATGCACACCCTGATCGCTGGGAGCTAGGACGCGGGGCATACATATGCGTAAATCCGGGGATCAGAGCGCATCTACTGTTGCTGTCTGACATCCTTGAGTTTATATCTTTCAAACACGGCCTTGATGTCCACGCTGCAGACGAAAATACGATTCTTGGACGCCTAAAGAAAGTTATTGTGCCGCTTGTGTCATATCTCGCTACAGCTTCTGATGCAGATATAAGTGATAAGTTCTCTCGTCGCTTTGGAGAGGGAGGGGTTGTCGAGTACTTTGACCACTTGTGCTCGATCATCCATGCTGCGATCCCGGAGTTTGGCTCAAAGGACTTTCTCGACAGACTCGCCAAGAGAAAAGATGATCGTGTAAATCAAACCCATCAGGACATCATTAAAATTAGCCAAGATATCTCTGATTACATCATCTCGAAGTTGAAGGAGAATTACGGAACAGGAGACGACGAATCAGGCGAGAAAGTCTGGTGGGAGCAAGGTATCGAAAGTCAAAAAGCTAAGGAAAATTCCTACAAACGCTATCTAGAAGGGTTAAAGGACAAGAAGCTTCCGAGAGAGGCATATCTCGATGTTTTGGATTATCGGGATATTGTCAAACAGAAAAGCAATTGGCCTATTTTTGAGCCTGTTTTCAATATCCCGCTTCCCGGAGAAAAGGGTAAGACTTATTACCTTGACTGGATGGAGAAACTGAACAAAATTCGTCGAGTGCCTGCGCACCCGAGCGGGTCACGAGGGTATGATGAAGCGGACTACGAGTTCATGAAGTTTATCAAGGCAGAGTTTTACGCCAAATTTGATGCTGCCACCAACAGGAATAAGAAATCTTAAACGTGGACAAGGAAACACCACCATTTCTTAAGTGGGCAGGCGGGAAGCGGTGGTTAATATCGCTTCATACGGAGCAATTCCCGGTCGCTTTCAATAGATATTTCGAACCATTCCTTGGAAGTGGTGCGGTATTCTTTGCACTCCGCCCAAATGTTGCGACGTTGTCGGATCTCAATCTAGACCTTGTGGATACCTACAAAGGGATACGAGATAAATGGCAAGCCGTCGAAAAACTGCTACAGAACTACCATAACACACACTCAAAGGAACACTACCTGAAGGTCAGGCAAAGCAAACCTAGAAGCCTTGTAGGAAAAGCTGCGCGATTCATCTATTTAAATCGCACATGCTGGAATGCTCTGTACCGAGTCAATATGAAAGGTCAGTTTAACGTTCCGATGGGCACAAAAACAAACGTCATTCTTGGGACCGATGATTTTGAGGATTTGGCAAGTATTCTGCAGCGCGCAGATATTCTCCATCAGGATTTTGAAACCGTAATCGACCAAGCGCAGGAGGGAGATTTTATCTTCGCCGATCCTCCGTACACGGTAAAACACAATTTCAATGGATTCGTTAAGTACAACGAAAAAATCTTTCACTGGGACGATCAGGTTCGTTTGAGCAAATGCTTAATTAATGCAAAGAATCGTGGCTGCTTAGTGCTCATTACTAACGCATATCACCCGTCGATTTTAGAATTGTATGAAAACGACTTTGATCTCACGCCACTAAAGCGAAGTAGTGTCATTGCAGCGAGCAGTGAGTATCGCGGCGTGTATGAAGAACTGCTTATCAAGAACTATCCTCTCGCTCCGATCCGTCGAGCGCGAAACAAACACTTCGGCGTAATCGCCGAACCTTGATACTGGGAATCAAAGTTTTTTGCGATGCGTTGGTTGAGTTGTTTTTGCTGGCACTTTCTGACAGCAAAGCACAGCAGGTTGGTGACGTCCGGTTAGAGGTTCAGAACGGTCACCAGCCCCTAATCGGCATCAACGGCTGCTAAGGCCGAAGCAGAGACAGTCAGCCGCGAAACTCGACAGGCAGGTTTGGGATCAGAAAGCTGCCATAGCGCTTGCAAACATCATCAGGCCGTTCAGGGCACTTACAGCCTTTCGGGAAATTGAGAAAGAACAATCCAGCGCCCAGACTTTTCCGATTTGACGAACCAACCAAGGCACGAACCAGACCACAACCCAGTGCCCAGTTTCTCCTTACCGGGTACGCCCAGGGAAGGGCGGAATGTTCGAACCATGGCTGCCCGGGCAACACCGGCGAACCCTCTGGCCGGTCAGTTAGGGCATGCATGCCATCCGAAGAGACATCGACCTCTCACCGGGAAGCTGCGGGGAGACAGGTATAATGCCTCCCCTATGTCTGTGCTTTAATCCTTTTCATGTCCTTCAACCCCCAAACCCATTTGTGCGAATTGCTGGGCGCTGCGCTGGCCAGCGTGGCGCCTGAACAGGCCGACATCGCCATCCTGCTGGAACGCCCGAAACAGGCCGGCCACGGCGATTTCGCCAGCAACCTGGCGATGCAACTGGCCAAGAAGCTCAAGACCAACCCGCTGGAAATCGCCCGGCGGCTGGTGCGTGAGTTGGCGGTATCGCCCTGGGTGGATAAGGTCGAAGTGGCGGGCGCCGGCTTCATCAATTTCCACTTGGCGGCAAGCGCCAAGACCCAGGTCGTCGGGGAAATTCTGCGCCGGGGCGACAGCTTTGGCCGAAGTACGCTTGGCAGCGGCAAGAAGCTGCAAGTCGAATTTGTCTCGGCCAATCCCACTGGCCCGCTGCATGTCGGCCATGGTCGGGGTGCGGCGTATGGTGCCACCCTGGCCAACCTGCTGAGCTGGGCCGGCTATGCGGTAAGCCGCGAGTATTACGTCAATGACGCCGGCCGGCAGATGGATATCCTGGCGCTATCGACTTGGCTGCGCTATCTGGCGCTGTTCGACGATGGCGTGCCTTTCCCGCCCAATGCCTATCAGGGCGACTATGTGATTGGCATGGCTTGCCAGATTCGCGATGCGCACGCCGAGCGCTACGTGCGGCCGGCGGCCGAGGTGCTGGCCGATGTGCCAGCGCTGGAAGCGGACCCCGAGGCGCATCTGGATGGCCTGATCCGCGCCGCCAAGAGTCTGCTCGGCGAAGACTGGGCGTATATCCACCAGCATGCGCTGACCGAGCAGCTCGCCGATTGCCGCGCCGACCTGGAAGCCTACGGCGTGCATTTCGATCAATGGTTTTCGGAACGTTCGCTGTTCGACACCGGCATGGTGGCAAAGGCGATGGAACGCTTGACCCGCAACAACCACATCTACGAGCAGGACGGCGCCAAGTGGTTTCGCTCGACCGCCTTCGGCGACGAAAAAGACCGCGTCGTGCAGCGCGACAACGGCCAATACACCTACTTCGCTTCGGATATCGCCTACCATCTCAACAAGCTGGAGCGCGGTTTCGACAGGATCATCGACATCTGGGGTGCCGATCACCACGGCTACATCCCGCGCGTACGCGGCGCCTTGCGGGCGCTGGGATGCGACGACAAGCAGCTCGACGTGGTGCTGGTGCAGTTCGTCTCGCTGTGGCGCGGCAAGGAGAAAGTCTCGATGTCCACGCGCGCCGGGCAGTACGTGACGCTGCGCGAATTGCGCGAAGAAGTCGGCAACGATGCCTGCCGGTTCTTTTACATGCTAAGGAAAGCCGATCAGGCGCTCGACTTTGACCTTGACCTGGCGAAATCACAGAGTACCGATAACCCGGTGTATTACGTGCAGTACGCGCATGCCCGGGTGTGTTCGGTGCTGGCCAACGGATCCGGCGATTTATCGAATCTTGCCGCCGCCGATTCGGCACTGCTCGCCGGCGAGCGCGAGTTGGCGTTGTGTGTGCGACTGGCGGAATTTCCCGGGGTGATCGAGAATGCGGCGCGCGACTATGCCCCGCATGCGCTGGCGTTTTATCTCAGGGAACTCGCCGCTGAATTCCACAGCTATTACAATGCCGAACGCATTTTGGTGGAAGACTTGGCGCAACGCACGGCGCGCCTGGCGCTGGTTGCCGCATTGCGTCAGGTGCTGCGCAACGGTTTCAGTATCCTCGGCGTTTCGGCGCCGGAAAGCATGTAAGATGACTAAACAACCTCCCTATGGGCTGCTATCCATAGCCAAAGCACAACGCGGCGGCACCTTGCTCGGCTTGTTCTTGGGCTTGGTGGTCGGCGTGTTGATCGCTTTCGGCGTGGTCTGGTATCTGAACAAGACCCCCTTGCCTTTTCTGGATAAGGAGTCACGGCCCGAAAAGACCGACGCCAAGCCAGGCACGGCGCCACCGCAAGCATTGCCCGGCAAGCCGGGTGATAAGGTGAATGAGAAGCCGCGTTTCGAGTTTTACAAGATTTTGCCGAGCGGCCAGGAAGCTGCGCCCAGCTCCGCCGCCGATACCCTCGGGGGCACAAATGCCAAGCAGCAGCTTCCAAATGTACCAGCCACGGTTGATGCGTCCGTCCCACCCAGCGAACTGTATTATCTCCAGGCCGGCGCCTTCCAGAAATCCACCGACGCCGACAACCTGAAGGCCAAGCTGGCGTTAATGGGAATGGAAGCCAGCGTGCAGGAGGTGCATGTGCCCGACAAGGGGCTCATGCATCGCGTTCGCGTCGGCCCGTTTGCCAAGCCGGAGGAAATGAACCGCATGAGAAATCAACTGTCCCAGAACGGAATCCAGACGAGCGTGGTTAAAACCAAGGAGAATGTCAGCGCTCCCCAATAAGAATCTATCTATCCAGGAGATGTTCATGTTGAAGTTCAGAAATTTGTTCGCTTTCGCCGCCCTGACGCTGGCATTCGTCAACGCCAGCGCCGCCGAATTGAAACAGGGCCGCGACTACGACTTGATCAGCCCGCCGCAAGCGACCGAGAAAGGCAAGATCGAGGTGATTGAGTTTTTTTCTTATATGTGCCCGCACTGCGAGCACATGGATCCGTTTGTGAACAAGTGGCAAAAGACCCTGGCGAAGGATGTCGTTTTCATCCGCATACCCGTGGTGTTTCGTCCGCAATGGGAAGCGCCGGCCAAACTTTACTATACCCTGGATGTCATGGGCGAACTGGATAAGCTTCACGCTGCTGCCTTTACGGCAATTCATCGGGAGAATACCGACCTGACGAATGAGGCCGGCGTTATCAATTGGGCTGCCAATAAAGGCCTCGATCGCAAGAAGTTTTCCGATACCTTCAACTCCTTCGCTGTGCAGAGCAAGGCTCAGGGCAGCAAGCAGAAGCAGGGAGCCTACGGTATTCCCGGCGTACCCGCATTTGTGATCGCAGGAAAATACCGTACACCCGACAACTATCCCGGTAGTTTCGACGCCATGCTGAAACTTGTGGACGATCTGGTTGCCAAGGCGCGCTTGGAACAAGGCAAAAGATAAATCCCATTCCGCATGAAACCCGGGCGTTTCTTTGCCTTTGCCAGCCTGCTGCTCGTTTTTTCCGTCAGCGTGGCTTTTGCCGAGCTGACGGAGGGACGTAACTTTATCTTGATCGCCGCGCAGCCGACCGAAGCCAGTACCCTCCAAAGCATAAAGGACAAGGTCGAAGTCACCGAATTCTTCTGGTACGGTTGCTCGCACTGTCATGACTTGGATCCCGTGCTTAACCAGTGGCGGAAGACACTTCCCGAAGATGTCGTCTTTCGCCGCATTCCGGCAATATTTCTGGATGGCCGCTGGGCGCCGGGAGCGCGGCTTTTCTATGCGTTGGACGCCATCGCTGAAGAGCAGCGGTTACACAGCGAACTCTTCGATGCAATCCACGTCGGACACATGAACTATCGGGACGAAAAGGAAGTCACCGAGTGGCTGGCGCAAAAGGGAGTGGAGCGCGGCAAGTTCTCCGCAGCCTACAATTCCGCCGCCGTGCAGAGCAAGGTCAATCGTGCGCAGGATTTGACCCAGGCGCATGCCATTCGCGGCGTGCCGACGGTGATAGTCGCAGGGAAATATTTGACCTCGAATACCATGGCCGGCAGCAACGAAGCCCTACCCGGAATCATTGATCAACTCGTTGCCCTGGCCCGGGCTGAGCGGGGCAAATCGAAGTAGTCTGCCACGACTCTAGCCCCCCCGTGTCAGGTACCCGATGAAACCTTATTCTGTTTCCATGCCAAGTTGTTGCACCCAGGCAATGGTTTCGCTAAGGCACAGCCCCAGGGTCTGGAAGGTAATCTTGTTGCTGAATCGCTTGAGCAACGTAGCGGCTCCATCGATATCCTCATTGTCATATCGCTCGGTGAGGTCCAGCAGCAGCCCAAGTTCCCCTTCACGCCGCGATAAGGCAAGCCGAACTTCTGTGGTGACGGCTATCTGGGAAAGAATATCGGTCATGGACATGCTGAGGGCTGCCGGCATGAAGGACATCAAGCCAGTGATGAAGGCTTGATCGCGCAAATCTCGTTTCGTGGGGAAGCAGCGGTAGGCTAGCAGTTCCATGAAACAGCCGCGTAGCGCGGCGGTTTGCATCAATGGATTGTTGGCGAGACTGGCGTTGCTCCCTGCTTGGCTGAACAGCAACAATGTTAGCCAACGCTGGATTTGACGCAGGCCGACCACGGTAATCGCATGGCGGATCGAAGTGATCCGCACATGCATCCCCGCGCCCACTGAATTGGTCAGGCGTAACAGGTTGATAGCCAGCCCCGGCTCGCTCTTGAAGGCGGTCTCGATCTTGCCCAGGTCGGCATTTTCATTGATCAGATTGATCAGGCGCATCATCCCCTGGTAGGAAGAATTCAGCTTGCGCCCTTCGACGATGACGGGGTGGGCGAAGAAGTATCCCTGAAAAATATCGAAGCCGAGGTCGGCGCAAAGTTTCTTTTCTTCGACCGACTCAACCCGGTTGGCGATCAACTTGGTCGGCGAAGCGCGCAACCTGGAAATAATCGGGCCACTCCTGCCCGTAGCGATTGTGCCGACGTCCAGTTTCGAGAAAGAGGCCAGCTTCAGAAGCTGGTTCACCGGCTCGGAAAGCGTGTCGATGCCGGAAACCGAGAATTCGTAGCCGCTTGTCTTCAATTCGCCGCAACGGCCGAGCAATCGGGGAGAGGGATCAGTGCTGGCGTCGACCTCGAGCAAGACGGTTTCCTTGGGCAGAAACTCAACAATGCCGTCATCGCAGAGAAATTCCTCATCCACATTGATGAACGCTCTTTGATTGCCCAATGCAGCAGCCAGGCCCAGTTCGGCAAAAGCCTTGCAAACCACGTCTGCGGTTGCCGCTTTGGCACTGGTGATTACCGAGGTGTTTTCCGAGGTATTGCGAAACAGCAGTTCGTAAGCAACCACCGCTTGGTTCCGGTCTATGAGCGGCTGTCTGCCCAGAAATATATCGTGCGAGGATGCGATGACCTGGTTCATCAGATTTCGTCAGCAAGAATCAGATAGTAACCAGTAACCAGCAAGGATTTCCTCCGGTCATCATGGTGGTTAGGCAGCTTCTTTAGATAAAGCAATGATTAAAAACTACATGAGCTTCCAGGTCAAGTTTTTATCTGCGTATCGAGACGGAGCTTGACGAAGGAGCCCGGCGCATCATCCAGCACCTTCAGCTTGCCCTTTGCGGGATCGCGTGCCGGCACCTTGGCACCCGCTAGCGCAGTGATCCATTGCTGCCAGTCGGCCCACCAGGATCCCTCGTGTTGGGTACTGCCTTCGAACCATGCTTCGGCAGTTTCCGGCAGGACCCCGGTTTCGTTGGTCCAATAGCCGTACTTGTTGGCCGAAGGCGGATTGACGATTCCGGCGATGTGGCCGGAACCGCCGAGTACGTAGCGTACTCGGCCGCCGAGACTTCTGGCCCCAAGATAAGTGCTTTTCCATGGTGCGATGTGATCTTCCATGGTCGAGATGAAATAGCTGGGCACCTTGACCTTGCCGATATCGATCGGCACGCCGTTGAGTTCGATGCCTCCCGGCTCCTTGAGTAGATTCTTCAGGTACATGTTGCGCAGATAGAAGCTGTGCATCTTGTAGGGCATGCGGGTGGAATCGGAGTTCCAGTAGAGCAGGTCGAAAGGGAAAGGCTGCTTGCCCATCAGGTAGTTGTTCACCACGAACGACCAGATCAGGTCGTTGGAACGCAGCATGTTGAAGGTGCCGGCCATCTCCGAACCTTCGAGGAAGCCGCGTTCCTCCATTTTCTTTTCCAGGCTGGTTACCTGCTGCTCATCGATGAAGACCCCCAATTCACCGGGCGCCGAGAAGTCGAGCAGCGCCACGAAGAAAGTGGCGGAGGCGATGCGCTGGTCCTTCTTGCTGGCCAGGTAGCCCAGCGTGGCGCCGAGCAGCGTACCGCCAAGACAGTAACCAATGAGATTGACTTCCTGCTCGCCGGTTTGTTTGCAGACGGCGTCGAGCGCGGCCAGGGAACCTTCCGTCATGTAATCGTCGAAACCTTTCAATGCCAGTTTGGCATCCGGATTCACCCAGGAAATGACGAACACCGTGTGGCCCTGTCCGGTTGCCCATTTGATGAACGAATTCGACTGACGCAGATCGAGAATGTAATATTTGTTGATCCAGGGGGGGATGATCAGCAACGGACGCTTGAGCACTTCCTTGGTGGTCGGATTGAATTGCAGCAGCTGGATCAGGTCGTTCTGGAATACCACTTTACCTGGCGTGGTACCGACATTGCGTCCGACCTCGAAAGCGTTCGGATCGGCCATCTTGACGCGCAACTGGCCATCGCCATCCTCGATGTCGCGCAGCAGGTTGTTGAAGCCATTGAGCAGGTTCTGCCCGTGGCTGTTGAGTGTTTCACGCAGCACTTCAGGGTTGGTGATGGCGAAGTTGGAAGGCGAGAGGGCATCAATGAACTGGCGGGTGAAGAAATTTACTTTCTTCTTCGCGTTGTCCGGCAAGCCTTCGACTTTGCTGACTGTGTCGTGGATGTGGCGAGCCGTGATGAGATAGGACTGTTTTATGAAGTCGAACAGGAAATGCTCTTCCCATTCGGCATCCTTGAAGCGGTTGTCACCCTTGGCCGGGATGGCTATCGGTGTGGTATCAATGCCGGAAAAACGCATCATCGAATGTTGCCACAGGGAAAAATAGTCCCATATCAGGTTCATTTGCGCCTGCGCCATCTGGTAAGGGTTAGCGAGCATCTTGGCCATCATGTCCATGAACGCCTGGGCAATGCCTAACTCGTCGGTGGGCCTGCTGATACCATGCTTCAATTGGCGCTGCGTGTGATCGACGATCATCCTGGAAGCGCGCTGCGCCACCTCGGCGAAGGTCTTGGCGATTTCCTTCGGGTCGGGAATCCGATCTTCCTGGGTTTCTGGGGCGGGCATGGAAATTCTCCTATTTTTGCGGTTTCACAAAACGGGTAATGTCTTTGGTATTGATGCGTTGTAATTGCTGTCTGTGTTCCAGAAAGTTCAGGTGGGCGATTGTCTCGCCCATGGCAAACAAGACTTGGTGCGGGTCATCGAGCGTGCGCTCAAACAACACCGGCATCAGTTCGGCGGCGGTCTTGGGCTGGCCGGCGGCAGCCAGCAGCGCGCTTAACCGTTCGCCGTGATGTCGGACCAACTCGGCGACGCGCTGATGCAGGCCGCGGAACGGTTTACCGTGAGAGGGCAGCACCAGCGTGTCGTCGGGCAACGGCTTGAAGTCGTCGATTGAGGCGAGAAACAGGGCGAGAGGGTTGCCGTCCGGACTTGCGGGTATGACGCTAACGTTGGTGGTGATGCGTGGCAGCAGCATGTCGCCGGAAATCAGCAGGTTCAGTTCGGCGCAGTAGAGTGCGGCGTGTTCGGGCGAATGGCCGTAACCGCAGATGACGCGCCAGTCGCGTCCGCCGATGACGAGTTGCTGGCCGCCGAACAGGCGGGTGTATGTGGCAGGCACTTCAGACGAGTTGCCTTTATAGCTATTGCCGCGCCTCGCCATGGCCTGCGTGCGGCTCTCGTCCAGGCCATGCCGGTGGAACAGCGCAAGTAAGGCGGAGCGGCTATAGCTGCCAATCTGCTCATAGAGCATTTGCGCGGTAAGGTATTCGCCCTGGGTGATCCACAGCGGTGCGCCGGTCTCGTGCGCCAGCCAGCCGGCAAGGCCGAGGTGGTCGGGGTGACAATGGGTGGCGATCAGGCGGCTCAAGGAGTAGGCGGGCAGCAATTGGCGCCAGCAATTCTTCACGTCATCGAGGGCGATTCCGGTATCTACCAGAGTCCAGCAGGATCCATCCCGAATCAGCCAGAGATTGACATGGTCGAGTGCGAAAGGAAGCGGCATACGCACCCAGAGCACGCCTTCGGCGATTTCCCGGACGGTGCCAGGGAGGGGAAACTGCTCGAATGGGAAGCTGATCTGCATAATGGTTGGGGGGCTAAGCTCAGCTTTTGGAGTTCAGCTGTGCACGAAATCCTGTTATTCTACTCCGCCATGCCGCACTGCAACATTTTCTATCCCCTTTAGGTACCAAGCAGAAAATGAGTTGGCTGCAGAAGCCTGGGATGATGAGCTGAATTCTGAAACCTCTCTGAACAGAAGATATATCTAACCCAACCGGAGTATCGCCATGAATCATGATCCCGTCGTCATTGTTTCCGCCGCCCGCACCCCAATGGGCGGCTTCCAGGGTGACTTTGCCCCCCTCAGCTGTGCCCAGCTTGGCGCCGCGGCCATCAAGGCGGCCGTCGAAAGATCCGGGCTGAAACCGGATCAGATGGATGAAGTCATCATGGGCTGTGTGCTGCCCGCCGGTCAGGGCCAGGCGCCGGCGCGCCAGGCCAGCCTCGGCGCCGGCCTGCCGTTGGCAGCAGGCTGTACTACGATCAACAAGATGTGCGGCTCCGGCATGCGCGCCGTGATGTTCGCCAACGACATGCTGCTGGCCGGGACCAACACGATCATGGTCGGCGGCGGCATGGAGTCGATGACCAATGCGCCCTACCTGATGACCAAGGCTCGCGGCGGTTTCCGCATGGGCCATGGCCAGGTTTTCGATCACATGTTTCTCGATGGGCTCGAAGACGCCTACGAGAAAGGGCGCTTGATGGGTACCTTCGCCGAGGAATGCGCCGACAAATATCGCTTTACCCGTGAAGCCCAGGACCAGTTTTCGATAGCCTCGACCATCCGCGCCAAACAGGCCAACACGGACGGCTCCTTCGCCTGGGAAACCGCTGCCGTCACCATCGCCGGAAAAAAAGGCGACACCGTTATCGACAAGGACGAACTGCCGTTCAAGGCCCAGCTTGACAAGATTCCCAGCCTCAAACCCGCCTTCCGCAAGGACGGTACGGTAACCGCGGCCAATTCCTCCTCGATCTCCGACGGTGCCGCGGCGCTGGTGCTGATGCGTCGCTCCACGGCCGAGAAGCTGGGGCTGCATCCGCTCGCCACCATCGTTGCCCACAGCACTCATGCCCACGAACCGGCCTGGTTTACCACAGCCCCGGTTGGTGCCATGCAGAAATTGCTGGCGAAGGCCGGCTGGAGCACCGACAGCGTCGATCTCTGGGAAATCAACGAGGCTTTTGCCGTGGTGACCATGGCGGCAATGCATGATCTCAAGCTGCCGCACGACAAGGTGAACGTGCATGGCGGCGCTTGTGCCCTTGGTCATCCGATCGGCGCTTCCGGCGCACGCATCATCGTCACCCTGATCGGCGCGTTGAGAAAATATGGCAAGCGTCGCGGCGTTGCCAGTTTGTGTATCGGCGGCGGCGAAGCCACGGCCGTTGGTATCGAACTGGTTTAATGCTTTGCTGCTTACCCTAGAATAGGAAACGATTTGCGCCGATCAATTGAGAACGGCTCCAACCGCCTAGGAGAAAACCATGGCCGAACCCATTGAGTTCTACTTCGACTTTTCCTCGCCCTACTCTTATCTTGCCAGTGAAATGATCGATGAGCTGGCGGCGAAATACGGGCGCCGGGTCAAATGGCGGCCGATGATGCTCGGCGCGGCTTTCCAGAAGACCGGCCTGCCGCTGCTGGTAACAGTGCCCCTGAAGGGTGAGTACTCGCTTCGAGACTTTTCGCGCTCGGCGCGTTTCTATGGCCATCCCTTCAAGTTTCCGGTGAAATTTCCGCTCGCCACCGTGGTGGCGGCGCGTGCCTACTACTGGCTGCACGGGCAAGATTGCGCCAAGGCGCGCGAGTTCGCCCACGCCATATTCCGCGCCTACTGGATGGAAGGACGCGACATTTCAGAGCTTACCGTGATACAGGAGATCGCCAACGGCCTTGGCATCGACAAGGATGCCCTGACCAAGGCTGTCGCCAGTCCCGAGATCAAGGAACGCCTCAAGTCCGAAACCGACGGCGCGATTGCTAAGGGCATGTTCGGTGCTCCCTATTTCATTGTCGACGGCGAACCGTTCTGGGGCGCCGACCGCTTGCCGCAGATTGAAAAGTGGTTGCAGACCGGCGGATTCTGAAGATTGATCGCTTCGCTCAAGAAATTATTGCCGTTCCTCCTTGGGGCGGCTTCAGGGAGGAACCATGTACCAGAACATACTTACCGATGTTGATCTCGGTGTTGGCATACTTACGCTAAACCGCCCCGAACGCCATAACGCTTTCGACGATGCGCTGATTGTCGAACTGATCGACGCCATCGACATGATGGAGAACGACGACGCGGTGCGTCTGTTGGTGATTTCCAGCACCGGCAAGATCTTCTGCGCCGGCGCCGATCTTAACTGGATGAAGCGGGCAGCCGCCTTTTCGGCGGAAGACAGCCTGAACGATTCGCGCACGCTGGCCGAAATGCTGCGCCGTCTGGCACAGATAAAGAAACCGACGATTGCCCGCGTACAGGGACCGACCTACGGCGGCGGGGTCGGTTTGGTGGCGGCGTGCGACATCGCTATCGCCACCTATAGCGCGCAATTCGCTCTGTCCGAAGTCAAACTCGGCGTCATCCCGGCGGTGATTAGCCCATACGTCATCGCCGCCATCGGCGAGCGTTATGCGCGGCGCTACATGCTTACCGCCGAGCGTTTTGCGGCGGCAGAAGCCTATCGGATCGGCCTAGTGCATGAGATCGTGCCTGATGAGACTGCGCTTGACGAAGCCATCGGAGAAATCGCCGATGCCCTACTGAAAAACGGCCCGAACGCGCTGGCCGAGTGCAAGGAAGTGATTTGCGCCGTCGCGTCGCGGCCGGTCAGTGCCGATTTGATCGAAGACACGGCGCAACGCACCACCCGGACACGCGCCTCTGAAGAATGCAGGGAGGGCATGAGTGCGTTTCTTGAAAAACGCAAGCCGTCGTGGGTGCTGCCAACCGAATAAGAACCTGTATTACTGGATACTGACTGCATAACCAAACACGCCAATAACACAGGCTCGAATTGACACGGGTGGCGAAAAGCCGGAAAATGCCGCGCTTCTTCGGCGGCTTGTGGGCAACCGTTGAGTTGGGGAGTCGCCAAGCTGGTTAAGGCACTGGATTTTGATTCCAGCATGCGAAGGTTCGAATCCTTCCTCCCCAGCCAAGATTCCTTTCAGCCTTGCTACAGAGGTGCACCCCGCCTCTCCGCGCTGTTTTTAATTTTTTCATAATGCATATCGAGCGAGACACAGATGGCCTACGATAGCCTGATGGTGTTTACTGGTAACGCCAACCCCAAGTTGGCGACCGAAGTGGTCAAACGCCTGAGTATCTCACTTGGCCGTGCGCTGGTCGGGCGTTTCTCCGATGGCGAAGTCAGCGTCGAGATTCTCGAGAATGTGCGCGGCAAGGATGTTTTTGTATTGCAATCGACCTGCGCGCCAACCAATGACAATCTGATGGAACTGCTGATCATGGTCGATGCGCTGAAGCGCGCATCGGCCGGACGCATCACGACGGTTATTCCCTACTTTGGCTATGGGCGACAGGATCGCCGGCCGCGCTCGGCGCGCGTTCCGATTGCTGCCAAGGTAGTGGCCAACATGCTCCAGGCAGTGGGTGTCCAGCGCCTGCTGACGGTCGATCTGCATGCCGACCAGATCCAGGGCTTTTTCGATATCCCAGTCGATAATATCTATGCGGGGCCGATACTGCTTGGCGATATCTGGAAACAGCGTCACGACGACCTGGTGGTGGTTTCACCTGACGTCGGCGGCGTGGTGCGGGCACGGGCGCTGGCCAAGCATCTTGAATCCGATCTTGCCATCATCGACAAGCGCCGTCCCAAAGCCAATGTCTCCGAAGTGATGAATATCATCGGCGAGGTGGCAGATCGCACCTGCGTGATCGTGGACGACATGGTGGATACTGCCGGCACGCTATGCAAGGCGGCACAGGCACTGAAACAGGAAGGGGCGAATAAAGTACTGGCGTATTGCACGCACCCGGTACTGTCCGGCGCGGCGATTTCGCGCATAGCCGAATCCGAACTGGATGAACTGGTGGTCACCGATACCATCCCGTTGCGCGAGGAGGCGTGTGCCTGCCCGCGCATTCGCCAGGTTTCGATTGGCGGTTTGCTGGCCGAGACCATGTTGCGGGTCAGCAATGAGGATTCGGTATCCTCGTTGTTCATGGAATGATTTTTTTTGCTGCGGCAGACCGGAAACCCTGTCAGTCGCGGCGTTAACCAACCCAGCCTGGTCGCGGGCGGGGTTTATTGAGGAGTGTCTAGTAATGCAAATTGAATTTAACGCGCAAGTGCGCACCCTGCAGGGCACCGGAGCGAGCCGCCGCCTGCGCAAGGCTGGGCGAGTCCCAGGCGTAGTTTATGGCAGCGACAAGCCTGCCGAGGCAATCGACATCGATCACAACGAGATTTACCACAAGCTCAAGCTGGAAGCCTTTCATGCCTCCGTACTGAGCATGAACGTCGCCGGCGCCAAGCAGAACGTGCTCCTGCGCGACGTGCAAATGCACCCGTTCAGGCGCCAGGTGCTGCATCTCGACTTTCAGCGCGTCGATGCCACCCACAAACTGCACATCAAGGTACCCTTGCATTTCATCAACGCCGATATTGCGCCGGGCGTCAAGGAGGGTGGCGGCATCGTTTCGCACGTGCAAACTGAACTTGACATTAAATGTCTGGCGGGCGACCTGCCCGAGTTCATCGAGGTCGACCTCAAGGATCTCGACGCCGGCCATTCAATTCATGTCTCCGCGCTAAACTTGCCCAAGGGTGTCGAAGCGGTGGTGCACAAAGGCGAAGATCCGGTGGTTGTGTCGATCATCATCCCACGGGGTGGCGTTGCCGATGAGGCGGCGGATGCGGCAGTGGCGGCAACAGCCGCGGCAGCAACAGCTGCAGCTGCGGCACCGGCTGCAGCGGCGCCAGCCGAGAAGAAGTAATTTGACCCAGGCCCAGGCCGTGTCAAACACGCCACGGCCGCCGCGCCTAGTCGTCGGACTCGGCAACCCTGGAGTCGAATACGCCAAAACCCGGCACAACGCCGGGTTTTGGTTTTGTGAGTGCCTGGCGCGCAAACTCGGCATCAGCTTGGCGAAAGAGTCGCGCTTCCACGGCTGCGTGGCGCAAGCGCGTCCTGAAGGCATCTGGCTGCTATTGCCGCAGACCTTCATGAATCGTTCGGGACAGGCAGTGCAGGCCCTGATGCATTTCTACCGCATCGAAGCGGACGAAATACTGGTGGTGCATGATGATCTGGACCTGCCGTCCGGTGGACTGCGGCTGAAGTTCGGCGGTGGTTTGGGCGGGCATAACGGCCTCAAGGACATCACGGCACATCTCGGCACCCAGGAGTACTGGCGCTTGCGCTTCGGCATCGGCCATCCAGGTGATCGCAACGCGGTAGTCGACTACGTGTTGCAACCGCCACGAAAGGAAGAGCGCGGGGCGCTCGATGACGCGCTCGAGCGTGCCCTGCTCGCCTGGCCGTGGTTGGCGCGTGGCGACTGGCCGGCAGCAATGCTGAAACTGAACACCAAACCGGCTTCGCCGGCCCCCTCCCCCACAGCCCCTCTCCCCAAGGGTGAGAGGGGAGTTTTGTGAGTCGCCGAGGCGGCTGCTATAGAATGGAAATATCATGAGCCTCAAGTGCGGTATCGTCGGCCTGCCCAATGTCGGTAAGTCCACCCTGTTCAACGCCTTGACCAAGGCCGGGATCGAAGCGGCCAATTACCCCTTCTGCACCATCGAGCCCAATGTCGGCATTGTCGAAGTGCCCGATGCGCGGCTTAGCGCACTGGCGGTGTTGGTTAGGCCACAGCGCGTGCAGCACGCCATCGTCGAATTTGTTGATATCGCCGGCCTGGTGGCGGGCGCCTCGAAAGGCGAGGGGTTGGGTAACCAGTTTCTCGCCAATATCCGCGAGACGGACGCCATAGTGCATGTGGTGCGCTGTTTCGAGAACGACAACATTGTGCATGTCACCGGCGGCGTTAACCCGCTTTCCGACATTGAGACGATCGAGACCGAATTGGCGCTGGCTGACCTGACCACCGTCGAAAGAAGTCTTTCTCGCTATACCAAGCAGGCGCGCTCCGGCGGCGACAAGGAAGCCGCGCGCATCGTGATGGTGCTGGAAAAATGCCAGGCGCAACTTGACAGTGCCATGCCGGTGCGCGCCATGGATCTGTCGAAGGAAGAATGGGCGGCGCTGAAACCTTTTTGCCTGCTGACCGCCAAGCCGGTGCTCTATGTCGCCAACGTCGACGAGCAGGGCTACCATGACAATTCCCTATTAACCCAGGTGGAAGCCTATGCGGCCAAGGTAAATGCACCGGTGGTGGCGTTGTGCGCCGCACTGGAAGCCGAGATCGCCGATCTTGCCGATGATGAGAAGCTGGAGTTCCTGGCCGATCTCGGCCAGCAAGAGCCAGGGCTGAACCGCCTGATCCGTGCCGCTTACCGGTTGCTCGGCCTGCAGACCTACTTCACCGCCGGGGTCAAGGAAGTGCGCGCCTGGACCATCCATGTCGGCGACACGGCGCCACAGGCTGCCGGCGTGATCCACACCGACTTCGAACATGGTTTCATCCGCGCCCAGACGATTGCCTACGAAGATTTCCTCGCCTGTGGCGGCGAGCAGGGCGCCAAGGAGGCGGGCAAGATGCGCGCGGAAGGGAAGGATTATGTTGTCAAGGATGGCGACGTGATGAATTTTCTCTTTAACGTTTGACCACGCTTGTTCCTGTCATTGGTTGTTTGATCGTGTCCAATTCCTGGTCATTTCCATGGAAAACAGCTGGGGCGAGACACTCCGTTGCTTCAGCACTGGGGAAGCCGGCTAGCATCTCAAGAACAACCAGGCAGGACAACTTCAGCAAGGCCCTGTTGCTGAGCCTGCTGCTCCATGTATTAGTCATTTCATTGCAGTTCGGGGAATACGGGAATGGCATGCCGTGGTTCGGCATAGTCGGAGAGGCACGCATCACGAGCATTCCTACGCTGAATGCGATCTTGCGTAGTCAGGCACCGGCAGAAATTCCGGCGCCGAATGAGCTTACCGAACATGTGTTCGGAAAAAATGTGATTTCCAGCGGACCGCTGCAAACACGAAAATCCGCGCCGCCGAAGCTGCCCGTGCCGCGCGAACCGGCTATTGCCAGCATTGGGGAAACCAAGGTTGCGTTGCCACCGCAGGAAGCTGGGGAAAAGAGGCGCGTTGCAGAACCGGCGGCGGAAGTAACCAAGACCGAGGTGCCCGAAGGAGGCATCGCGGTGCTGAGCACAGACGAAGAAAGCACATGGCGCCAGCATGTCGCGAAGGCGACGCTGGAAGAAGAAAAAGCCAAGAACGATCAGCTTATCAAGCAGAAGGCGGAGGAAGCGCAGGCCATCGAGCAGAAAATGATAGAAGACCAAGCGCAAATTCAAGCAGAGAAAGCGGAAAAAACGCAGCAAGCGGCCATAGCCAAGGCTAAAGAAGATACCCTGGCGCGCCAGAAAGCCGAAGACCAGGCGCGCATCGAAGCGGAGAAGGCTAAGCAGGCCGCTGAGCTCAGGGCCAGGGAAGAAATCATGGCAAAGCGCGCTGAGGAAGAGGCCATGGCGCGAAAACGCCAGATGGAAGCTGCTAAGCTGGCTGAGAGGGCTGCCGCCGAGAGGAATCAGGCCGCAGAACGCAACACCAGGAGTTTACCCAACGTGGCAGCCGGAAAGCCCGAGGGTGGCAAGGAAGAAGGAGCAGGGCAAGTGACGGATAAGGGGGGCGATCTTGCCAGACGAGCGCTCGACATGGCTAGAAGCGGGCTTTCGGGTTTGCCCGCCAGGGAATCGTCAGAAGCCGCTCGGTCACGGCGGGGAAGCATCTTGGGCAGAGATCCCAAGGACATTCAACTGGCTTTCTATGGTGAAGGCTGGCGGCTGAAGATCGAACGCATCGGCAGTATGAATTATCCCAGGTTGTCGAAAAATCTCGCTTACGATCCTTTGGTGGTCACCGTGAGCATCAACAGCGACGGTACGCTTGCCGGCCTGCGCATCGAGAAGAGCAGCGGGCACAAGGGTCTGGATGAGGCGGTACGCCGGATCGTGGAGATGAGCGCGCCCTTCGCCGCCTTTCCTCCGGACCTGAAGCGCAGTTACGACGTTGTGGACATCACGCGCACCTGGACTTTTCTTGAAGAGCGTCCGAGAATAACCGGCCAGTAATTACACTCCCCTACCGGTCGATTTTTGGAATCTCTCGTGTTTTATTGAGGGGGACGCCGGGATCTTGGCAACGTTGCCGCGCACGGCGTTGCACATGCGCAGAATGACATCATCGATATTGGCCTGGTGACTCCAGCCAAGAACGTTTTGCGCTTTGGCCGGATCGGCCCGGCTGATGAGAATATCGGATGGGCGAAACAAGCCCGGGTCCGTGATGACATGTTCATTCCAGTCGAGAGAGAAGTTTTCAAATACTTTGGCGATGAAATACTCCAAAGAGACTGTGTGTCCTGTGGCGATGACAAAATCGTCCGGTTTTTCCATGCGCAGGATGCGCCACATGGCTTCGACATAATCAGGCGCCCAACCCCAATCGCGCTGAATACGTATATTACCGAGGCGCAATTTTTCGCCATTACCCGCAGCAATTTGGAATGCGGCGCTGACGATCTTTTGGGTCACGAAGCGTCCAGGGCGTTGCGGCGATTCGTGATTGAAAAGAATGCCACTGCAGGCAAAAAGATCGTAGGCCTCCCGGTAGTTGCGTACCAGCCAGTGCGCAGAGGCCTTGGCGACGGCATACGGGCTGCGCGGCCGGAAGGGTGTTTCTTCGTTGGCCGGCTCCTGCGTGTCCCCAAAACACTCGCCAGATCCGGCATTGTAAAAACGTATCGGTCGGCCGACGCAGCGAATTGCTTCGAGAAGATTTAACGTGCCCCCGGCAATGCTTTCCATGGTTTCGAGGGGCTGTTCGAATGAGAGGCCGACGGAGGTCTGTCCGGCAAGGTTGTAGATCTCATCGGGAGCATGGCGTTCAAGTGTGCTTAGGACGCTGCGGAAATCGTTAATCGCCATGGATACCGTCTCGACGCGGTCACGAATGCCCAGGCGCTCAAGGGTTCCAAACGAAGCCACCATAGCGTCACGTGAGGTGCCGATGACTTCGTAGCCCTTCTCAAGTAGCAAGCGGGCAAGATAACTGCCATCCTGTCCGCTGACTCCGCTTATCAATGCTTTCATCCCAGAACCCTTCGAAGGAACGTTGAAGCCAATGCGAGTATTTTAACCGCTAGGGACCGACCACCGCTTTTAGCACAGTCTGTGTCTCGCCTTCGCGAATGCGAATCGAGAACCACCACAATGCGCCTTTCTTGATGGCCCAATCGGCTTCCTGGCCGGAGAGCAGCAGCGCAGCGAGGCGGCCAAGCGTTGGCTGGTGACCGATCAGCAGCACGGCGTTGTCGTGCGATCCGCTGCCAGGGGGCCACCCTGCAGCGGCGAGCAGGTCGGCAGCCGCCGCCGAGGTTCCAATACTCGGTTCGACATCGAATGGTAAAGCCAACGCGTGCGCGGTTTGCTGGCAGCGTTGAGCCGGGCTGACCAGTATGCGCAAGCGTTTCTGATGATGCTCGCGCAACCAGCTTGCGATCTGGCGGGCTTGTTTTTCGCCGCGAGCAGTCAGACGGCGCTCTTGGTCAGGCTGGCCGGTATCGGCTTCGGTTGCCTCGGCGTGGCGCCAGAGCAACAATTCCATTGTCTTGTCTTGGGCCTTGCGCTGCGCACTCACAATTGCACTCGCTCAAGCCAGGCGCGGCAGTTTCAGCCGCACCAGTTTTTTTACCCGTCCCGGAATGCATGCCAGCAGGGCGCTATAGTGCGAGGCGTGCCAGCCGCCAACCAACGAAACGGCTTCCCGCAGACGGTGATCGTCGCCGGCACAATGCATCAACAGCAGGCCGGCATTCGCCAGATCGTTGAGTTGCCCCAGTTCGTCCTGCAATAGGGTCAATTGCAGCAGCAGGCGCTGCAGCGGTTTGGCGGCGGCCAGTGGGGTGAAGAATTCCAGCGCATAGCGCAGCCGCTTGATGCCGATGCGCAACTGATGCAGTGAGACCGGATCGTCGATGGAGGCTGCCGCGGCCAGCGCCAGTACTTTCTTGCGCAGGCGTTTGAGTCGCGCGGCGGCAAATTCGGCAAGCGTTTCGCCGGCGGCAGGCGCTGGGTCGATCGCAACGGAAAAAGGCGCGCGATGCAGGAGCGCAGTTGCCTGCAACAGCAATCGGCCGTAGGCGATCGATTGCAGGTGGCGCACGGCAGCGGCGCGAGCAATGTATTGCTGGTCGGTCACTGCGCCAGCCAGCACGGCCAAGCGCGGTTCGCCGGGCAGTGCGTGCATGACTGGCGCGGCGATCTCGGTCAGAAGCACGTCAAGATCACGGGCGCGACCGAGCCGCGTGGTCAGGATGCGCAATTCCGGCAGTAATTCCTCCGCCAGCGTCGGCGGCAGACGTGGGGCAAACAGGCGCAGCGCGGCGCGCAGTCGACGCGTCGCCACCCGCATCTGGTGAATAAACTCGGGGTCGTCGCTGTTGATGGCGCCGTCGACGTTGCCTTGCAGATGTTCGAGGCCAGCCAGGGCGATTTTGCGGAACGCCGCCAGAGGGACGCTAGTGGATTCCAACGGCACGATCCGGGCTTTTTGCGGCGTGAGCCGCATGCCCTGGTACAGTCGATAGCCGCGCTCGGCCTTGCTTAGAATGGCTGGCACCAGAGCCAGCCGTTCGCCCAAAGTTTGCGCCAGCTTGAACAGTTCGCTGACTTTGCCACTCTCGTTGCCATCGTCATTGTCTTCGCCACCAGCCAGTTCGATTTCCACCTCGGAAATCGCTTCGAGTCTTCCAGCGGCGGCGATCCAGCCACGATCCAGCATCAGCAGCACGACGCAGCCGGCTCTGGGTTCGAAGCGCCAGGTGGTACGGCGAAAGTTGGTCTCGAACAGAGGGGAAATGCGATCGCGCTGCTCCGGCCGTTCCAGCCAGCGGCGCACGGGCTTGGTATCGACCGCTGAAAAGTCGAAATGCCCCGCATACGGCGTTTCCCATTCCGGTCGAGTAGTCAGTCCCGCAGCGGAACTGCCGGCGCATTTCACGGTTTGCAGCCAGATGCGTCCCTGCTTGCGCAAACGCAATGCGATGCCTTGCTGGTGCAGGGCAAGGGTGGGCGTGTCGTAATAGAGGTTGACGAGATGCTGGGACTGTCTAGCAACAGCCTTGCGCAAGATCGGTTGGCGCAGCAGCTGGCGTTGCGCCGCTACGGGCAGGGCTAGCTTGAGTTCAATTTCGTTGGCCATGATTGTTACGGGTCAAGGATGACTCACTGAGATATTTTGTTACGATATAAAACCATCTCGACAGCAAGCCTGTTTGATTATAGGTGATATGCTATTTGCCGGCTTTACTATCGTTTGTAATCATTCGTTCCATGTCGACCGGCTTGGCAAACAGAATCGCCGCGCTTTTTCCGCCAGCCGTGGGCATTGCCTGCGGGGCGTGCATTTTGCTGGCTGCTGTTGCCGGCAAGGTCGCGGGCGCCGAGGTCGATCCATTCAATACCGGTGCGCTGTATGCGGCCGGACCGGGGGATAGCCGTGGCGGCAAATTGCGCATGCCCTGCCAGAAAACTCCGGATGGCGTGGCACTGGCCTTGGCGGATATCGTCGAAGCGTCCCTCTGCAACAATCCGCAAACCCGGCTGGCGTGGGTCAACGCACGGATCCAGGCAGCCCAGCTTGGCGTATCGCAGAGCGCCTTTCTGCCCACGCTTTCCGCCAGCGCTGCCCATAGCCGCAACAGCAGCAACGCTACTGGTCCCCAGCTTACCTATAACCAGACCTCCGCCAGTCTCTCCGCCAACTATCTGCTTTACGATTTCGGCGGTCGGGAGGCGACGTTGGAGAATGCTCGCCAACTCATGGCCGCGCTCGCCGCGACTCAGGATGCAACGCTGCAGAGCGTCTTCCTGTCGGCTGTCCAAGCGTATTATCAGCGCTATGCCGTCGAGGCCGCAGCGACTGCAGCCCGCGAGTCTGTGCGGGCCAGTCAGGAAAGTCTGAAAGCCGCCGAAGCGCGCTACCGAGTCGGCACCGGCACGCCGGCGGATCGCCTGCAGGCACAGACCGCCGCTTCTCAGGCGGCATTAACGCTGATCCAGGCCGAGGGAAACGCCCAGACCGCCCTCGGCGTGCTTGCCAATGTCATGGGTCTCGACGCCAACAGCGCCCCTGCCATTGCAGCGCCGGCGGATATCGCTTCGAGTGGCGCTTTCGAACGCAACATCAGCGAGCTGATCGCCGAGGCCAAACGTGCCCGGCCCGATCTATCCGCCGCCGAGGCCCAGGTCAAGGCGGCCCACGCCAATATCGCCGCAGTTAATGCCTCCGGCATGCCGAGCATCGCACTTTTCGCCACCCGGAACTACAGCGATAACGGTTCAAGCGCTGCCTTGCGCGGCAATACCCTAGGCATCTCGATGAACATTCCCCTGTTCACGGGTTACAACACCACCTACCGGGTGAAGGCAGCCGAGGCGCAGCTGGAAGCCAAGACAGCTCTACTCGACCAGCTTTCCAAGCAGGTCTCGCTCGATGTCTGGCGCGCTTATTACGCGCTGATCACCGGCACTGAAGCCCTGCGCGCCAGCGCGGATCTCCTCGCCAGCGCCGAAGAATCAGAGAAGCTGGCGGCAGGCCGCTACAAGGCCGGCGTCGGCGGCATTCTCGAGCTGCTCAACGCCCAGAGCGCGCTGGCCAGCGCCCGTCAGCAGAATATCCAGGCCTTTTACAACTGGCGCATCGCCAAGACCGCTCTGGCCCAGGCCATGGGCCAGTTGGATGTCAGCGAGCTTCAAACTGCCGCTAAGTGATTCCTTCTAAGGAAATGTGTCCGTCATGAAACCGTTTAAGTCGCTGTTTAACAGATATACCTTGAGCATCGCGCTGCTGCTCGCTGCCGCTTGCGGATATTATTTCTGGGACAACTCCCACGCTCAGGACAACCAGGCCCGCTACCGCACCATGGTTGTTGAACGCGGCGACCTGACCCAGTTGGCCTCGGCCAACGGCACCCTGAATCCGGTGGTGCTGGTCAACGTCGGCACCCAGGTTTCCGGCACCGTCAAGAAGTGGTACGCGGATTTCAACGACCACGTCAAGGAGGGACAGAAACTGCTGGAGCTCGACCCGGCGCTCTACAATGCCCAGGTCAAGCTGAGCAGCGCCAGTCTGGCTGCCGCCCGTTCCCAGCTGAAACTCGCCGAAGCCAACGCGGCGCGTGCGCGTGAATTATTTCGTCAGGAATATATATCGAGGCAGGAACTCGACACCAGCGTGCAGGCCCTGGAAGCCGCTCGCGCCCAGGTGGCGCAGGTGTCCGCCCAGTTGCTGAAGGACAACACCAACCTCGGGTATTCGGTGATTCGCTCGCCGGTTTCCGGAGTCGTCGTTTCGCGCGAAGTCGATATCGGCCAGACCGTGGCGGCCAGCTTCCAGACCCCCACCCTGTTCAAGATCGCCCAGGACTTGAGCAAGATGCAGATTGACTCGAGCTTCGCCGAAGCGGATGTCGGCAATATCAAGGTCGATCAGCCAGCCAGCTTTCGCGTCGATGCCTTTCCCAACCGCAACTTTCGCGGCGCCGTGAAACAGGTGCGGCTCAATCCCACCACACAGCAGAACGTCGTCACCTACGATGTGGTGATTGCCGTCGACAACCCGGATCAGGTGCTGATGCCGGGCATGACGGCTTATGTCAATATCACCGTCGCCCAGCGCCAGGACGTGCTGACCGTGCCCAATGCCGCCCTGCGTTTCCGCCCAGCTGATGCCGCGCCTCGTCCGGATAAGCCGCGCGCAGAAAAGTCACCGGAAGGCCGCAAGGACGGCAAGGGCAAGGGTGAAGGTCCCAGCGGGACAGTCTATGTGCTTGAGAATGGACAGCCGAAGGCTGTGCGCGTCAGCGTCGGCATCACCGACAATCGCTACACCGAAGTTACCGGCGGCGAGATCAAGGAGGGCGCCGCAGTGATCGTCGAAGATCGGCAGCCGCCTACCAAGGCACCCGGTGCTCCCGGGATGAGATTGTTCTGATGAGCGGCACGGCCGATGCGGTCATCCGCATCGAACAACTCCACAAGGAATATGAAACCGACGCCGGTCCGGTGCCGGTGCTCAAGGACATTTCGGTTTCGGTGATGCCGGGCGAGTTCGTTGCCATCATGGGCCCATCGGGTTCCGGCAAGTCCACTTTCATGAACATTCTCGGTTGCCTCGACGTTGCCACCAGTGGCAGCTATCGGCTCAACGGCCGCGATGTTGGCGCCCTTAACCGCGACGAACTGGCGCATCTGCGCAATCAGGTGATCGGCTTTGTCTTCCAGGGTTTCAATCTGCTGCCGCGCGCAAGCATCGAGGACAACATCGCTCTGCCCCTGATCTACCGAGGCACGCCCGGCGACGAGCGGCTGAGAAGGGCCAACGAGATGCTGGCCAAGGTCGGTCTCGCCACCCACCGCGCCTCGCGGCCCAATCAGATTTCTGGCGGCCAGCAGCAGCGCGTCGCGATTGCCCGCGCCTTGGTGAATCAGCCCAAGCTGATCCTTGCCGACGAACCCACCGGCAACCTCGACACGCACACCAGCCAGGAGATCATGGCCCTGTTCACCGAACTCAACGAGCGCGACGGTATCACCATCGTCCTGGTGACTCACGAGTCGGATATTGCCGCCTATGCCCAACGCCTGGTGCGCCTGGCGGATGGACGCATCGTCTATGACGGCCCGGTGGCTCATGCCGAACCTCAACACCTGGAGGCGACCACGTGACAAACTCCTCTTTCCCCGCCCCAAGGGCGGGGCTTACTAGTCACCTTCCCCGCCCGGCGGGGGAGGTTGGGAGGGGGTGCCCTAACCTAGCCGAGCATGGCAGAGACCATCCTGCCGGAGGCAGGAAATGATCTCTGCCATGCTCGGCGAAGCCTGGCTGGCGATGGGGGCCAACCGGCTGCGTACTTTCCTCACCATGCTTGGCATGGTGATCGGCGTCGGCGCGGTGATCTTGATGCTGGCCGTCGGGCAGGGCGCGCAGCAGCAGGTGCAGGCGTCCATCGCCTCGATGGGCAGCAACCTGTTCATCGTACTTTCCGGCTCGACCACTTCCGGCGGCTTGCGCATGGGTGGTGGCGCCGCGCCGACCCTGACCCTGGCGGATGCGCAAGCCATCGAAGAACTGCCATCGGTGAGTGCCGTGGCGCCCTCGTCGTCGGGCACCGCCCAGATGGTATACGGCCCCAACAACTGGAGCACCCAAGTTATCGGCAGCACGCCAAGCTACCTTACTGTACGCGACTGGCGGCTTGCCGAAGGTTTTCCATTCACCGATTCCGACATTCGTTCGGCAACCCGCGTGGCGTTGCTTGGGCAGACCGTGGTGCAGAATCTGTTCGGCGACGAAAGCGCCGTCGGCAAAACCATCCGCATCAAAAACAGTCCTTATGTGGTTCTTGGCGTGCTGGCACAGAAAGGACAAAGTCTGGACGGCCGCGATCAAGACGACTCCGTCATTGTTCCGGTCACTACCGCCCAGCGCAAACTGTTTGGCAGCCAGTTCGCTGGCACCGTGCGCATGATCATGGTTCAAGCCGAATCCGCCGAATCTATGCCGGCAGTGGAAAAATCCATGAATGAACTGCTGCGCCAACGCCATCGCATCCGCGAAAACGCCGACAACGACTTCTCGGTGCGCAATCTTACCGCCGCCGCCAATACCGCCGCCGAAACCGCGCAGGTCATGTCGCTGATGCTCGGCGCTATCGCCTCGGTGTCGCTGCTGGTGGGCGGCATCGGCATCATGAACATCATGCTGGTATCGGTTACCGAACGCACCCGCGAAATCGGCATCCGCATGGCCATCGGCGCACGCGGCAACGACATCCTGCTGCAGTTCCTGCTCGAAGCTATCATCATTTCGATCATCGGCTGCCTAATCGGCGTCGCCCTCGGCGTCGGCGGCGCCCTGCTGGTGAACAAAATCAGCGGCATGGCGGTGGTCATTACCGTGTCGTCGATCGTCACGGCCTTCGCGGTGGCCGCCGCGGTCGGCATTTTCTTCGGCTGGTATCCGGCGCGCAAGGCGGCCGGCATGAAGCCGATCGACGCATTGCGCTACCAGTGACAAATTATTCGGTTGCCATCCAGTGTCCCGATTTGCCCCCGGCTTTCTCGAGCAGATGAATATTTTCGATGCGCATGGCGCGATCCGCTGCCTTGCACATGTCATAGATGGTAAGCAGCCCGACGCTTACCGCGGTCAGTGCTTCCATCTCGACGCCGGTGCGTCCCACCGTTTCGGCAGTCACTTCGCAGGCGATACGTGGATGTTTCTCGTCGATGCTGAATTCGACCCCGACGCGGGTGAGGGCCAGTGGATGGCAAAGCGGAATCAGTTCGGTCGTGCGCTTGGAAGCCTGGATCGCAGCGATGCGGGCGATGCCCAGTACGTCGCCTTTCTTGGCGCTGCCGGCCTGAATCAGCGCCAGCGTTTCGGCTTGCATCGTGATGCTGCCGATCGCCCGGGCGATTCGCCGGGTTTTGGCTTTTCCGCCGACATCCACCATGCGAGCCTGTCCGGCAGTATCAAAATGCGTCAATGGCGATTTCATCAACAGTCATCTCCAAAAAATCATAGTTCAAAACAGCTATCATAGACGACATGCGATTAAGGACCTTATTTTTTTTCCTCTGTTTGGCGCCGCTCGCGTTGGCTGAAGGCTTGCCGGATCTGGGTGAGGTGGCTCAGGCCGATTTTTCGCCTGCGATGGAAAAACATGTCGGCGCTACCATCATGCGTGATATTCGCCTGCATGAGCCAAGCTATGTTTTCGATCCGGAGATCAGCGCTTATCTGAATCAGCTTGGATCGCGCCTGGTCGCGCAAAGCACCGAAGCACGCCAGGATTTCGAATTCTTTGTGCTACGCGACGCCACACTCAACGCGTTTGCCATGCCTGGCGGCTTTATCGGCGTGCATACCGGTCTGATCATGGCGGCACAGTCGGAATCGGAACTGGCGTCGGTGCTGGCGCATGAAATTTCCCACGTCACCCAGCACCATCTGGCTCGTCAACTGGGCGTGCAAAGCCAGGCAAGTCTGCCGATGCTGCTGTCCCTGGCCGTGGCGATTCTGGCATCGCGCAGCCATTCCGGTGGCGACGTGGCGCAAGGCGCCCTGATGGCCGGCCAGGCCGCCGGGATCCAGAACCAACTCAACTATTCGCGCGATTTCGAGCGCGAGGCCGACCGCCTCGGTATCCAATTGCTGGAGCGCGCGGGCTTCGATATTAGCGCCATGGCAGCTTTTTTCGAGCGCCTGCAAAAATTTGGACGGCTCTACGAGAACAATGCGCCGGGGTATCTGCGCACCCACCCGCTGACCTCCGAACGCATCGCCGACATGGAAAATCGCATTCATGAACTGCCTTATCGGCAGGTACCGGATACGCTGGAATTCCTGCTGGTGCGCGCCAAGCTCAAGGCGAGCGATGGAACGCCACAGGATGCGGTGAAGGAATTTGGAGCGCAACTCCGCGAACGCAAGTTCACCAGCGAGATCGCCACGCGCTATGGCCTGGCGCTAGCCCAGTCGCGTGCCGGAAACTTCGTTGCCGCCGAACGCGAACTGGTCGAACTGCGTCGCCTCAAGGCAAACTCGGCGATGATCGAATCGCTCGCCGCCGATCTGCGGATGAACCAGAAAGACCTGGCGGGCGCCTTGAAGATTCTGCGCCAGGCGCTGGCGCGCTACCCTCACGAACGCGGGTTGGCCTATGCGTTGGTTGATACCTTGCTTGCCGCCGGCCAGCCACAGGAAGCTTTGAAGGCAAGCGCGGACGATTTGCTGGCATATCCGAGCGATGATTACATGCGCGGGCTACAAGCCAAAACCTATTCCGCCCTGGGTATGCGGTTCCAGCAACATCGCGCCCAGGCCGAGGCCTACGTGTTGCAGGGGTTGTTGCTGGAGGCAATCAACCAGCTGCAGTTTGCACAAAAAGACAGCGACGGAGATTTCTACGAGCACTCGCAGGTCGATGCCCGGTTGCGCGAACTGAAGCTGCGACAAGCTACGGAAGCCCAGCAGAGGAAGCAGGAGAAGCAAGAAAGATAGCGGACCCGTATTGCACGGATGTTACCCGGTGTGTCGTGTCGATGGTTTTGCGCACCGAATGGCTGGTGCCCCGTTGCCAAGCTTGCACTCGATGCGGCCCGCGACGAAGCCGGTGGTCATCGGACTGTGTCTCTAGGCATGATGCATTCTGGTTCGTGAAAAAGGCGAATCTTTTGTCCAGGAAGAGTAATAGCGCGAGATATTCGCAGAGCCGCACCGATACCATGATCGGCGCTGGTGTGCGCGTTGAAGGTAATATTTCCTTCACGGGTGTTCTGCGCATTCAGGGGGACGTCCTCGGCGATGTGTCGTGCGACGCCGATATCAACGGAACGGTTGTCGTGGGTCAGTCGGGAAATGTGACTGGCACAATCAGCGTCCCTCACATCGTCGTGGGAGGACGAGTTTCTGGACCTGCGAATTCATCGGGGTCAATTGAAATTCGACCGGGAGCAAGTCTTGTAGGTGACGCTTTCTACTCGGTAATTGAAGTCCATGCAGGTGGAGCTATCGAAGGATTGCTAATCCCAAGAGGTTTAATGGATAGGGAGCAGTTAGAGCAGGAACGGTTTATTCAAGTTTCAGAACCATCAGCTGCCAAAGAACCCGACATGCCACTCGCCAATGCAGCACCGGTCGGCAGTAATTACCGGGTTTGGTATGCGCGTAAGCTCGGCTGGGCCGTTACCCTGCTGATTGCCGTGGTCGCAGTCATGTTGGCAAGCAGAGATCCGGCGCCTATTACGCCAATAGTTACTGGCGATGCACTCAGGGCCAGTTCCTCTATGAACGAGCCATCGGCGGCGCAGTCCGCGTCCGCGGCAAGCGGTGGGCTGCAGGATGGTTCGAGAGGTGTTGCTGAAAATGCAGTTCCCCTTGCGCCAAGCCCAGATGCGGCCACCACAAGTGTTGCGCAAGCTTCCCCCTCAGATCATCCCGAAATGGATCCGGAAAAGGTGGTCGTGGTGCAAGGGGTCAATCCGGGTAAGCCAGCGGGCGTTGTCTCGGTGATTAGCAAAGAGCCGTCGGTCCTGTTTAGGAAGAAACGCCAGGATTCTTCTGAAGGCACGCGCATCTTTATTTCCAAAGGTGCGACAACAACCATTTCGATTGCAAAAAACGAAATCGTTCGGGTTGCGGAGGGCCGGAACCTTATGATTTTCTATCAAGGCCGGAGGGTGGCGCCGAAAACCATCGAAAGCGGCGCTTGGATGAGCTTCGTTCCTCTATCGCCCTAGCGATAGAGAATTTAAAGCGGAACGACTTCATCGGCTGCGCCCTTGTCCGTCGCCGAGATTACAGGGTCTGGGCTGGTAATACTGTCCGGCTTGCGGCGGCGGTGTCTTTCATGAAGCTCCTACGCGATTTGCCAGAGATTCAGTTTTGATAAGTAAACCGTTCTGATTCGCCCCGTTTATTTTCCAATAAACAAATAGGATTAGTCACCCCATAGCAAAATGCTAATCTCCTCGCCCAGATACCAGCATGCGCGGGGGTGGGCAAGGTGGCATTGGTTAATCCGCATGGCGACAAAGATCTCAGGCCAGAACTGTTCTGGCCGATTCCAATCGTTTTCCAAAGCCCAGGCCGTGCCGAGCGAATTCAGTCGTCCGGAAGTCCTGGAGATCTTGCGTGCGTATTACGCCGGCATGGCCGAGCATGAGAAAGTTGGAGTGAAGTTATCCGGACATCCAGCACATTGAGGTTTCGCTTTTGTCGTTATCACCTAAGGAGTAATAACAATGCCAACCTATGTACGCACTGAAAAATGCGACGGTTGCAAGGGCCAGGACAAGACCGCTTGCATGTACATCTGCCCGCACGACCTGATGAAACTGGACAAGGACGGTTCGGAGACCGGCCATGCCATGAAAGCTTGGAACCAGGAGCCGGAACAGTGCTGGGAGTGCTATTCCTGCGTCAAGATCTGCCCACAGAATGCCATCGAAGTTCGCCACTATGCCGACATCGTGCCGCTGGGCGGCTCGGTTCAGCCCCTGCGCGGTTCCGATACCATCATGTGGACCGTCAAGTTCAGGAACGGTACGCTGAAGCGCTTCAAGTTTCCGATTCGCACCACCTCGGAAGGTTCCGTCGACCCGTTCGGCGGCAAGCCCATGCCGAAGCTGGCCGAGCTCGGCACGGCCGGCATGTTTACCGGCACCACGATGAACGGCTATCGCACCGGCAAGCCCGAAGAACTGATCCGCGTCAAGTAAGCTTATTTAGGAGTGAATGAAATGGCCCAAGGAACTTTCGACAACCCAACTATCGTCGAGGAAGAACTCGATATTCTGATTATCGGCGGCGGCATGGCCTCATGCGGCGCCGCTTACGAAGTCATGCGCTGGGCCGAGGCGGTCAAGGCCGAATCGGGCACCGAACTCAAGATCAAACTGGTCGACAAGGCCGCGATGGACCGCTCCGGTGCTGTCGCCCAGGGCCTTTCGGCGATCAATACCTACATCGGTCCGGATCTCGATCCCGCCGATTACACCCGCATGATCTCGAATGACCTGATGGGCATTACCCGCGACGATCTGGCCTATGATCTCGGCCGGGTGGTTGATGACTCGGTGCATCTGTTCGAGGAATGGGGCCTGCCGATCTGGAAAACCGACACCGATGGCGTCCGCCACGATGGCGCCGAAGCCATGCGCGAAGGCATCCCGGCGCTCAAGGACGGCGGCAAGCCGGTGCGCTCGGGCAAGTGGCAGATCATGATCAACGGTGAATCCTACAAGTGGATCGTCGCCGAGGCCGCCAAGAAGGCGTTGGGCCTGGCGCGCATCGAGGAGCGCATTTTCATCGTCAAGCTGGTCAATGACAAGAACGATCCCTCGCGCATTGCCGGGGCAGTCGGCTTCTCGGTTCGCGACAATACCATTCACATCTACAAGGCCAAGGCGGTGCTGCTCGCCGCCGGCGGCTGCGTGAATCTGTTCCGGCCGCGTTCCGTCGGCGAAGGCGCGGGGCGCGCCTGGTATCCGGTGTGGAACGCCGGCAGCACTTATGCGATGGCCGCCGAAGCCGGCGCCGAGATGACCATGATGGAAAACCGTTTCGTGCCGGCCCGCTTCAAGGATGGCTATGGGCCGGTCGGCGCCTGGTTCCTGCTGTTCAAGGCCAAGGCGATCAACGCCTATGGCGAAGACTACATGGTCAGGAACAAGGAGATGCTGAACGACTATCCGCCCTATGGGCAGGCGGCCGTGCCCGCTTCCTGCCTGCGCAATCATCTGATGCTGCACGAGATGAAGGAAGGCCGCGGGCCGATCTACATGGACACCGTGTCGGCGCTGGCCGTTTTGCGCGAGACGCTGACGCCAAAGGAAGTCAAGCACCTCGAAGCCGAAGCCTGGGAAGATTTCCTCGACATGTGCGTTGGCCAGTGCGGCATCTGGGTCGGCGAAAACGTCGAGCCGGAAAAGAAGATGTCCGAGCTGATGCCGACCGAGCCCTATCTGCTCGGTTCGCACTCCGGCTGCTGCGGCATCTGGGTATCCGGTCCCGAGGATCTCGGCGCACCGACTGCCGCCGACGGCGAATATGACGGCGTGCCGGCGCATCTGCCGCGCGGCTGGAGCTGGGGCTATCGCTCGATGACCACGGTCAAGGGTTTGTTTACCGCCGGCGACGGCGTCGGCGCTTCCGGCCACAAGTTCTCCTCCGGCTCGCATGCCGAAGGCCGCCTGGCCGCCAAGGCGATGGTCAAGTATGCGGTCGACCACAAGGACTACAAGCCCGAGTTGGCGACCACCGCCGCAGCTTTGGCCGAGGAAATCTACAAACCGGTGCGCACCTTCCTTGAGCACAAGGACTACAGTACGGCGATCGACGTCAATCCGCATTACATTACGCCCAAGATGCTGCAGATGCGTTTGCAGAAAATCATGGACGAATATGTCGCCGGTTGCTCTACTTATTACAACACCAACGACAAGATGCTGGCGGTCGCCGAGGAAAAGCTCGAGTTGCTCAAGGAAGACGCGCTGAAGATGCGCGCCAAGGATCTGCATGAGTTGTTGCGCGCCTGGGAAAATTACCATCGCATCATCACCGCCGAAGCGCACATGAAGCACATCCAGTTCCGCGAAGAGTCGCGTTATCCGGGCTTCTACTATCGCACCGACAAGAACTTCGTGGACGAGAAGAATTGGCATTGCTTCGTGAACTCGGTGTATGACAAGACCACCCACAAGTGGACCTGCTTCAAGCGCAAGCACGTCGACCTGGTGGACAAGTCCAAGCTGTTCAAGGCCGCCGCGCATTAAGCTTTAACGCGCAAGCCGTTTTGTGATGTAATTGCCGGGCGTCCCTTGGGGCGCCCGGTGCGTTTTTAGACGAGAATATCCATGACCCCATCCGAAGCCCCGTTTCCAACCAGCCCCGTCCTGCCCGAAACTTTCGATGGCGGCAAGACCATCCAGTTCCAGTGCAGGAAGGGCATCGCCTGCTGGAACGTTTGCTGCGGCAATATCGACATTTCCCTGACACCTTACGATATCCTGCGCCTCAAGCAGCGGCTTGGCATCAGCTCCACGGAATTCCTGCAAAAGCACACCCTGCCTTATGAGATGGAGCTGGACAGCATTGCCGGCGTCAAGCTGCGTCCGGTTGAGGGGGGTACCGCCTGCCAGTTCATGCAGCCCGAGGGATGCGGCGTTTACGCCGACCGTCCCACCGCCTGCCGCTACTATCCGGTCGCGCTGTTGTCGATGCGGCGCCAGGACGAGTATGTGGATCGGGACTCGTATGCCTTGGTCAAGGAAGATCACTGCCTCGGCCACCAGGAGCCGCGCCGCCTGAGCATCGACGAATACCGCAGCGAGCAGGGGCTCGAAGAATACGACGAACTCGCGCGCGGCTGGCGTCAGCTGATCCTGAAGAAGAAGTCTTCGGGTCCGAGCATCGGCAAACCCTCGCAGCGCAGCCGGCAATTGTTCTTCATGGCCTGCTACGACCTCGATCGGTTCCGCGGCTTTGTGGCCAGCGATGGCTTCAACGAGGTCTATGCGTTTGCCGAGGATGAGAAATCCCAGCTACTCAGTGACGACCAGGGTCTGATGTTGTTCGCTTTCCGTTTCTTGCGCCAGGTATTGTTCGGCGAAATGTCGATTGCCATACATGCTGATTCGGTGGAGCAGCGCCGCGAACGTCTGGTGGAAAAACAGCGCCGCCTGGAAACCGAAGCTGCCGACCGAATGGCGCGCGAAGAGCGTGAGATGTACGGCGATCAGGAGTAAGCCTACGCATGGAAGCTCTTGCCACGCAGCTCGCGCACATCGACACGGAACCCTACTATCAGTCGATAGCCGAGGAAGTCACCCTGTTCGAGGCCGCCCATGCCCAGCGCTTGCCGGTGCTGCTGAAGGGACCGACCGGTTGCGGCAAGACGCGCTTTGTCGAATACATGGCCTGGCGCCTGAAACGCCCGCTGGTCACGGTGGCCTGCCACGACGACCTGACCACGGCCGATCTGGTCGGCCGCTACCTGATCGTCGGCAACGAGACAGTCTGGGTGGACGGTCCGCTGACCGCCGCCGTGCGTGCCGGCGCCATCTGTTATCTGGATGAGATTGTCGAGGCGCGCAAAGACACCATCGTGGTGATCCACCCGCTGGCTGACGCGCGCAGAGTCCTGGCCGTGGACAAGCGCGGCGAACTGGTGCCGGCTCCGGCCGGCTTCATGCTGGTGATTTCCTACAACCCCGGCTATCAGAGCGTGTTGAAGGAAATCAAGCCGAGCACGCGGCAGCGCTTTGTCGCGCTCGACTTCGACTATCCGGAAGCTGCGGTCGAAGCCGGCATCGTGGCCCGCGAAGGCGGCGTCGATGCCGACATTGCGCGACGACTCGTCAAGCTCGGCGAACTGACCCGCAATCTCAAGGGGGCCGGGCTGGACGAAGGCGCCAGCACACGCCTGCTGATCCATGCGGCGCAGCTCATGGCGGCCGGCATCGCACCCGAGCAGGCTTGTACCGCCGCCGTGGCGCGCGCGCTCAGCGATGACGCCGACATGACGGACACGCTCGATGACCTGGTCCGGGCCGTCTTTTAAGCTCTGCCGAAGACGGTGAGCGAGCGACGCCTGTTCGCCGCCGAACTCGAGGCGCGCCTCGACGCCGTGCTGTTCGCGTCTCACTCGCATCGCTCCGCTACCGGCATTGCCGAGGGCCTGGAGGCGCTACCCCGGGTACAACAGGAAAAGCTCCTCGACTGGGTGGCCGTCGCCGCCCAGACCTACGCCGAAATCGGCTACCTGATCGCCACCCTGGCGCCCCAAGCATTCGTCATGCTCGACGACGCGAGTTTCGACGCCTGGGTGCTGGCCGGCCTGGATGCCTTCGACCGCGATGGCGGCCGCGCGGCGATGGAAGTATTGCGTGATCTTGAGGGTTTTCGCCTCAAGCTGGACGGCGACAGGCCGGTCGTGAAGTTTGCCGAAATCGAAGCGCGGCTGTCACGGTTTCTGCAAGGCCTTTCCGGCCGTCCGCTGGGGCTGAGTATCAGCGCCAGCGGCGCCGATGCCTGGACCGATACGGATACCCTCTATCTGCCGGGACAGCTCGACGCCCAGCCGCAGGCCGGGGCCAACCGCAAGCTCTACAAGACTCTGGCGACCATGCTCTGGGCGCAAGCGCGCTTCGGCACCTTCGGCTCGGCGCACTGCGACCTTGATGCGGCGCTGGCGCCTTGGCAGGGCACGGAGGATCAGGAACGCGCCTTGCAATGGCTGGCGGCGCTCGAGTCGGTGCGTCTGGAAGCGAGAGTTACCAACGAGTTGCCCGGTCTCGGCGCCGAGATTGCCGCCGTGCGCGGCCTCTGGCCGCCGTCACTGGAGCCACTGCTGGTACGCCTCTACCAAGCAGATGCGACACTGGCCGACACGCTGGCCTGCTTGGCCGAATGCATGCGGGGGAGCGCTGAGGCGCCGCACTTGCCGCACGCCGTGCGCATCGATCCGGCAATAGCCTTGCGCGTGCGTGCCGAGCGAATTGCCCGGCACAAGGAAATTCTAAGTCGAGCGATTCATGCGCTCAAGGGGAGCGCCGGCCATCCGGGGCAGCGCGATGAGGTCATGGCTCAACTGGCTGCGGAAGGCGGTGCGGCAGAAATCAATTTAGCCGAAAAAGTGTCTGCCTTGCCGCCCGAAGCGCGTGCGGCGGCGCAGTCCTTGCTGCAGGATCTCGGTGAAGTGCCGCCGGAGTGCCTGCTTCCGGCCGGGCCGGGAGTTTGGCAGGCCACCGCGCTCAAGGGCGATGCCGAAACCCTCGCCAGCCAACTCGAACCGGATTGTCGCTATGATGAATGGGATTACCGGCGCAAGGCCTACCGGCACGACTGGTGCCATGTATTCGAAGCCGATGTGCCGGCCGGCGCGGCCGACTATGTCGGCGCCGTCAAGGCGCGCCATGCTGCCCTGATCCGCCAGATCCGCCGGCGCTTCGAGATGCTGCGCGGCGAGAATCGCATGCTCGGGCGGCAGCCCGAAGGCGAGGAGATCGATCTCGACGCCATGGTCGATGCCCTGGGCGACCGCAGGGCCGGCTGCGAGCCTTCCGCCCGCCTGTTCTGCCAGCGGATTCGCAACCAGCGCTCGCTGGCGGCGATGTTCATGGTCGACATGAGCGGCTCGACCAAAGGCTGGGTCAATGATGCCGAGCGCGAAGCGCTGGTGATGCTCTGCGAAGCGCTGGAGTCGCTCGGCGATGCCTATGCCATTTGCGGATTCTCGGGGTGGACGCGCACCCGCTGCGACATCTACCGCATCAAGCATTTCGCCGAGCGCTATGACGATGCCGTGCGCGCCCGCATCGCGGCAGTCGAAGCCAAGGATTACACGCGCATGGGCGTGGCGATCCGCCATCTGACGCGGCTGTTGCTGCGCCAGCCCGCTCGCCACCGGCTGCTGGTCACTTTGTCGGACGGCCGCCCGGACGATTTCGGCGACGAATACCGGGGTCACTATGGCATCGAGGACACCCGCCGCGCCTTGCAGGAAGCGCGCGAACAGGGGGTGCGCAGCTACTGCATCACGATCGACCGGCATGGCGCGGATTATCTGGCGCACATGTACGGGGCTGCAGGCTACACGGTATTGGACGATGTAAAGAAACTGCCGCTGAAGGTCGCCGACATCTATCGACGACTGGCAAGCTGACAGGAAAAGGAGGCCGATCCATGATTACCCTGCGCAAATCGCAAGACCGCGGCTACGCGGACCACGGCTGGCTCAAGAGCTATCACTCGTTCTCGTTTGCCGGCTATTACGACCCGGTCCACATGGGCTGGGGCAACCTGCGCGTTATCAACGAGGACACCGTCGCACCGGGCACCGGCTTTGGCAAGCATAGTCACCGCGACATGGAAATCATCAGCTATGTGCTGTCGGGCGAGCTGGCGCACCAGGACAGCATCGGCAACGTCGAGGGCATCCCGCCCGGCGACGTGCAGCGCATGAGCGCCGGCAGCGGCGTGACGCACAGCGAGTTCAACCACGCCGAAGGCCAGACCACGCACTTTCTGCAGATCTGGATCGAGCCGAACATGAACGGCATCGCGCCGAGCTATGAGCAGAAAACCATTCCGGCCGAACAGAAGCGGGGCACCCTGCGGCTGGTGGCATCGCCCGACGGGGCGCAGGGCTCGGTCACGATTCATGCCGATGCGGCGGTCTACGCCGGCCTGTTCGATGGCGACCAGACTGCGGAGCTCGCACTGGACCCGGCCCGCAAAGCCTATGTGCATCTGGTGCGCGGCACGCTGGAGGTCAATGGCCAGCGCATCGGCAGCGGCGACGCCATCATGCTGGAAGCTGAACGACGGATCACGCTCGCGAACGGCACCGATGCCGAGGTGCTGGTGTTCGATCTGGCCGCCTGAGTATTTTTGGGTATCCGATCTTCGTGATTGATAATTGGTTGTGCGATCCAGCGCTGAAAATGAGCGCCTTGGGCAGTCCGAACTGACTGCCTCAGTTCGGCCAGGTGAGGTCTGTCGCTGGTCACCAGAATCTGCGAATTGAAAGTCAGCAGCACCTCGGATAGCTGACCTTCGCACAAACATAGCGATCTACCGCAACTCAGCCAAAACGGACCTTCATCCGGCGTGGGACTTCAGTCTGCAATGGGCCGCACACTTGACGACGATCAGCCTCACTTTCTTTCGAACCACTTCAATTAGCGATCGGTACCTGCTTAAGCTCACTCGACTCGCTGAACCTTCAAGGAAACGGGTGCTGCTTCGTCTTTGCGCTTCACTTCCAATGTGACGCTGCTGAGCGGCTCACCATGCAGTCGTACCATCGCCTCGCCAGCAGTGAGGTTCTTTAGGTATACGCCATCGATAGCGAGGATTTCATCGTTATCTCGTAATCCCGCCAGATACGCCGAAGAACCTTCTTGGACTCGGATACCCAAACGCCCCTGCCAGCCGAACTTGATCGCTGACATGCCGCCATCCCACCACGAGGTTAGTCCGTAGATACTTCCACCAATTCCGCCTCGCCCAAGAGGACCATAAAGAACGTCTTCGACGGTTTTTGTGCCAAGAGTGGCCACCCCGGAGCAAGTATCGTCTCCCAGAAGGGCCAGTTGGGTCGCGGCTTTGTAGCTCGTCCGCGCGTAGCGTAGTGCCATCGTACCTTCCCTGTCCTTCAACTCGCCTTCGACCTGAGAGGTGGCGGCGGGAACGATGCATTTTTCCGCTGGAATCGGCGCGCGATTCCAGCTGCCACTCAATCGCTTGCCATCCAATAGCAGATGGAATTCCGCATGGTTGGGTTGGGTGATCGGAACGTTGCCGACCAGGGTGTAGGTGGAGCGAACCTCATCATCGGATATCGGACGGCTATCGGTTCTCAGCGTCAGCCGGGTACCATCCTGAGCCAATTGGTATATTGCTCCGTCCTGCGCGACCCACCTGCCGGCTAAAGCTCTCTCCACCACGCCTTTTTCCTGTCGACCGGCCGTCTGGGTACCTGCACCGGAACCTGGCCCGATGCGTCTCAGCTTCCCGAACGAGGTTACGAGTTCGTCGGGACTGGAACGATCGAGATGGAGTTCGCCCTCCAGCCATTGCTGGCTGATCGAAACGCCATTGGAGCCAACCCGGGTCAACTGGCTTTCTTGTAAGCGCTTGGGGTCACTTGTCGGCTTGGCCTTCCACACCACTTCGCCCATCACGAAGCCCACCCACTGGGAAATCTTTCCGTGGTGCATCAAGATGGCTTCGTACTGTGCCGCCTTGGGATTCCAATACACCTGGACGTGGGCGTAGTTGTCGGGCATCTGGTATTCCCACATGCCTTCCAGGAAATCAGTAGCACTTGTGCGTTGCCCATCCTCCGGCGGGGTGCCCGACAGCTCGCGCATCCTGACTTTGGCCAGCGACGCGAATCGCCCATCAGGATATTGGTCCAGATAGGCCTTGAAAGCATCGGTGTCGCGACTGTCCTTGACGCCATTCCAGTAAGCCAGTTCGACTGCCGTGGGGTCGGATGGCGATGAAGCAGCCTGCATGGCGGGGGCGCTCTCCACTCCGGTTGTCATGAAGAAAAAGTCGCCAGTCAAGGAACTGGATTCCCACGGAATCTGAGCTTCGTTGCTCTTCCTGACCACATTGGAGCGGACGCGCTTGAATACATCTTCGATCCTGATCCCAGGAACGTCCATGCTGGCCAGCAGTTCCGACGTGTATAGGCCATTGCGCCCTTCGCCGTCGGAGGCCACTTTGCCCGGTGCCGTTGCATAGGCGATCAATGTCCCCGTGGGCGCATTGATCTGTGCCAAACCCTGGCCGCTGCCACGGAAACGTCGCTCGAAGGGATTGTTCCGGCATGCATCAAGAATGACGATTGACAATCTGGCCTGAGCTAATTTATCGAGAAGTTGGTCCACATCAACAGCCTCGCTGCTGACTGAGCCTTCGCTCTTGATCTCCGCGTCGACAGGAATCAAGTAGTTCTTGCCATGCACCTGCATGCCGTGCCCAGCATAGAAGAAGAGTACTTCGCTCCCTTGTTGCACCTTGTCACCGAACGCAGTCAGGGCGCGGAGCATTTCCTTCAGGCCAACATTCGTCTTAAGGGTGACGTTGAAGTTCAGTCTTCTCAACTTTCCGGCAACGTCTGTGGCATCGTTGGCCGGGTTCTTGAGGGCGGCACTACCGGGATAGGATGAATTGCCAATAACAAGGGCAACGCGGACTGCGGTCGCTCGTACCCCAAGGTTGCGGCCGTCGGCGGCATACGCAAGACCACAGGAAATGGAAGCAACCAGCAACAGAAATCGCAGGAAGATGCCCATCAGTCATCTCAAGTTCAGTGAACTAGACAAAGCAGGATTCTACCTGTCGGTTGCCGCGTCGGGTGACTGCTTCGCTCAGTAACCTGTCCTTGAACTTCTGAGGGATCGACCGGCCGGTGTGGGTCGGGTGCGGACCCACGGCTTGCCGGTAAGCAGACGTTCGAAGCTGCTGCTCAGAATTGTTCTTCAATCGATCGCGAACCGCCGTTATGGCCGAAGAGCCGCAGTTCGCAGAAAATTAGCGAGTAACGGCTCCACCCCAGATCGCTGACTGTCATGGCGTCGAAGGCCGAACGTCTCTTGCCGGTCGACACCGGGCTGGCACGGCGTGATCGCGACAGCATTGCCACTCCACAAACTCGCTGCATTGCGCCATGCCAATGCCATATAGATCACGACAATCGAATACCGGTATTTCTCTGCCTTGTGCCGGATCGACGGATCTCGCAATCCCCTTGGGGTCAACGAAAAAGCATTATTTGACTTTGCCTGTCGTTTCGACAATACTCGAAACATGAAAACAAAAGATGCCACATCGCGACTTGCCGCACTCGGACACGAAAAGCGTCTCAGCGTCTTTCGCCTGCTGGTGCAAGCCGGACCGCAGGGCCTCAGCGCCGGCGTCATCGGCGAAGAGTTGGCTCTGGCGCCGGCCACGCTGTCCTTCCATCTAGCGCATCTGAGCCGGGTGGGGCTGATTGCCGGGCGGCAGGAAAGCCGCTTCATTTATTACGCCGCCGATTACACCGAGATGGACGACCTGCTCGCCTTCCTGACCCAGAACTGCTGCAACGGCGGCAGTTGTCTGCCCAAGACCATGGCTGCCAACAGCACGGCGAAACGCCGTCGCGCAAGCACAAAACCCGTCCGCTAGGGGCTACACATGAGTACCCTGACAAAAAGGCTTTCATTTCTTGATCGATACCTGACCGTCTGGATATTTGCAGCGATGGCGCTCGGGGTTGGGCTTGGCTTCTTCGTGCCAGGCATCGAGGCATTCATCAACAGTTTCCAGGTTGGCACCACCAACATTCCGATTGCCGTCGGACTGATCCTGATGATGTACCCGCCCTTCGCCAAGGTGCGTTACGAGGATTTGCCCGACGTATTTCGAGACTGGAAGGTGCTGGGCCTTTCCCTGGTGCAGAACTGGATCGTCGGGCCGCTGCTGATGTTTGCACTGGCGCTGATTTTTTTGCAGGACCAGCCGGAATACATGGTGGGCCTGATCATGATCGGCCTGGCGCGTTGCATCGCCATGGTGATTGTCTGGAACGAGCTCGCCAAGGGCTCGACCGAGTACGCGGCCGGCCTGGTGGCCTTCAATTCGATTTTCCAGGTGCTGTTCTTCAGTGTCTATGCCTGGCTGTTCATCACGGTGTTGCCGCCGTTCTTCGGGCTGTCCGGCTCGGTGGTCGATATCTCGATCAGGCAGATCGCCGAGAGTGTCTTCATCTATCTGGGCATCCCCTGCATAGCCGGCGTGCTGACGCGCGTGATCATGCTACGCTTTGTCACCAAGGATTGGTATCACGCCCATTTCGTGCCGAAGATCGGACCGATCACCCTGGCCGCGCTGCTGTTTACCATCGTGGTGATGTTCAGCCTGAAGGGCAAGCTGATCATCGGCATTCCGCTGGATGTGGTGCGCATCGCCATTCCGTTGCTGATCTACTTCGTGGTGATGTTCGTGTTCTCGTTCTTCATGAGCATGCGCCTCGGGGCCAGTTATGAAAAGAGTGCCACCCTCTCGTTCACCGCCGCCAGCAACAATTTCGAACTGGCCATCGCGGTTGCCGTGGCGGTTTACGGCATCAACTCGGGTGTCGCTTTTGCGGCGGTGATCGGACCCCTGGTCGAAGTGCCGGTAATGATCGGTTTGGTCAATGTCTCGCTATGGTTTCAGAGGAAGTATTTTGTTTCGACATCAGCCCAATTACCCAGTCATGGGTAGGACGCAAGGGCTGGCAACAAGAGAGGAAATGCCATGAAGAAGCTCGAAGTTTTCGATCCCGCGATGTGCTGTTCGACCGGCGTTTGCGGTGTGGAAGTTGACCCGGTACTGGTCCAGTTCTCGGCCGACCTGCAATGGCTGGCAGAGCATGATATTCAGGTCAAGCGCTACAACCTGTCCCAGGAACCGCAGGCCTTCGCCGGCAATGCCGCGATCGTCAAGGAAATGGAAGCGGGGATGGATCGCCTGCCGATATTGCTGGTCGATGGGCACATCGTTTCCACCGGCATGTATCCTTCGCGCATCCAGCTGGTTCAGAAGCTGGGCATCACCCTGACGACCGCGGAGAAACCCCGCATCAGGGTGGTTGCCGGTGCCTGCAATCCGAAATCCGGCTGCTGCTGAGAACTTCGTCGTGAGCTTGCCCAAGGCGACCACCCGCCACTTATTTTTTACCGGCAAGGGCGGCGTGGGCAAGACCTCGCTGTCCTGCGCCACCGGTCTGGCGCTGGCCGAAGCCGGCAAACAGGTGCTGATCGTCAGTACCGATCCGGCCTCCAATCTGGATGAAGTGCTGGGCGTCAGCCTCGGTGCGCAACCGACGGCCATCCCCGATGCCGCCGGTCTTTATGCCCTCAACATCGATCCCGAAGCTTCGGCCCGGGATTATCGCGAACGCATGGTGGCGCCCTACCGGGGCGTGCTTCCGGCTGCGGCGATTGCCAGCATGGAAGAGCAGTTTTCCGGCGCGTGCACGGTCGAGATCGCCGCCTTCGACGAGTTCTCGAAACTGCTCGGCCAACCGCAGGCCACTGCAGAATTCGATCACGTCATTTTCGACACGGCGCCGACCGGCCACACCTTGCGGCTGCTGACGCTGCCTTCGGCCTGGAGCGAATTCATCGCCTCCTCTGACAGCGGCGCATCCTGTCTCGGCCCGCTGGCCGGACTGGAAAAACAGAAGGCGCTGTATGCCGCTACCGTCGAACGGCTCTGCGACCCCGCCAGCACCGCCGTGATCCTCGTCAGCCGCCCCGACACCTCGGCCCTGCGCGAGGCGGAACGCACCCGTGCGGAGTTGGTTGAACTCGGCGTCAGCAACCTGCAACTCGCCATCAATGGCCTGTTTTCCACTGATCGCGCCGACGACTCCATTGCCAATGCCATGATGCGGCGAGCCAATGCGGCACTTGCCGCCGTGCCGCCAGGACTGAGCCACTTGCCACGCACCGTGACCCCCTTCCTGCCACTAGGCACCGTGGGACTGCCTGCGCTGCGCCTGATGGCTTACCCGGATATGGCCAATTTGTCGGTTCCATCCAATGCAGCCACGACTCGGCTACCTGGACCACTCAGCGTGCTGGTCGATGAAATCGCCAAGGCCGGACGCGGGGTCATCATGGCCATGGGCAAGGGTGGCGTGGGTAAGACCACGGTCGCCGCGGCCATCGCCATGGCGCTTGCCCGGCGCGGCTTCCCGGTGCAGCTCTCGACGACTGACCCGGCCGCTCACGTGGCTGCCGCGGTGGGCGAAAGCATCGCCCTATTAAATGTCAGCCGCATCGACCCGGCCGCGGAAATCGCCCAATACACCGCCGAAGTTCTCGCCAAGGCCGGCAGCCATCTCGACCTGAATGGCCGCGCCATGCTCGAAGAAGATTTGCGTTCGCCTTGCACCGAGGAAATCGCCGTGTTCCGTGCCTTCGCGCGGGCAGTCGATGCCGGCAAGGAAGGCTTTGTGGTCCTCGATACGGCGCCCACCGGGCACACCATTCTGTTGCTCGATGCCGCCGAGTCTTACCACCGGGAAGTCCTGCGTACTCAGGGCGACATGCCGGAAGCCGTGCGTAGCCTGCTGCCGCGCCTGCGCGACGCGGATTTCACCAAGGTGCTGATCGTCACCCTGCCGGAAGCCACGCCGGTGCACGAGGCAGAGCGCCTGCAAGATGATCTGCTGCGCGCCGGGATTCAGCCCTTCGCCTGGGTGATCAATCAAAGCCTGCTCGCCAGCGGCACCCGCAATCCTTTGCTGGCCCAGTGCGGCCACTACGAGATCCCGTTCATCCGGCGCGTGGCCGATAAGCTCTCTTCACGCTGCGCCCTGATTCCCTGGTTGCCGGAAGCGCCGATCGGCGCAAAGGGCTTGGCGCAATTGACTTCAGATCAGCACGTTGTCCATCAACTCCAAACATCAATAGCTGCCCGTATGGAACGCGATGGCATTGGTTGTAAATCAAAACAATGATGGCTTCCTGCATTATTTTCAACTGGCCCAGATCCAAGGCTTGATGACCAATTCGATTGTCGGGCACCTGTAGCAGATATTCGAACAAGGTGATGCCCAACGATACCATCGCGGCAATCCACCAGGGCCGGTCACTGAGGTTTTTCAGGTGCGCGTACCAGGCGTTATGGGGAGCATTCAAAATGCTCCCTGTGGCAGCGCAACGCAGAACCGGCTACCCTGTCCTTCGCCTGCTGATTCTGCCCAGATCCTACCACCATGATGCTCGGCAATCTTGCGACAAAGCGCCAAACCGATGCCAGTACCTTCATAAACAGCGCGGCTTTGCAAACGCTGGAAGACCTGAAACAGCCGTCCAATCTGGTCTGGAATGATACCTATACCGTTGTCGGCAACACACATGCACCACTCCTTGCCGACGATTTCGCCAGTCACGGCGACTTCCGGGGTGCGTCCGGGGACTCGGTACTTAAGCGCGTTGCCCAGCAGGTTTTGCATCAGCCGCAGCATTTCGTCGGGACTGGCCAGAATTCGCGGCCAATCTCCTTCGACACGAACGATTGCCTGCGCCTCGGCAACTGCCGGTCGCAGGAAAAGCAATGCTTCGTCGAGGACGGCGCGGCTTTCGATCCACACCGGCGGCTCACCCTTGCGGCCGACACGGGAGTATTCAAGCAGGCCAACCAACATTTGATCGAGACGTTTGGCCCCGTCTTTGGCAAAGTTCAGGAATTTGCGTTTCTCGTCGTCGAGTTGGTCGGCAAGCTCTTTGTCCAAGAGTTGCAGGTAGCTTGCGATCATGCGCAAGGGTTGGCGCATGTCGTGGGAGATGCCGTAGCTGAATTGTTCCAGTTCGGCGTTGGAGCGCTTGAGCTCCGCTTCTGCCTGCTTGCGTTCGGTGATGTTGCGCGCGATACCAAGCACGCCCATCATCCGGCCAGTGCCGTCGCTCATCGGCGTCTTGATCGTTTCGAGCAGGGCGCGATGGCCGTTGCTGGCATAGGTGATCCATTCCTCGTTGACGCTGGGCCGGCCGGCAGCCATCGCCTCGCGGTCTTTCTTGCGAAAGAAATCGGCCAGTTCCGCAGCAACGAAATCGTAATCGGTCTTGCCGATGATTTCGGCTTCCGGGGCGCCGAAGAACCGCTCGAACTCCGGATTGCAGGCCAAGTAAATGCCATTCGGATCCTTCAACCAGACCATGTCTGGAATGGTCTGTACCAACGTGCGCAAGTGCGTTCGCTCGCTTTCCAGCCGAGCCTCCACTTGCTTGATGTGGGTCAGGTCGGTCATGGTGCCAACCAGTCCGATCCGTCGCCCGTCGGCTAGCCTGATCGGCGCGATGTTAAGCAACACCGGGACTACTCGACCATCCTTGGCTCGGCGTAACCGCTCGCCGGTAAAGGGGCCGCCCAGGATTATGGCGTTGGTCTCCCGCAGTGCCGGATCGTCCGGAACCAGCAACGACAGCGATCGCCCGCGCACTTCGTCGAGGGTGTAGCCGAGCAAGCGCTCGAACGCCGGATTGATATATTGGAAGTGCAGCGTTTCATCGACCAGGATGATCGCTTCGGAGCATTGCCGTACGGCTTCACCCAGTTGTTGCAATTCGGTTTCTGCGCGCCGGGCGGCGGTGATGTCGCGGCCAATGATGACTAACCCCTTGCGTGCACCGTCCGACTCGAACAGCGGCACTTTGGTCACATCGAAGGTCAGAATCGAAGCATCGGGCAGCGTAATGACCTCTTCCACGCGCGACAACGTGCCTGCCTGCCATACCAACTCGTCCGTAGCTCGGCACTGGAGTAGCGGATCCCGAAAGGACGGCGGAGCCAGTTGCGCGAGTTCGACGTCGCTCTTTCCCTGGCAATCCACGTGTTCCAGGCCAAAGGAGCACTGTGCGGTGCGATTGAATACCAGCCAGCGACCGTCGCGATCCTTGAACTGGACTGCATCCGGAATCGCTTCGATCAAAGTGCGCAAGCGTTCCTCGCCTTCGCGCTGAGCGGCCTGCTCGCTGAGCAGACTGGCCTGAAAGCGATTGAAGCTATCGACCAGATTACCCACTTCGTCCTGCCGCAGCACCGGCAGCGCATGCAGCGACTTCACTCCGCGCGACATCGAATTCATATCTATCGCCAGCAGTTTGACCGGGTGCAGGGCGTAGCGCACCAGCAGCGCGGTGAGCAGGCCGACGATCAGCGACAGGGCAGCGGCGATGGCTAGCACTTGGGCTTGTAGTGTGCGTACTGGCGCGAAAGCCTCTGTGGTCGGCAAACGGACGATCACGAACCAGTCCGAAGAAGAAATGCGATAGCTCGAAGCCAGTTCTTCAACACCTTGCGCATTCAAGCCAACTAACGATCCTTCCTGTGCCACCAATCGGTCGTCCAGCGGCACCGTGCCGGCGGCAGGCATCGGTTTCATAATGTTGCGCCGGTCCGAACCGGCCAACATCAGCCCACTGCGCGGCGCGACAATCTCAATGCTGCCGCCTTGTGCCTGCCGATACTGGGAGAGAGGTTCCAGAAAGAACGGTGCATCGATGCTGGTAATACCGGCAAGAATGCCCCGCATCCGGCCTTGATCGTCCTTGATGGGCACCGCCATCGGGACCATCGGGCTTTCCGAGTAGCGTCCGATGTGCGGTTCGCCCACCGAGGGCCTGCCGGTACGCGCTACATCCGCGAACGGCGCTAGCTGCCGGTTGCTGGTGCGGCGACCGGGCAGAACCGGGAAGTCAGCATAGGCAGCGCTAAGATCCGGTTTGACCACGATCAGCCCAAAATCGAACATCTTGTAGATCGCGCGCCGCTCTTGCAGATAGCTTTCCAGCTTCGGTATTTCGTCGATGGGCGATGGGATGCGCGCCGCAATCGACTCCAGGCTTTCCAGCCGCATACGGATTTTGCTGTCGATTTCTCTCGCGACATAGCGGGCGGTGGTCACTTGCTGGGCCGCGAGCATGTCGTGCAGATTTTCTTCTTGATGCCTGACTAGCAGCAGCGCGGCAACCCACAGCCCGGCGACGAATACACTGACTGTCATCAGCGTCACTCTCAGCTGGAGACTGGAAAACAAAGGCGCCCGGAATGGGAGCTGCGACATTGACATAAATGATTTGCTGATTCTAAAAGCCATCCTTTCCAGCAGAGCCTGGAGCTTTTGGATATCGACGAGATCGGAATATTTGATGTGGCTCATGCTAATGGTGCATTGCCAGAATCGTTATCTTCAATTAGGAGTGCCGGGTTTCTTGTGTTCGGGCAGGCGCACCAATGCGAACCAGTAATTGCCCATATCGCGAATGACGGACATGAACTGAACCACATCCATCGGCTTGGTAATGTAGCCGGCAGCGCCCAGGTTGTAGGAAGCAACGACGTCCCGCTCGCCCTCGGAAGTGGTCAGCACAACCACAGGAATATCGCACAAAGCAGAGTCTTTCTTTAACTCGGCGAGGCATTCTCTCCCGTCCATGCGCGGCATATTCAGATCCAGCAGAATCAGGTCGGGACGCGAACTATTGGCAAAATGCGGTCCCTGGCAGCGCAGGAATTCGAGCGCCTCCCGGCCATCAACCACGTGGTGCAAGTCGGCCAGAATATGATTTTCGACAAAGGCGACTTTTACGAGGTGGGCATCCGCCCGTTCGTCTTCGACCAGCAGAATGTTAAAGAGTGGCACCGGGGCATTCAATGCGATTCTCCAATAGGTAATTCAAACAGGACGCGGCAACCGCCGCCTGGCGTTTCTTCGATCCAGGCGCGCCCGTCGCAACTCTCGGCGATTCGTCGCAGGATCGCCAGCCCGATACCGGTTCCGATCACATGATCGTCTGATGTCAATCGCTCGAACACACGAAACACCCTCTCGCGATACTGCGCTTCCACGCCGGGGCCGTTGTCGCTGATGCTGTAGCGCACCTTGCCACCTTGGTGTTCGCCCTCGATCCCGATGCACAAGGGGTGCGCGCAGCGCCCGTGAATCAGGGCGTTATCCAGTGCAATCGAGAACGCGTCGTCCAGTCGCGGTAAGTCGATGCGTGAGGGCGGCAGATTACCCAGCGAGATTTCGGCGCCGGCTTCGCGGATCCGATTCTTCAATCGCGCCAGTATCCTGGCAACTGTCTGGTAAGCATCGATCGACTCGATCTCCCCGCGCGGCTGATCGGACGCCAGATAACGTTCGACGTCGCGCAGCAGGGCTTGTTGTTGCCGCGCCTGCTGGTTGATGAATTCGAGGGACAGCCTGGCTTCGGCGTCGTCGAGCCGATCGCCCAATTGCTTGGTTAGACGCATCGCATAGGTAGCCAGGCGCCGCGCCGGTTCCTTCAGGTGGTGCGCCGTCACTTCGGCAAATCGTTGCAGATCGGCGTTGGTGCGGGTAAGAGCCATGGCCTGCCGCTCCAGTTCGGTGTTGGCGCGCTTGAGCCTTTCTTCCGCTTGTTTGCGCTCGGTGATGTCGGTGAACATGGCAAAGGAACCCATGAACTGATGCTTACCGTCGAAGATGGGAGCCGCAGAAGCCAGAGTCCAAACTGCCTGCCCATCTTTGCGGCGGTAACGTCGTTCATAGTTATCCGATATTCCCTGACGACGATGCTCCATTTTCCTGAGATGGTCGGACGCATCCTCCCCGAACATGAAGTCCGTCACCGGCCGGCCGATCATCTCTTCGCCGGAATAGCCGAGCATTCCGGCCATCCGGGCGTTGACGAAGGTGGTCATGGTGTCCGGCCCGAGCATCCATATCCCCTCGTTGGCGGTGTCCACGATACGACGATACTTTGCCTCGCTTTCCTGCAAGTCGCGATGAGACAACAGGCCGGTCAGGCTATCGCCCAAGCGCCTGCTGATCTCCTGGAACAGCCTCTTGTCTTCCGCTGTCCAGACTCGCGGGTAAGCGCATTGGTGAAGGCCGAACGCCCAGGCCTTGCCCGACTGGGGATAAAGAGCAGCCATCATCATCGACTTGACGCCAAATTGCTCGGCACTCACCTTGTTAATGGGTCTGTCTGTCCCGACGATATAAGTCACCGGGTCGGCAGATTCCAGAGCCTCCCGCAGATTCTGGGCCATGTCGGGGGGCATCGGTACATCCACATTTAGTATCCCGGCGCCAGGATATTCAGGCTTGGCAATTTCCATGGGAACCCGGAACGATGGCGCATCCGGGTCGCACGGATAGAAAAGCCACGCCCGGTCGCAATCGAAGATCGCCAGCACTGCGCCGAGCACATCGCTCAGCGTCTTCTCAAGGTCATTTGTTTCCTGTATGGCCCGATTGATCCGATCCAGGCTCTCGACAAACTGAAGATGGGTCAGGCGTTCCTGCTCCATGCGCTTGCGTTCGGTGATGTCGCGGACAAAGCCGGTGGCGTGCCATTTCCCGCATATCTGCATGGCAGAAAGCGAAAGCTCAATGGGGAATTCCGTCCCATCCTTGCGCAAGGCCACCAGTTCCAGAGTCTTGCCTACCGCGCCACCTTCGCCGCTGCTGGAGAAATGCGACAAACCGCGCTGTGCCGTCTCACGGAAGCGGGACGGCGCCAGCAATTCATGCAAGGACTGACCGAGTGCCTCGGCCCGCGTATGGCCGAAAATCGTTTCGGCCGCAGGATTCCACACAGTGATGGTGCCGCGCTCGCCTTCAATAATGACCATGGCATCGCGCGCCGTTTCCGTGGCCGTATGCAGACGCTCTTCGCTCTCCTCCAGCGCCATTTCCTTCTGTTTGAGTTCGGTAATGTCCTGGAACGTGACCACCGCGCCAATGACTTTGCCATCTTCCTTGATCGGCATGCTGGAAAACAGCACCGGCAGCGGGGAGCCGTCCTTGCGCCAAAACGTTTCCTCCAGCCCCCGAACCCCGAGTTCGCTGAGCACTGAATGGTGTATTGGGCAATCTTCTTGCCGATATGAACTGCCGTCCGGCTTGCTGTGATGCAAAGCGGCGTGGGAGTCCTGCCCCAGCAATTCGTCCTTTTTAAAACCCAGAATGGTGAGTGCCGCCGGGTTGATGAAGTCGATACGCGCCTCGCTATCCAAACCAAATATGCCTTCGCCGGCCGATTCCAGGATCATTTGATTGCGACGATTCACCTGCTGAAACGCTTCCTCCGCCCGCTTGCGCTCGGTGATGTCGAGAATCGCCCCGATCAAGCCGCCGACGGCTCCCCGGGCATCAAAGAAAACCGCTTTGTTGAAGATGACATCGCGCAATACGCCATGCGTGTTCTTTACTTGGGACTCGTATTGCTGTATCCCTCCGCTCTCGAACAGCTCGTTGTCCTTGACGCGATAGATTTCCGCAAGCTCCCGCGGACTGATATCGAATACGGTCTTGCCGATCAGTTGATCATTTGTTGCGCCAAAAAATGTCTCGTAAGCCCTGTTGCATCCCAGGTATCGCCCTTCCCGATCCTTATAGAAAACCGGAATGGGCATCGCATCGAGCAGCGAGTTCTGAAATGCCATGCTCTCGCGCAAAGCCTCCTCATCTGCCGTTACCTCCCGAGTGGTGGCTCTGGCGATATACCAGGCAAACAGCGCGCCGGCCAGCAAGGCGGCACCGCTGGCCACCAATACCCCGCGCAAGCCGACCAAGGCTTGCCAGAACAGCACATCGACGTTGACTCCCAAGTGCAGCACTGCCGCATCGGCTGGCACCGCTTGGGCAATATCGAGCCATTGCCCCCCCTCCTGATCCCGAAAAGGGGTCATCGTTGCCTGCTCCATGGAGAACGGCCCAAGGCCCAGCAGCGCCTTGGGCACCCCGGCTGAGAACGTGTACACGTAGGGCTTGCCGCCGCGTTCCAGAAAGACGTAACCTAGCGTACTATCTTTCTCCACCACCTCTGTGATGAGCTTGTCCAGCGCCACCCGGTCGTCCCACAGCACGAGCTCCGTCATCTGAAAAATTAGCGTCCGGACCTGGCCCTGGTAGATGGTCTGCGCGTACTCACGCCGATGGATTACGCTCGACGCGCCCGAGGCGAGAGTTACTGCAAGGATCAGTACCGTCAACAGCCCTAGTGCTCGCAGGAAAATCCGCGTGCGCAGATCGACACGAATCACCGCTTCTCCTTCAACTCGTGCTGCATTTGGCGTACAGAGTCGTACATGGCATCGTTGCCCACGGCGAAGCGCTCGATCTGGATGTTCTTCAGCAAGGCAGTGGCTTGAGGATCTTCATGCAGATGCAGAAACACCTCGCGCAACTGTTGTTTGAATTCCGGGTTTAGCGCCGGATGTATCACAATCGGAGGGATGCCGTAGGGCGGCGACTTGTCGATGATACGGGTGCGCGCCGTATCGGCCGGCTTGGTGGCGTTGATGTACTCCCAGATCAGCGAATCCACGGCGGCACCGTCAGCCAAGCCGTCTGCCACCGCTTTGATGGAGTTGTCGTGGCTGTTGGTGAAGAACGTTTCGCCAAAGAAGCTCTTGGGAGTTTCGCCCCGGCGGCTCAGCACGTAGGTAGGTACTAGATAGCCGGTGTTGGAGTTGGGATCGGTGAAGGCGAAACGTCTTCCGCGCAACCCCTCCAAATCCTTGATGGGGGCATCGCGGCGAACGATGAAATAGGAATGGTAAACCATGCCGCCATGCACTACCGGCACAGCGAGCAACTCCATGCCGAAGCGCTCGTGCCCATCGACGTAAGGGCCGGAGCATACAAAGGCCAGATCGATCTCGCGGCGCTCCAGCAGTTCATTGACTTCGGCATAGGTCTTGCGCTGAACGAAGCTTACCTCATGACCCACATGCCGACCGACAAGACGCAGCAAGTCGAAATAGCTGTTTTCGGTCTCCTTGGGGGAGATCATCGAAGCCACCGCTATCCGCAACACTGCTTCCGGCCGTGGCCCAGTCTCGCTCTTCGCCACCTCAGCCATATTTACTTGGCGGGAAATCGTCTCTCCCCGCCCGAACCAATACAGTGCCGCTAGCGCCGCTGCCACCAGGACCGCCGATACCGGAATTAACCACCGCTTCGTCAATTTCATGGCTGTATCTTCCTAGAATCCTGCGAAAAGTAGCATATAGACAATTGGCGATTTCAGTGGGAGGCTGCTGAATGACCGCAACCATCGGGCGCAAAGTGTCTGTCATTGAAGGGGGACGACTCGCGCCGGAATTCTATCCGAGGACGAGATTCAACAACGGGTATGGAATGCTGTTGGCGTAGTGCCCGATGAACCCTGTGGGCCATCCGCTCAAGCGAAGGATCGTTGAGCGCACTTTTGCCTGGCTCGCCTTCTCCCGTCGATTGAACCGTGACTATGAAGTCAATCCTAGACAATCCGAGACAATGATCAAACTCGCGCTGATTCATTTTCTCGTTAAACGCTTCGCGTGATCTTTTAAGACGGCTTCTTAGACAAGGTCTATCTTGAACCTCGCGCCGCGTCTTGTTCCTGATTGATCTTGAAGAAGGACATCAAGGAGGTGAGTTGCTCCGACTGGCCGCTCATTTCCTCAGCGGTCGCAGCTAACTCCTCTGAGGCCGAGGCGTTCTGCTGGGTGGCCTGGTTCAACTGGCCCATCGCGCTATTGATCTGACCGACGCCGTTCGACTGCTCCTGCGAGGCGGCGGCTATTTCCCGCACCAGGTCGGAGGTTTTCTTGATCGATGGCACCATGGTGTCGAGCAACTTGCCGGCCTGCTCGGCCACGGCGACGCTGCTGCTGGCGAGTTGGCCGATCTCTTGCGCGGCGATCTGGCTGCGCTCGGCCAATTTGCGCACTTCTGCGGCGACCACCGCGAAGCCCTTGCCGTGCTCGCCGGCTCTAGCGGCTTCGATGGCGGCATTCAGGGCCAGGAGGTTGGTCTGGTAGGCGATGTCGTCGATGATGCCGATCTTGCCGGCGATTTGCTTCATGGCCGCGACGGTTTCATTGACCGCGCTGCCGCCTTCGGTGGCTTCGGTCGCGGATTTGCTGGCCATGCCGTCGGTGACCTTGGCGTTCTCGGTGTTCTGGTTGATGCTGGCGGTCATTTGTTCGATGCTGGCGGTGGTCTCTTCGATACTGGCGGCCTGCTCGGAGGAAGCTTGCGATAGCGACTGGGCGGTTTGCGAGACTTGTCCGGCGGCGTTGTTGAGGGCGTCAGAGGCGGTATTCACTTCGCCGATGATATGGGTGAGTTTGCCGACCATGTTGCTCATTGACTGCTTCAATTGACCGGTCTCGTCTTTCGAGTCGATCTCGATCTTGACCGTCAGGTTGCCCTGCGCCAATGCGTCGGCTGCGTTAACTGCCTGATTGAGCGGCCTGGTGATGCTGCGCGTTACCCAGTAGGCGAAGCCGAGCACGGCGACCAGGGCGGCAATGGAGATGCCAAGCAACAGGCTGAGGGCGGTCTCGGTCATGTTCTCGGCCGCGCAGCAGGCTTCATCCATTTGCTCACCTTGGTACTTGATGAGATCACCCGCCGCCGCGAAAAACGGGTTCTGGTACTTGCGGAATTCGCCGACCATGAAGTCCGTTGCCTCGTCGCGCTTGCCTTGTCGGGCGAGCTCCAGCAGCTTCTCCTGGTTGGTGAGGTAGGCGGCGCGGGCGTCTTTAAGCTTCTGGAGAAGCTCCTTGCCCTTTGCGCTATTGATGGTCTTGTCCAGTTTTTCTATCCGGTCGTCGATGGTTTTCCGTTCGACCGGAATACGCTCCATTTCCTTGCGGATATCGGCCTCCTTCTTGATCAGCAGGGTATTCCGCGTGGCTCGGGCCATGACGTTGATGGAACCGATGATGTCGTTCGCCCAGACCGTCTTGGGAAAACGGTCCTTGGCAAGGATCGCCATCTGGCCGTTGAGGACGCTGATGCGGTTGTAGCCCAATCCGGCGATAAAAGCCATGGCCAGCAAGGCGAGGCCAAAGCCGATGGCAAGACGCACGCCGATGCGCAGGTTCTTCAACATGGTTAACCTTCTCTTTCTAGATACTTACTGGTACGTTTGGAGTAGATGCCCAATTCTTGCATGAAGGCTGAGGCTGAGAAGGTCGTAATCAGGGTTATAGCCTCCCCACGGTGCCTGAGCGAAGAATATGAAAAACCCAATATTTGGGGAATACCATGAATGCCATATTTGCACCTACCGGTAATTGAGTAGTCGTGCGAGCCGATCGTATCGTTTCCAACGCTTACTGCTTGCGTCAACGCAGGCGCATAGAACTCTTCGGTGTCTCTTGCGAAAACCACAGGGAATGGTCATAAGAGCACTCGCCGCAAATTGATGCTTGAGAATCAACCGCCGGTGGCGGACATTAAACGTCGCAGCCGTTGTGGCTGATCCTCGAATTCATGACGTTTCGGTTTGCCGCGCAATGCCTCAACCAGAACTTGTTCCAGAGCTGCATCGCTGACACCAGCGCGCAGCGGAGTACGCAGGTCAACCGAGTTGTGCTGACCAAGACACAGACAAAGTTGCCCATCCACGGTCAGGCGGACGCGGTTGCAAGACTCGCAAAAGTGTTGGGAAAGCGGCGTGATGAAACCGATCTGGAAACTGCCATCGGCGGATACCAGGTAACGCGCCGGGCCACCACCGGGCACCATGCCGTCGACCAGGTTGTAACGCGCACGCAGCCTCTCCTGCAACGGTTGCAAGCTAACGAAGCCCGCCTTCCGGCCAGCTTCGCCGATCGGCATGGTTTCAATCAGGCGCAGGACAAATCCTCGCTCCAGGCAATACGCCGTCATGGCGTCGACTTCGTCATCGGTGGTATCTGCCAAGGCCACCATGTTGATCTTGATCAGACGAAAGCCTTCGGCGCAGGTTGCCTCCAGGCCGGCCAGAACTTCAGGAAGGACATCGCGTCCGGTGATCGCGGCAAAGCGGGTCCGGTCGAGCGTGTCCAGGCTCACATTGAGGCGGCCCACCCCGGCCTCTCGCAAACGACGCGCCTGAGCTTTGAGCTGCGTGCCGTTGGTGGATAACGACAGGTCTTCGATGCCCGGCACTACCGCCAACCGTGTCGCCAACTCCGCCAGATTCTTGCGCAGCAGGGGTTCGCCGCCGGTCAGCCGAACCCGCTTCAGCCCCAGACGGGCGAAGGCGAAAACCAGCCGCTCGATCTCCGCAAAGTTGAGCCAGTGCGACGGCTGCTCGAATTTGCAGTAGTCGCGCGGCAGGCAATAGCGGCAACGCAAATCGCAGCGATCGGTAACTGAGAGCCGCAAGTACTCGACCCGACGACCGTGACCGTCCTGTAGCAAGGCCGAAGGCTGAGTCAGAGACTGGTCATTCCAATCTGTCAACTTCATTGGTGTATTCCGGGCAGCTGGCGACATCCGAGGGAAAAGTTCCTGGCCATGACGCTAAGAGAAAGGTTCTGCTGGGTGCTTCAAGGTTCATGGGCGATTTTCTTCAGCGCCGGTATATTGCCGCGGAAATAGCGCTGGCCAAAAACGCTACCGCTACCATCTTTAGCGATAATTCCCTGGCGGTCGAATTCGGAAATAACCCGGCACACCGTTTCCTCCACCAAGCCAACGATGGCGCCCATTTCCTTGAGAGGCAACCGGTGGATGTGGCCTTCGTTGTCAGCACATAGCTTCAACATCAACCGTGCAATACGAACGCGGGATGATACTGAGCCACCTGCCAACTGTAAAAGCCAGGTTTCTACATCGTTTAGTGCCGTCAGCGATTTCTGTAGCAACCACATTTGTGTTCGCCCGGATCCGGCGACTAACTTGAGGAACAAGGCTACAGGGATGCTACAGACACGCACATCACCAAGCGCGATTGCCGTGTGTTCGTAAGTTTGCGAGAAGATTGACTCAGTTCCGGCGGAGTCTCCGGTCTTGAGCACTCTGACAATGCGCTGCTCGCCAGTAGGCCCAGTCCTCACCAGTTTTACGGCGCCCATCTGGATGAAATGCACCGCATCGACCGGTGCCGTGGCACGGTATAGAACTTCGGAATGCCCGAAGTCTTGGTCATGAACCAGCGCATCGAAATCAGCATGCTGTTCAGGAGGTGCTTCCGCCAATAGCAATGCGCAAGGAAAGCATTCGCCATAGCCGCGTATTTGGCGTGCAGTCTTGCTCGTGAACGCCAAAAGCACGGAATTTGCCGCACCTGAGCTGGTGCAAGATGCTTCCGACAACTGCACGGTCATTGACGGAGTTTGGCTTCGATCGACTGACGAACAGTCTCAGGAGAAGCTTGTCCGGCACCATGTTCCACCGCAGCCTCGGCCATGCCTTCCTTGAAACCCTTGACCGCGCCACCGAGGTCGGCGCCGACAGACCGCAGTTTCTTGGTGCCAAACACCAGCATGACAATAACCAAGACAACTAGCCAATGCCAGATACTCATGGTTCCCATTTTGCATCCTCCTCGTTGATGAATCGCTGCTCAGTCTTTGTTGGCTTCCATGTTGATGAATCTGTCGGTGAGTTCGGCAAGCTGCCGGTAATAATTGCTTTGTGCGCCGTCCTTGACGGCTGCCGTGAAGGGTCCGACCCAGCGGCCGAGATGTTCGTCGAGAAAACGCTTGCGCAGCGCGGCCTTGGCCTCTTGCGCTTCCAGCTTGCCCTGGTGGTGCGCTTCGTTTTCGCGGAAGATCAGCAAGTAAAGAAACTCCAGCTCGGCGGCGATGTGGTCGGGCAGTTCGCGGAATGTCTCGTCCATCTCGAAGCCGCCTTCCTTGTATAGCGCCAGCATCGCCAGCGTCGATTCCCCCATCAGGGTCTCTTGCTGTTCCAGCCATACCGAGCCGTAGGGCTTGGCGATGATATGGTTGGGGCCGAGGAAAAGCCGGGTGTAATCGAGCAGCAGGTCCTCCGCGCTTTCCGCGGAAAATTCCTCGCCCAGCCGGCGTGCGCAAGCGGCGAGGTCCGGATGGAGGCAAGTCGCGGCAGCGAGCATCGAATCGAACACTTTTTCTTCCGAGAATTCTGGGCCCGGCTGGTAATAGCAGGCCGCCAGATAACGGCAGAGGTCTTCGCGGGCGCGTCCCTTGTCGAGGTCGTAGTTTGGCATTTTGATGTTCGGGTTCCTGAATTGGAAAGGGGGCAGACTGATCCGCCCCCAGTTTAAACAAACCGCCCTAAGATCAGGCCCTGGCGCTGTATTTCCCGACGTAAGATACGTTCGGGCGGGTCTTCTTGTTTTCCTGCAAGCGGAACGGCTTCTGCGCCTTAAGCACTTTCGCGATTTCCGCTTGCGGATCGGCCTGGTCGCCGAAGATGCGCGCCTTGGCCGGGCAAGCCTCGACGCAGGCCGGCTGCAGGCCGTTGCTGATGCGGTGATAGCACAAGGTACATTTCTCGACCACTCCTGCCCGGCGAATCGGCTTGACATCCCCTCCGGCAAACGCGTTGAAAGCAGGCGTCTCTGCGCCGGCTTTCTTGGCGGTCTCGGCCCCGGAAGCGGTGCACCCTGGAATCATTTCGGTCTTGTCGGTCCAGAAGGGCTGAGTATCTTTACCCTTGGCGTTGAAGCTGATCACGCTGTAGCTGCCGCCGCTGAGGCTGGTGTTGTCGAGTTCGGCGTGGCTGTAAGGACATGAGTTCTGGCACATGCGACAGCCGATGCAGCGCTCGTTGTCGTGCATGGTGATGCCTTCCGGTGTCTTGAACATCGCCTTCGGTTCGACCGGACAGTTCTTGACGCAGGGCGCGTCGGTGCAGTGGTTGCAGAGCACCGGCATCGCCGTCTGCACCGCTTTCGGAAAGACCCCTTCGGTCTTCATCAGGAAGTCGGCAAAATTGTGGCTCTGACCGTCGGCACGGTTGCGGGTGTTGTTTTCGGCTTTGCAGGCCAGTGCGCAAGTTCCGCAGCCAACACATTTCTGAAGGTCGATGACCATTCCATATTTAGGCATTTATTTTCTCCTTCAATTCGGTATGCGGAAATCAGGCTTTCTCGATCTTGACGCCGACGAACCCGCCATTGCGGGCCGTGGCGCCGCTCAAGCGATCGTAGTCGTCGACCAGGATCTCGTTGTTGTTGCCGCCGCGCGGCTCCGCCTTGGCGTAGTCCTTGGCGGCAACGCGGCCATAGGCCCAGTGTCCCTGGCCGTAGCACTTGCTCACCGTGCCGGGGCGCACGCCTTCCCACAACCTGAGATCGACGACGATGGCTCCCGTCGGCGAGGTGATCTTCACCTTGTCGCCCGTCTTCAGGCCCAGCTTGGCGCCGTCGGCCGGGTTCATCCTCAGCACGTCGTTCCAGGAAACATCGCCCGGATCGACCTTTTTGAACTCGTTGTACCAAGGCAAGTTCTGCGAACGGCCCTCGCGGTTCAGGCGCGACTTGTAGTCTACAAAGGTGAACGGGTATTCCTCGAAACTGCCATGGCGCTTGGGCACCTCGTAATGCGGCACGAAGGCAAGATCGCCGCGCGCGGTGTAGCCGCTGACGGTGAGGACATCGTCGGTGGTGGTCTCGTTCTTCTTGGCGTGCTCGGCCAGTTTCTTCTTCAGCGTTTCGCTGTAGAACTCGAACTTCTTGGTCTCGGTCTTGAACTTGCCGCCCCAGTTTTTCTTGAGGGTGTAGCGCGGGCCGTGGAACATACCCTTGGCTTTGAACTCGCCCCAGCCCTTGATCGGCTCGTCGCCTTTGGGCACTTCCTTGCCATCCCAGATCGGCGCGCTGGTGAACTTGGCGGCGAACTCGGCAAATTCCAGCTCGCTGGTCGCCGACTTGCCGGTCTCGGGATCCTTGATCGTATCGTAGTAATCGGCCAGATTGGGGAAGCCCTTGGCTTTCAACTTCTGCGCCAGCAGCCACATGACTTCGGTTTCTTCCTGCTTGGTGTCGAACACGCGCTTGATCGGGTTCTGCTGGATCGAGGCGTAGGCATAGCCGTTGGACATGTTGGTGACGATCGACCAACCCTCGGAGGTATTATGGGTTGCGGGCAGCACGATGTCGGCGAACTGGGTCAGTTCCGAGGCATTGGTTACCATGTGGGCGAAGAAGGGCACCTTGGCCATCGCCTGGTTCCAGCGGTCGGCGCCGGTGGCCGAATGGTTGAAGTTGCTCCAAGTGGAAAGCACCACCTTGATCGCGTCGGGTTTCTTCAACAGTTCGTTGGGCACGTTGTTGATCGAAGCGGTCATGAAGCCCGGCATGTCCTTGTGGCCGCGGTTGCTGGTCGCGTGCCCCTTGTAGCCTTTCTTCGCCACTTCATCGATGAACTTGTCGATGCTGGGGAACTTTGCCAGATGGGGACTACTGGCGCTTTCCCAGACGCCGCCTTCGACATCGATCGAACCCAGCAAGCCATTCAGCGCGTACACCGCCATTGCGGCATAGGTGCCACGCGGCCACATCGCGGCGCCGGGGCCCATCCAGACGGCGGTCTTGGGTGCGGCCTTGCCCATGGCGCGGGCGACGCGCACGATCTGCGCGGCGGGGATACCGGATTCCTTCTCGCCAAAGGCCGCGGTGCGGTCCTTGAGCTCGAGGTTCCACCACTTGACGAGGCCGGAGGTTTCTTTTTCGGCGAAGGCGTCCGCCGAGACTTCCTTGCCGGCGACGAAGAGGTTCTTGCCCTCCTTGAAGTCGCCGACGAACTCCTTGTTCCACAGGCCTTCGGTGAGAATTACGTGGGCGATGGCGCCGGCCAGCGCGCCGTCGGTGCCGGGTTTGACCGGAAGCCATTCGTGGGCCTTGGCCGCAACATTAGACAGGCGCGGATCGACCGCGATCACCTTGCCGCGCGCGAGAATCTCGCCGAAGCGGCGAATCGTGTTCGGTACTTGCCGATTGGAGGCCAGCGGGTCGGTACCCCAAAGCACCAGGCAGTTGGTCTTCTCGAGGTCGTAGTCACGGTAGCCAGCGAAACCTTGCGTCATGCCCGGGCCCATTTTCTCGGCCTCGGCGCAGATGGCGCTGTGCGAGAAGTAGTTGCCAGTGCCAAAGACCCTGGGCAGCGTGCCATAGAGCAGTTCGGTGGAGGTGTTCGAATAGCGGCCGCGCAGATAGAGCAGCTTCTCGGGTTCGCCGGCTGTGCGCAACTCGATCATCTTGTCGGCGACGATGTTGATCGCCTCGTCCCAGGTGATCGGGACGAACTTCGGATCGATGCCGCGGCCCTTGAGGGGATTGGTGCGCTTCATCGGCACCTTGATGCGGTCCGGATCGTAGGTTTGCTGCGGGATCAGGTGGCCGCGCGGACAGACATAACCATGGTTGCACTTGGAAAGCGCATTGCCGCGCACGCGTACCGCGCGGCCCTCTTCGACGAAGATCTGGATCGCGCACCATTGGGTGCAGCCTTGGCAAGTGCTGGCCACCCAACTGCCTTTGGCCGGGCCGGCGGCCTGTGCATTACGCACGGCCAAGGCACTGGTTTTCGGCGCCGCCATGGCCAACCCGCTAGCCAGACCGCCCGCAGCAGCCAATGCGCCCGTGGCAACCGAGGCCGTAAGAAATTCCCGTCTCGTCAGTTTCATATGGAGGACTCCTCTTTATACAAAATCAAAATTTGGAACTCGTTTTCGACAATGCTCTTGAAGTTTTCGCGGGCGATAGGTGCCACCCCATTCCCGAACTCTTCCTGCAAAAAGCAGGCCATGGGGCAGATTTATTCGCCACTTCACGGCTGTTAGCGCGCCAACAGGCAGTCTCCGGGCAAGCGCTGCGAAGGCATGATTGATGCATGAAGCATCAATTCACTGGACGCATGCAATAAATCGCTACCTTAAGGTAGCAAAAACTGGATTTCAGCTCATAATTGCTACCTTCAGGTAGCATAAAACCAAAGGTAACGCCGATGCGACGGTAACTTGCTACCGAAAGGTAACAATTGATAAGGAGGGAATACCATGCCGACACGCCGACTGTTTCTCGGCGCCTGTGCCAGCCTGGCGCTGACGCCGGCGCTGGCCTTGGTTCCCGGGCGTCCAGTCCGTATCGGTCTGACGCCGGCTTTTCTGCACGACCAGCACGGCACGCTGGAAGCGTGGCGTCAGTATATGGAAGCCAAGTTGCTGCAGCGGGTCCAATTCCTGCAACGCGACAGCTATCGCGAAACCATGGATTTGCTGCGACTGGAAAAAATCGACTTCGCCTGGATCTGCGACTACCCCTACGTTCATTTGCGCGAGCAGGTTCGCCTGCTGGCCGTACCGGTGTTCCAGGGACGTCCGTACTACCGCGCCTACCTGATCGTTCCGGCGCAATTGCCTCATGCCAACAGTTTGCTGGAACTTCGAGGCAAGATCTTTGCCTACTCAGACCCCTATTCCAACACCGGTTATCTTGTTCCACGCTATCAACTGCGGATGGCGGGAGAAGATCCGGGAAGGTTTTTCAGCCGCACATTTTTCACCTATTCTCACCGGAAGCTGATCGAGGCCGTCGCAGACGGCTTGGCGCAGGGTGGTTCGGTGGACAGTTTTGTCTGGGACAGTTTGAACAAGGTCAAGTCGGATATTACGCGCCGCACCTGGGTGGTGAATCAATCGCCCGAATACGGCTTTCCTCCTTTCGTCGCCCATCGATCTGTTTCCAAGGAGAGTTTTGCCGCCATGCAAGGGATGCTACTGGCAATGAGCACCGATCCCCAAGGCAAGTCACTTCTCCAGCGGTTAAATCTGGATGGCTTTATCGCGGGCGATCCCAGGCTCTATGCGTTGGTCACCAAGATGATGGGCGAGTTTGGCGAGGAATGATGCGCGGCATCTTCAACCTGAGTTTTCGCTACAAGATTCCTTTGTGGGGAGGTTTCCTGATCGTCGCCACGGCGCTGATCATTTCCTCCACCCTGATCTTCGGCGCCTATCACGATCTTGAACGCGATCTGCTGCGCAATGCGACGACGCAAGGGGAAACCATGGCGCATACTCTGGTGCCGGCAATTTTGCAGGATCATGTTTGGCACGCTTACGAATTGATCAGGGCGCCACTGCGTGGTGCCTCCCAGGAAAATCCGGTGCGGGCGGAAAGTTTGCTGGTACTCGATCCAAAGTTGCAGGTGTATGTCTCGACACGCCCGGAAACAATGCCGATGCTCGCCGATTTTCGCCAATTGTCGGCCGAGCATGCCGGCATTGCATCTGACATCGCCGGCCTGGGCAAGGACACCGCCGTATTCGAGCCGGAGGGATCGGACTATTTGTTTGTCGCCACGCCGATCATCGACGAACAAACGCGGCTAGGCACGCTACTACAAATTTACTCCAAGAAGATACTGTTGCCGCGCTTTCTCGAAAGTGCCGAGAAAGCAGCCTGGGTGACCTTCCTGGTTCTTTCGGTATTGCTGCCGATCAACTGGTACTGGGGGCAACGTACCGCAACGCCGTTGCTGCGCCTGACAGAACGCATGGAGCAGCTCGGACGTAGCCTGCCAGCCGAGTTACCGACACAAATCTACGATTATCAGGATGAACTAGGGCGCCTGTTCCATGCCTACAACAGAACCCTTCAGCAATTACGCGAGAAAACGCTGATCGAGCGGGAAGTCATTCATTCGGAACGCTTGGTGGCACTGGGCCGGCTGGCTGCCGGCATCGCTCACGAAATCAACAATCCCTTACTCGGCATGCTGACCTCGATTAATACCCTGCGTCATCACGGCGAACCCGATGCCCGCACCACGCGGACCTTGAACTTGCTGGAAAGAGGACTTACCCAAATCAAGGAGACCGTAGCCGCGCTGTTGGTCGAAGCGAAGGTTAACAGCCGCGACCTCTCACCCCAAGACGTCGACGATTTGCGCACCCTGATTGCCCCCCAGGCGCACAAGCGCAGTGTGAGCGTGACTTGGCAGAGCGATCTGGAAATATCTGTACCATTGCCTTCTACTCTGGTACGACAGGTGTTGATCAACCTGATTCTCAATGCTGTTCAGGCAACCGACGAGGGCGGCGCCGTGCAAGTCAATATTGCACAGTTAGACGAAACCTTGTCTTTCGAAATCGTCAATGGCGGCAAGATGTTGACCGAGTCCCAGACCGAGCATCTGTTCGAGCCATTCATCAATGCCGGCGAAACGGGTCGGGGCCTCGGACTTTGGGTCTGCTATCAGATCGTCAAACAGTTGGGGGGCAACATTACCGTGCACAGTGCCATGCGAGAGGGGGAAAGCATGACCCGGTTCTCAGTCAACTTGCCGCTCAAAACTTTGTCATGAGCGTAGCCGCCAAGCTGCATCTTTGCCTGATTGAAGACGACGACATCGTCGGCGACGCGCTGGTCGAGCGTTTCGAGCTTGAGAACTACGATTGCACCTGGTTTCGTACTGGCCGCGAGGCGCTGCTCACCTTGCCGCGGCGCCAGTTCGATGTAGTCATCAGCGACATCCGTTTGCCCGACATGTCGGGCGAAAAGCTCTACATGGCGCTGCTCGAAGAAGCCGTACCGCTGCCCCCCTACCTGTTCATTACCGGTTACGGCGAAATCGACCAGGCGGTTCGTCTGCTCAAGCTTGGCGCTGCCGACTACATTAAGAAGCCTTTCGATATCGAAACCTTGCTGGAAAAAATTGGTTCCCTGGTGACGGCACCGATGGCACGAGACCGGCAACCAAAACTCGGCATTTCTCCAGCAATGCGCACGCTCGAATCCATGCTGGATAAAATTGGCGGCAGCACTAGCAACGTGCTGATCAGTGGTGAATCGGGGGTCGGCAAAGAGATGGTGGCGCGTGAATTGCACCTGCGCGGCAACAAGGATGTCGAACGCCCCTTTGTGGCGGTGAATTGCGGCGCCTTTGCCGATAGCCTTCTCGAAGCCGAGTTGTTTGGCTTCGAAAAAGGGGCTTTCACTGGAGCCGTAAGAATGCACAAGGGAGTGTTCGAGCAAGCCAACGGCGGCACTCTGCTCCTCGATGAAGTCGGCGACATGTCGCAGTCGATGCAGATTCGTCTGTTGCGAGCTATCCAGGAGCGGTGTATTACCCGGATCGGCGGCGAGCATCCCCTGCAGGTCAGTCTGCGACTGATCTGCGCCACCCATCGCGATCTGAAGCAAATGGTGGAGAACAGAGAGTTCCGCGAGGATTTGTATTACCGCATCAACGTGGTTCATTTGTACATACCGCCACTGCGCGACCGCAAGGAAGACATTCTTTGGCTTGCCAGACAATTTCTCGAAGAGGAAGCGGCGGTGCGAGGCGGTGCGCCTCGATTCATGTCGGCAAAGCTTGAGCGTTTGATGCTGGATAATGTCTGGCCTGGAAATGTTCGTGAATTGAAGCATGCACTCGAGCGGGCTTGCGTGCTCAGCGAGAAACGTCAATTACTTCCCGAGTCGTTGTTTGAAGAAATGCCTTTGGCACTGCCCGCAACCAACGAAACCCTGGCTGAGCACCTGAACAACTTCGAACGGCAATACATATCACGCGTGCTCGCCGCTCACAATGGCCACGTCACGCACGCTGCCGAAACCCTGGGCATCAGTCGCAAGAACATGTGGGAAAGAATGAAACGCTACGGCATACAGAGAAAGGGCGACGACTGATCACTTGCGACATGGCATGCCATGGAGTTTCCGCGCCAGGCTCGCGAATATGTCAAACTTCAACTGCCACCTCGGTAAAGCTCGGAAAACTCCTATGTCGGTTTGTCGCAATAAGCCTAATAATCTGGCCACGCCGGTCTTGCCGTCCGACTCGCTGGCATTCGCCCTGACGCGTTCCGCCGAAGTTATTGCCAGCGTCATTGCAGAAAATCCGGCGGGAATTTCCGCTGGCCGCACCCTGGATGCCGCGCTTGCCGCCTGCTGGCAGGCATATGAGCTATCGCCGGCTCAGCGCGGCGCGGTGCAGGATCTGGCTTACGGCGCCCTGCGTCAGTATGGCCGCGGCGATTTCATGCTCGCCCATCTGTTGCGTTCGCCAATCGAGTCGAGCAATGACGAGAAACTCCTGTTGCGATCCCTGCTGCTTGCTGCACTGTATCGGCTTGAATCCCGTCTGGCCGATGCCCATACCACCGTGGATCAGGCGGTCAACGCTGCCGCCGGCATTGCTCAGGGCCAATATAGGGGATTGACCAATGCCGTATTGCGCAACCGCCTGCGTCGCGATGGTGAGTTGCTGGCCGCTGCCAAGGCCGATCTGGTGGCGCACTGCCAACATCCGTGCTGGTGGATAGAAAACATCCATCATGCCTGTCCGGCACAGTGGGAAAGCATCCTCGCCGTCGGCAATGACCGTCCGCCGATGACCCTGCGTGTCAATCGCCGTCGTGTTGATGGTCCGACTTATCTCGCCCAGTTGGGCAGGGCCGGAATCGGCGCCCGCCTGCTGACGGAGAATGGCTATGCCATCCTGCTTGAGAACCCGCAGACAGTGGATAAGCTGCCGGGATTCTTTGATGGCCTGGTTTCGGTGCAGGACTGGGGGGCCCAGCATGCGGCCCCGCTGCTGGATGCGCAGCCGGGCATGCGCGTGCTGGATGCCTGTGCTGCACCCGGCGGCAAAACCACGCATCTGCTGGAACTCACCGACATCGACTTGCTCGCGCTCGAAGCAGTGCCGTTGCGCACGGTGCGCATTGTCGACAACCTGGCGCGTCTCGGCCTGCATGCGGAGGTCAAAACCGCGGACTGTCGCACGCCTGAGAACTGGTGGGACGGGCGGCTGTTCGAGCGGATTCTGGCGGACGTGCCTTGTTCGGCCTCGGGTGTCGTGCGCCGCCACCCTGACAGCAAATGGCTGCGGCGCGAGACCGATATTGCCGGCTTTGTCCGTCGCCAGGCCGAAATCATCGATGCCTTATGGCATCTGCTTGCCCCCGGTGGCAAAATGCTCTATTGCACCTGTTCTCTGTTTCCTCAGGAAAACGACTTGCAGATCGCCGCTTTTAGCGCGCGCCATGCGGATGCTTTGTGTTTTCCCCTGAAGGGTGGAGATGGGCTGCAAGACTCAGCGCAATGGCAATTGATGCCACAGGCGGAACATGACGGCTTTTTTTATGCCCTTTTGCAGAAACGTGACTAAACCTGCGCTACGATTACTGTTGGCTTTTGCCTTGGTTGGACTGCTCGTCTTGAGCCGGACAACTTGGGCCGGAACCATTGAGCCGATCTCGGCCAAGCTGTCGTCTGGCGAAGAAGCTTATGTCCTTTCCTCTGAATTTGGCATCGATCTCGGTGGCCATTTCGAAGATGCCATTTCACGCGGTGTTCCACTTTATTTCGTGCTCGAACTGGACATCACCCGCAACCGCTGGTACTGGCCGAATGAACACATTGCTGGCCGCAGTCTAAATTACCGCCTGGCCTATATTCCGCTGACGCGCCAGTACCGGCTTTCCCGGGACGGCACCTTGCACCAGAATTTCGCCAGCTTGGGAGATGCGTTGCGCATGCTGGGACGCGTTGCTGCGCTACCGGTTGCCGACAGGAATCTGTTGAAAGTCGGAGAAACCTACCAGGTTGCCTTGCGTCTGGCGCTGGATCGGCAACAACTTCCCAAACCCTTGCAGGTTGATGCCATTGCCAACCGGGACTGGCAGATAGAAGCAAAAGTGTTGCGCTGGCAGTTCATACCTACGAATGTGCCCACGCCTGCGGTTGCGACGGAGCGCGAGCCAAAATGAAGATCCTGGCCATCATCGCCGCCGCGATCAGTGCAATCCTGCTGTTCCTACTGGCTTCGGCCAGTGCCAACACAGCGCTTTTTGCTGACAGCTATCCGTTGCTGCTGGGATTGAACCTGGTGGTCGTGGTGGCTTTGCTGGCGCTGGTTATCGTGCAGTTGCGCATCATGTGGCGCGAATACCGCCAGGGTGTGTTCGGCTCGCGCCTGAAGTCACGTTTGCTGCTGATGTTGGCGTTGATGGCGGTGCTGCCGGGAGCGCTGGTGTATGGCGTATCGCTGCAATTCGCAATGAGTAGCATTGAATCTTGGTTCGACGTGCGGGTTGATAACGCGCTTGAAGGTGGACTCAATCTCGGCCGCAATGTCCTGGATGGACAACTTGCCGAGTTGACCGCCAAAGCACGCGACATGGCGATCGAACTGGGCGACAGCAACGACGGCAAAGTGGCTCTGGCAACCAAGCTAAACCGGTTGCGCGAGCAGGCGGGCGCGCAAACAGCTACTTTGCTGTCCAGCTCAGGCCGGGTGTTGGCAAGCAGTTTGGGCGACTTCGACAAACTGCTTCCTGATGTGCCTAGCACCGTACAATTACGCCAAGGGCGCCAGAATCGCGGCTTGTCGCAGGTGGAAGGCGATGCCACAGCAGGCTTGATCTTGCGAGTGCTGGTGCCGGTAACGGGTAGCGAGTTGACGATGGAGGCGCGCGTGCTGCAACTGACTCAATCCGTACCTCCGGCGATCGCCAAGAGCGCAGCCAGCGTCGAGGCGGCGTATCGTGATTATCAAGAGTTGTCCCTCGGCCGTCAGGGTTTAAAGCACATCTACACTCTGACCTTGACCTTGACCCTGCTGCTGGCGCTGTTCGCTGCGATCGCTCTGGCTTTCTTCCTGGCAAAGCGCCTGGCCGCACCATTGCTGATTCTCGCCGAAGGCACGCGCGCGGTAGCGGCCGGCGACTTCACGCCGCGCGCGGCGCTGGAAACACACGATGAGTTGGGCGTCCTGACGCAATCTTTCAACCGGATGACACGCCAACTCGACGAGGCGCGGCGCGAAACCGAACGGCATCGCGGCGAAGTCGAAGCGGCGCGCGCCTACCTCGAAAGCGTGCTGGCCAACCTCTCCACCGGCGTGCTGGCCTTCGACAATGGTTTCGTGTTGCGCGCCACCAATCGCGGCGCCAGCACCATTCTCGGTGATGCTCTCGTTACGCTGGAAGGAATGCCGCTGGATGACTGGCCGGGACACGCGACCTTTAAAGAGGCAATCCACGCCGGGTTTGACGGCAGCGTTGCGCAAGGTGAGCAGGGCAGGGAATGGCAGCGCCAGATTGAGATTGACGACGGCGCCGGCTCAACCCAGGTATTGCTGCTGCGTGGCTCAACCTTGCCTCAGGCGGGAGGCGGTGGTTTTGTGGTGGTTTTCGACGACATCACGCAACTTATCGCCGCGCAGCGTTCCGCTGCTTGGGGTGAGGTGGCGCGTCGCCTGGCGCACGAAATCAAGAATCCGCTGACGCCGATCCAGCTCTCCGCCGAGCGCCTGCAACAGAAACTGGCCGACAAGCTCGATCCGGGCGCCAAGGCGATGCTGAGTCGCGCGACAGAGACTATCGTCAATCAGGTCGAAGCCATGAAAAGCATGGTTAATGCCTTTCGCGATTATGCCCGCACGCCGCCAGCACAGTTGCAGCCGCTCGACTTGAACGCCCTGATAGTGGAAATATTGGGGCTCTACGAAAATTCGAGCGCCCACTTTGCAACCGAGTTGACGCGGGACTTGCCGCGTGTGTCGGGAGATGCCGCCCAGCTTCGGCAGGTGATTCACAACTTGCTGACCAACGCCGAAGAAGCGATGGAAGATGCATCCGGCGCCGAAGTCCGGCCGGAAATCCTGATCGCCACCCAGCGTACGGAAAGGAACGGGGGGATACTGCTGACGATCAGAGACAATGGGATCGGCTTTCCGGCGCAAATTCTGGCGCATGCCTTCGAGCCTTATGTCACCACCAAGGCCAAAGGCAGCGGCTTGGGTCTGGCTATTGTCAGGAAGATTGTGGATGAGCACCATGGCGATATCCGCATCGCCAACCGCCAACCGCGTGGTGCCGAGGTAACGATAAGGCTGCCTCTGGCGGCATGATTGAATGAACTGGGACTATGGCACAAATACTCGTAGTAGACGATGAAATGGGAATTCGCGAGTTGCTCTCGGAAATTCTTAGCGATGAGGGCCACCAAGTACGGCTTGCAGAAAACGCCGCTGCAGCTCGAATGGCACGTGCTGCAGCGCGGCCCGACCTGGTATTGCTGGATATCTGGATGCCCGATACCGATGGCATCACCTTGCTCAAGGAATGGTCCAGCGGTGGTCAGCTGACCATGCCGGTCATCATGATGTCGGGACACGGAACCATCGACACCGCGGTGGAGGCCACGCGGATCGGCGCGCTCGATTTTCTCGAGAAGCCCATCGCGCTGCAAAAACTGCTTAGCGCGGTGAAACGTGCGCTGGCCAAAACCTCGGTGCCTGTGGGCAGCGCCTTGACACTGGCCGCTTTTCCCCGATCGGTTCCACTCCGCGACCTCAGGAAAAGGCTCGATCAAGTCGCAGATAAGAGTCGCGCCGTGATGCTCAAGACGACCCACGGCGGAATTGTGGAACTGGCAGCCCGTACCCTGCACTTGCCAGGTAAGGTTTGGGCTGATCTCGCACTGGACAGTACTCCGTTGACTATTGAAGTCTTGCAAGCGGCGAGCGGGGGTGTGCTGTACGTCGAGGAACTGGGCCGGCTTTCCCGTTTGCAGCAGAAGAATCTGCTGTTTGCCCTTGATCGGCTGGAGAAGTTCGGTCTGCGTCTGATCGTCGCCACGGTCCACGATACCGCGACTTTACTTGAGTTGGGGTGGGAAGAAGCACTGCTGACGCGTTTGTCGGACATCTGGCTGAATGTGCCGTCGCTGGCGGAACTGCGCGATGAGGTTCCAGTGATTGCCAATCAGTTGCTGACGCAACTGACTGAGTTACACGGGATGGTGCCGCGCCGTTTTTCCACTGCGGCACTCAATGCATTGCGTCAGTACGCTTGGCCGGGTGGTTATGGTGAGTTGAGAAGCGCGGTGAAGTCGCTGGCGCTTTCCGCTCTGGAAGAAGAAATCGATGCCGAGGATGTAGCCAGCCGACTTGCCATGGTGGGTTCCTCCATGACTTTGATCAATCTGCCGGCGGAAGTTATGAGATTGCCCTTGCGTGAGGCGCGTGAAGTTTTCGAGCGCATCTATTTCGAACACCACTTGCGGCTTGACGGCGGCAATATGACACGGCTGGCGGAAAAAGCCGGTCTGGAACGCACCCATCTCTATCGCAAGCTTAAGGATCTCGGTCTGCGCTCCGGCAAGAAGGACGAAGGTGAGGCATAAAGGCGTAAAATACGGCCATTCAAATTCTGCGCTGCTCTGCCGCCATGACCCGTCCCAAGAACGATACTTTTTTGCGTGCCCTGTTGCGCGAGCCGGTCGAATACACTCCGGTCTGGCTGATGCGTCAAGCCGGGCGCTACTTGCCCGAGTATTGCGAAACGCGTCGTCGCGCCGGTAATTTCCTGAATTTATGCAAGTCACCCAACTTGGCTTGCGAAGTGACGATGCAACCGCTGGCGCGCTACGAGTTGGATGCCGCCATCCTGTTCTCGGACATTCTGACCATTCCCGACGCCATGGGTCTTGGCCTGTATTTCGCCGAAGGCGAAGGTCCCAGGTTCGAGCGGCCATTACGCGAGGAATGGGAAATCCGTGCCTTGGCCACGCCAGATCCTTATGACCACTTGCGCTACGTGATGGACGCAGTGACCGAGATCCGCAAAGCGCTGGATAACTCCGTGCCGCTGATCGGCTTCTCCGGCAGTCCATTTACCCTGGCCTGTTACATGATCGAAGGCGGCGCCTCTGATGATTTCCGCCGCGTCAAGACCATGCTCTATGAAAGACCTGATCTGCTCCATCACATACTCAAGGTGACGGCCCAGTCGGTGACCGGCTATCTCAATGCGCAGATCGAAGCCGGTGCCCAGGCAGTGATGATTTTCGATACTTGGGGCGGCAGTCTTTCGCACCGCGGTTACCGCGAATTCTCGCTGGCCTACCTGCAGCTTATTGTCGCCGGACTACTCAAGGAACATGATGGCGAGCGCGTGCCGAGCATTGTTTTCACCAAGGGTGGCGGCCAATGGCTGGAGGATATCGCCAGTATCGGTTGCGATGCGGTCGGCCTCGACTGGACATCGAGTCTGGCTGAATCCCGGCGCCGCACCGCAGACAAAGTGGCGTTGCAAGGCAACCTTGATCCGATGTGCTTATTCGCTTCGCCTGAAGTGATCGCCAAAGAAACCAAACGGGTACTCGACGACTTTCATGCTGCCGGTCCTGGTGGCGGCCATGTATTTAATCTTGGCCACGGCATTTCGCAATTTACGCCGCCGCAGAATGTATCGGTCCTGGTAAACACGGTGCATGAATACAGCCGACAATTGCTGCGCTGCTAATTAGCACAGTGAGCGATCTTGTTTTTGTTCAGGTGTTAGTGCTCACTCAACATAATTTCTTCCGGCCGCAAGAGATCCGGCGAGTCTTTGAAATTGCTGCTCGCATACTCGCAAGCTCGTGACTTATGCACAGATGTACGTAAGACCATGAAAAACAGATAGGTTTGCCGTTAATTTTTTGTCTTTTTGGCATATGATTGATTTTTAATGAATATTAACAAACTCAAATGTCGTTGAGGCAACAGATCCTTTAACCTGTTAGGGAATTCCTCAATTATCTGGGTAATTGCTCACAAATCTATCCACAGGGGACGTGGGTAACCATATTCCCCTTTAACGGCAATAGATTAGCTGATAAAACAAATGTGATGTCGACGACTTCCTGGTAAGTTTTTGATCGCATGACTATCCTGCGTGTCGCTCTCGATATTCCGTTGCCGCGTTTGTTCGATTACAGTTCGGACGATGCTCTGCCTGAAGATATCGGACGCTGTGTGCGGGTGCCTTTTGGCAATCGTGAAAAGATTGGCGTCATCGTCGCACTGGTTGCGACCAGCGAACAGGCGCCTGACAAGCTCAAACTAGCGGGGGAGATTTTGCGTGGGCTGCCGTCACTGCCAAGTGATTGGCTGGCGCTGACTGAATTTTGCAGCTGTTACTATCAGCGTCCGCTCGGCGAGGTCATGGCCATGGCGTTGCCGCCTCATTTGCGGCGCGGCAAGTTGCCTCGCCGTAAAGCGCAATCTGTCGCAGAGGGAAAGAAGCGCGGCGCGGCCAGCGTCGAATTGGGTGGGGAAGGAGGTTATCCCCTGCCCATTCTGCCCAAACTGTTACCCGAGCAAGCCAGGGCGGTCACCGAAATAGCCGCCAGCTTCGGCCGCTATGCGGCCTTCCTGCTGCATGGCATTACCGGCAGCGGCAAGACAGAAGTGTATCTGCGGCTGATCGAGCAGACCCTGGCACAGGGCAGACAAGCCCTGATGCTGGTGCCGGAGATTGCCCTGACGCCGCAACTGGAGGGGCGCGTCGCCACGCGTTTCCCTAACGCCCGGGTGGTTTCGGCGCATAGCGGCATGGCCGAGGCGGCACGCGCGCGGGGCTTTGTGGACGCTCTCGAAGGGCAAGTCGACATTGTCCTCGGCACACGTCTGTCAGTGTTCACTCCTTTGTCGCGGCTCGGCCTGATTGTCGTCGACGAGGAGCATGACGCCTCTTTCAAGCAGCAGGAAGGTCTGCGTTACTCGGCCCGTGATGTCGCGGTGTGGCGCGCCCATCAATGCGGTGTACCGATCGTGCTGGGCTCGGCTACTCCTTCATTGGAAACTTTCCACCAGGCGCGCCAGGACGGCGGCCGTTACCGCTTGTTGGAACTGTCGCGGCGTGCCGTCGCCGCAGCGCCGCCCGTGGTGCGCTGCATCGATACGCGGCGCGAGAAACTGCAAGACGGCATGAGCGCGGCGTTGCTGGCCGCCATTGCCATACGGCTGGAACGCGGCGAGCAGAGCCTGATCTTTCTCAACCGGCGCGGCTATGCGCCGGTGCTGGCCTGTCCGGCCTGTGGCTGGATCAGTCGCTGCCGGCGCTGCGCGGCGAATCTGGTGGTGCATCTCGCCGACCGGCGCCTGCGCTGCCATCTCTGTGGCATTGAAGAATCGATCCCGAAGAGTTGTCCAGGCTGCGGCAATCTCGACATTCATCCTTTTGGCCGCGGTACCCAGCGGCTTGAAGAAAACTTCGCCGCGCGCTTTCCTGCTGCGCGACTGCTGCGTGTCGACCGCGACTCGGCGAGCACCCCGGCCAAGTGGCAGGCGATCCTGGAAATCATACATGGCGGACGCGCCGATATTCTGATCGGCACCCAGATGCTCGCCAAGGGCCACGATTTCCCCCTGCTCACGTTGGTTGGCGTGGTCGGCGCCGATGCGGCGCTGTTTGCCGCCGATTTCCGTGCCCCGGAACGCTTGTTCAGCCAGTTGCTGCAGGTTGGTGGGCGCAGTGGGCGCGCAGCGTTGCCCGGCGAAGTGCTGATCCAGACCGAGTACCCGGCGCACCCGCTGTATCAGGCCTTGCTGACACACGACTATGCGCGTTTCGCTGCGACCCAACTCGATGAACGCCGCGCAGCGGGCTTTCCGCCGTTCACCTTCCAGGCACTGCTGCGCGCCGAAGCGAAGCATCTTGAGGCTGCCATAACTTTCCTCAAGATGGCTGCCGAATTGGCGCGAACACTCTTGCCCGAAGGCGTGAGCATCTACGACCCGGTACCGATGCGCTTATACCGTGTCATGGCGCTGGAACGTGCCCAACTGCTGGCGGAATCCACCAACCGGCCGGCGCTGCAAGTCTTCCTGACCACTTGGGCCGAGCAACTGTACAAGCTAAAAACGCCGCATGACCTGCGCTGGCATCTGGACGTAGACCCGCTGGAGTTTTAACACAACACATCCGTTGCCGAGTTCGGCCGCCAGCGCTCTACCCTTTTAGTTGTCGTTCGTCATGGGGTATTTTTTTGCTCAGCCTGCTTGGCAAAGAAATGCATGGCAATTCCGCATAGCACCAAGGTCAGGATGGCTGCTGGAATGGTCGCGGCGTAGCCAGCCTTGCTGTTCAGCGCGCTCCATACCGGCCATGCAACTGCAGCGTTTCCCATGATGTCTCCCGTCATTACGGCAAGCACGATGAGCAATTGCCGCACCCCAGTAAGATACGGCAGGAGCTTGTATATCAGGAATGCTGCGGTGTAGGCACCCACCGTGTTGACGGGCGGCCACCAGTACGGAAAGGAAAACAGGCTGAAAGGCTGGGCTCCATAATAGCTCCATACGCCCATACTGATGGGATACGGTTCTGATATGCCTTCAATCACCGCCCATATCAAAAACAACTTCCATACGTGCCAGTAACTGGCGCCATTGCGAAATTGTTGAAGAAACTGCAATGTGGCACCACCAAAAAATGCTATGTAGCCAAAAAGCCCAATCACAGGAATCTTTCGGCCAAAGGATTCGAAGAGTGTCCACTGACCGTTCTCTGTCCAGTAACACATGCCAAACACATCTACCATGGGCTCTGCCAGCACGGCGACCCCGCCCCCCAAGATTACCAGCAGCGGTATAAGTTCGCGATTTATTAATGCCAAACGCAGCCCATATATCAAGGCAATCGCTGCGCATATGCCATGCACGATTGTCAAATTCATAGCGAACTCAGTTGGCATCACCATATGAGTAGGCACCGAAGGAAAAGAAGCTAACGCGTCAAAATTAATCGCCATTATCGGAACCTCCATCCGTTATTGACCACATGATTTGGTGGCCACGACCTACCCCGCGTATTGCGGGGCCAACTTCAGTGTTTTTGAAATCTCCTCTACTTGAGGCCCTGGTCCTTTATCTTAAGGACTTGGGGATTGTTGTTCCCGACAAACCATTGTAACTAGATCCCCACCAGGAATGATAGTGGAGCGATGCAATTTGTCTGTGCACTTGTTCAGATACCCCCAGTTCGATGATGAGCGTCGATTCATCGGCTGTCGGGAACGAATCCTTACGTCGAGCAAGTCAGAATGGGCAATGCAGGCGAAATGGCTTCAGGCAGATGTGATAGACTTTTAGGCGGGCCGTCGCGTGCACGGCGTTGATGGCGTCCGGCAACCTTCCAACATCAGGAGTTATTTTATGAGTCGTAAAGTCTTAGTCACGGGAGTCGGCATGATTCCGTTCTCGAAACCCGGCGCGAGCGAGGCCTACCCCGTGATGGGAGCTAAGGCCGCGAAGGCGGCGCTGGACGATGCCGGCGTCAGCTACCAACTGGTGCAGCAGGCTTATGTCGGCTACGTGTATGGAGATTCCTGCAGCGGGCAGGCGGCACTGTATGGTGTGGGCGTGACGGGGATCCCGATCTTCAACGTCAATAACAACTGTGCCACCGGTTCCTCGGCTCTGTATCTGGCGCGCTTGGCGGTTGCCAGCGGCGAGGCCGAATGCGCCCTGGCGTTGGGATTTGAGCAAATGATGCGCGGCGCGATTGGCGCTAAATGGGCGGATCGTCCCGACTCATCGCAGCACATCTACGACGCCATGGCCGCACTGCAGGGCCGGGACGAGGCGTTGCCTGGAGCAGCGCAACTGTTTGGCGGTGGCGGCAGGAAACACATGGAGTTGTTTGGCACGCGCCCCGAAACCTTTGCGCGTATTTCGGTCAAGGCGCGTAAGCATGCGGCGAACAACCCGTATTCGGTATTCCGCGAGCCGATCACGCTTGAGGAAGTGCTGGCTTCACCGATGGTCTTTGCGCCGCTAACCCGGCTGCAATGCTGCCCGCCGACCTGCGGCGCGGCGGCGGCCGTGCTGTGCTCGGAAGAATTTGCCAAGAAGCACGGCTTGGACCAGAGCGTGGCGATTGCCGGACAGGCAATGACAACCGACAGCAGCAGCACCTTTGACGAAGGCGACATGCGCAAGGTAATTGGCTATGACATGACGCGCAATGCCGCGCTACAGGTGTATGAGCAGGCCGGCATCGGGCCGGAGGACATCAAGGTGGTCGAACTGCATGACTGCTTTACCTCCAATGAGCTGCTCACCTACGAGGCATTGGGTTTGACTCCCGAAGGTACGGCTGAGAAGTTCATCCTGGACGGCGACAACACCTATGGAGGACGGGTGGTGACCAACCCCTCCGGCGGGCTGCTGTCCAAAGGACATCCGCTTGGGGCAACTGGGCTCGCGCAGTGCACGGAACTGGTGTGGCAATTGCGCGGCCAGGCCGGACCGCGTCAGGTGGAAGGCGTGAAGGTCGCATTGCAGCACAACCTGGGCTTGGGGGGCGCTACCGTGGTGACCCTGTACCAGCGACAGTAAACAACGCGATTGCTCCCGCCCAATACTCCGGGAGCATCGGGTGCTTCTGTGCCGGATTGACGGCGCGCTCGCTGCAAAGCGGGGTTCTTCGTTGTCCTCACCCTTCGAGTGAGGTGAGACGGCGGGATGCGCGGCCTGATTTTGTTCGCCGGCATGCCAAGGCCTATGCTGTTGCTGGCACCGGCAGGCTTCGGCGATACAGATCGGTTTGGACCTCCCCGCGCCCGGGAGGGCTACCCAGCGATACCTTTGAACATTTCGCCACCCTCCCACAGGGGTGGCGTGACGGCGGGATCGCAGTCTTCGCACACCACCCACTTGCACAACTCGCGGGTCGATTCGATGGCATCCTGCGGCGTAGCGAGCGTCAGATACGCGGCATAGCCGAGCGAGGTGAAACGCTGGGCGCCGTACAAAGCCAGTCGATCGCGCAAGGCGTGCTTGAGGCTTTCTGGGTAGACACCGACTGTTTGTGTGTAGGCATCGACCACTGCGCAGACTTCCTCGATGTCGTCGACTGGCACCAGATTGGCGACGCGGTTTGCCAACTGGCTGGCAAAATCGACCGGTTCCGGCAATTGCGAGGCGATGATGGCGCCTTCGTCCTTCTCGCCGCCGACAACGTGAAACCATTCGTCGTTGAAGCGCGCGGTATTGACCAGCGAACGCAACTCCGGACCCATCTCCTTGGGAGTCGTCGATACCGCCTCCGGCAGATTGATCATGGCGGTATAGGTGAGGTCAGCCAAGCGGTTGATATTTTTCAAGCCTGCTTCGTCGGTTCCTGACAGCACGTAGACCACGCGGGCACAAATGCATCCCTCCTGATTTACGGCGCCGATGTCGGTAGCCAGCCGTAGCGCCACTTCATGCATCGTATTTTCGTCGGCGAATGCCTCCGGGCCGATGATGCTGACGCTGCGCTTCGGGTCCAGCGAGATCAGTTCGAGTCCGGGTTGGATGTACTTGGTGACATGCTTGACCGAAGCAAAACCGCCCCAGGCGATGATCTTCTCGATATGGCGCGGCTGGTAGAGTTTTTGCTCCAGTGCCTCGTCGCCTCCCTTCCAGTAGGCAACCGACAGGTGGCGCGTGAGCGGATGGTTCGGATCCATGTCGATCATGGTGCGGGCGATTGCCAGCGCGGTGAAGGGGTCGTTGGATGGACTCTTGATGATGGCGTCGCTGCGTGTGATGGCGTTGCGCAGAATCGTTACTCCCGCAACGGCGGGGCTGTTGCCGGCAATGATGTGCAGAGCACGCGCGCCGAAGGCGCGGATCGATACCTTGCGTCCATCGTTCAGCGTCTTGGTGACCCAGCCTTCGAGGTGGCCGATGCCGATAGTATTATCGGCGATTTCGCGTGCTCCCTCGCGGTTAAACAAATACGGCAGGGTTTCGTACGCCTGACGCAGCAGCGGCGGAGTCAGCGAGGAGGTCAGACAGGAAGCCTCCAATGCTTCCTGCAGGTAGGGATTATCGGAAAGCTTGAGACGGCTGCCTAAACGTTCGATGTAATCCAGGACGTCGTCGAAGCTGAGCTTGTAGAGGTCGCTCATATCCTGCGGTGTCGGCAGTGGCAGGCGTCCCAGATACTGTTTTGGATCGGGCGACAGAAACGTGATTCCGGTGCTGCGCCCGCCAAACTCGACCAGATGATCCTGGATCCATTCACCACGAATCACGATGCCGGCCTTAAACTGTTTCATCTTGTTCTCCATTTCAATGTCAGGCTGTGCCTTCGTTCAGGTAATCGAGCGCATCGGCATAAGCCCCCGGGGCCGCGGCGCAGCTGAGTTTCTCTTCGCCCTCGACGTTCCTTACCTCGCTCAGACGCTTGACTTCTCCAACAATATACGGCGCGTTGCGGCCGCATGCGCAAGGAGCATCAAACTCCATCGTGAGATAGTCGCCAGTGATGAAGCCGCCCCAGTGTGTGTCGGGCAACAGGTCGTAAAAGGCATAGCAGCCGGTGGCTCTGCCGGTACGCGGCAGCGGCTTAAACGTGTCCGGATCGAGAATAAAAGGAATCGTCCCAGGCAGGATGTGATAATTGCCATGTTCGCAACTTCTGTTGAACCCTCCCCCTTCCGTCATGCCATAGTTGTTGTTGATGTTGTCGCAACCGAAGAATTCCTTGACCATTTCCCGCCAGTTTCCCGGCAGTACTGTGCCCTTGCCGCCACCGCCGGTGACGATTAGCGAATCGGGTGCAAATATTTTCTTCAGGCCCTGCTTGAGCCCGTCCTCGGCGAGCTTGGTCAGCATAGGGTTAGCACATTGTATGAATACCCGTCGTCCGGCCAGCGTGGTGCGCATGGTGTCAAAAAACTCGGCGGCGCGGCGCGGCATGTCGCGTTGCTGGATTTCAAATTCCGCGCGTCGTGCCGCCAGCTCCGGGCTGATCTGGAGACGGTCAAGCTGCCCCTTGGCCGCCGCCGCACGGTATCTGGACGCCAGCAACATCATGTCCGCACTCAGGCGCCCGGGATAGGCGGCGTGGAAGCGTTCTTCGCTGCCGGCAATGTGCTTTATAACAAAATCGTTCAATACTGCGTGGGAGATTCCGCCACTGCGGAAATAGGGGTAGATGCAGTCGATATTCACCGGGCGCGTTTCTATAGGCCCATCCTGTCCGAAGTGCTGGAATTGCGTGATGGGATATCCCCCAATAAACTTGTCACATTCCGCACTGTCCCAAGGCAGAAAAGACATGGTGCCGCTGGTTCCCGAGGTATGGCACACGAACAGCGGTGTTTCACGTTTTAGCGTCAGCATCCAGTCATCGATGCTGCGGCATGCCGATACGTCAACATGGGAAAGGTCGATCGTCGTGAGCTTGTTGAGCCAGACCGTGAGCTGGTCGTAACGGTGTTTGTCGAGCAGCGAAGGCGGGTAGGATTTGTAGACGGAGTGGCCGAACAGCAGCGGCGTCACATCTTCAAGCTGCTCGATGGCGTTGATGTTCTGGCTGTCGGCCAGCTTGTCCAGCATCGGTAATGAGCCACGAAACTGTGAAAAACGCCGTTTCAGGCTGGCCAGCTGGAGCCGCTCGCGAGGTTTTCGCGCCAAGCTCATGAGATTCGTCAGCGAATTACCGAAGAATTCGCATGGGTCGGCAAGAAACTGATCGATACTAGCAGCTGTAATATCGTCGTTTAACCACGGTTTTGCAGTTTTGCTTTGCGTTGTCATGTCGTCCATTCCTATTTACTGAGAATTCAATTGGTTTTTTTGCATTAAAATTTGCGAGTATGGGCGAGCGCAGCTTTTCCGCGCATGCGCCCGATCCTTGCCAAGACATTTCAGGCAGCGCGGAAGGCATTAAAACCGGGCATCCGCTAGCGGATATGCTTGACCATCCGATGATCTTGTTCCGCTATCTATTGCTGAAGACTTGCCGAACCGCGAACGGGAGCCATAATACAAAACCTGCCTGCTACGTAAAATAATGACAATACGACAGAATTGGCTTTCATTCTATCATTGGTCACACTTTCACAAACAAACCGGCCGCATGACTTTGGATCATGCAGGAGCGGAACAAAAGTCATTTTGGTTTGCAATTTATAGTTTACTGTGTGCTGGTATAGTATGCGTGACGTGCGGCTTGTTAACGGAGGGGGGATCAGCCCCTGTGATGTGGTTCTGCATTCTGGTCAATCGATTACTTGGTTGCACCGACCTAGAGTTCGATAGCTTGGTGGTTTCTTGAAAGTTGCAGATCGCGGTCGATAGGCTACGATCAGTTCCGGAATGCCGTGGAAGACACCGCGCTCCAGACGGTATTTTCAAAATACCATGAAGGAAGAAGTGCCCGACCGTGTTGCTTCACAGGAGCGGGGGTGGGCGTGAAATGAGTATGGAAAGGCGAATGCTTCGCCAGCCCCCCTTAATCTTGGGATGCCCGTGTGTCGTATAGTTAGTGTTACAAACCAAACGCAGAGACCAGTTTGTGCTTGAGCGTCTCCCGACCAATCTGGCGCAGTTAGCCAAGCCATCTTAACCAGAGACTGAAGGAAACAGCAAATGGAATCGTTTGAAATCAAATCGTCCGCTCAGCAGTTAATGTCGAAAGCACGGGAACTGACCGCTATCAACATCATTGATTCAGACATCGAAGAAGCGCTGGAAAGACTGTTGCGGTCGCTCAACACCGAAGCCTTGCTCAACGAGGAAGGGGCTAGATGCATGGAGCAGCGCCTCCTGACCGTTTTGTGCAATCGGCTGCGCATGCAGCGCGACTTTCAGCAACATCCGGAAATCAACGAGCAAAAAATCGTCCGTCCCGTTTTCCTCACCGGAGCAGGCCGTACGGGCTCGACCAAAATGCACAAATTGCTCGCCGCGAGCGGCGATTTCAAGTACCTGCACTTCTGGCAGCAATATAACCCTTCGCTACGCACCGGCTACCGCATCGAGGACCCGTCCGATCGCGTGCGCGAAGCCGACGAGTTCATCCGCTGGTTCAATGAGCGTACACCCGAGGCCAAGACGATCCACCACTATGAGACCTTCGAACCCGAGGAAGAAACCTTCCTGTTCGACCATACGCGCTTCGGCATCAATTACACCCTCACGCATGCCTGCACCCCCAGTTTTACGCAGTGGTTCATGACGCAGGACATGAAGCCGCAGCTTGAATTTCTCAAGCAGTGCGTGAAGTATCTGCAGTGGCAGTTCTACCCCGATGAGGACGCACGGCCATGGCTGCTGAAGAACCCGCAGTATTCCGGTCGGGAACACCTGATCATGCAGGTGTTCCCCGATGCGGTGCTGGTGGCCACCCACCGCGATCCAGGCAAACGGATTGCCTCGGCGGCGGGACTGATGGCCTGCATGCAGAAAGCCTATAGCGATGCCGATCGGGCGATTGCGCTGGGACAACAGATCGTCGAATTCATGGTCATATGCGCGGACCAGTACCTGGAACTGCTCGATGCACATCCCGAGTTGAAGATTCTCGATATTGGCTATACCGAGCTGACAAAGAACTCGGAACTTGTTGCCGAGAAGGTCTATGCTCACGCAGGAAGAACGCTGACCGAGAAGGCCAAACAAGCGATGCGGGATTGGGAGCAGAGAAATCGCCAGCACAAGCACGGCGTTTATAAGTATTCGGCGGCCGATTATTCGATCACGCCCGAAATGGTGAAAGAAAGATTCGGTCCCTACATCAAGCGTTTCGGCCAGTGCTTTTGAGGTGTGACTCATAGTGTTTCCCTAGCCATTTATGCTCCCCCCGGGCCCATAATTTTTCACCGTGGCCAACAAGGGGAGTTCTTCAACACAATATTTGGAGAAGAATGAAAATGAGTACTCTTCATGCCGCGTCGATCCTGCTGACGCCGGATCAAGAAAAAGCTGAAAACTTGGCACTGGAGCTACGCAACGATCCGATCATCAAGACGGCACGCGAAGCCTCCATCAAGCGTTATGAAGCATCGCGGATGGGCCTGTCGGCAGACGGCAAAGCCACCATCCCGGGGGCGGTAGATGAAATGGTTTATGGCATATTGTTGTCCGTCACCGACGACCCCGCGAATCCCAAGCTCATCTGGTTCTGTAATCTTCCTTATACTATCGGCAAGCGCAGCCTCCCCGGCAGCTGTTACGCCGGCGACAACCCGGATCGCATTTATCGAAGCATCGCCGTCAATACGGCTTACCGCTACGAAATCCGTGGGCGCTGCAACAAAGACAAGCCAGCGCTGTACTTGAACATCGAAGCGATTATGAAGGGGGGTATCTGGGCCCTTCCTTCGTTGGCATTTATCTCATCAAAGGATGTGGATTTCGCGAACGATGGTTCATTCGTGATTAGCGTTGACGCCACCCCGACCAATGGCCGCCGAAATCATCTGCAAATGCCGCCCGGGACGGACTTGCTGTTTATTCGCGACTCGATTCCGGACTGGAAGAATCAGTTGCCCAATGAATATACGGTGAAGCGCGTGGATGGTGGCCCGACTCCAACCCGCTCCCGAGAAGACATTATCATGCATGCCGCCGAAGAGATAGACCGGTCGGTCACCATGTCATTGGATTTTTGTAATGGAGTCTGGCTACGTCCAGCCAATCAGCTGGACGTCTATGTACGTCCCCTTGCTTGGGGTGTGGTGGCCGTCAATCGTTTCAGCCTCAAGGACGACGACGCGATGGTGATAACGCTCGACCCGTTGGATTCTGTACATCTTAACATTCAGGCGATGGATAATTATCTGCGCTCAACCCCCTACAGTAATCGCACCACCAACTTGAATCTCACGCAGGTCAAGCCAAATGCGGACGGTACCATTACCTTTGTGCTTTCGCTGAAGGACCCGGGGATCTACAATTGGGTCGATACCGGCGGTTTGCATGATGGGGTCATTGGCGTGCGTTGGGATCTATCCAAGCCGGCAGGGCCGGATGTGGCAGGGAAGGCCATGCGTGAAGTGCGCATGCTCAAGCTGTCCCAACTGGCGGCGACACTGCCCGTCGAGGTAGTGCGCGTCAGCCCGGCCGAGCGCCAGCAGCAGCAAGCAGAACGCCAGGCAGCTTTCGAAGTGTGCCGGCCGAAGTGAGTCGGCCTCGCAATAACTTGTAGAGCACCCAGCGGCTTGTGAAGCGAGGCTGGCACGGTAAATTTTGCCGCCGCTGGTGCAGAACGGTTTACCGGGAACAGAGATTCCAAGTCCTTAAGATAAAGGACCAGGACCGGCAAACAGGAGGAGATGTCAAAAATGAACCACAACGCGGTGCGGGGTGGTGACACGGTTCGAATTGCAACTCGGAGTCAAGCCCCGTCCGTGGGCGGCAAGCAGCCAATCGCCGTTCAAATCAACGCTACCCAGAATCATTCGGAATTCCGCTTGAATCACGGCATTCAGCATGATTTACCTGGACAGCGGTGAAGTTTTATGGCGTAGCAATACCGTCGTTATGTGATGGAGGTTCATTTTAGGAGAAGTAATCGGACGAAAACCAGGAAAAGGGAGCCGGGTGTTTCCGGTATACTTCGCGTTGCGAAGGTGGCGGCGGCGCTACAGGGTTGCGTGGGCAGCGCAGCGGCCTTCAATAATTAAAATAATGGGTGAGTAATTTGCGTCAAAACTTTGTGGATACAGCCAAGGAAATCAAGTGATGGATTCTTCTGTGGATTCATTGTTGCCGCAACGGCCTCGTGGGCGCCCTAAATGTATTCCGAAAGCTCAGGTTATTAATAGCCTACTGGACGCAACCGAGCTTCTAATTCGAGAACATAATTATTCGGATATCACTGAAGGAAAAATAGCCACCAAAGCCGGGGTCAATAGAACAATGATTTACTATTATTTCGGCGATAAGGATGGGCTTTTATTTGGAGTTATTACTCGGCGTTGCGAAGAGATAAAACAAGAACTCAATGGGCTAGAAATAACCGGTGCTTCACCGGGAACCGTTACCCGCAAACTTTTCAAGTCGCTTGTAGACATCTATTACGCGAAACCATGGATTTCGGAATTCACTGCATCGGAGCTCGGACGAAACGGCTCCGTTGTCAAAGAGCAATTCCTGAAAAAATATGGTTCTCAGGGACAGGGGTTGGTTCGTCTCCGGCGAATCTTTGAACAACTCATTGAACAGGGAGTTTACGACCGTCGGGCAAATGCGGCCCATGCCGCATTATGCATGATGAGTATTGTTACGGCTCCTCTTGCTCTAACCCCGCTTTTTGGGGATACCAAGGTCTCACATGAAAGGTTCAAGGGGGATGACTGGATTGATTTTGTTTCCGAGATGTTTGACCGGCAACTCCGGCATCCTTAGAAGCACAACGGGAATTTTGTGGTTTTATTGCAGCACCCGTTGCCTGGCCCCCTTCCATAGTTCCCGAAGCGAAGGTACTGGTTGCCGCCAATTTTCGTGAGAAGACCTTTCGCACTGAAACTTTGGCAGCCGGACCCAATGGCGGCATAGATATCAAGTTCTTCGCCAGGGACAAGACCGGGTCATACGCCGGGGTTCGCCAACAGCGCCAGCGAGCACATGAAGTGACGGGACGAAAACCCGGACACACACCTATATCCCATATCTGCGGATGACCCGATGTCCCAAGCGGCCTATTTAACGACAGCGTGTGGAATTATTAATAGGCTCTGTTTCTCTAACTGAGCGGGATTGCATGTTAACGTGACACATGTACGAGGAGAATTATTGTTCGTATGAGCGGTTTAATAACATTAAATTTTTTATCGGAGCAAGACTGTCGTCATGTGATGATGGTTCATTTTGAGGAGGAGTAATCGGATGAAATTCGGGAAGAGGGAGCAGGGAGCTCCCGGTGCACTTCGCGTTGCGCCGGTGGTGGTAGCGTTGCTGGGGCTGTTGGGATGCATTGGCAGCGCATCGGCCTTCAACATTGAGTCGGGTAACCCCGACATCGTGATGTCGCTGGACAACATTATTCGCTACAACACGGCGTGGCGTGCGAAGGCCAGGGATCCCGGGCTGGCCAACAACATCGGCGTCCAGGACGAAAGCGACTATCTATACGACAAGAACGAGATGATCACCAACCGGCTCGACTGGTTTGGCGAATTCGATTTCAAGTACCAGAACCGGATCGGCTTCCGTGTTTCGGCCCAAGCGTGGTACGACACCAAATACGGCAGCGGCAGCAAAGCCATGCCGGGCAGTCCGGTGGCCGCACAGAACATCAAGGGGACGTTCAACGACGAGACGCGGCGCTACTACCATGGTCCGTCAGGCGAGTTTGTTGACGAATTTGCGTGGATCAACCAAAAGGTGG
>JAQTOA010000001.1 GCA_028713555.1 Sterolibacterium sp. | reverse complement strand
CCACGCCTCCAAATGCCTGCGCCAGTATTCCAGTCCGTGCCTCTTCGCCATTCGTCTCACCTTCGAAAAGGCAAAACGATTGCACAGCTCAGCCAAGAACTACAGGTGGATCCGCTAGTCGCTTACGTCAGTTCGCCCTGCCAACCACTTTATCCAGCACCAGCGCCTCACAATTCATTGCTTCACCCTGTTAGCCACTTTACGACCGGATGGTCGACTGGCCCATTGCCAAGGGCATACTATCATACAGGTATGGCGGCTTTTCAAACACAAACCACTATGGGGCAATTGTCCTATTGCCCCCCGGACAGCGACAAGATATGATTGCTCATCCGCCGAGTTAAGACCACTTGCAGGGCGGATCCCGGGCAGCACAGTGCCAGGGTAATGTAATTCTGCTAAAGCGTCGCCTGCTCTCCTCCCCGGGGTCGGTAACGCCGACCGAACTGCGGGGATTTTTTATTGATGAGGAGTGAGCATGGCACAAGAATTTCTGTTTTCTTCGGAATCCGTTTCCGAAGGCCATCCCGACAAGGTTGCCGACCAGATTTCCGACGCCGTTCTGGACGCCATCCTGGCGCAGGACAAGACGGGCCGCGTTGCTTGCGAAACGCTGGTGTCCACAGGACTGGTAGTGATCTCCGGCGAAATCACCACCACCGCGCAGGTCAACTACATGGACATCGCCCGCGCCACGGTGCGCCGCATCGGCTACGACAATTCCGACATCGGCTTCGACTACAAGGCCTGCGCCGTACTGACGGCGATCAACCGCCAGTCGCCGGACATCGCCCAGGGTGTCAATGAAGGCCAGGGTCTCGACCTCGACCAGGGCGCCGGCGACCAGGGCCTGATGTTCGGCTACGCCTGCAACGAGACGCCCAGCCTGATGCCGCTGCCGATTTACTACGCGCACCGCATCATGGAGCGCCAGGCCGAGGTGCGCCGCGACGGCCGCCTGCCCTGGCTGCGCCCCGACGCCAAGTCGCAGCTCACCGTGCGTTATGTCGATGGCAAGCCGGTGGACATCGACACCGTGGTGGTGTCCACCCAGCACGGTCCGGAAGTCAGCCACGCCCAGATCAGCGAAGCGGTGATCGAGGAGATCATCAAACCGGTATTGCCCAAGCAGTTGCTCACGGCCAGGACGCGCTTCCTGGTCAACCCCACCGGCCGCTTCGTGGTCGGCGGACCCGCAGGCGACTGCGGCCTGACCGGCCGCAAGATCATCGTCGATACCTACGGCGGCGCGGCACGCCACGGCGGCGGCGCCTTCTCGGGCAAGGATCCCTCCAAGGTGGACCGGTCCGCCGCCTATGCCGGCCGCTATGTCGCCAAGAACATCGTCGCCGCCGGCCTGGCCGAACGTTGCGAAGTGCAGGTGGCCTATGCCATCGGCGTCGCCAGACCGGTATCGCTGATGGTGAACACCTTCGGCACCGGCAAGATTTCCGACGAGGAAATCGTCGCGCTGATCGGCAAGCATTTCGACCTGCGGCCCAAGGGCATCATTGTCGCTCTCGACCTGTTGCGACCGATCTACGAGAAGACCGCCGCCTACGGGCATTTTGGCCGCGACGAACCGGAGTTTACCTGGGAGGCGACAGACAAGGCGCAGGCGCTGAAGGCCGACGCCTAGCACCCTAGAAGCAGTGGCGGGCACTAGCATGAAGAATCTCTGGAACGACCAAGACGCCGAAAAGGCTGTTGAGCTGTGGGGAGAACGCTGGGGCCGGGAGCTGGCGTTGCGGGCCTACACCTCGCGCCTGATCGGTTCTGAGCCCGCCCTGGTCCTCCACGGCGGAGGGAACACCTCGTTCAAGGGAACGGTGCGCAACCTTTACGGCGAGGAGGTACCCGCACTCTACGTTAAAGGCTCCGGTGCCGACCTCCACAACATCGAGCCAGCCGGCTTCACGGCACTCGACATCGCCCGCCTGGGCCGCCTGCGCACGCTCCCGTCGCTCTCGGACGCGCAGATGACCAACGAGCTGCACATCAACCGGCTCGACGCAAACGCTCCCGCGCCATCGGTGGAGACCCTGCTACACGCCTTCTTGCCGCACCGCTTCGTCGATCACTCGCATGCCGAAGCGCTCCTGTGCCTCTGCAACCAGTTGGCGGGGGAGCATCTGCTCGCCGAAGCGGTCAGTCCCCAGGTGGTCGTCCTGCCCTATGTGACCTGCGGCTTTCCGCTCGCCGTGGCGGTAGCCCACGCGCTGGAGAAGCGCCCCGACGCCATCGGCGTCGCGGTGGCGCAGCACGGCCTATTCACCTTTGGCGATGATGCCCGCACCGCCTACGAGCGTCACATTGCGATCGTCACCGCTTGCGAGAAATTCATCGAAGCGAGCCGCCCGCAACGGCGGCTCACCCCCTCCTGCCAGAGCGAGATGCCGCCCGCCGAACTCGCCGCGCGGATCGCGCCGGTGCTGCGCGGTGTTCTCGCCGAGAAAACCGGCGAGGAGGACAACCCGTACCGGCGGATGATCCTCGACTGGCGAGGCGACGACGAGGTGCTGGCCTTCGTGAACAGCGCCGAGGCAGAACCGTTGGCCGCGGCCGGGCCGGTCACGCCGGACCACGTCATCCGGGTCCGTCCATTCGCGTTGTTCGTACCGGGCTTTCCGACCGATTCGCCGGAGGACATGCGCAAGATCCTGGGCGCGGCGGTTGCGGCCTACGGCCAGCGCTATCGGGCCTACGTGAAAGAACATCTTGGCGCGGAACTGGCCGCCGGCGTCACGTTCGATCCGCTGCCGCGGGTCATCCTGATTCCCGGCGCGGGGGCTTTCTGCTTCGGGCGAACCAAGTACGAGGCGAGGATCGCCGCCGACATCACCCAGCAGACCCTGCGCGTGCAGCGCATCGCCCACCAGATGGGCGGATACCAAGCCGCCTCGCCCGAGCATCTGTGCGCGATGGAATACTGGAGCCTCCAGCAGGCCAAGCTCGGCAAGGGCGCGCGCCGTCCGCTCGAGCGCCAGGTGGTGCTGATCACCGGCGGCGCCGGGGCGATCGGCTACGGGATCGCCAAGACCTGCGCCGCGGCGGGCGCCCATGTGGTGGTCACGGACATCGAGGCAGAGCGCCTCGCTCGCGTCGTGGCCGACATCGAAGCGGCCTGCGGGCCGGGTACCGCGACAGGAATCACCATGGACGTCACCGACGAGGAGTCGGTGCGCGCCGGCTTTGACGAGGCCTGCCGGCGCTATGGCGGTGTCGACGTGGTCGTCCCGAATGCCGGGATCGCTCATGTCGCCGCGGTGGCCGATCTCGCCCGCAAGGACCTGGACCGCGTGATGGCCGTCAATTTTCTCGGGATGTTCCACACCCTCCGCGAGGGCGTGCGCGTGCTGCGCGCCCAGAGCCTGGGCGGGCACGTCGTCATCAATTCGTCGAAGAATGTGTTCGGCCCCGGCAAGGACTTCGGCGCCTACAGCGCCTCGAAGGCGGCCGGGCACCAGCTCGGCAAGGTTTCCGCGATCGAGCTGGCAGGCGAAGGAATCCGCGTAAACATGATCAACCCCGACGCGATCTTTGCCGAAGGCAGCATCGAATCCGGGCTATGGGCGACGGTCGGTCCCGACCGCGCGCAAAGCCGCGGCATGAAGCTTGACGACCTGCCGGAGTACTACCGGAGCCGAAACTTGCTGCGGGTTAGGGTGCGCGCCCACCACGTCGGCAACGCGGTGGTGTTCCTGGCGAGCAACCAGACGCCAACCACGGGCGCCTCGATCCCGGTCGATGGCGGCGTCGTCGAAGCCTTTCCGCGCTGAGGAGCGGGCAGAGGCGGGAAAGACTCATGACCTCTCAGCGAGAAGAGAGGTAACGAAAAAAAGCCGGGTGCTTACCCGGCTTTTTTCGTACTCAAATTTTCAATTTTCTGTCAGACCATGGTGGGCGTGCTACGGCGCTCCAGCCTCTCGACCGTGTCGGGCAGTTTATAAAACCACAGCTGATACATGGTCGTGAACCACATGAAAGCAAAGCTCATCCCCATTCCGCCGCCGGCGAACATCACCACCCAGGCGAAAGGATGATACAACTTGGTGAAATACCAGGAACTGACGTCCAATACCAGACAGAAGAAGGGAAGCGCAACGATGGTGCACTTCAACCAGACCGGTCGCAGGTAAGCATGGCTGAACATCAGACCCATGATGAAAAAGACAAAGGTAAGCCCGAACAGGTGAATGTGCGAGACACGTACCAGGGTGAAAATATCGGTACCCGTATCCTTCTCGGTGACTTTCTTCAGGTTGTCATATCCCCCCAGATTCGGCAGGTGCGGATTGCTGCCGTCGTGGCAGCTCATGCAACGCTTGTCCAGAATCGGTTTGACAGCCTGCTCGTATTTTTCCTGATTTGCACCTTCCGCAACCCAGCTAATGACCGAACTGGACTCATCGGCCGGCAACATGCTTGCCATAGGTCCGCGCAACGCCGCTTCCAGGCGCGAACCCTTGCCAGTGCCGGTGTAAGCAATCACGATGTCTTCATAGGTCAGGGTATTCGTTCCCCCGTCGCGTCCCGAGTAAGAATGAAACAAATAAATGATAGCGAACACGTAAGCCAGGCCAAGCACAAGCAACGCGCAGGTGTACAAGACACGCTGGCTATAGGGCAGCTCCGAATAATGGGTGTACAACTGGTGCAGTGGATCAGTATTCTTCATCTTGCTTCCTTATGTCTTGCAGGAGGATGGAGCCAAGTGCGTCAGTACGCATGGGGCGCTCCAGTTTCAGTTATAGGAACTTACCATGGGCTGGCAGGACGATGCATCAAAATCCATCACGCCTCATCCCGCTTATTTGCTATTTGCAATTAGGCGCTGCCATGAATACCAGTGCACGCGCCTTCCGTTGCGCATAATGGCTGGAGAGATTGCTAATTTCAGCATCGCTCAAGCCGGAAGACATGGCGGCCATTCCGTTATTCTTGCGCTCGCTCCCCTTCTGGTAGGCACGCAACGCCATTTCCATATAATCGACACGCTGTGCCGCCAGCGCCGGAACAAGCTGGTCGGTGCTGTTGCCGTTGAGACCATGACAACGATCACATAGCTGAGCCTGCTCAGCCGTCGTCAACGGCTTTTTTACTTTCGGCGACTGGGGCAACAAGTTCGCATAATACGCGGCCACGTTTTTCATGGTCTTTTCATCCATTGCCGCCGCCAGGTTCTTCATGGTGTCATCGCTGCGCATGGCATTTTTGTAAGCCTTCAGCGCCTCCACCAGGTACTCGGCATCCTGGCCGGCGAGGCTGGGAGTCGCCGGGTTTCCGCTGACTCCCTTGTCGCCATGGCATCCGCCGCAGTCAGCGGCGGCCGTTTTTCCCGCCGCCTGGTCGCCAGGTGAAGGGGTTTGCGCCTTGGCGGGTTTTTGCAATGCGTAGTAGAGCGCGATATTTTCCATGCTTGTTTCGGTGACGTCCGCCAACAGCGTCTTCATCATTTCGTGCTTACGCTGACCATCCTTGTAAGCTTTCATAGCGGCAACCAGAAACTTGGGATCTGCCCCGACAAGATTCGGCACGCCTCCGGTCTTCGAAATGCCGCCATCGCCATGGCAGCCAGCACAGCCGGAAGCCGCGGCTTTGCCAGACTGCAGCGGATCCGGTTTGGCGGGAGCAGGCTTGGCACTGCTGGGAGAGGCTGGATCCTGACTGGCGTAATAGGCTGCCACTTTGACCAGAGCGTCGTCACTCAGAAACTTGACGGCAGCTTCCATTTTTTTATTGCTGCGCGCGCCGTTCTTGTAAGCCTTCAACTCGTTATACAGATAAACAGCACGCTGACCTGCAATATGAGGGATCTCTTTTGTGGCACTGATGCCCTTGTCGCCATGACAACGGGCGCATGAGGTATCCGCCAACTTTTTGCCCTCCGCAACTTCCGCAGGGGAGGCGCTGACGGCGCGGAGACCATCGTCGCCTGAGGCGGGCTTGGCGCCGGGTGTTTGGGCTATTCCGTATGACGAGAAAGCAGCGACTGCGCTGCCGGCAATCCACAGCAACGCCAATCTTATAATAGGGGTGCTTCGTTCCATGAGTTTCATCTCAAGCAGTCCCAACAGGAAAATGCGAATTATACCTTCAAATTGTTCTCCCATAAGCTCCAGGTAACAAGAAGGGGCTCAGTGCTGATGCCACCGTTGAAGCGTTCCGGCATGAGTCAAAGCGGGTCCCGCCCACTCCTTTCAAGGGGAGATAATACGGCTTCGGCGCCCAAGCTCTCCTGGATCAGAAACTCCGGTCGGCGCTTGATCTCCTCGAAGATCTGGGCAAGATAGGCTCCCAGCACGCCGAGGCTGAGCAGGGTGGCGGAGCCAAAAAACAAAATCACCACGGTCAGCGAAGTCCAGCCGGAAACAGCGATCCCCGAAAGCCACGAATACAAGGCCTGCAATAGCAACAGCACGGCGGCTGCCAGTCCCAGCAGGCCGAGCCGGAAGATCATGCCGAGCGGCTTGGCGCTGTAGGCGGTGATGGCGGTGATGGCCAGCCGGGTAAGTTGGGCAGTGCTCCATTGGCTGTGCCCGGCGATGCGCGGCGCCACCTCGAAGCCAATCTGTGCGGTGACGAAACCCGTCCAAACCGTCATGCCGCGAAAAAACCTGACCTTTTCCGGAAACGCCAGCAAGGCATCCACCACCCGGCGGTCGAGCAGACGAAAATCCGAAGCGCCGGAAAGATCCAGCCCGGTCAGCCGCCGCATCAGGCCGTTAAAGCAATAGGCGTTGAAGCGTGCGCGCCAGCCATCGCTGTGGCGCGTGATCTTTTGCGCGGCAACGATCTGGGCGCTGCCGGCGCGCCACAGCGCCAGCATTTCCGGCAACAAAGCAGGCGGATGCTGACCGTCCGCATCCATGACAATCACCGCCCTGCCCCGCGCATGGCGCAGTCCGGCAAGAATCGCCGCCTCCTTGCCGAAATTTCGGGTGAAACGCAGTGCCCGCAATAGAGGGATATGTTCTGCACTGAGCTTCTCCCAGGTGGCGTCCTGGCTGCCGTCATCGACAACCCAGATTTCGAAATTGCCACAGCAGCCGTTCAATATGCCGATCAACTGGTTAAGGAACGCGCCGATTCCTTCCGCCTCGTTGAAGGCGGGGACAATTACACTCAATTCCGGTGGCATGTTTGGATTCATATCATTTCTTCTCGTCGAGTTTTTTCGTCCAGGCGTTGTTGGGATACTCCTCACGCAAGCGGCGCGCGAGGGTGTCGGTAGCCTGTCCATCCAGTCGTTCAAGCAGCGCCAAAGTGTACAAGCTCTCCGGCAACCAGTAGCCATGATACCGCTCGCACAGCTGACGATAACGCCGCTTGGCCTCGTCGCGGCGTCCGGCCAGTTCGTTGGCTTTCGCCGACCAGAACAATGCCTCTTCCTTCTTCGCCGGCGGACGCCGCAATTCATAGGCGCGGTCGAATGCTTCACTGGCCGACGAATACTGATTGGCACGCAATGCATCCCATCCCCGCGCGTAAACACGCTCGGGAGAACGTGTAGCGAAGTATGCGCCGGCCAGGATGAGCAAGCCCCAGCCGATCAACAGCGGCAGCCCGCGCGCCTTCCAGCCGGGCACAGTTTGTTCCGGCGCAGGTTCGACAGATACGGTTTGGCCAAGGCGCGAAACCCATGCGCAGCGCAGCACATAGAGAGCAGCCAGCAGCGTCGCCAGCATCCCCAGCCAGCCCACCGGGGTATGCGTATAGACCAGGCGGATTTCCTTCTCTTGCGGCACGACGAGCATGAAGCCCGGCCCGGCGATGTTCAGGCTGCCCTTGGAAACCAGGCGCCAGCGCGGGTGATAGGCGATCCTGATGAGATGCGGTTGTCCTAGGGCCGCGCTCTCAAACACCAGTTCATTGCGAGCCAGACTCACCGTGCGCACCGGTGCTTTGACAGCACTCTCAACGGCAATGGCCTCCTTGGTGTACACCGGCAGCTCGGCTTCGAAGCGGCTGCGCGTGCGGAACCAGGCGAAGGCATCCTGCATCCAATCCTCGGGCGGGCGGATGCGCAACGGCTGGGTCACGACTTCCGCCAAACGGCTGTCGAAATGCTTGAGCCGGTAAACGGCGAAGGGTGCCGCTTCGGCAATTTTCACAAACTCGCCGCTCGCCTCGATCGCCGCCCTGGCCGTGGAGCTGCGCAACAGCAAGCTATCGGCATAGAGAAAATTCATATGCCGGGCAGCAAAGGAGGCATCCAGGCTGCCGCTGGGAAACCGCACCAGGGGCGATGAAGGACGGGCCGATACCTCCGACTGGAGTTGATACACCACCGGACCCAGCAGGGCCGATTCCATGTACAGCCCTTCCAGCACGGGCCGGTGGTTCAGGAACATCGGCAAGGCTTCGAGGGCTCGCGTCGAGCCGATATCGTTGTTCGCCGGATCGTGCTCGAAGAGCAGGCGCGGACTCCATAAATCGCCTTGCAGGGCCGGGAAAAGCCGGCTCAAATTATGCCATTGTGGTTTTGCCTGCAACCCGGAATGGTTCCACAAAGCCCAGTCAGGCGCCGCCTGAATTCGCGGGCCAAGCCAGCCGAGCAGCGCCAGCGCCGCTGCGGCAGCGAGCAATCCATGGCAGAAGCGGATCAGCCGCCAGTTGGCGCCTCCCAGAAACATTCCCAGAACCAGCAGCGCCTGCCCGAACAGCCAGCCGCAGACGAGCGCGCTGCATAGCCAAACCATCGGAAAAAAACGGATATCGGCAAGGCCGAGTTGGTCGCCGGCGACAAAGGCCAACGCGGCAATTCCGGCGGTGCTGGCGAAAAAGCGCAGCGCTTGTAGTTGGCCGGCGCCCCAACTCTGACGCACGGAAGAAAACCCCAGCGCTGCCAAACCCAGGCAACCACCCAGCCATACCGGCCACAACGCGCTCGGCAGCAAATCCCGCCAACCCGCCAGCGCAAATGCGGCGTCATTGGGAATGGTCAGGCCGTGCATCTCCAGCATCGGCCACAGCCAACCGCCGAGCAGACAGAAGGCCAACAGATGGCCGCGGACAAGCAGACCAATGTTGCGCAGCAGACGGTCGTGCGTCTGCCCGCCATCGAGCAACAAAAAGAAGCTGGAAAAACCCACCACCAACAGCGGGAAACCATGCGAAAACCCGCAAGCCGCTTCCAGCAGAGCGGCAACGACCCAACCCCTGCCCAAATGCAGCGCGCGGCTCCAGGCCAACATCGCCAATACGGCGAACAGCAATCCGTAACTGTAGGCAAACTCACCCGCCAGGGTGGACAACAGGTTGCCGCCCCAGATCGAATTCTGTTCATGCAGCAGGAAGGCGAATGCCCCGAGCGCACCGCAGAAAGCCGCTGGCCAGGACATTCCCAGCCAGCGCCGGCTGCCCGCGAAAACCGCACCGGGCAGCAGCATCGCCGCCAGGAAAGCGCCCCACTTGAACGCGGCCGACAAGCCGAGCAGTTTGGACAAGGCGGCAATGACCATGAAAGGCAGCGGGAAGTAATACGAGAGAAACGGCAGTCCGCCGAACACCTCGGGCAGCCAGGGCACGATCTGGCCGGAAAACACCAAGCCATCGGCATACAACCAAGCATACAGCAGGTGCGAAGCGCTATCGCCGCCGGTGGGCGAATTGGCGGAGTTCAGGAATTCGATACCGAGAGTGGCGGCGAGCAGGCTTGCCGCCACCAGGGTAAATGTCATATCGACCAGACCGCCCGGTTTGGCCCTTGTTACGTATCCATCTGAATTTGTGCGGCAGTGCGACTGGAGAGGGGAAGCTGCTGTCCTGTCGCGCTTGCCGATCCATCGCCAAACCGTCACGCCCACAGTCGTCAGCACCGCCAGCAGGGCGAGCAGATAAAACCCCGGGCTCGCATCCAGCCAGAAGCTGCGCTGTTGGCGGCCTTGTACCACCGCGCCGGCCACCGTCTGCAGCACCAGCCCTTGCGCCGTTTCATGCAGCAGCAGCACTAACGGCTGTCCGGCGCCGGTGGCCAGACGCAGCGGATCCATGCCGTCGCGCCAGGCGATGCGCCGTGCGGGCGGTTGCCGGTGCGCGAATTGAACCGGGTTGAGAATCGGCGCGAGGCCTTCTTCCTGCGCCCACAGTATCCATGTGGCATGAATACGCTGATCCCCGGGAGGCGCTACGGTAAGCAGACCATCGGCATAACCGGCGCGCAGGATGACGCTGGCCGGCGGTGGCGCCTGCAGGAAGGAAATCTGTCCGAAGCCAACCCCCGCCTGGTCAAAAAACCGCACCATCAGCGGCCGCAAGCGTTCGATCGGTGCAGAACTTTGCGGCGTTGGCGTTTCAGGCCAGAGCAGATCCAGCTGCGCACCGGGCAGCAGTTCAGCCGCCGGCGCTGCGCCGGAGAACGTCGCCAGGGCTTGCCAACGTCCATCGGCGAGCATCCTGGATACTTCCGGGTAATAGGCGGTGCTATCGCCCAGTGCGGTGACGGTCAGCCGGGTACCCGTCAGCGAGAGCTGAAAGGAGATGCTTCCGGCCCAGGCGCCGAAGGAAATCAATAAAGCGGCGCAAGCAGCCAGAATTTTGAGCGGCATACTGAGGTTATCTTGGCGTTGGTTTCACTTGAAACGTCCAATAGCGGCTGGCGAGAAAACTCCAGATAAAAACCATCCCGGTCGTCAGCAACTGGGCCAGCAAATAGTATATGCCCAATAGATCGATGCAAAGCCACATGAATAAGGTATTAAGCAGCAGGCCGATGGCCGCCACCACGGCGAATCTAAGCACGGTTTCCTGATGCTTCTTGGCACTGCGGAAGGTATAGCGGTAATTCAGGGAATAATTGATCCACGCGCCGAGCAAGGCCCCCGCCGCGGATGCGGGTACCGGCCCCATTCCCGGCCCCTGAACCAGCAAGATCAGCAAGCCAAAGTGTCCCACCGCCGACATCAGGCCGACGCCGGCGAAGCGAATCAATTGCCGTAGGTATTCAAGCATTTTCCGTGAATGCGGCGGTAATGGCTTCAAGTACAGAAAGAGCCGGACGCAAAAAGGGAGGACCAGTGCCGGTCCTCCCCATCGTTACAACGCCATAAATACTTACTTCAGACCATGCTTGACGTCCACCGGGATCGAGCCAGTGACGGCATGACAATTGTTGCAGGTCTCATTCACCTTGCCGGCAGCCAGATCGGCCTGGGTGGCGGTGCCAAACGATGCGCCGCCCACGTCGATCATGTGACTCTTGGCGGTATCGGAGGTATGGCAGGACGAACAGGCGGAGGCCTTGGGCGAGATCGCCTTGTTGTTCGATGGATCGGTGTCGGTGACCTGGGCGTTGGTCGCAGCCTTGCTCAGGTCGACGTCATAGGTCACGGAAGTCCCGGATACGCCCAAGTCCTTCTGGTAGGAATTGCTGACGTGGCACATGTTGCAGTTGCTCAGGCTTGTAGCGCCATAAGCCGCGGTTTGCAGGTCCTGCGCCGGGAAGTTGTTGCCCTGACCGAGCAGGGTGGCGTTGACCTTGTTGTTGACCGTCTGCTCCTCATGCACCATGTGGATGAAGCGCTTGAAATGGGCCGATTCCGCGTACTGCGTGACTGCCCCGCCGGCCACGACAGTGCCATTGAGCGGATTATTGCCGTTGTGGCAGATCACGCAAACCTCGGTGGCATTGCGCGAACCCCGATGCCCTGTCGTCTTGCCGAAGCGGATGAATTTATCGTGGCAAACCTCGCACTTGGCGGTGGCCACTACATCGCGCCGGGGCACTGCCGCGCCGCTGCCGAGCGAGAAGTAACTGACCACATTCCTCACCGGTACGGAATAGCTCGAAGCCGCGTCCTTCTGCTGGTTGACGAATCCAGCAAAGGCAACCACACCCGTGCCGGTAGCCGAAGCAGGGATGGGCGTCGAAGTAATCGTGAAGTGATTGCTCGACCCGACTCGTTTCACCGTCGGATCGAACAGCGGATTAAGCGCCACCGGCTGACCACGCGTGATCGGCGCGCCGTTATAGCCATTGGTAATCTTCACCGTGGCATCCAGGGCAGCCTGATTGCTCGCCTGCGGCAATCCCGCCGCGCTGCAGGCCGTGGTGCTGGCACTGGTCGGTGTTCCCGTAGTGATGCAGGCCGTTTGCCACGGCCGGCCGGTAGCGCCGGTGTTGGTGTAGTCATCCGTGCCCCAGCCGACGTAGATCGCCCCGCTGCCGAAAACGAAGGTCTTGGTCTTCAGCGTAGCAGACGTGTTCAGAACATAGTTGTTCTTGCTGAAGTCGAGCAGATCGTAATCGCTGCCATCCTTGGGATTGCTCACCGAGTACTCGATGGTCACGCTGCGGTCGGCATTCAGCGTGGTTTTCCAGAGGTTGTACTGGTAGCTTTCGCCCATCGCCCTTTCCGGCACCACGTGCGCCGCTGCGGGATTGACCGGCGAGGTCAATGGACCGTGGCATTTCACGCAGACGCTGTCCAGACTGGAATCCGGATCGGTCAGGCTGAGTTGGCCGGGATATACGACGGGAACAGCAACGTGCGCAGTTTGCCACCCGGATCCCGCCACCTTGTAGTCGTCGTGGCAGGCAAAGCAGGCATTCTTGCTCGGCTTGGTCTTCCAGTTGTCGCCCTGCGCGGTCCTGACCGCCGCCGTCGCCGAACCGTCGTGGCACTTGACGCAGTTTCTCAATTCTCCGGGATAGGTGACGCCGGTAACGACATTGGGCGTCTTGGATGTGTCGGTCTTGCGGGCGACGGAATAGTGCACCGTATAGTCCTGCGACAGCGACTTGCCCTTGTGGAACTTATGCACCATCAGCTTGAAATCGATGGGCTGGCCATCGTTGTGGTAATCCTGGCTGCCAGGGTTGTGGCAGATCACGCAGACCTGCGGCTCCTTGCGAGCACCTTGGTGCGCCGAAAAGTTCTGGTGGCAGGCATTGCAAGCCGCGCGGTCCACGACTTTCCTGGCTTCGGTCAGCTTGCCGGCACTGTCCTTAAGCGCCACCGCCTTGCCGTCGGCGCCGACGGTGAAATCGATATACGGATTGACCTTGACCGTCGCCTTGGTGGCGGGATCGACATAGCACAGCAGCAGCGCGGCGCGATGCATGGTCTTGCCGTCCTTGACAACGGCATAGCCATTGGTCAGCACGGTGGTTCCGGGAGCAGCATTGGCCGTTGAGGAATAAGTCGCACTGGTGACATCGACAGCCGCCTTGTAAGTGTAGTAACCCGCAGCGGCATTTTCGGTGAGGATGCCGGCGAGTTGCGGATGGGTAGCGTCGATGGTCGCCGGATTCTTGATGGTGGCTGCCTCCACCGGGTCAGGCGCAGCGTAGGTAATCGACTGGCCTGCCAGGATTGGGCTGGTGCTTGCGGTCACCAACTGCTTGTTGGAAATCAGGCTGCGCCAGGTATCGTCGGCCTGGAGTTGAGCGATAGCGAATTTCACATTGCCGCCGCTGCACGCCGGATCGGCGGTCGCACCGCCGGCATTGAACAAGGTCAGGCCGGGCACATGCTTGCCGGTCGAGTCGATCACCGCGAAATTCACCACCGGCGGGCTGTTCACCGTCAGCGGCGACAAGCCGGCATCGATGACCAGGCTGAAGGCCGCATTGGGATTGTTCGCCGTATTGCTCGCCGCCGGGTCTTTCGCCGCAACGGCGGCTACCGCGCCGGTGGCGCTGCCCGAGCCGGAGGCAGGCGCGCTATCGCCGCCGCCACCACAGGCAACCAAAGAGGTGATCAACATGGCCAACAAACCCATACGCGCTAAGCTTGATTTCATTTTTCCTCACTCACTTTCGAAAAAACACTGCGTTTTCTTCTGTTCTGGAGACAATCCAGGTGCTTTCTTGACTAATTTTATGCCGACCTGATGGCTGGTGCGGTCAGCCCATACCCGCGTGCAGATTATCGGCGGCACCCATGGCGACGCTTGATCCACATCAAGCCCTACGCATTTTACAGTTATGCAGATATGGTGCCTAGCAGCCCACCTTCGTTGATATGCATCACAAGTTCGGCGTATCGAGCTGCCGACTTCTTGTAAGCCGTAGTAAATGAATCCGCCAGAAAATTGTGCCTTCCTCGTTCATAAAAGGCCAATAAGCCAAACGTGTAATCTCGTCCTCGTAAATCCGAAAACGAGAAGGGCGCAAGCGTGCGTTTAACCAAGGGAATATTCATCGCAATCCGGGATGTACGCTTATTTCCATCCTGGAATGGCTGAATGTACGATATAAAAATCATTGCAAAGAAAGCTTGTTCGTATGGATTCTCGATGGCATTGGCTTTTTCGCAGAACTCTTCGAATATATCCTTAAGTAGATGCGGGTTGTCTGGCGGTAAATATTTGCAGTCGTCAAACTTCACAATCACAGAGCGCAAGACTCCAGCGGCTAACGGGTCACCGAGCAATCCCTTGATCAGCAGAGAATGTATGTCCAGCAAATCTCGTTTGATAAAGGAAAGGCTCTGTCCGTGTTCTTTGAGAAACGAGACTGCCTCCTTGTGGTTGAGTACAATCCGCATCTGCTGCTCAGTCAAGCCCTCCGGTTTCTCACCAAACTCAAGCAAGGTCTTGGTATCTAGCCAGGAAATATTTACATTCTCCAAGTTAGACGAGGCGTGAGTCAGATCAATCAGCAGCGACACAAGAACTCGGTCGTACAATTTGCCTTTTTCTTTTGCCTCCGTTGCTCCGGGAACGACTCCGGCCCTCTCAAGCTCAAGCATCTGATTGTTGGTCAACAAAAACGTCGCGTTCGGTTTGTAGTTACCAAGCAGAGCGGGGTTGTATCGGACGATCTCACGATAATTCGGAGACCGCGATAAGTCCCAGCGCAAATAAGCATCGGAGGATCTATTTACGCGATACGATTTACCCTCTGGCTCAAGCAGTCCAGCCTGAACCAGTTTCTTGATGTCCCGAAAGACAGTAGTTCTCTCCAGTCCGAATTCAGCGAAATCCCGAACGGATTTCGATTCTTCGGGCACCTCAAGAAAGACGTCAAGAATTTTCTGCTGACGTTCAGTTAGCATGATCGACCTCCCGTTTCTATGTTGCACGTAATGTTGCATTAACGCAACATAGAATGCAACATAATTGAGGAAAATGGTTGCAAAAGACGTTGCATTGGTGCAACAAAATCTGCAACATGCTGATATCAGGCTGGCACTTCGTCGGCAAAGATCTGGTAGTTTAGGCGCCGAGGGAACTTCGCTGAATACGCTGGTGACGATGTTGCTGGCCGAGGGGATTGGCCAAAGCAAGCAGCGCGCTGCCCTGAGCAGAGCCCGCGATCCTGAAGACCGCGGCACTTCCTGTGGCTACTTCTTCGGCGCGGAAGGCGCAGCCTTCTTGTCGCCGACATTCTCGGGTTGCTCGACCTTGACCAGATTTCTGATTCCATGGTAAGTCCCCATCGGGATGCTGTTTTTGGTAACGAGGCCTGACTTGGTGAGATAGGGACGGTTGGCGATGATCTTGTCGGCCTCTTCCGCACCGATGCCAGGAAGCTTCATCAGCGCCGCCTTGCTCGCGGTATTGACATCGACACGCCTGGCCATGGGAACTTTTGCGCTCTTGGCGGCGAACTGCTTTACCAGGGGTTCTATTTCCCCCATGACTGGCTCGACAGCGGTTTTCTTGTCAACGGCGAGGGACAAGCTGGCCGACAGCAGCAGTACCATTGCCAGCGTAGCACTCTTGATGATTCGGTGATGCATGAATGATCTCCTGATGTTATGACCTGAACTGGGGTTGCAAACGGCAAAAAAAGACCCGGATGCGCTGCCGCACCCGGGTTATCTTGTTCAGTCCGGCGAGAAGGGTACATTGTACTGTACCCCATCGTCGCTAAGCTTACTTGCTATGCACCGCCTTTACGCTCCACGTAGCCGTCGTACCATGGCAGACGTTGCACATCTCAACACCCGCGCTGATCTGCGAATTGATATGGGCTGTAGCCGTTGTGCTGTCATGGCAGGCTCCGCACGCGCGGCTGGTGGGGGTGGTTTCCCAGGCCGCACGGTTTTCTAGCAAGGTCGTGCTGCCGACTTTGGTTGCCGTTTGCTTGTGGCAGGCGTTGGCGCAGTTCGTCAGCTTGCCCGGGAATACGGTATCACTGTAATCGTGCGTGCCGTTGATCACATAGCTACCGCCGGCAATCACGCTGGGCAGGTCCGCGCCCATGTGCACCTTGTGAACCAGTCTTTGCAAATCGACTGTTTCGCCGGTGTAAGGATCAAAAGTTCCCTGATTATGGCAAGTGACGCACATCTCCGTGGCGTAAGCCGCATGCAGTTTTTGTCCCGCATGGCAGGTAGCGCAGTTGTTCATCGTCACGATATTGCGCGTCGAGGTCACGGCACCGCCGGAGGGAACGAAGTCGAGATAGGCGTTGGTGGCATTATCAACTGCCGGTGTACCGACCTTTGTAAAGATCATCCCCACGCGATGGGTCAAGGTCGGTTCATATGCCACTACATTCACGCCGGTGCCGGCTTCGGTGGCCCCCGCTCCGGTCCAACTGGTTGTCGCATAGGGCGCTACTGTTGAAATGTTATGGGCGTGTGTGATGGTCCTGATGTCGCCCGCCGTACTGCCGTTCAACAGTGCAAACTTGTAACTGAAGGTCCCGTCCGCGTTGGCGGTCAGCGTGCCGGTATTTTCAGTGTACGCCTGAAGCACCGGCGCCATGGTGGCCGACTTGGTGCGGAAACGGCTGGTATAACTGACCCAGTGACTGGATTCCCCATTGGCCGCCGCTACCAGTTTGACCAGCGAGAACGCGGGAGCGGTGAATTTCGTCTTATCCGTCACGGCCACGCCGCTGTCGGTCACCTTGAAGGTCGCCGTCACGCTGCCGTCGGTAGAACTAATCGTCACGCCGGTGATCGTCGCGCTCATAGTGCGCTTCGATGCATCCGCGGATGTCGGCAGCTTGTTGGCGTGGAAGGTGACGGTAGTTTCGGCGGAATGGCACAAGGCGCACTTGCTGTCGTCGGTCTGGATTCCACCCAGGCCATGGCCCGTCGTGGCGCCCCCCGCAGTTGTCCCCGTGCCGGTAGCAAAGTTGATACCGTCGTGGCAAGCGCCGCAAGCGAGGCGGCTGGGAACGCTCTTCCAGTTGTCGCCATTGGCGGTCTTGTTGGCAGCGCTGGCCGAACCATCGTGGCACTTGGTGCAATTCAACACGTTCTGCGGGTACTTGACGTTATTGAACATCATGGCGCCGCCATTGGCGTTGTAGTTGTAGCCCTTCTTGACCAGCCGGCTACCCATATGCAGCTTGTGAATAAAGTTGGGGAAATTGCCAATGGCACGACCGTCGACCACGGCGGTCTCGGCACGTTTCTGGGCGGTGGTGCCCGTCGTACCGCCTGTCAAAGTCAATCCTGTAGCGGGTGCTTCCATGCTGAAGGAGTATCTGATCTGGTCGGTGTGGCAGGTCACGCAATAATTGGGATCTTTGCGACTGCCGTGGGCCAGGACTTGACTGTCGTGGCACCCACCGCAGGCATCGATCTTGGTGATTTCGCGGGTGCTGGTCTTGGCTCCGCCGTCGGGTCTGAAGTCATAAACCACATTGGCGGTGTTCACCATACTCACGGATGCGGGTGCGCCCGTGCTATTGGCCGTCGGATTGTTGCTTCCGGTGCCAGGAGCTGCACCGCCAAGTTGAATTCCAAGTCGATGGGTCAGAGTCGCATCGTAGCTCAAGTCGCCCAGGTCGGCCTTCTTGTTGAGACCGTTGGCTGTGTCGATGAGCTTTGCCGCAAGGGTTGCGACCTGCGTGGGGTCGCGATAGAAGGTGTATTGATAGCTGCCGTCGCCGTTGTCAACCAGCGTACCTTGGTTATCGGTGGTCGGATAGGTGCCGCACCAGGTTGGCGCCGTGGTCGAATCGCATGATGTCGTGGCAGCCACGGTACCCGCTTTTTCGGCCACGGTTGGCGGACGCAGGACATTGTAGCTGACCCACTTGCTGGGCGCGCCATTGGCGCCGGGCACCAGCTTGGCCAGCGTAAAGCCAAAGTTCGGGTAACCGGCAACTATAGCGGTAGCGCTTTGGGATTTATTGCCAAGACCGACGATCGGGTTGCCGTTGGCATCCTTGACCGTAAATTTCACGACCGGAGCGCTGGCGATGGTGACGCCGGTCACCGTGATCTGCGGTGCAAGCGCTTTCCAGGCCGCAGAGGAAGCATCAGTGGCAGCAACCGAGTTGCTGGGGATTTTGACTGCTGCAGTCGCATCCTTGCCCGCTGGACCTGGCACGGTCGAAACCGCACCCGCATCGCCCTTCGGACCCTGCGAACCATCATCACCGCCGCCGCAGCCTTGCAACAAGAACGCGGCTGTGGCGAGCGTAGTCACAAACAGTGACCACTTCCTCCATGTATTACTTTGCGTATGCATGCCCTTCTCCTTTAAATATCCCAAATAAAAACACTCAAGCACTTACTTCTGAACCCGATACTAGCCTGTGATTCTCATGCTGGCGGTCTCCGGACAAGTTGATTTAGGTCAAGCCTCTTGGTTTTTCGGGTGGGATTTCCAAAAAAAGGGGAACTAATTTGGGTAACCCAGGGAAAACCCGGATGCCCGACTCTACCGCATGGTTTTCAGGAAAGAGGGAACGGTGAATTGGTTATAATCCCTGAATCTATAACCGATACAGAGAGAACCCATCCCATGAAATCCCATTCCGCCCTGCTCGTTCTGGCCGTGTTTTCCGCTGCCGCCATCGCCGCCGATGTGCCGCCCGGCCACCCCGCCATGGATGCCAAGAAGCCGGCTCAAACGGCGCCCGCAGCGCAGTTGCCGCAGAAGGGCAAGGTGCTCAACGTCATCAACGTGCCCCAATATACCTATCTGGAGGTGGCCCAGGACAAGAAAACTCTCTGGGTCGCCGCCCCCACAGTGACGGTGAAAAAAGGCGATATGGTGCGTTTCGCAGAGGGCATGCTGATGACCAACTTCCACAGTAATACCCTCAACCGCGATTTCCCGATCATTTCTTTCGTCGACAAGGTGGTGGTCGCGAAGGAATAGTATCTAGCCAATGCTTTGGCCGGCTGGGTCTGGCGAGAGTAAACGCACCGACCGGAGACGCTTATACTGAGAAGGCTTGGGATCGTAGCAATTGAAGCTTGGCTACCTGGCGTACAATGAAATTGGCGCCAACTAAACTGGAGTATTCATGACCAAGATTCTTTTTATTCGGGCTGAATGGGACCCGGAAGCCGAAGTTTGGGTAGCCACGTCTGATGACGTACCGGGGCTTGCCACTGAGGCAGAAACGCTGGAAGCTTTATCAGTAAAACTGGACTCCATGGTGCCAGAATTGCTGGATGTCAATGGCTACCCTGATGGCCCTGAAGTACCGTTTGAGTTGTTGGCGCGTAAATTCTCCGTTGCTCACCGAACCGCGCACTAATGGGCGGAAGTTTCACACCCGAGCTAATTCGCTTATTACGCGATGCCGGCTGTTGCTTTGAACGACCCGGCAAGGGAGATCACGACATCTGGTTTTCGCCGCATACCGGTGTGCGCTTCCCGGTCGATCATAAAATCAAGTCGAGGCACACAGCCAACGCAGTGCTAAAGCAGGCTGGCCTTCCGAAGCACTTTTAATTCATGAGCAAGCCGACTAAAACGATTCAATAAGCCGCATTCCGCAATACGTGGCGGCATCACGATCAAAAGTTGCCGTGTAATCGCATCCGTCAGAATGGGCGAATCGCTCGATCAAACAGTCGGCAAAGTCGGCCTTGCTTCCCTTGAACTGGCGTAACGACTGCCACACGATATCGGCGTGCGCCACGACAATTGCCTTGGTGTGCAGCAGGGTTTCCAGCACCTCACACAGTTCCCCTTTGGTCATTTTGTAGCAGTCCGTCAGCACCCAAACCAGTTCGATCACCGAAACCACGCCGACATAGCCCGGCGCTTCAACCGTCAAAGACTCGATCAGTCGATTTGCCTTGGGTGTCTGCTTGGGATCGTCCTGCGCGATATAGCGAATCAGGACGTTGGTATCCAGCCCGATCATCGTGCCGCCTTGGCCCCACGTGCGGCAATGGCGCTGTTCATTGCCTCAATCGTCACTGGTGCAGAAGGCTTTCTTGCCAGTCCCTTCAAGGCAGTCACTGGCCGCGAGGCCGCTACCAGTTCATAGCGACCGGATTCAACTTGTACAAACTCTACCCGGTCGCCGGCCCCCACGCCTAGTGCCTCGCGCACCAAGGCGGGAATGGTGATTTGACCCTTGCTGGTCATGGTTGCGGTTGTCATGGGTCGCTCCTTATACGTTTCCTTACATTATAGTAAGGAAACTCCAGGTCAAGCAAACCATGGTGTTGAACTGCAAGCTGCCGGCTTACCTCATCCGGTAAATGTAGGTGGCCCCGAGGTAAGTCACGCTCTGGTTGGGTTGCAGGCCAACACTGGTGTTGTCGGAATAGGCGAACGGAACGCCGTTGTAGCCCCAGGTCCACTCCTCAAGTCTGGCGCGTTGATGCGCCAGGTCGATACGAAAGTCGACGTTCTTCTCCAGTGCGTATTTGCCGAAGAGCTTGAGGGTGGTCAGGCGATACTTGACATCCGGCAAGCCGCCTCCAGCCAATGCCGCGCCGTTGCTCATGCCTTGCCGATAGTGATTGTTGTCATCGAGATACGACAGATCTCCGCCCACCTCAAGCTTGGCGGATGGCTTGCCGAGCACGCCAAAACCAATGCTGGTGTTGATATTTTCCAGTTCGGCGAGATAGCCGGTGGAATGGTCGATATGCAGGGTCTGCCTGCCCTGGTTCAAATAGCCGGTCAGCTTCCAGGCATCGGAGATTTTCCAGGCGGCATCGACGCCATAGGATTTCATGCCGGTGTCACGCAAGCCCTTTTCGGTCGGGCCGGTATACGTGTCCTTGCCATCTTCAAGCATGAATTGCAGCGAGAGCGCCTCGAACGGGGTCCAGTCCGCGGATAGTTTCACCTTGTCGCGCTGGCGATCTTCCAGGGTCATCGGGAAGGAGCCATAACGATTGTAGATGGCGGCATCCGAAACGGCGGGGAAACCGGCGCCTGGCGCAACGCTCAGCCAACTCGACCCCTCGCGTTTGGCATACACGTAACTGATGCCGGCGTTGAGGGTTTCGGACATGGTACGGCGCAGTTCGGCGCGATAGCCCTCTTCGCGCGTTTCCTCGCGCAAGGCCGAGAGGCCGCCGATGACCGTGGTATTGACCGGACGGTCACGATTGACGGTTTGGTAATCCACGCCCAGGGTCGCCCGATAGTTGTCCGGCAGTTGATAAGTCGCCTCCAGTTTGCCGGTGAGTTTCTCCGACGAGAACCGGGTGTTGGTAAAGTAATTCGCCGGGGTGGCGAGTCCGGTCAGGTTGTACAAGGCGATCGGCGTTTTGTCCTGCTTGTCTTCGTAGCGCAGGTTGGCGATCAGCGAGAGTTTCGGCATGGGCCGCGCGGTCAGGCCAAACTGGGCCAACGTGGTATTCACTTCGCCGCCGAGATTGTTGATGCCAGCCGGGGCGCCCGTCAGGCCCTGGGCGGCGAAGTCCTGGTTCTGCGTAGCGTGGGTGTAGGCATATTTGAAGGTGGCGCGGGTCGTCGGCGTGAACGCGTAGTTGCCGGAAAGGTACAACTGGTGGGCCTCATTGTCGGGCGCCAGCGCCATCGGCTGTTGCAGGAAACCCTGCAAAGTGGCTCCCGGAGCGCTCAGCAGCGTGCCGCTGGAATTCCACAAACTGCCATTCACCACGGGATTCAGCGAGCCATTCGAATTGCTGAACAGCGAACCGTTGTAACCGCCGCTCAACAGGAATTTCTCGCCCGAGTAGTTCAGCTTGGCTTCGAGCTGCTTGGTGGTGGTATGAATCGGCTCGGGGAGCATCAGAAATGCCGTGCTGCTATTGGCGAGCTGCGCCCCCGCAGCAGCGCCGCAGGCGTTGCGCGGCTCCGCAAAGGCGCCACAGGCAATGCCCCGGCCGAACAGGCGCGCGCCATCCTTGTCTTCATTCTTGAAACTGGCCTCGAACTGAAGACTGGGCGTAAGCCATTTTTCGGTGCTTAGAAGGACGCCCTTGCGCTTGGTGTCAAGGTTCAGTTCTGCCGGTGCAACCAAGCTGACGCTGGGGGTCGCGGTTCCGGCGTTCAGCAGGCCGCTATTGATGGTACGCGGATCGTGGCGGGTGATCTCATTGTATTCCGCCGAAACTTTCCAGTCGCCCTGCTTCCAGTAGGTCGCGCCCAGTTCGGCGTTGTCGAGGCCGAGATTGCGTCCCTGGAGAATCATCCAGGTTCCGCTGGCGTCGTCACGCTGAATGACATCGGCATCGAGCAGCAGGCGGCCGCTGTCCTTGCGAAAGCCGTTGTATTGCCCAAAGATGGCGCGGTCCTGGCTGTCGCCGCTAACGCCGGCAGCGCCGATGCTGAGGGTGGTCTCGGGCTTGCTCAGTTGCGCGATTGCCGCTTCATCGGCTTGCGCCGCCGGAAACGCCGCAAGCATGGCGAGGACCAAAAGCTGTTGTTTGAAACTGAAGTCGTGGTTGGATAGGTTCATGTCGATTCGCCCCCGATCTCAGCGGAACAGGAACTGCGGTGTGGGATTGGTTGCACTCGGGTTGTTGCTGCCGTGGATCTGCGTATGGCAGTTAAGACAGCCGCGCCCCTGGGTCACGGAGGCGCCGTTCCAGCCGATGCTGTTAGGCGTCGGCGTTTGGCCATACAGCGAGGCCTGGGCCGGCACATGCGGCGTATGACACTGCTGGCAAAGGAAGGGCGGGCGCACCTTGAGCATGCTTTCGGCGGTGGTGCCATGCGGATTGTGGCAGGTGGTGCAATCGTCGTTGACCGGTTCGTGGTTATGCACGAACGGCCCACGCTTTTCCATGTGGCAGGTGTAGCAGGTTTCCACCACGCTGTCGCGCTTCAGCAGTTTCGGGCCGGCCGAGCCATGCACGTTGTGGCAATCCGAGCAGCCCATCTTGCCTTCCGGCACCGGGTGATGGGAAGGACGGTTGGCCTGCGCCCGCTGTTCCTTGTGGCATTTGTAGCAGACTTCCGGCTGGGTGCGCTTGTCGCGCACCTTGTCGGTGGCCGAGTGGAGCTGATGGCAGGAGCTGCACGCCACATTGCGCGCCTGGTGGGTGCTGCCCTCCCAGTGGGAGCGCTTGGCGTCGCGCTTGTGACAGTCCATGCAGGCGGCGTTCTTGACCTCGGCTTCGGTCTTGTTGCCATAGGTGATGTCCGGGTTGCCTTCTCCCTCGCTGTGTTTCTGGGTTTCGCCGTGACAGTTGGTGCAGGTCGGCGTGCGGCCGTCGGCTACTGTGCCATGCCGCGTCTTGCCGATCGGATAGAGTTGGGGGAATCCGCTCTCGTCGTGGCAGGCCGTGCAGCGTTCGTCATTTCTGAGCAGGACTCCCTTGGCGCTGCCTTCCTTCGCCGCGGCTGCCGGGGCGTCCGCCGCAAGCGCTGAACCCGTCCCCAGTAATGTGCCGATCAAAGCGCACCCCATCAGCCACTGTCGCAATCGCTTCATATTTTTTCCATTTTCCATCAGCTGGTCAATTGTTTCCGCCACCCCGTCGCCGCGCGCCGCTTCTCTACGCCAACGAGCTCGCACCCTAAAGCATCCGCACGCGATTCTCTTTTAGGCACCCGGCCTGTAGCTTGATTTAGGTCAACCATAGGGATTCTAAGCCCCGGGTTATGGCTATAATTGAGCGCGTACCGACTAATACTAACACTAAATATCCGGTCGTTTTCTTGTCGGTGCGGAACTGTCCGAGGAGGAATTTCATGCAGGATGGCAGCATCGGGATCTTATCAATCGGCTCTTTGCAAATTCCCCCGCGTCCCGAAGTAGTGACCGCTCTGATGGAGGAAAAAAACCGAGAGGAACCGAATTTCAAGCGCATTGCCAAGTTGATTACCGTCGATGTAGGTCTCTCTGCGGCGATGATCAAGGCCGTCAATTCCGCGGCTTTCGGACTGGATCGCAAGTTGGCCAGTGTGCCGCAAGCACTCCATCTGCTTGGGCTGAAGCAAGTGACCAGCATTGCAACCGCCCTGGTGGTACGCAACATGAGCGGCGGCAGGTCGTCAGCTTCGCTCGAACGTTTCTGGGACTCCGCCGAAAAGGTGGCGCTGATCTGCGCGCGGATCGCCAAGCAGCTGCGTGTCCCTGCCGATGAAGCTTACAGTTACGGCTTGTTCCATAATTGCGGGATTCCGATGCTGATGCAACATTTTCCGAGCTACAAGGATGCCCTGACTGCCGCCAACCGCGAAGAGGGCAAGTCCTTCACCGCCTGTGAAGAGGCGGGGGTCGGCACAAACCACTCCGCAGTCGGTTATTTTCTTGCCCGTTCCTGGAACCTGCCGAATGAATTATGCCAAGCGATTCTTAGGCACCACGAACTCGAGGTGTTCGACGTAACCAAAGTGGAAGATCACATGCTCAACTACATCGGCATCGGCCATCTTGCCGAACACGTCCATCATCTCTCGGCGCGCAACGGCGAAGACATCGAATGGAGCAAATTCGAGGATGCCGTCCTCAAACATTTCGGACTCTCGGACGAGGATTATCAGGATATCGTCGAGGGAAGATTGGCTGGCTGATTACCGGCTCGAAAATCTCCGCCGTCCTGCTCCAAGTAGTAAGCACCTGCAAGCTGTCCGGCCTCGGCCTGATCATCGTCGAATGATGCCTGTAGAATACGCTCCTTTCGAAACCCAGAGGCCGACGATGCCTTTTCAATCCAAGCGGGCTTGGTATCGGGTTCTGGGCAGGCCGAAGCCGATTTAACCACCAGGAAGGAGCAAACATGTCGATTCAATGTGCCGGTATTATTGGCGCGGGCACCATGGGTAATGGCATCGCCCAAGCCTGCGCAGTCGCAGGAATCTCGGTAGTGATGACAGATATTAACGAGGCCGCCGTGGCGCGCGGTATCGCCACGGTCAGTGGCAGTCTCGACCGGCTCGTCAAAAAGGAAAAGATGACGGCCGAGCAGAAAGCCAAGGCGATGGCCCTGATCAAGGGCAGCACCCAACAAGCCGACCTGCGCAATTGCGACATCGTGATCGAAGCGGCAACCGAGAACCTCGAACTCAAGCTCAATATTCTCAAGAACGTGGAAACCCTGCTTGGCCCGGAGGTCATCCTGGCCAGCAATACCTCCTCGATTTCGATCACCAAGATGGCCGCAGCGACCGGACGCCCCGACAAGTTCATCGGCATGCACTTTTTCAACCCGGTGCCGATGATGGCGCTGGTCGAACTGATCCGCGGCCTGCAAACCAGCGACGCGACGCATGCCAAGGCCGAAGATCTGGCCAAACGGCTCGGCAAGACACCCATCACGGTAAAGAACTATCCCGGCTTCGTGGTCAACCGCATCCTCTGCCCGATGATAAACGAAGCCACCCTCGCCTTGGCCGAGGGTCTGGCCACAGCCGAGGATATCGATGCCGGCATGAAGCTCGGGTGCAACCATCCGATTGGCCCGCTGGCGCTGGCCGACATGATCGGGCTGGATACGCTGCTGGCGATAATGGAAGTGCTCTACGACGGCTTCAACGATTCCAAGTACCGCCCGGCTCCGCTGCTCAAGGAAATGGTCGCCGCGGGTTATCTTGGCCGCAAATCGGGGCGGGGCTTCTACAATTATTCATAGCGCCTTCTGATGCGGGCGGCGCGATGCCAACCGCATCAGAGCCTATCCGCCTTTCAAGGCAATGACGGTGGCGTAATAACTATTTACGCTTTCTTCCGGGATCGGTTTTGGCTTGCTCCGGCTCTGTGGGCGCTGTCGCGCCGCCACCGGGCTGCATGAAATTCCACGGCCAGGCGGAAGAATTGGGAGCCGGGTTGGCAAAGGGATTGGACGGGGCTTCAGCACTGCCCTGAGACTGACTCATGGTCTGGAGCGCGGAGAGTGTGGCGCGTTGCATCTCCAGCCCCTGGATGCTCATCTGCAGCATGTTCAGGTTCATTTTCAGCCAGCCTTCGACAGCCTTGAGATCGGCGATGCGCTTATCGAGTTCGCCCACGTCCAAGGTCGGCGTCACCATGCCAGGCGGCGTAAATCCCGTGCTACTCCACAGGGATTTGAGGAATTCCAGCGGGTCTTGCTGTGCATCGGCCATGATTTGCTCCCTGGGTGAGGATGCGGGGATATTACTCCAATAGCATCCAGGGCCGCAGCACCACCTTTCTGATAAAGTGTCCCATATGTAGGTCGCCGTAACAGAGATAAAACAAGATCAGGGAGTGTGCTCGCATGCCAGAAACAGAACCCGACCGCGAACTCTACAAACACGCTGACCCGCTCGATACGCTCAACCAGAGCGTGCCGCTCGACCAGAAACTGGCGGCTATCCATGAAGCCCTTGTCACGCAGATCGAACTCGTGGATCGAATCTCGGTCGCCGCGTACGACCCGGCCAGCGACCTGCTGAAGACCTTCCTCGCCAGTTCGCCGGGGCGCAACAACCTGGTGCGCTACGAAGCGCGCCTCGCCGATACGCCATCCCTCGCGGAGATCCTGCGGGTCGGCAAGCCGCGCATGGTCAACGACCTCGAACTGTTCCGTCAAGGGCGCCATCTGCACACCAAGATCATCGCCGAGGAGGGATACCGCTGGAGCTATACCGTCCCGATGTATCTCGACGGCTCTTTCTGGGGATTCATCTTCTTCAACTCGCGTCGCCCGGTCGAACTGACCGAGCCAACGTTGCGCACGCTCGACGTGTATGCCCACCTGATCTCGGCCGTCGTCACCGCGGAAATGCTCTCGGTGCGAATTCTCGCCGCCGCGGTCAAGACGGCCCACGACATGGTGCATTTCCGCGATCCGGAAACGGGTGGTCATATCGATCGCATGGCCCGCTACGCGCGCCTGATCGCCCAGCATCTGGCGGCGACCGGCGCCGCCTCGCTCGACGATGCGGCCATCGAACGCATCTTCGAGTTCGCTCCGCTGCACGACATCGGCAAGCTCGCCGTACCCGACCGGATCCTGCTCAAACCCGCCCGGTTGTCTGAAGCAGAACGCGAGGAGATGAAACAACACACGGTGCGCGGCCTGGAGATGATCGAGGCGATTGCCAGGAATTTCGGCCTGGAACACCTTGACGGCCTGGACCTTTTGCGCCACATCGCCGAGTCGCATCACGAAACCATGGATGGCAGCGGTTACCCCCACGGTCTGCACGACGGGGAGATTCCTCTCGAAGCACGCATCATTGCCGTCGCGGATGTTTTTGATGCTCTGACCAGCCAGCGCCCCTACAAGCCGTCGTGGACCAACGAGGAGGCCTTTGCCTGGCTGCGCAAGCTGTCGCGCTCGAAATTCGACGAGGACTGCGTGGCTGCGCTGCTGTTCAATGTAAAGAAAGTGAAGGAGATCCAGGCGCAGTTCCAGGACGCCTAGAGCCTATTCCAGTAGTGAAAGCGGCTCTTAATCCAGTTCCCAGTCCTCAATGGGCTCCCAGAAATTCGAAAATCTGGCAGCAGGCTTGGTTTGCTGGATACCGCTCAAACTGTGCCGGGGATCGGTGTAAATAATCTTGATGCCGGAGCGGATGGCCTCATCGAGATTCTTGTCATAGCGTTCGGTGACGTATTGTGTCAATTGTGAAAGGTCACCGGAATAAACCACGTCAGCATGATCGAGAACATGGAACATAATTGCCTCCTGTTGCTCAGGTCATCGGGAACCCGAGCATCTTGGCATTGAGGTACGCATAGGATGTGCCAGTTTCGCAAAGAGGCGTAGTCTCAAGGGCTTGGCGGCCCAGGACATTGTCGTGACCGGCAAGACTGTGCGATGTCCCGGCTAAAGTTGCCTGTAACATCGGCAAAAATCGAGGCTCAGGCAAGAACGGCACTGCCCGGCATGACTCGCGACACCGTCGAAGGATGCGGCGCAGGCCTGGCCTGGCTAACGATGTCGTCGTCAATTACGATTTGCAGCAGATCGAGAACCTGATGCGCCATGCCTCGGCAAGCATTGGCCAGCGGCGTCGGCAATGCGCCGGGCAACTCCTTTTGCAGCAACAGCTTGCTTGCCGAGAGCGTGAATACCGGTTCCAGAATACGGTCACGGTAGGGGGCAAGAAAGTCATTCACGGTTTTCTCGGCTGCCTCGCGCTGCCAGGCGTTGGTCGGCCATTGCATCGGCACGGCATAGGCACGCGGGAACATGTCGAGATCGCGGATCACGGTCCGGATATCTTCGTGCGAATCGCGAAACGGCAACAACACCAAGTCAGCCAGGCCATAGAGTTTACGGTCCATCTCGGTGCGATTGCCACCGCCGTCAATGACGCCGAGCCAGGCTTTCAGCGCGCGGACCTTGTCGACTACTTTGGCCAGCGCCTCGCGCGTGCGTGCGTCGGCGGTTAGATAACGGCGGCTCTCGGGATTAAGTGGCTCGCGATAGGTGTCGGTCAGCACGCATACCGAACGCTGGCCGACCAAGCCCAAACCCTGACAGAGCATGTGCGAAAGCGTGGTCTTGCCGGTGCCGCCCTTGTTGCCGATAACGCAGATAATGTCTGCCATATTGCCTCTCCTGTTCTTCGCATAGCCTGCCGCGGTTTCGGGCAGGGCTTGTGTCAGGTCAGGATTATTGGCGAAAGAGGGCTGTGGCGATGCGGCGAAATGCAAGGCAATCGGGCCTTATTTCAGAGCGGCGAGGACACTGCCGCAACGATTGCGGAACTACATCCGATAGCAATGCAGCCTTGTTGCGCGTCGATCGGCAAGCTCGACGACACGCTCGGCAGTTACGGCAGGAACAGCGAAACTGTTGCTCACCAGCAACGTGCCGGGGCGCATCTCGGCAAGGGCCTTTTCCATCAGACGCGGCATCGGCACCGGCGAGAGAAAGGCATAGACCACGTCAAAAGAAGCGAGATTCTGCCGCCAGAAGTCGCCGTAGCGGATCTGCAGATTGGGCAAGGTCAGACTCGCCAGCTTGGCCCATAACCACGGCAGCGGCGCGTGTTCGATACCAACGAAGCGGCAATCGGGTCGGGCTCGCGCCAGTCGGCGCAGCAGGCCGCCATGGGCGCAACCAAGATCAATGACCAGGCAGGGCGCAGCAGGCAGCATGGTTTTCAGCGCCCGCGCCGTGGCTGCATTCGAAAGATACAGCGGCACCCGGCTTTGGTCGGTGCGCCAGAAGATCAGGAGCAACAGCAGCAACGCCGCCAAGTACCAGTTCGAGTCGATGTTTAGCCGGCTGGCAAGAACCACGGCGGGCATGAACAGGCAATGAATCGGCAGCCACCACTTTGGCGCGCCGAGCCAATGCCCGATCAGCGCGGCGCAAACTCCCTGCAGCGCGGCACCGGCCAGCGCCACGGTGAATAGTTGCGGATACGCCAACTGGATGATCACCGCAGCGGCGATGCCGCCGAGAATCTGGGCAAGCAGGGCGGCGCGCAGAGGAGTTGGCGAAGAGAACATGGCGTGATGATACCGCGTCGCCAATTCGGGGAGGCTGGCTTGGCCCGGGGCGTATAATTCGAGGCATGCCCTCCTCCATCCCGCAACTGCTTTCCGGTCTCAATCCCGAACAACTTGCCGCCGTTACCCTGCCGCCGCAGCATGCCCTGATCCTGGCTGGCGCCGGCAGCGGCAAGACGCGCGTGCTGACAACGCGCATCGCCTGGCTGATTTCCACCGGCCAAGCCGGGCCGCACAGCATTCTCGCCGTCACCTTCACCAACAAGGCTGCCAAGGAAATGCTGGCGCGGCTTTCGGCGATGCTGCCGATCAATACCCGCGGCATGTGGATCGGCACCTTCCACGGCCTATGCAATCGTCTGTTGCGCGCCCACTACCGCGAGGCTGGGCTGCCGCAACTATTCCAGATTCTCGATCAGGCCGACCAGTTATCGGCGATCAAGCGCTTGGTAAGATCCCTCAACATCGACGATGAGAAATTTCCGCCGCGCGAATTGCAACATTTCATCAACGCGCAAAAAGAACAAGGCGTGCGCGCGAATGCAGTCGAAGCTTGGGACGATTTCGCGCGCCGCCGCGTCGAAATCTACGCTGCCTACGAGCAGCAATGCCAGCGCGAGGGCGTGGTCGATTTTGCCGAATTGCTGCTGCGCTCCTTCGAACTGCTGGAAAGGAACGAAATTCTGCGCCGCCATTACCAGGAGCGCTTTCAGCACATCCTCGTCGATGAATTCCAGGACACCAACCGCCTGCAATATGCATGGCTTCGCCAGCTTGCAGGCAAAGCCATGCATATTGCAGGCGGGCGCGCTAAAAACGACCTTCCCCCCAACCCCCTTCCCGGGGAAGGGGGCGACTATCCAGGGGCGCCAATAAACGGCGCCTGGATCTTTGCGGTGGGCGACGATGACCAATCGATCTATGCTTTCCGCGGCGCCGAAGTCGGCAACATGCGCGACCTGGAGCGTGAGTTCAAGGTCGCCAAGGTGATTCGGCTGGAACAGAATTACCGTTCGCACGGCAACATCCTCGACGCCGCCAACGCCATCATCAAGAACAATGAGGCGCGGCTTGGCAAGAACCTGTGGACCGACGCCGGCAGCGGCGAACCCTTGCGCGTTTTCGAAGCCAACAGCGACCTCGACGAAGCGCGCTGGATTGTCGAGGAAATCCAGGGGCTGAGTCGCGATCACTCGCGCAGCGAGATCGCCCTGCTCTATCGTTCCAACGCCCAGTCGCGGGTGCTGGAGCACGCCTTGTTCAACGCCCGACTGCCGTACCGGGTGTATGGCGGGCTGCGCTTCTTCGAGCGGCAGGAGATCAAGCATGCACTGGCCTATCTGCGCCTGATCGCCAACCCCGACGACGATACGGCATTCGCGCGCGTCGTGAATTTTCCGACGCGCGGCATCGGCGCACGTTCGCTGGAGCAACTCGCCGATGCCGCCAAGGCTCAAGGCAGCAGCCTGCATGCGGCGATCGGGCAACTCGGCGGCAAGGCGCAAAGTTCTCTTTCCACCTTCGCCCAGTTGATTGTCAGGATGCGCGAAGGCAGCGCCGATTTGCCGCTGCCTGAGGTCGTCGATCATGTGCTGGATCTGTCCGGTCTCAGAGAGCACTATCGCAACGAGAAGGAAGGCCAGGACCGCCTGGAAAATCTCGACGAGTTGATCAACGCCGCCGCCAGCTTTGTCTCCGAGGAAGGCCAGCACCTGGCCACCGATGTGCCCATGGAAGAACAAAGCGATCTTGCCTCGTTCCTCGCGCATGCCTCGCTGGAAGCCGGCGAACATCAGGCCGGCGACAGTGACGAAGCAATCCAGCTGATGACCGTGCATTCCGCCAAGGGACTGGAGTTCAACGTGGTCTTCATCAGCGGCCTGGAAGAAGGACTGTTCCCGCATGAGAACGCCGTACCCGAGGAGCGGGGACTCGAAGAAGAACGGCGCCTGATGTACGTCGCCGTGACGCGGGCGCGCCAGCGTCTTTACCTGTCTTTCGCCCAGACCCGCATGCTGCACGGTCAGACGCGCTACAACCTGCCGTCGCGCTTTCTCGATGAAATTCCGGCGGGCTTGTTGAAGTGGCTGACGCCGAAGTTAAAGAACGCTTACGTCCCGAAGGAAGCCCCCTGGCAGGATGAGGTCAAGCCAAAGACAAGCCACAAACCATTGCCGCTGCGACGGGCGAACGCGCCGCCCATGCATCAAGCCATCGCGGCGCGACGGGAGGACGATAGCGGCCTGCGCATCGGCCAGAATGTCATGCACGCCAAGTTCGGCCAAGGGGTAATCATTCAGTCCGAAGGCTCGGGCCAGGACGCCCGGGTGCAGGTAAATTTTCGCCACGCCGGCATGAAATGGCTGGCGCTGTCCGTCGCCAAGCTGTCGCCGGCCTAATTTTCCCTGGCGCCAGACGAGAGCAACATCCCGCGCAGCATCCTGTCGCACTGGGCCGGGTTCGCCTGGCCCAGGCGAAGCGCCGGCCGGCAATGGTCAATAATTTTTTGCATCCTGACGCCATCGACCGCATCCTTGTCCAGCAGCCTTGCGCCGCCATTGGCGACAAATGTCTCCCAAGGGTAGGTTACGATCGACTCGTCCGTTTTTTGCGGAACGATCACCAAAAATTCCCCGATGCGCACGACCAGGGCCCGGTCTTTCTTCCAGGGCACAGCCAGCGAAATCATCTGCATGAACACGGCGTATTTCCGCCATAACTCGCTGCGCGATTCCTCTCCCCCGCCATCCTCAAAGAACTCCCCGATCATCCTGTCCTTGAGCCAGGCACTGACCATCTCGCGGGAAAGCAGGCACGGATTGCCGCCTTCATCGCAAACCAGGACATCCCAGGACGGCTGTTGGCGCCAGGGGTTGCCAAATTTCCCAAGCGCCAAGATGAACAAGTCTTCATGAGGCTGATGCTGTTTCTGCCTGGCATAACGCATGACCAGCCGGGCGATGGCGCGCCGTGTGACGCCATCGGTAAGCCTGATGCCGGCATCCCCTGTCGCCAGCTTTAACAGCCCCGGCAACAGCGCATGGAAAGCTTCGTCCTGCCACTGAGATGCTTCGGTAATCTGGGCCATGACGGCCTCGGTCTTGAGCCATGAGTCCGCAGGGATGAACAGGCAATCGATGGCGTGCTGGAGTTCGCCCATGTTGCCGCGCAATAGCGCCTTGGCATACTTGGCGCAGGGGTTTTCATCGAGGAGATGCAGATGCTGGCCGAGGATGTTGAACCACATCGGCTTCCTGCTCGGCAGCAGATTGATTTCGGCGCGTCGCACCTTCAGCCAGTCCCTCAGTTCCCGCCATCCCCGAACGGCTTTGGTTGACGTCGCAGCGTCGTGGAGAGGAAACGACCAGTAGGCGTAAAGCAGGCTGCGGAAAGCCTTGAGCCTGCTTCTCCGCCCCGTGATGGTCTGCGCCAGGATCAACAGTTTCCGGCGCAGTTTCCTGTCCGCCAGAATTCCCCTTCCTTCCCCATCCAGCCATCCTGCACCCAGGCACAGCAGGGATATATCTGCCGGCCTCATCACCTTGCCGCTGCGCAGGTAGTCGACTACCGACTCCAGGATCAGGGCGTGCCTGACCAAACGCTCCTTGGATTGATGCCGGTTCCTGATCATCCCGAGCATTTCCGCCATGCTCCGCCGAGCATGCCATTCCGGGCTGGCGGAAATACCGTTGCGAAACGGCGCTAGCCGACCATCGAGGTCGGCGAGCGGGCTGATGCTCATGGTTTGTCGATCGGGCATTTGGCGTCGTCGTCCCAGGGAATCTCGACGATCTCCGCAAGCTTCTCGCCATATTCCCTGAAATCGATGCGGAATTCGACGCGACGGCTGTCTTCGGGTCTTTCCTTGACCGAGTTGAACGACGCGCCACCCACCAAAAATTTCTTGCGGACGAACTTCCTGTCTGCTTCGGATAATGAGGTATTGGCTTTTGAGTCCAGCAGAACGCACAGCATGCGTTGCGAGCGCTGCAGGCTGAGATTCAGGTTCAGCAGGTAAGAACCCTCCTGGCTGGCGTAGCCATCGACCACGATGTTCTTGATCCACGGGCTGCACTTGCCCGAGCGGGCGATCTCCAGAACCCCCGCCATGAGTCGGCGGATCACATCCTTGCGGTCTTCGGGAAGGTTATGCCCGTTCCGGCTGAATTCGGCAATCGAGCCGAACTCGATTGAGTTCCCGTGCACCGCCACGCCGGTGTAGGATTTCTGCGCGGCCAGGGCGGCGATCTGATTCATGCAGGACTTCAAGGTGTCGTCGCGCTCGAGCTTTTGCTGTTCGAGGCGGTGCGCCTCCTGGGTGATCACCATGATGGCCGCGGCCATGGCCACCATGAACAGCACCATCAGCGCCGTCATCAGGTCGGAGAAGGAAATCCAGAAGGGCTTTTCCGCCTGATCGCGGCTACCGCGAGTCGGAGAACGACGCAGCCCGCTACCGATCATGGACGGCGCTGTTCCGACAAATTCTCGACGCTATCGCCAAGATCGGCGATTGCCCCCGACAGCAGCCCGACCGCCTGGGATAACTCCCCCTGGAACTGCCGGTTGGCTACGCGCAGCGTCTGTTCAACGCTGTCGGCAAACACCTGATGGGCATGAGCGAGCACTTTCGACACACCTTCCAGGTAGTTGTCCGCTTGCTGTTGGGCGATGCCTAGTCTTCCTGCCGCGGATTCCAGCCGGTCGGTCAGTTCCGCGCTCAGGTTCGCCTCGCGCTTGGCACGCTCGATGGTGGCCTTGAGGTCCGCCACCAGCCGCGCGAACGCTTCGTGGGCATCGCCGTAGTCGCCGAGCATCAACTGCGCAAGCTTCGCCGAATCTCTCATCGCATCCGCAGCCAAGCGGATATCCGCGGCCACCTTCGATGAGTCAGCCACGGTCATGGCGACCTGTTTTCCGGCATCGGCAAAGCTGCCGGCCGCCACTCCGAGTTTTTCGGCGCCTGCGTTCATGCCGCGAATGCTCTCGCCGGTGGTGCAGGCCAGCGCTTCGATGGCCTCCTGCAGCTTGTGGCTGGTGGCAATGGATATCGCCGCAAGCCGCTCGACCTGCCCCCCCATGCCGCCGACGGTTTCCTCAGCCACCCGGGTCAAGCGCTCGACCTGGGCCTGCTGACTGCCGACGGCCAGCTTCGATTGCTCTTGCAGGCTGCCGATCACCGCGGCAACCTCGTTGCCAAGCCGCGCCAGCAACTGCTGCACCATCTCGGCGGAATCCGCTTGCGATCTGGCAACCAGCGCATGCAGATGCTCGGCATGGTTGCCAGCCTGCTGATGCATGGCCAGTTGGCGCTCCTCGGTCATGGCAACGACCGCCTCGATGCGCGAACTCATGGCTTCCACCGCCTCCTTGCCGGCGGCATTCATATGGCCGGCCATCAGGGAAAACTGCTCGGCCATCGCACGCAGGGAAGTATTGGTGCTGCTCAGCACCTCATGCAGATCGCGCATCTGCCCGGCGAACAGGTTTTCCATCTGGTTGCCGAATCCGTTGACAACTTCCGTAACCATCCGCGTCACGGTCTCGTCCTGGCGCTCCCCGAAAACATGGACAGCGGAAGCGATGTCCGCAATCGGTTGGGATAAGCCTGCCGCCAGCAGCCGGCCAAGATCAGTTGAAATGCGCTGGCTGCTCCGCTCGCTCGCCTCGATCTGCTGCCTGGTTTGCTCTCTGAGTGCTTGAATGATTTGCTCCGCCAGCGTGTCTTTAAGGAACAGAACTTCCTTTGCCGAGGATTCCGCCGCCGCGACCAGGCGTTCGAGATATTCGACATCGGCGCCGACATCGAAAAGGCCGTCGATTTCCTGGCGGAGATGCTCGGTCAGCCGGTAGCACACCGTCACCATCGATTTTTCGACCCAGGTGAAGATCATCGCCAGGGTGATGGCGATCGCCGAGACGATAAAGGCGTGGCCGACCGCATTGATCAGCGTGCGCAACTGGGCCTGGGCTTGACCGGGTTCAATGGAAATGTCGAAATTGCCGAGACCGATGATCAGCCCGGTAAACGTGCCGATGATGCCCAGACCCGTCATGATGCCCGGCAAGTGTTTGTAGTATTCCGTTTTGAGCGGGGTATCGACCAGCGCCTGATCGGTAAAAAAGGTTTCCGCCAGAGCGGTCGCACGCCAACGCGTCTCGCCAAGTCCAGCCTGCTTCTGCGGATGGAGGGTTTGGGCATATTCGGCCCAGATTTTGGCGAAGGAGGTATTTGCCATCACCTTGTCGGTGATTTGCTGGCGCAACTGGAATGCCTCCGTTGCCCTGGTTTCTTGAATCGCCTTGATGACCCCGATAAATTCCTGGCGCAGGCGCAGCGCCGGTCGGACGAACCTCAAGACAAAGCCTGCCGTAATCACCATCAGCAGCGCGGCAACGATCCAGACGTACCAGTAGTTGAGCATGTGGCTTCTAGGAGATTAGGGCCAGGCCAAGTATAAATGGGGCGTGCCCTTGGTCGGCGATTTGATTTGGAATCTTGGTCAGGCGCTTTTCCCGGCAAAGAAATAATCCGCGATCAAGGTATGCAGTTTTTTCTCGACCTCGGCATCCGGCGTTGCGCTGATTTGCCGATAGAGCGGTTCGGCAACGCCTTCGAACAGGGTAATCAGGCGCGGGTCGAAATGGCTGCCGCTGTCGCGGCGGAGAATCGCCAGCGCCTCTTCGAACGGCATCGGTTCCTTGTACGGGCGCTTCGATGTCAGCGCGTCGAAAACATCCACGACGGCGAAGATACGAGCATTGACGGGAATCTCCTCGCCCTTGAGACCGCGCATATAGCCGCTGCCGTTGAACTTTTCGTGATGAAACTCGACCACGTCGCGCGCGGTTTTCAGCCAGTTCGATTTGACCAGGATGTCTACGCCCAGAGTGACATGGGTTTTCATCACCGCGAATTCTTGTTCGCTGAGCTTCGCCGGCTTCAGCAAGATGTTGTCGCTGATGCCGATCTTGCCGACGTCATGGAGAAAAGCCCCGGCGATCAGGTTGCGGATCGTATCCGCATCGGCTTGGGCCGCCTCGGCCAGGCGCACGGCATAGATCGAGACACGGTAGTTGTGGATATTGGTGTCTGAATCGCGCTTGGCGATGGCGCCGCCAAGCACTTCCATCAGTTCGATATTGCCCTTGAGCAGATCGTTCGTGAATTTGATCACGTTGCGGTTGAGGGAAATGATGACTGGATACAGCACCAGGGTGGTCAACAGCACGGTACATAGGGCGATCAGCAGGGTCACCGCGAGTTCCCGGCGCAGACGGTCCAGGGTTTCCTGGTTGATGATGAACACCCCTTCCAGATAGCCGGCAATCGCGCCTGCCTTGTCCCTGAGCGGCACCAAAGCCTGCAGCACGGTCAGGCCGTCGATCTTGAAACGATCGTAACTAATGCTGCCGTCGATAGGGAATTTATGGGTGAATCGCTTGAGGCGGCTCTCGACAGCCTCATAGCGCGGATTAACCCGTTCCACGACTTTCTGCCCATTGCGGTTGTAAATCTCCATCACCACGAATTCATCGTGCATAAACCCATCGATTAACCGCCGCACGGAATCCTGATCGCTGACGGGATTATTGATGATGGCCAGATTGGGTTCGGTCACCTTGGTTGATTCGGCAATGACGATATCCACCAGTTGATCGTCAATTTTTTCGATGCCGAAATAGGACACCGCGCCGCCCACGGCGAGGGATATGCCGATCCAACTGATCAGCAGGCGGTTCAGCAGGGTGCGGTGAATACTCAGCATAAGGAATGACTGATTGTAAGCATAGCGCTTATTATTTCATAGTAAGCGGGTTCGCATAGTTGTTCTATGATGGCCGTAAGGCCGCTAAAATTAGCGCCGGCAGAATACAGACCTTCATATGGAGTAATCTCATGATGCAACTTCAAGACCCGTCGCTGCTGCGGCAGCAAGCCTATCTGAACGGTCAGTGGTGCGATTCGGACAGTGGCGAAACCTGTACCGTTACCAATCCGGCGACTGGTGAAACGATCGGCACCGTGCCGAAAATGGGCGCTGCGGAAACCAGACGTGCAATCGCGGCGGCAGACAGCGCCTGGTGTAATTGGCGCGCCAAGACAGGAAAGGAGCGTAGCGCCATACTGCGCAAATGGAACGATTTGATGTTGGCCAATGCCGGTGATTTGGCAACGATCATGACCATCGAGCAAGGCAAACCGCTAGCAGAATCCAAGGGGGAAATCGCCTATGCCGCATCCTTCATCGAATGGTTTGCCGAAGAGGCCAAGCGCGTCAATGGCGACACGCTGCAGTCGCCGTGGCCGGATCGCCGCATCGTCGTCATCAAGCAGCCTATCGGCGTTTGTGCCGCCATTACGCCCTGGAATTTCCCGGCGGCGATGATCACCCGCAAAGTCGGCCCGGCGCTGGCCGCGGGTTGTCCCATGGTATTGAAGCCGGCGCTGGCCACACCTTACTCGGCACTGGCCCTGGCGGTATTGGCCGAACGTGCCGGCGTGCCGGTGGGCATATTCAGCGTCCTGACCGGATCGTCGGCCGCCATCGGCGGCGAACTGACCTCCAACCCTACCGTGCGCAAGCTCACGTTCACCGGTTCTACCGAGGTCGGACGGACGCTGATGCAACAATGTGCGTCGACCATCAAGAAGCTTTCACTGGAATTGGGCGGTAACGCGCCGTTCATCGTATTTGATGATGCCGACCTGGATGCGGCTGTCGAGGGTGCGATTACTTCCAAATATCGCAACACCGGTCAGACTTGCGTATGCGCCAATCGACTGTACGTTCAGGACGGCGTATACGAAAAGTTTTCGACTAAACTTGTTGCCGCCGTCAATAAACTCAAGGTCGGCAATGGTCTTGAGCCAGGTGTGACGCAAGGCCCGCTGATCGATGGCACCGCTGTCAGAAAAGTCGAGCAGCACGTCGCCGATGCCATCGCCAAAGGAGGACGACTGCTGACAGGCGGCAAGCGCCATGCGCTGGGAGGCACTTTTTTTGAACCGACCGTGATCGCCGACACCAGCCCCGACATGCTTGTCGCACGGGAGGAAACCTTTGGCCCGTTGGCCCCGCTGTTCCGCTTCAAGACCGACGCGGAAGCGATTGAGTTGGCCAACAATACCGAATTTGGTCTTGCCAGCTATTTCTATTCGCGTGATATCGGCCGCGTTTGGCGCATCGCGGAAGGTCTGGAGAGCGGAATGGTGGGCATCAATACCGGCCTGATTTCAAATGAAATCGCTCCATTTGGCGGCGTCAAGCAATCCGGGCTTGGTCGGGAAGGATCAAAGTACGGAATGGATGACTATCTGGTAATCAAATATCTGTGTATGGGTGGTTTGGATAAATGAGCACCTGCTGGACGATATCCCGACTACGCTGAAACCGCGCTGCCCTTCAGCGCGAGAGGAGTACCCAAAGATTGGCTAGATCTTGCGTCCCGTCAGCGCCCCGCACGGTCTTCAGTACATGCGCCGCCTTTGCCCTCTGACCCGCCTGGAACAACAGGATGCCCAGGTGCAGCTTGGCATCCTCAGGATGTTTCAGACCGCCTTTCTTGATGCCCGCTTCCATCTGGGCAATCCCCTCGGCGTTGCCCAGATTTTGTCCAAGATGCACCAGCGCATTGCCGTCCGCGGCTGCATTGGCCGCAGCTTCTTCCTTGCCTGTACTCAGCGCTTGCCGGTTTTCCGCGCCGCGTTTGTCCACCAGGTCCTTCAAGCGTTTCTGGCGATCGACGTCGGCGCCCCTGCCCATGGCGCCGTTGCCATAGCCTGCGTCAACCACCTTTTTCGCTTCGCTGGGCAACCCGGCCAGCAATGCTAGCTGGGCCATTTCCATATAGTCCGCGGTGCTGCTCAGATTGCCGGTAGCCAGTTGCAAGCGATAGAGATCCAGCGACAAGCGATCCGAAAAACCCGGCTTTTTCCGTAGCCACGCGATAGCCTCGGCCCACAGCGCTTTCTTCGGGTAATAATTCAGCAGTTTTTCAATCGTAGCGCCATAGCCAGCCGAGTTGTTCTGCCTGAGGTAACTATTGGCCAACAAGAGTAATTTATCTTCCGAGGGGGTCCGGCCGGCATTCACATCGGCCTGGATATCGGCCAAGGATTCCTTTGCAGTATTGGCCACATCGCCACTTTGGTAATAGGATTGAATCAGCAGGGTGCGTACCTGGGGGCTACCGCCGCCCTCGCGGAAATAGCGCGTCGCCCATTTGATCGCCGAGAGGTAATCCGGTACGCGGTAAAACGTCACTGCCAGAGCCTCGACGATTTTCAGCTGATCCGCCGCCGGCGCCCTGCCCGATGCCAGCACCGCCTCGAATGCCTTGATTGCCGTTTCGTTATCCCCGGCACCCGCTGCCGCGTTACCGCGCATGCGCTCGATCAGATAGGTTTCATAGCCGGTCTTGCCGGACACGCCGTCGGCTTCCCTCACCTTTGCCATGGCATCCTTGAAACGATTGCCGCGCAGCAGTTCCTGTGCGGCCTGCAAAGGCTTGCCGACTTCCGGGCGGGCTGCTTCCTGTGCCAGCGAGGGAACTGCCAACACACAGGCAGTGCCCGCAAGAAAAATAGCAGCCCAATGCAACAAGCCGCAAAGGGGGAGTCTTGAATGCTTCGTCATGCCGTGCTCACTCCGAGGGAAGTTCGTCGAGCCAAGCCGGTTTCAGCTGCCATTTACTGGGCGAACTGCTCGTTGCCGATCACCCCAAGTTTGGTGATGCCCAATCGCTGCGCCGAAGCCATCACCATCGACACCGTCTTGTACTCCACCAGTTTGTTGGGGCGCAGGTGGACTTCCGGTTGCACGGCTTGGGCCGCTGCAGCTTGCAAGCGCGCCTCAAGTTGCGGCCGGGTCGGCACGACCACGCCATTCCAGAGGATCGTGTCATCGAAATCCACGTAGATTTCAACGATCTCGGGCGGCGTCACGGACGGCGGGTTGGCCACCGGCATGTTGAGTTTCACCGCATGCGTCTGGATCGGGATAGTAATGATCAGCATGATGATCAGGACCAGCATGACGTCGATCAAGGGCGTGGTGTTGATCTCCATCATCGGTTCCGGATCCGCAGCGTTGTCGCTTGCGCTTACCTTCATTCCCATATCCCGTTCCTTTCTATCGATCCTTAGAGTTCTAGGGCAGCTGGCTCGGTAATAAAACCGACCGTCATGATGCCTGCGCGCTGGCAGGCGAACACTACCTTGCCAATCGACTCATAGCGCGCTTTCTCGTCGCCACGGATGTGTACTTCCGGCTGCGGCACCCGCACCGCCACCCGCTTGAGTTTTCCGAACAACGCATCGGTATCCGCAATCCGTTGCTGGCCCCAGTAGATGTCCCCGCCCCGGTTGATGGAGATGAGAATGTTCTCTGGCTTGGTCTGCGTGGGCAGATTGCGTTGCTTTGGCAAATCCACCGCGACCGATTGCCTGACCACCGGGATGGTGATCAGAAAGATGATCAGCAAGACCAGCATGACATCTACCAAGGGCGTGGTATTGATCGCCGAGATTGATGCCTCTTCCTCGTCGCTATCCGATCCAATGTTCATTCCCATGAGGGGCCCCTAATCCTATCCCCGGTAACAATTACTGTTTTTTGCTCAGCAGCACGGAATGGAGATCGTCGCTAAACGCACGCACGTTCTCCATGACAAGCTTGTTCCGGCGGATTAGCCAGTTGTAAGCCAGCACCGCCGGTACGGCCACAGCCAGTCCGAAGGCGGTCATGATCAGGGCTTCACCGACCGGGCCGGCAACCTTGTCAATCGAAGCCTGGCCTGCGATGCCGATGGCTGTCAAGGCATGGTAGATTCCCCACACCGTGCCGAACAGGCCGACAAACGGCGCAGTGGAACCTACCGTAGCCAAGAAAGACAGGCCGTCCTGCATGCGGGCCTGAACGTTGTTGGCGGCACGATTGAGTGCCTTGGTGACCCAACTGTCGAGATCCACATCGCCTAACAAGCCTTCGTGATGGACAGTTGAGTCCAGTCCTTTTTCGGCGATAAACCGGTAGGCACTTTCGTTTTTTAGGGTCTCGATGCTTTTCTGTAGCGATCCCGAGGTCCAGAATGAAGCGCTGACCTCATTTCCTTCTCTCATCAGGCGAAACTGTTCGAACAGCTTGATAACCAGGATGTACCAGGTACCTATGGACATGAAGGTGAGGATGAACAGGGTCCCTTTGGATACCCAATCGCCATGCTGCCACATGGCTTTCAAACCATACGGGTTGTCGACGGTCTCCTGGGTTGCCCCCGTGGCTTCAGCCGGTTTGGTTTCATCGAACTTGCTTGGTTCGGTGGCTTGGGCAATGGCAGGCGCGGGCTGCAGGGTGACCATTGCCGTTACGAGCGGAACCCAGATCAGCGCGGCGGCGATCAGCAGTTTCTGAATGCATTTGATGAACAACATGTTTCCTCCCGAAAGAATATGCAGTTAATTTCTGGGGCGCTTGGCTGGCACCAAAAACTTGGCGATTATGTCTTTACGTCATTCAATCGACCAACTTGAAGGAGAAGGGCACGGTCACCCGGACATCCCGGCCTTGTGCGTTACATTTAAATTGGCGCACGGCATCGGTCGATACGTGGTTAAACACCCGGTTGGTGGACGACTTGATGTCGACGTCTTTGATCGAGCCATCTGATGCCACGGTAAATTCAATCAGGACATGGCCTTCCAGCCCATCTCTACGCGCCTGCGGCGGATACTCAATCTCGGTTCGAATCCGCTGTGAGTTGGGACATGCCACGCCTACGCTCAGCGGTACGGTGACCGGCGATGCTTGTCGCACCGGTGCGGCAACGCTGGTCGTGCTGGATATGGCCGGATGCGGCGCCGCCAGTGCCTGAATTTGCACTTCGGGTAACGGCACGAAGGCTGTCGGCAGTTGCGCCATCTTCGGTAGCGGTAGCAACGGCGTGTAATCCGGGGGGGGGTTGTTCGCTTCCTCTATGATCCTGGTTTCCATCGGTGACTTGACCACCTCCACTACTTTGCGCGTCAAACCGTTAACCAGGGCATAACCGACCATGACGTGCAATATCAGAACAACGGCAATGCCGACAAGGTGTTTTCCCAGTGACCGCTGCTGCTGCGCATAATCCACGTGGCTTTCTCCAGTTCAATCGACACAATCTCGGGACCGCCCGGGGCGACCGGAAATAATGTTACTACCAGTTCTTTCGGGTTTACTCAACCGCTAACAACTGTGGCACCATGACGAACCTCCTTTTCTGTGTGCCCTATATTCGCAGCTAAAGCTGACCGGCTAAAGCCGGTGGTTTAAACACTTATGATCGACAATTCACATCGGGAAGCGGTAAGTGAGCTCAAGAACATCCACGAGCTGACAGACCCGCAATTCAGGAAGACTTCGCTATTGGTGCAAAAGGCCGTCCGCACCCCCCCCGCAATCCGCTGGGAAAATCAGGAACAGCCCCATTTCGCGATCGAATCGTATGTTGCGGCGCCACCTGCGACTTTCGAAGCCTTGCCCATGGCGTTGATTGCGATTCATTACGGTAGGAAACTCGATGCAGTTGTGGATAACGCGAGTGATAGCGAACGCGAAATTTTCACTTCCATCCCTTATCGGTTGATACTACTGCCAACTGGTGCAGGAACTCACTGGAGAGCCCCGCAAGGAACCTTCTGGTTTCAAGTCATCTATACTTCTGGCGCCACACAGGATGCTCTGAGAAAAATCATCGGGAACAGCCGTGCGCCGTTTCAAGTTCGTGATCGGGTACTACCCGCATTATCGCGTCAGCTATTGGGGATCGCCACATCATCAACAATCTCTCTTCCCGAGAGGTACGCAGAGCGAATCATCGATGCTTTCACGGCCCAACTGGAGTGGCTTTCGTGCGGCAATCACTCTGGCGAGATGATGCGTACGCCGGACCCGGCGATCAACGAAATTTTGCTGCATATTCACTCCCATGCAAATGACACTTTGACGATCGCCCACTTGGCATCATTGCAGAGAATGTCTCCCGCTCTCCTGCGCCGCCGATTTCAAGAAGCGGTCGGCGTGCCAGTTCACCGCTATATCATCAAGTGCCGAGTGGAACGCGCATACGAACTTATTGAGGAAAGCCGGCTATCCTTGACGGAGATAGCTACTCAATGCGGTTTTTCGTCCTTGAGCCATATGTCGTCCGCATTCACTCGAATACTGGGGTGCACACCTGGCGAATATCGCAGGCGGGCGGCAACCGACTCCGGACGGAGCGGCTAGTTGGAAACGGATGAAGACGAGGCGCACGCCAATCAGGCGGCAACATCCATCATTTCCACCGCCGGATCTCTGAGCCGTTCGCGGGAAACCAATGTCTTACGGGCGATCATTTGCTTTCCGGCCATAAATTCCACCGGCGTATTCACCGTTTCGACCGCCAGAATTCGTGCGTCTTTGAGATAGAAGACGGCAAACTCACCGCCTGAGGTATCGCCGCGTACCACAATATCATCCGCACCGAGCGGCAATCCTGCGATCTGAAGTGAAACGTCGAATTGATGCGACCAGAACCATGGCACCTCCGGTTTTGGGCGCGGTTTGCCGAGAATGGCGGCCGTAGCCTGCTTGGCTTGCTCCAGAGCATTTGGCACGCTTACGAGATTAAACATCTGGTTATCGTAAAGCGGCAAAGGACGAAGTGTGACATCCCCGATGGCAAAGATGGCGGGGTCGGCGGTACGGGCGTCAATATCCACCACGACCCCTCCATCACAAGAAAGACCGGCAGCGCGGGCCAGTTCATCGCTTGTGACGCCTCCAACGCATACGACGGCCGCATCGCAAGGAATATATCGACCGTCGGTAAGTTTAACCCCTATCACTTGCCCATCTTTTCCGGCCTCGAGCCCTTGGACCTGTGAGTTGGTCAATATTTCGACCCCCTTTGACCGATGATAACCTTCTAGGTATTCAGACAATGGGGCGCTCGCAACCCTGGCAAGAACGCGCGGCTGGCTTTCGATAACCACAGCGGTACCGCCAAGAATTACGGCGCTGGCAGCTACCTCGAGCCCGATATAACCTCCCCCAATCAGGGCGATGCGCTTTCCGGGCTGTATGGCCGACTTCAATCCGTCCGCATCCGCAAGGGTGCGAAGCTCGTATACCCCTTTAAGGGCAATGCCCGGCAGATTAATCCGGCGGGGCCGCGATCCGGTGGCGAGTATGAGGATATCGTAGGAGACCTCCTCTCCCCCTTTGAGACGGATCAGCTTCTTTTCGCGGTCTATCGCCTCGACCGTCACCGCCAGCCGGAGCGTTATGCCCTTGTTCTCGTAGAAGGCATCGGGCCGCAGTTTCAATTCTTCAACACCTTCTTTTCCAGCGAGATACGCCTTGGACAAAGGAGGCCGCTGATATGGCGCGAACGGCTCATCGCCGAATAGAATGATCTCGCCAGGAAAGCCGGCTTGTCGTAACTGGGCCACTACAGTTCCACCCGCGTGTCCAGCCCCCACCACAATAATCCTTTGACTCTCACTCATTTGGATTCGACCTGATTGCCAGTTTTGTAATCGAAACGTGAATTATCAGTCGTTGGCATCTTCATCGGGTTCTGGAGGAAGAGTACGCACAACCAGACCATCCAGATCTTCCGTCATCAAGATCTGGCAGGATAAGCGCGAATTGGGCTGACGGGTCTCTTTAAACGCCAAAAGACCATTTTCAATTTTATGCATCGGTTGAAGCTTGTCCATCCACTGGGGATCAACGTAAACATGGCAGGATGAACACGTGCGAAGTCCGCCACAATCGGCTGTAATCTCCGGAATGTCGTTTTGTTTCGCCCCTTGCATAACCGAAACGCCAGGGGCTACTTCGATAGTCCTGGACACACCGCTCGAATCTATATAGGTAACCTTCACCATTTCTCAATTTCTCCACTTAAATGGGTGAACTGCTCATGAAAACGGCAGCGTGGAAGAACGGGCGCTATTCTCCGCAACGATGCCATGCACCCAAGGAATAGCAGTCCTGTCGCACGCGCACACAGTCCGCTTCCAAATTAAGCGGGGCTGTGCATGAACCCGAACTTCTCCCCAAACCCCCGCATCGAGCGCGTTCTTCAGACAACTCAACTCATGCTGCGCAGTTAATGCAATCGTCGGCAAAAATAATCAGCGCTATTTGCTCTCTAGGAAACTTTTTTCGACTCGGCCAAAGGAGTCTTGGAGGGCGCCGTGGCAGCTGGGGCTAACATACCAACTGCCTTTGCACCCCGGAAAAAAGCCAACATGACAACGAACTTTACCATCCACCATCCCATCCCCAGAATCGTTACAAACGGGACAGAGTGCACAAGAAAGTCGGCTGCTTCTTTGCTGGTGGCGGTCTGGAGTACGGCGGCCCAGTCCTCGAACATCACCGTGACCTTGTATTCCCAAGGGGCGGGGGCATCGCATACGCCTGTCAAGATGACCGCATTTTCTCCTCGATTCACAACGGCCGGCCCAAGACCCAAAACCATATTTGCTTCGCCTAATCCTTCTGACCAATACTCCATCGTCAATCCTTTCTAGCCTGTTTATTAAATACTCTTGCCATCAAAAGGTTCAGGCAAAGTTTCGGAATGAGAACGAGCAGATTCAAGACGAAGGGGAGCAATACGCCCCTTTGCTGCTCAGCCAGAAACCGAACTGTTTTCGGGTTGGCCAGATGCATCAGGAAGTCTCGCAAATCATTCGGGTAGAGCCTAATCGTGTAATTCCAGCATACCGATTCGATCGTTCCGTCCATAGCCAGATATTTGTCGTCGACTCTCAGTTTGGCCGCTTCCAGCTCCATCTCGAGCGTCATCTTTCCAAGCCCTTTAGACCAGACGATCATAGCAGTAACCCCTTTTCACGAGCCACCACAACCGACTCCGGCTCCTTCCACCACATATTAAGGCCCATAGCCTCGACCACCACCTTGGCGGCGTTGTATCCGGGCCCAAAAGTAATCATCCCGCCCGGGAAGGTACTCGCGCCACACAGATACAAATTGCCAATCGGCGTCTTGTAAGAAGAGCACTGGAAGTTGGGCCGCGAATAACCCATCTGGGTCACGATGTAGGCGCCGTGCTTGAAGGAACCGCGCTTCATCTGGGGGAACTTCATTTCGATGTACACCGGCGTGTAGTCATAGCGGCGAATGGTGTTGGCGGCGTCGATCTTCGCGCTATCCGCTGCCAGGTATTCGGAAAGTTTGGCGATGAGCCTGTCGCCATACTGCACGGAGATCTGATCCCAGTTTCCGATCTCCGGCGCATAGGGTACGCACGCCTCGATCCGGCAAACTGCCCCATCGGGTTCGATGGTCTTCGGGGCCTGATTGGGATCCAGTTCGGTGGTGAAGGTAACATGTCCGGCATCGTGAAGCTTATGGCCCGCCATCACCTCTTTCAAGTGAGTAATAACTTCCTCGGGTGTTTCCAAGCCAAAAATCTTGATCAAGGCCGTTCCGACTGCGGGATCAAAATCCTCGGCCTTGAAACGGGGCTTCTTCCTCAGCGCAAGATGACACAGGAAGAGAGAGCTATGTTCCCATTCCCAATTCTTCGCGGTATTCAGACATGCCTTGGAACGCTGCTGCATCTCTTCAGCGGGGATAAACTCTCCGAACGTAGTCGTAGGGTCGGTGGACGTGACAATCGACTTCGCCTCGATCCTCTCAACCGGACCCTCCGTGCCTGTGGGAACAACTTCGACCGCTATCGCGACGCCGTTTTCGACGACGATGCGTTTGACTTCATAATTCTCCTTCACCTCCATGCCCGCAAGAATACCGGCCTTTTGCAGGGTGGATGACAGTCGGTGAGACCCGCCACGTACCAGTGTGGCGTTCAGCATACGATTAAAGTAGAGCGGAACCAGGTAACTGGAGTTCGAGTCTTCCGGATCGATGCCCCACATGCAAATCATGTAGAGCATCATTGCGCTCAGTGCCGGCGTTTCGAAGCCCCAAGTGGCGCAAATCTCCTTGGGCGTCATATCGGAATACTCGAGGAGTTTCTTTCCCAACTCGGTTTTCATGTAAGTGCCAGCCAACACTGCGGGCGCGACCGGCCTACCGTATGTCGATGGAATCAGGTATTCGTCTGTTAGTTGCTGGTACTCGATATAGACTTCCCTGAACCTTTCGGCATCCTTCGGCGAAAATTTCTTGATCGATTCAACGCTCTTCTCGACATCGCCATATAGCGTCAGGGCCTCGCCATTCTTTTTCAGCAACGTCGCTGCGGCTTCCGGACGCATGTAAACGCAGCCATCCGCCTCTAATCCGAGGTCCGTGTAAGGTGGCGCGGCGTCCAGCATCATCATGTAATTGGCGTGGAGATTGAACCGAAATCCGGAAAACTCCTCCGTCACGAGGCCGCCACCTGTCTCGTGGCGACGCTCGACAACGAGAACGCTTGCACCAGCCTTGGCTAGATAGGCCGCCGCGGTGAGACCATTGTGGCCTGCGCCTATTACGACCACGTCAAATTGCTTGTTTTTGTCCATGTATTCCTCTGCGAGTCTAACGTTTCGTCTGGTCTTTTTCAGTCAATACTGAATGTCTGCGTGATGCCTTTCCGTCTCCATAGTTCCTGGGCACCATCAAGTGCAACGGCTTTCCACCAATCGGGGCGCGCGATACCAAGATCGCCGATGAGTTCACAGGCTGCCACATAGCTGGCACCCAACCAGGTATAGTTACCTTGATCCGTCGATTGGCATATGTACAAATTGTCGATCGGTGTTTTCGGCGCACCACAACCCGCAAAAGGTTTCCAGCTCCAGAACTGGTTCTCGTTGGTAGAACCGCTCGGATGCATATTGCCGCCGCAATGCGGGTTTCTCCGCACATAATCGTGTGGCGTATTGACATAGCGAGCCAACTTGGCGGTCTTCAGGTTGGGCAGGTACTGCACGAACACTTCCTCGACCTTGTCTGCATACGATTCCCTCAGGTCGTCCCATTTCTCCTGGCCTCCCAGCGGCCTTATCTCGTAAGGCACAATCGTCCAGACCAGAAGAGTGTACTGTCCCGGAGGCGCCTGGGTTGGATCGGCGATGCAGAAATTGAAACAGCCTCCCCAAGCCACTGGCGGATCCGGCGGCAGATCCCGCACCAGGACACTGTCCAACAGCCTGGAGGCCTCAACCATAGTCTCCGCGCCGAAGTTAAACTCAAAAATGTTGTTGACCTCCGGAAACTTCGCCGAACAGGCGAAATTGGGGCGCTCGCTCATCACGTAATAGTTGGTAAACAGGCTTGCTCCCCGGTAATCAAACCGCTTGAGAGCCACTCTTGCGGATGCCGACAAATGCTCTTCGCCGACCAATCCGAAGAAAGTGGGCTTGGCGCTCAGGTCGCTGATCACCCCCTTGCTAGCCTTAAACTCAGCCTCTGGGTAGCAGGCCAGCTTGGAAAGAACCACACCCTTTGCCTGGTTGTTTTCAATAATGACTTTTTCGACCGGGCAGTTGTAGAAAATCTTGCCGCCGTAGTGAACAAAGCAGCGGACCAGGGAGTGGGTAAGGTCGTGGCTGCCGCCTCTCGCTGTATAAGCCCCATCGACCGTAAATATCGACAGGGACAGAAGTACGTTCATCGGCCCCGAGAGCCGGCTGTTGATCGTTTCGACCCCGCCCATGGCGGCGGCGCTGAGGACCCCCAACTTGATCTGTTCGTTCTCGAACAAGCAATCGAGAAGTTCCGGCCCCGTCATCCACAGCCAATCCTTGGGAAATATGGGAAGGTTTTCAAAATCCGCCAAGAGGGCCAGGAAACTTTCGTCGGTATGTTTCGAGTACAGCAGATGTTGCAATAAACCGGGAAGCCTGGGTCCGAAGAAATTTATGATTTTCCGGTAGGTTTCGGCATCCTTTGGGGAAAGCCTCTGCCACATTTCATAGGTTTTTTTCGCGTTATGCGACGCAAACAGCGCGGCATTGCCGTCCAGGAAGGGCAGGAAATACCAATAATCCGATCCGGGCGGCGCGCACAGCTCGAGCCCAAACTTTTCAAGCTCAAGGTCAACAAACGCCGGAGCCCAGTGGGGAAGGAGCATAGAGGCATGCAGATTCATCTTGACGCCCGGATGCAAGACTTCCTCGGTTGCACAGAAAGTGCCTGACTCATCCCGTCGTTCGAAAACCGCAACGCTAAGGCCGGCTTTCTGTAAGTAAGCAGCGGTGGTCAAGCCATTTATTCCCCCGCCGACCAAAATTACGTCGTAATCTTTTTTCGGACTTGCCATTTTTCTTTATATCTCCTGATGTCTTCCGAACCAGCCATGAAAACTCGATGTTTTGTCTGCAAACACCCCTGTACCAACCCGCTTCATGCCCGGCTCGTGGATTTTCTCACATCGACTTTGCGAGCCATGATTCCCTCGAACCAACGAGCAGAAATATATATCAAGGCGGCAAGCAGGGTAAGACACAAACTGCCAATAACTGTTACAGTTTCTGCTGCACTTTCTGGCAAAACCGGCATGGGTGTCAGCGCGAACCCGGACGGGCTCACGCTTCCGACATGCGCGGGTGGAAAGCCTGATTGCGCTGGGCCCGCTCCTTGAGCCATGCAGACGGTCGGTAGCGCTCTCCATACAGATTCGCCAGGCGGTCGCACTCGGCAACAAAGCTCTGGATGCCCACAGTCTCGATGTAGGAAAGCGTGCCACCGGTCCAACTCGGGTAACCTATACCTAGAATCGAGCCAATATCGGCGTCGGCGGGATTCGTGATCACCCCCTCCTCGAAGCAGCGCGCCGCTTCGAGAGCCTGGATGCAGAGGAAGCGCTTCTTGACCTCTTCGACGTCCGGTTGCTCTTTGCTGGGCGGGAAATGTTCGGCCAAGCCCGGCCAGAGGAATTTCTTGCCCCCCTGCGGGTACTCGTAGAAACCGGCGCCGCCCGCCCTGCCTTTGCGCCCGAGTTGCCCGGTCATCTTTTTGATCAGATTGATCGACAGTTCCGGCTCGTACTTCGGCGGCGCGCCATCTGCAACCGACTGGTCGTACACGTGCAGCATGATTTCCAGCGAAACCTCGTCGGAAACCGTTAGAGGCCCTACCGGCATGCTGGCCTGGCGAGCGCCGTTTTCAATGAGCGCAGGCAGAACACCCTGCTGCAACATCGCCATCCCCTCTTTGACGAAGGTGCCGAACACACGGCTGGTAAAGAAGCCGCGGCTGTCCTTGACCACGATGGGGGTCTTGCGCAACTGCTGGACGAAGTCCAGGGTCTTGGCCAGAGCCGCCTGGGAGGTCTTCTGGCCCATGATGATCTCGATCAGGGGCATACGCTCCACCGGCGAGAAGAAATGCACGCCGATAAAATCCTCCTGGCGCGGGAAAGCCTCGGCCAGGCCGGTAATCGGCAGGGTTGAGGTATTGCTGCCAAACACCGTGGTTGCGGGAATCGCCGCTGCGGCCTTGCGCGTCACGTCCGCCTTGATGCCGCGGTCCTCGAACACCGCCTCGACCAGATAGTCGCAACCGGCCAGGTCGGCGTAGTCAGTGGTCGGCTTGATCCGGGACAGCAGCGCAGCCACTTTTTCTTGTGTCGTCTTGCCGCGGGAAAGGCTCTTTTCGAGCAGACGAACCGAGTACTGTTTGCCCTTCTCCGCCAATTCCTGCTTGGCGTCGAGCAGCACCACCTGCATACCGGCTTCAGCCGCAACATAGGCGATACCCGCGCCCATCATCCCGGCACCCAGGATGCCGAGCTTGTTCACCTTGAGTTTGGGCACATCGGCCGGCCGATTTGCCAGCTTGTCGGCTTTGCCCTTGTTTACGAACATGGTGCGCATCAGGTTGCGCGCCACCGGTCCGGACAGCAGCGTGCCAAAGTATTTGGCCTCGAGGCGCAAACCGGTTTCGATCGGCACTTGCGTCCCCTCATAGACGGCGGACATGATCGCCAGCGGTGCGCGGTTGTTGCGCTGGGTCTGCTGCGCCAGGATGGTGGCTCCGGCAGTGAAGCTGCGCGGCGCATGCGGCGCCATCGGACCGGCGCCGCCCGGTACTCGAAAGCCCTTGACGTCCCAGGGTTGCACCGCAGTGGGCTTTCCGAGCAGCCACTCGCGCGCCTTGGCCACTACATCCTCGGCCTTTGCCAGCGCGTTGACGATGCCCAGCTTGAGCGCCTCTTCCGGCTTGACCTGGCGGCCGGTAAGCAGCAAGGGGAGTGCTTTCTCAATGCCGATCAAGCGTGGCAAACGTTGCGTCCCGCCGCCGCCGGGGAGGATACCCAGGCCGACTTCCGGAAAACCGATCACGGCCTTCGGATTGTCTGCCAGCACACGGTAATGACAGCCGAGGGCCAGTTCCATGCCGCCGCCCAGGGCCAAGCCGTTTATCGCCGCGGCGAACGGTTTGCCGCAGGTTTCTATGCGCCGCAGCAGCTTGAACAATGGCTCGCTTAGTTTGGCGGCCTCGACGGCGCTTACCCCGTTGTCGAAAAGTTCGAGCATGAACTTGATATCGGCGCCGGCGAGGAAAGATCCTGGCTTGGCCGAGGTTAGGATCGCCCCCTTGATCTTCTCGTCGCTGGCGACGCGTTCAACGGCTTCCATCAGGTCATCATCAAGTTCCGGCGTCAGCACATTCATCGAGCGACCAGGGAGATCGATGGTAAGCAGCGCGATACCATCGGTGTCCACTTCGAATTTCAGTGTTTGCATGTTTCTTCTAGGCTCCTAATTATTTCTGCGCGGCACACATTGGCCGCCCGATTCAAACCCGTTCGATAATCGTCGCCGTGGCCATGCCGACCGCAGCACATAGGGTGATCAGCGCCGTATTAAGATTGCGCCGCTCGAGTTCGTCAAGCACGGTGCCCAGCAGCATCGCTCCGGTGGCACCAAGCGGATGGCCCATGGCAATGGCACCGCCATTGACATTGACGCGCTCGTGCGGAATATCGAGAGCCGACATATAGCTCAGCACGACCGAGGCGAAAGCCTCGTTGATCTCGAACAAGTCGATATCCTTGATGCTCATGCCGGCACGCTTGAGCAGCTTCTCCGTGACCAGGGCCGGCCCAGTGAGCATCACCGCCGGCTCGCTGCCGATCGCCGCGAAGGCTCTGACCCTGGCGCGGGGTTTGAGTCCGGCGCGTTTGCCGAATTCGGCGTTGCCGACCAGAATCGCCGCGGCGCCATCGACGATGCCGCTGGAATTGCCGCCGGTATGCACGTGGCGTATCGCCTCCAGGGTCGGATAGCGTTGCAAAGCCACGGCATCGAAGCCACCTTGTTCACCGATCACGTCGAAGGCCAACTTGAGTTCAGCCAGGCTCTCGATCGTCGCCCCGGGACGCGGATGTTCGTCGCGCGCCAGCACTACCTGGCCGAGGATGTCCTTTACCGGCAGGATCGACTTGGCAAAATAGCCCTTGGTCCAAGCTTCCGCGGTGCGCCGTTGGCTCTCGACCGCATAGGCGTCCACATCTATCCGGGAATGGCCATCCAGCGTAGCGAGCAGGTCGGCGGCAACGCCGGTCGGTTCAAAGTAGGTCTTCCAGATCACCTGCGGATCGTTGTGCCAGGCGCCGCCGTCCGACAGCGGCAAAGCGCGCGACATCGAGTCAACCCCACCGGCGACTACGGCATCAACCTGACCGGCAGCAATCTGGGCCGCCGCCAGGTTAACCGCCTCCAGTCCCGAGGCGCAAAAGCGGTTGAGCTGTATGCCGGGAACAGACTGCGCATAATCGGCGACGACGGCGGCGACCTTGGCAATATCAGCCCCCTGTTCGCCCACCGGGGTCACACAGCCCAGGATCACGTCGTCGATTAGCGCAGTGTCGAGGTTGTTGCGCTCGCGCACGGCGGTAAGTGTTTGCGCCGCCAACTGGATCGGCGTGATTTCATGTAAGGCGCCATCCGGCCGGCCTTTCCCCCGCGGGGTGCGCACATGATCGTAGATATAAGCGTTTTCCATATTTCTTCTTCTCCTGAGTCTTGCGTTAGCGTATGAGAAATTCAGCCATGCGCCGCAAGCGTCCATTGGTTCTTGGCGGAAACGCCAGAGAAGCGCCGTTGATGCGGCTCTGGCGAAAAACCCCCTTGAGCTTGCTGAAGGTGTCGAATCCTTCCTTGCCGTGATAATGGCCCATGCCGCTTTGTCCGACACCGCCGAAGGGCAAGTCGTTCTGCAGTACTTGCAGCATCACGTCGTTGATCACGGCTCCGCCCGAGGTGGTATGACGCAGCACCTTTTCCTGACGTTCGCTGTCGTTGGTGAATAGGTAGAGCGCCAGCGGACGCGGACGCGCATTGATGTAATCGATCACCTCGTCGAAGTGATCATAGACAATAACCGGAAGCAAGGGGCCGAAGATCTCTTCCTGTACCACCAACATGCTGTCCTTGACCTTGGTGATGGCCAGCGGGGTAAATTTGCGACTGCTCTCCGGAATGGTTTCACTGTGCAGCGGGAAAATCTCGGCGCCCTGTTCCTTGGCATCGGCAATATAGCGCCGCAGCCGTTGTGCCTGTTTGTCGTTAACCACGCAGGAATAGTCCGGATTGTCCTGTAGGGTGGGATAAAAATTCTCCACCACTTGCTTGGCCATGGCCAGGAAGTCCTTCTCCAGCTTTCTTGGAACCATCACGTAGTCTGGAGCAATGCAAGTCTGTCCGGAGTTCACCAGCTTGCCGAAAAGGATATGCTTGACCGCGTATTCGAGCGAGGCATCGTCGGCGATGATGGTAGGCGACTTGCCGCCGAGTTCCAGCGTCACTGGCGTCAGATTGGCTGACGCCTGCTGCATCACCTGTTTGCCGGTGGCCGACGATCCGGTGTAAAGGATATGGTCGAATGGTAGCGAAGTGAACGCGCGCCCGCCTCCTGTGACCGCGGACATTTCCTCGGGTTTGAAGGTCCGCGCCACCATCTCGGCGAACAGCGCGCTGAAGCTTGGGGTATCGGCCGACATCTTCACCATGACGCGATTCCCCGCCGCCAGCGCAGCGGAGATGGGCGTTATGGCCAGGAACAGCGGATAGTTCCAGGGCACCACGACGCCGACGACGCCCAGAGGCTGCTTGACGATTTCCGCCCGCCCCGGAAAGCTGGTGAGCGCAACCGGTCGCCGTTCAGTTTTCATCCACTTGGGAAAAAGCTTGAGGGTATGGCGCACATCCAGCACGCAGTTGAGGATTTCGAAACCCATGGTCTCGTCCTTCGAGCGGTGGCCATAGTCAGCGCAAATCGTATCTTCGATGGCGGCGCTGTTGTCCTTGATCATCGCCAGTAGACGCTCCAGCCTGTCCCTGCGCACCGCCTCGCTCGGGTAGGGATCAGCCAAATGCGCCGCACGCTGCAAGGCAAACACCCGTTGCAGATCGGAAGCGGCTTCCGAAGCCTGTTTGTCCGAGTTCATAGATCTTCCTTCCATAGTTGCAATCAATGTTATTACGCCTCGGCGGGATGCTCAGGTTCGCAGAGGAAGTGCGTCAATTTCAGCCCGGCGCTCACATGGTCAGGATGTCCGGCATCCACTTGCCGACCAACTCACGCAACGAGACGATTCTCCCCATCAAAGGCTTCTGGAAATCAATTCTTTCATGATTTCGTTGGTGCCTCCGTAAATTCTCTGCGCCCGGGCGTCAGCCCAGGCGCGGGCGATCGGATATTCCCACATGTAACCATAACCGCCGAACAGTTGAACGCATTCATCGACCACTTTGCACTGCAAGTCGGAAGTCCAGTACTTGGCCATGGAGGCGTCCGCCGCATCGAGCTGGCCTTCGAGCAGGGCGGCCAGGCAGCGATCGACGAAAACGCGGGCAATCTGGATTTCGGTCTTCAGTTCGGCGAGCTTGAAACGGGTATTTTGAAACTGGAGGACTTCCTGGCCGAAGGCCTTGCGCTCGCGGACATAATCGATGGTCCATTGCAACGCCGCTTCTGCCGCGGCAACAGCTGAAACGGCGATTTGCATCCGCTCCCAAGGCAACTCTTGCATCGAATAGATAAATCCTTCGTTTTCCTTGCCCAGCAAGTTGGCCGCAGGAATACGGACATTGTCGAAATACAGCTCCGTAGTATCCGAGACCTTCATTCCCACCTTCTTGAGCGGCTTGCCGCTCGTGAAGCCTGGCATGCTCCGATCGACCACCAGCAGGCTGATGCCCTTGGCGCCCTTGGTCGGGTCAGTTCTCGCCACAACCACCGCGAGATCGCATTGCGCCCCGCTGGTGATGAATATCTTCGAGCCGTTGAGCAGGTAATCGCCACCATCCTTTACTGCGGAAGTGCGAATGGCCTTGACATCGGATCCACCGCTCGGCTCGGTCATGGCCAGCGCAGCCACCATTTCACCGGAAGCCATTTTTGGCAGATATTTCTGCTTGGTTTCCTCGCTGCCATGATGAAGAATGTAATTCGCAACGATCTCCGAATGCATCGAGAAAGACAGGCCGATATTGCTGTATTGCGCCCCCTCTTCGAGCAGAATCACGGAATACAGCAGATCGGCACCAGCACCACCGTATGCCTCTGGCATGGTCGGGCAGAGAAAACCCTGACGAGCCATGTTGCGCCAGAGTTCGCGCTCGAACATTAACTCATGCTCCCAGCGTTCAATGTTGGGTCCCACTTCCTGCTTGAAGAAAGCGCGCACGGAATCACGAAACATTTCGTGCTCCTCGCTGAAAATCGTTCGCTTGAGCAAAATAAAACTCCTTTCTTAGACTGCTATTCGAAATTTCTCACTTGCCAGCCGACGGCCAGTACTTGTCGCGCAGCACCCGCTTGAACAGCTTGCCGGTTGCCGTCCTCGGCAGTTCTTCAACGAAATCCACCGTGCGCGGGCATTTCACATGGGAAATCCGCTCGCGGCAGAACTCGATGATTTCCTTTTCGAGTTCCGGCCCCGCATCCTTCCACGCAGCAAGCTGCACCACCGCCTTGACCTCTTCGCCGAATTCCTCATTGGGTACGCCGATCACCGCCACATCCCTGATCTTGGGATGCATGGCCAGCAGGTTTTCGACTTCCTGGGGATAGATGTTGACGCCGCCGGAAATGATCATGAAGTTCTTGCGGTCAGTCAGGTAGAGGTAGCCCTCCGCATCCATGTGGCCAATGTCGCCTAGCGTCGTCCAGCCCTGTGGGGTCCGCGTCGAGGCGGTCTTTTCCGGATCGTTGTGATAGCTGAACAGAGGGCCGTCCGAAAAGCAGACCAGCCCGGTCTCGCCTACCGGCAGTTCCCTGCCGTCTTCACCGACGATATGCAGTTTGCCTAACATTGCCCTGCCCACCGTACCTTCGTGCGTCAGCCAGTCCTGCGGCGTGGTAAAAGTCAGGCCGTTGCCTTCGGAACCGCCGTAGTATTCGAAAAGGATAGGGCCCCACCAATCGAGAATTTGCTTTTTCACTTCCGCCGGACAGGGCGCCGCCGCGTGAAAAGCTATCTTCATCGACGAGAGATCGTGCTTGCGCCGTGCTTGCTCGGGTAATTTAAGCATGCGGATCAGCATGGTCGGCACCCACTGGCTCAGCGTCACGCGGTATTTCTCGATCAGGCCCAATGCCTCCTCGGGATCGAACTTGTCCATAACCACCGCGGTGCCGCCGGCGCTGATGACCGCCTGGTTCCAGCGCAATGGCGCCGCGTGGTAGAGCGGCGCCGGGGACAAATAGACCGTGTCGCTGCTCATGTGGCCCATCTTTTTCAGCGCCTCGATCGAGGCTTTGGGGGCGTCGATCGCAGCGCCCACCACGCCCGGATCGATGCCCTTGGGGCGGCCGGTGGTGCCGGACGAATACGACATGATATCGCCCAAACCTTCGTCTGCTATGCGCCCGGCCGGCATGGCTGAGATCGTCGTCTCGTAGGATGGATAGCCGGGAATCTCGCCGTCCACCATCAGGCGGGTACGCACAGCCGGCGTTATGGCAACCAGGTCGCGCGCCGCCTGCTCCATGTACTGAGAGGTGATGAAGCAGGTCGCCTCGCAGTCATTGACGATAAAAGCGATCTCGTCCAAGCTGAAGTGCGTACTGATCGGCGTCAGATACAGCCCGCTGCGCAGTGCCGCCCAGAGAACCTCGAAATAGCGGTGATGGTTCTCCAGCAACAGCGCCACATGATCGCCCGTTTTGAGCCCGCTCTTGCGGAAATACTGGGCCAGCCGGTTGGCTCTTTCGTCAAGTTCGGCGTAGCTTACGCTTATGCCGCTACCCGCCATGATACAGGCGGGCTTGTTGGGCGTGGCCTTGGCGTGGATGCCGGGATGCATGTTTTCTCCTTGGTATTGGCTGAAGTCGCTGTAATTATGACGGTCCAGTTTCTTGTGACTAGCTCAGGCGCTGCAGGTCAAACGCCTTCAACTCGATGGATCACCCGCCAGAGCAGGTTCGGCGCGAATCGGCGCATCCAGTAATAGACCAGAGTGCCGAATTCCGGCATCACCCAGAACCGCCCTTTCTCAAGCGCGGCCTCCATCGTGTCGAGCACTTTTTCTGGAGTGGTGGGCGGTGCCAGGTTGAACATCTTGGGCCAGACCGTGTCGCGCGCCTGGTCGAGCAGCGGCGTCGCCACCGCCGGCGGGCAAACGCACGCAAAACGCACGCCGCTCTTGCGGTTCTCGTGATATAGCCCCTCGGTAAAGCAACAGACCGCAAACTTGGAGGAGCAGTAGGCGCCCATGTAGATCGACGGAACGTGACCGACAATCGAAGAAAAGCTGATGAAATCGCCGCGCCCCCTGGACAGCAATCCCGGCAAGGCCGCGCGGGCAACATTGACCAGACCGCCATAGTTGATGGACATGATGCGCAGGATCAGCGCATGGTCCTGCTTCATCAGCAGTCCAAGCGGCATGATGGCCGCTGAGTTGATCACCCGGTCGATCGGGCCCAGCTCGCGCTCGGTTCGCTCGACAGCCGCTTTGACGGCTGCCGGATCGGTTATGTCGACAACCAGTTTGAGCAGGCGCTCGGAAGCGCCCAATGCCTCCAGACCGGCTGCATTGACATCGAGCGCCGCCACCGCAGAACCCGCAAGCAGAGCGCGCTTGGCCGCCACTTGCCCCATGCCGCTGCCCGCACCCGTAATGAATACAACTTTGCTAGCCATATTTCCTCCTTAGCTGTCGCTTCCTTACGAAAAATCGCCATTTGCTGTTTAGTCAATGCCTTATCGGCTTTTATACGCCGACCAGTCGTCCAGTCTCGCCACCGTCAAAGTGGTTTGAAATCGTCGTGATAAGACCTTCTATGCTTCGGACAACAGTCCGTGCAGGAACAAATCGGTAACAAGCTCAGCGTATTCTGGCGGCCTTACTTGGCCTTTTGGGTTGTACCAGGCAAAAGTGTAGTTGACGATGCTCAGGTACATCATGGTATAGACACGCTTATTGCCCGGCGCAATTCTTCCTCCGTTATCGATCTTGATCAGCAGGTCGGACAATCTGTCGAGAATTTGCCGCTCCAGACCTACCATCCTCTCGCGATCGCTGGCAGAAAGCCGGTTCAGGTCGTTGAGGAGGACAACCTGCTCGTCCGAACAGCTTATATTGTATTCCACAATGGCACTGGTCACGGCACGGAGTTGCTCCACGGCGACACGGCTGGCCAGCATCGCCTCATCGACCATGCTTATGAAATCGATGAGGTGCTGATGGAGAATCCCGCAAAGAATTGCCTCCTTTGAAGGGAAGTAGTGGTACAAGGCACCGCGCGACACCTCGGCAGCTTTAGCAAGATCGCTGATCGTGCTGGTTGCGTATCCAACCCTTGCAATAACAGCCGCCGAGCGCTTGAGGATATTGCGCTGGATTTCCGGGTACTGCTCCGACCTGGTTCTGGCCACCTTGACTGCTCCAATCACGCTACCTAGGCAAGCCTAAAGTCCGGGTAGAAAACTCGTCGACGGGCCTTAATAACCCATGCGTCCGACTTATCTATAAAGACTATAGAGCAAGAATAGTCCCCAGTTAGCTTCTTTCTTTCTTTAAAGACAAGAGTCTAATAAAAAATACCCACCATGTCCACGCTCGCCTAGCCACGTTTATATTGAACGGACGTGTGGTTTATTATATAGTATTAACAAGGGCCAACCCGGTAGCAAAGCTTGGTCGCCGATTGCTTGGCGCCGGTGGCGCACCGACGCAAGAGGTTCGAGTTGCAACAAGAAGCAGTAGGAGTCAATCGGCATATAGGCTGTAACCTGGAGAACGGAACATGAATGCAGGAAAAGGAATTAAGGTCATCGTCACGATGATCGGTCTTGACGGCCATAACACCGGCGGCGAAATCGTCGCCATGATATTGCGCGACGCAGGCATCGAAGTGGTGTACCTCGGCTGCAACCAGACACCGGAAATGATCGTCGACGCCGCCATACAGGAGGATGTTGACGCAATCGGCATCAGCTCACACGCGTCGAACTACGACCAGATCGAAGAGGTCGTGAAGCTTTTGCGCAGCAAAAACATCAATGATGTTCCGGTCATCTGCGGCGGCAATATTCCGGTCCACCAAGCCAAGAATCTGAAGCAAAATGGCGTCGCGGAAATTTTCCCGCCTGGAAGCAGCAGCGAGTCGATCATCAACTACCTCGTCGGTCACACCCGCGGAGCCAGCGCCCATGCGGCCCCAAAGCCAACCGCTGCTCACTGACAGTCGCCCATGAATCAACCGCAGACGCATGCGTCGCTGCATGCTCCCGGCACGACTGTCGACATCGGGGCGCTAGCCAATGCCTTGAACGCTGGAGACATACGTACCTGCGCGCGCCTGATCACCCGCATCGAGCGCGGCGAAGAAGAGATGGTTCCCCTGCTACAGGCGCTTTACCGCAGGGGCGGCAGTGCCCGCGTCATCGGCATCACCGGCCCGCCAGGCGCGGGCAAGAGCACCCTCATTAATCAGTTGGTGACACATTGGCGCCGCAAGGGCTTGCGTGTGGCGGTCCTCGCCGTCGATCCATCGAGCCCCATCTCGGGCGGAGCCATCCTCGGCGACCGTTTGCGCATGGCCGCCCACAGCGGCGATCGCGGCGTCTATATCCGCAGCATGGCCTCGCGCGGACAGCTCGGCGGTCTGTCCAAGGCGGCCGGCGACGCCTTGACCGTTCTCGACGCCATGAACTGGGACGTCGTGCTGATCGAGACCGTGGGAGTCGGCCAGAACGAAACCGATATCATGCGCCACGCCTCGGTGGTCCTGCTGTTGCAGACACCCATGGGCGGAGATGATGTCCAGGCAGCCAAGGCGGGCATTATCGAGATTGGCGACATTTTTGTAGTTAACAAGAGCGACCATCCCGATGCCGACCGCACCGTGCAGCAGCTCCAGCACGTACTGTCGTTAAGCCGCTGTCTTCACCCCGACAAGGCTTGGGCGCCCCCCGTGGTCAAGACCAAGGCGCTCGATGGCGAAGGCATCGCCGATCTGGCCGATCATATCGATCGTCGCTTTGCCTATCTTGCCGACCAACCCGAAACCGCCCACAATGAGTTGCGCGCCCGCGCCAAGCACCGCGTCGGGGAAATTCTGCGCGACCTGCTCGACAAGCGTATGCGCAGCGACGACGGTCAATGGCTCGAAACCCTGATCGAGCCGATGATCAGGCGCGAAAGCGATCCCTATACGCTGGCCGCCAACCTGCTCGCACGCATGCTGGCCTGATTCGCCAGGCGATCAACATGGTCAGGTAACCATAAGAAGAATGCGCCAGCACTTCCACCAAAAACCTAGAGTGGAACTGCTGACGCCGATGGTCGCTGCCATATCCGGCGCGGCGCCCGCTCAACGACGCTGAAGCCGCGCAAAATGGTCCGATCAAGCGGGAAACAGCCAAGCGCACGGTGGCTTCCGACGCCAGCAAAGCTGGCGCATGGTGTCGCCGCCCTCCAAGAGCAAACCCATAGCCGTCTTCAGTAGCCTCCAACGATCATTTCTCCTATCCTCCATGACCAAGAGAGAAATCACATGACCGAAGCCTACATTTTCGATGCGGTGCGAACCCCCCGCGGGCGCGGACGCGCCAACGGCAGCCTGCACGAAGTCGCATCGGCGCGCCTGGCGGCGACCGCGCTGCGCGAACTGCAGGAGCGCAACCGGCTCGACACCAGCAAGATCAACGACGTGATCCTCGGCTGCGTCGAGGCCATCAATGAACAAGCTTCGGACATCGCCAAGGCCGCGGTGTTCGCCTCTGGCTTCGACCCGCAGGTGCCGGGCATCCAGGTCAACCGTTTCTGTGGTTCCGGCCTGGAAGCCTGCAATTTCGCGGCAGCCCTGGTGAAGGCGGAGCAAGCCGAATTGGTCATCGGTGGCGGCGTCGAAAGCATGTCGCGCGTGCAGATGTTCTCCTCCGGAGCACCCTGGGCCACCGATCCGCAAATCACCTTCCCGCACCGCGTCATTCCCCAGGGCGTGTCCGCCGACCTGATCGCCACCAAGTGGGGCTACAGTCGCCAGGATCTCGACGCCTACGCGGTGGAAAGCCAGCGCCGTGCAGGAGTCGCTTGGGACCAGGGCTATTTCAAGTCCGTGGTGCCCGTGCGCGATATCAACGGTCTGGTCATCCTCGATTGCGACGAACACTTCCGTCCCGACACAACCATGGAGTCACTGGCCAAGCTGGAGCCCTCATTCACCCTGCTGGGAGAAAAGCTCGGTTTCGATGCGGTCGCCCTGCATCGCTATCCGGAACTCGCCGGCATCGAGCATGTGCATCATGCCGGCAACTCCTCGGGCATCGTGGACGGGGCCTCCGCGGTCCTGATCGGCAGCGCCGAGGGCGGCATGGTGCAGGGCATGAAACCGCGCGCGCGGATTCGTTCCTTTGGCACGGTCGGCTCGGAACCGACAATCATGCTCCTCGGCCCGGCCCCGGCCGCCGAAGCAGCCTTGCGCCGTGCCGGCATGAACGCCAAGGATGTGGACCTGTTCGAGTGCAACGAGGCATTCGCCGCCGTGGTGCTGCGCTTCATGGAAGCGCTCGACGTTCCCCACGACAAGATCAACGTCAACGGCGGCGCCATCGCCTTCGGCCATCCGCTTGGCGCAACCGGCGGCATGCTGATCGGCACCCTGCTCGACGAACTCGAGCGGCGCAACCTGGCTGTCGGCCTGGTCACGATGTGCGTGGGCGGCGGCATGGGATCGGTGATGCTGATCGAACGCGTCTGACCCTATCGCAGCGACCAACCACCGGAGAACATTCATGATCGATTATCAAATGGATCAGCAAGGCATCGCGACCCTGAGCTGGAATGTCGCCGATCATCCGATGAACGTGCTGAACCAAGCCTCGATCGCGGCCTTCGACGCCGCGGTAAGGCGCGCGATCGCCGACGAAAAGGTCAAGGGCGTCATCATCACCTCGGCTCGACCCGAGTTTGTCGCCGGCGGCGACCTCGACCTGATTCGCCGCATCCGGACGCCGGCCGAGTCGATGGACATCACCAAGACCCTTACCGCAACCCTGCGCACCCTGGAGCGCTCGGGCAAGCCTTTCGTTGCAGCCATCAACGGCACAGCGCTGGGCGGCGGCCTTGAAATCGGCCTGGCCTGCCATCGCCGTCTGGTGGCGGACAGCCCCAAAATCGAACTTAGCCTGCCCGAGGTCACGCTCGGCCTGCTGCCCGCTGCGGGCGGTACGCAGCGTCTGCCGCGCATGATCGGCATCAAGAGCGCCTTGCCTTACCTCACCGAAGGCCGCAAAGTGGCTCCGGCCAAGGCGCTCGAAGCCGGGCTGGTGGACGAAGTGGTGGCCGCCGACCAGTTGCTGACGCGCGCCCGGCAATGGCTGCTCACGGAAGGCGCAGACCAAGTGGTCAAACCCTGGGATGGCAAGAACTTCAAGTTTCCCGGCGGCGCGGTGCAGACCCCCGGCGTAATCCAGATTTACGCTGTGATCGCCGGGCAAATCCTGGCCAAGACCCAGGGCCTGTATCCGGCGCCCGAAGCCATCCTGGCCTGTATCTATGACGGCTGCCAGGTGGACATCGACACCGGCCTGAAGATCGAGCAGCGTCAGTTTGCGCGCCTGGCGACTTCGACCACGACCAAGAACATGATCCGCACCCTGTTCTACTCGATGGGTGATGCCAACCGTCTGGCAGACCGGCCCAAGAACGTGCCGACGCGGCAGTTCCGCAAGGTCGGAGTGCTTGGCGCGGGCATGATGGGGGCTGGCCTGGCCTATGTCGGTGCCAACAGCGGACTCGATGTGGTGCTGGTCGATGTCAGCCTCGAAGCGGCGCAGAAAGGCAAAACCTACGCGGAGAAGCTGCTCGACGCCCAGGTGGCCAAGGGCCGCCTCACCGCCGAGAAGCGCGCGCAGACACTGCTCAGAATCCAGGTGACCGACGATTACGCGCAGTTGACCGGTTGCGAGCTGGTGATCGAGGCGGTGTTCGAAAACCGCGAGATCAAAGCCGAGGCGACGCGCCAGGCCGAAGCTGTTCTGGCGGCAGATACGATTTTCGCTTCAAATACCTCGACGCTGCCAATCACCGGCCTGGCGGAGATGTCGGCGCGTCCCGAGAACTTTGTCGGGATGCACTTCTTCTCTCCGGTCGACAAAATGCCCCTGGTCGAGGTGGTCCGCGGCAAACGCACTAGCGACACTGCCGTGGCGCAGGCCATGGACTTGGTCAAGCAACTGCGCAAGACGCCCATCCTCGTCGGCGATTGCCATGCCTTCTACGCCAACCGGGCCTTTGGCCTGTTCCCCTATGAAGCGATGATCCTGCTCAAGGAAGGCGTCAACCCCAACCTGATCGAGAACGCTGCCCGTCTGGCCGGCATGCCGATGCCGGCCCTGGCGCTCACCGACGAGTTCTCCATCGAGCTGTTGTACAAGGTCATGAAACAGGCCCAGGCCGACCAGGGCAAGCGCTATCGGGAGCAGCCCCAGGACATCGTGCTAAGCGCCATGGTCGAGACTTGCGGCCGGATCGGCCGCAAGGACGGCAAGGGTTTTTACGATTACCCGGCGGATGGCAAGAAACGTCTGTGGCCGGGCTTGGCCGAGTATTTCCCGCTTGCCGCGCAGCAACCGGGTCTGGAGGAGGTGCAAATGCGCTTGATGTTCGTCCAGTCGGTCGAGGCGGCGCGCTGTGTCGCCGAGGGTATCGTCAGTGCCAAGAACGCGGATGTCGGCTCGCTGCTTGGCTGGGGATTCCCCGCTGCGCTGGGTGGTGCCATCAGCCAGATCGACAGTATCGGAGCCACCCGTTTCGTCGCCGAGTGCGATCGCCTGACCCTGGTTTGCGGCGAACGATTCCATGTCCCGCAGCAACTGCGCGACATGGCAGCCAAAGGCACCCGCTATCTGGAATAATCGGGGTGGGCCGCCCGTGCGCCCACCTCGACTAAGCATGAATAAAACGAAACTCAGGGGAGAAGCCACCACGCCTACGGACGGCTTGTCGGAATGGACGCACGACCACCTGTTTGACGAAGGCAGCCACCAGGCAGAACGCGGGACCCGGCTGGTCATGTGGATCACTGCGGCGATGATGGTGATCGAGATCGTCGCCGGCTGGTGGTTCAACTCGATGGCGCTACTGGCCGATGGCTGGCACATGAGTTCGCATGCCGTGGCGATCGGCGGCAGCGCTTTCGCCTACGCCGCCGCCCGGCGCTATGCACGCGACCCGCGCTTTGCCTTCGGCACCTGGAAAATCGAAGTGCTGGCGGGATTCGCCAGCGCAATATTCCTGTTGGGCGTCGCGGCGATGATGGTGGTTGGATCGGTCGAACGGATTTTTTCGCCACAGTCCATCCACTATCAGGAAGCGATGTGGGTCGCCGCGGTCGGCCTGCTGGTGAACATCGTTTGCGCCATGATTCTCGGCGGTGCGCACGAGCACCATGATCACCACCATGGGCATGAGCACGCGCATGGCCACGACCTCAACCTGAAATCCGCTTATCTCCATGTGATTGCCGACGCCGCCACCTCGGTGCTGGCGATAGTCGCCCTGGCCGGCGGCTGGATCTATGGCTGGTCCTGGCTGGACCCGGTGATGGGCATTGTCGGCGCGACCCTGGTGGCCATCTGGGCCAAGAACCTGATCATCGAGACGGGCAAGGTATTGCTCGATCGCGAGATGGACCATCCGGTGGTGCAGGAAATCCGTGAGGTTGTCGAAACGGCGCCGGAGGCAGGCGCCACTGAGATCGCCGATCTGCATGTCTGGCGTGTCGGCAAGAGCAACTATGCGTGTGCGCTGACGTTAGTCACCAGCGACCGGGGCCTAACCCCAAAGCGCGTTCGCGAACAGCTTGCCCGGCATGAAGAGATCGTTCATGCCACCATCGAGATTCATCTGCGTCCCAAGGTGGAGACCTAGCGCTGTTGAGTATCCTTCAGCGCGTCATCAACCAATTTCTTCAACTGTTCATAACCGAAACTGGGCATCGGCTTGCCGTTCACGAAATACTCCGGCGTCATGGTGACGTTGAGTACCCGTGCATCATCGAGATCCTGCGCAATCACTCTGGCGATTTCGGGGGCCGTTATGTCGGCCCGCATTTGCTCAAGATTCAAGCCGAGTCCTTCGAGATGCCGCCAGACCAGGTCCACCCGCGACGTGTGATGCGCAGCCCAGTCGGTCTGTGCTGCAAACAAGGCTTCCAGCGCTGGCCAGAACTTGCCCTGTTTGCGTGCCGCCTCCAGCACCGCCACCACTTTGTCCGAGCCGTTGTGGAAGGGCGCGTAACGCAGCACCAGGCGAATCCGCTCAGGATTCGCCGCCATCATTTGCTTGACCAGCGGATAGAACTCCCGGCAGGTTTCGCAGGCGGGATCGAAAAACTCGACGATCACCACCGGCGCATCCGGCCTGCCGAGTGTCGGCGAGTGCATGCGTACAAGATTCGCGCGATTGCGTTCGGCCAGTTGCGCGGACTGGTCAACTTTTTCACTCTTGTAGACCAGCGTCCCGATCAGGAACACCAGCAGCAAAACTATGGCGGCGCCGATGAACAGGGTTTTTTGCTTCATTTGGAACTCCGAGAATAGGCCAGAACAAACAACGCCACGATCGCTGAAAAAGCCACGACCGAGAGCAGAGGAATCGTCACAAAACCAAACCACTCGATCACCTTTTGCGAACACGGCACTCCCTGCGTGCAGGGCTTGATGCTCTCGGGGATCACCCCGGCGACCAGGAGTACGTGAAAGACGGCAAACAGCCAGCCGAGCACAGCCAACGGCAGCGCGTAGCAAACCACTTTTCGGTCGAAGGGGAATAGCCCGATCGGCAGGATCAGCACCAGCGGAAACATGAAGATGCGTTGGTACCAGCAGAGGACGCAAGGAGGCAGTTGCATGACTTCGCCGAAGAACAGCGCGCCAAGCGTCGAAACGCTGGCGACCAGCCAGGCGGCAAAGATCAGTGTCCACGCCGTGGTTTCGTTGCGCATGCCCGTAGAAAGTTCCGTCGTATTCATCGATAAACAATAGCCGGCAATCTCGGCGGCGCATTTTTCAGTCGTTTCAATGACCACTATTGTAGTCCGAGAATTCCGACCGCAAGCTGACTTCCGGATTACATCTTGGTAATCTTCGGCTTGGCGGCGCATCCGAAGGCACAATGCAAGAATAATGCGGAGCCAACCATGAAGATCCTCATCGTAGAAGACCAGACGAAGACCGGCGACTACCTCAAGCAAGGCTTGAGCGAGGCCGGCTTCGTCGTCGATCTGGCGCGCGACGGCATGGACGGCCTGCACCTCGGGTTGACCGAGGCTTACGATCTGGTGGTGCTCGATGTGATGTTGCCGACTCTCGATGGATGGCAGGTTCTGGAAGCGCTACGCCGCGCCGGCAAGGAGATGCCGGTGCTGTTCCTCACCGCGCGCGACCAGGTGGCGGACCGCGTCAAGGGCCTGGAACTCGGCGCCGACGACTATCTGGTCAAGCCCTTTGCCTTCGCCGAGCTGCTGGCGCGGGCGCGCACCCTGCTGCGCCGGGGCAAGGCCAAGGAGCCAGAACTGTTGCGCGTCGCCGACCTCGAACTCGATCTGCTGCGGCGGCGCGTTGCGCGCGGCGGCCGGCGCATCGACCTGACTGCCAAGGAGTTCGGCCTGCTCGAACTGCTGATGCGGCGCCAAGGGGAAGTGCTGCCCCGCTCGCTGATCGCTTCGCAGGTCTGGGACATGAATTTCGACAGCGATACCAATGTCATCGAGGTAGCGGTGCGCCGCCTGCGCGCCAAGATGGACGACGATTTCGAACCCAAGCTGATCCGCACCGTGCGCGGCATGGGCTATGTGCTTGAAGCGCCGGAGGCGACGTGACACGCAGCCCTTCGCTTACTGTCCGGCTGGCGCTGCTCTTCGCCGCGGTATCAACCACGGTGCTGCTGGCCATCGGCACCGTGATCGGCTATCTGGTCGAGGAGCATTTCGAGATGCTCGACATGGTCGAACTGACCGGCAAAATGACGCAGATTCAACATCTGCTTGCCAAGACCGGCGTGTCGGCGAAAGACGGCGAATTATCGAGGCAACTCAACGATACCTTGGTTGGCGACCATGGCCTGTCGGTCGCCGTTTATGGCGCCGACGGCGCTACGCTCTATGCAACCGCCGATATCGAATTCCCGGCGACCCTGCTGCACGGCGGACCGGGTGGACTTCTGTCCAATCCACTGCGTCCAGCCACTTGGGAGAACCAGGGACGGGTGTTCCGTGTTGTCGCAGCAACGGTGCCGGCGACAGCCGCAACCCCGGCCTGCACTGTGGCGCTCGCGCTCGACATGGCGCACCACCAGGAGTTCATGTCGGCATTCCGGCGCATGCTGTGGGCGGCGCTGGCACTCGGCATCGTCTTGAGCAGCCTGCTCGGCTGGCTGGCGGCCCGGCGCGGCCTGGTACCGATCCGCGCGATCGCCGACACTGCCCGCGGCATCTCGGCGGAACGCCTGGATGCGCGCCTGCCCGTCGAGCGCGTGCCGGTCGAAGTCCAGGACCTGGTGCTGGCATTCAACGCGATGCTGGCGCGGCTGGAGGATTCTTTCAAACAACTGTCCGATTTCTCCTCGGATATCGCCCACGAGTTGCGCACCCCGGTGAGCAACCTGATGACCCAGACCCAGGTCGCCGTCTCCAAAGCGCGCGGCGCCGACGAATACCGGGAAATCCTCTACTCGAACCTCGAGGAATACGACCGGCTGGCGCGCATGATCGCCGACATGCTGTTCATCGCCAAAACCGACAATCGCTTGTTCGCGCCGCGACGGGAAGATATCGATTTCGGCACCGAAATCGATCAGTTGATCGACTTCTACCAGGCGCTCGCCGACGAGCAAGGCGTGCGCCTCGCCCGCAGCGGCGACGGCCGGGCGGTCGGCGATGCCTTGATGATCCGCCGCGCCTTGAGCAATCTGCTCTCCAACGCCATCCGGCATACACCGTGCGGCGGCAAGGTATCGATTGCCGTCGAAACGTCGAGCACCGGTCAAACCCTGGTGCGGGTCGAGAATACCGGCGATATCATCGCCGCCGAGCATCTGCCGCGGCTGTTCGATCGCTTCTATCGCATCGACCCGGCACGCAGCCGCGGCAGTGAGGGCGCCGGACTGGGACTGGCGATCGTCAAGGCCATCGTGGACGTCCACGGCGGCAGCATCTCGGTGACTTCCGCCAACGGCGTTACTGCCTTCGTCATGACGCTACCTGCGATCTGACAGAAGATGCGCCCGGCCACTATTGAGCCTCGCCCAAAATTTCGTCTTCCCAGAATAGTCTGGTCAGGGTAACGGAAATGGAAGGAAGCCAGGCCCACTTATCCCGTGAATATCCTCCGAGTAATAATTTTCCAGCGCGCCGCCCTCGTTAATGGAGTGCTCAGCCTTTGCAGAGACAGTGCGATGCGAACTCTTCGAGATCGCGCTCGCTATCTTCGTAGCTTCCTTTCTTGACGAATGCCTTTGTGACCTGGATCGCTGGTAACACGTCTTTGTGCCGGTACCAAACCATGACCACCGCGAATACCCTTTCGCGCCGGGTAGAACCTGTTCCCAAGAGCGTATGTTCAATCAAGGAATCAATGTCCCTACGGTGATTTCCGGAAGCTGATAAGGTAATTATATAGTCGGGTATGCGCGACGGACATTCATGCCACGTTTGGCTCGGCTCACAAAGAATACCCCCACCTGATGAAGCTTGAAGGGTCTGCCGAAGTCCGGATATGGGGATATTGTTGACCTTAGTGTTCCTCTGGGACATGATCGGTGCCCTGACTCTCATCCCGGCACTGTCTCATTTCCTGTTGAAGGAAGTCGAATCGCCTCGGATTCGTAAGCACAAAGCCGTTGAGTCAGTTGCAAAATCCCCGAAAACCTTCGTTGTGCAAGAGATTGGCTGCGGCGAGCGAAGCACGGGCACTGAACATTCGCATGTTGCACAAACCGATCAGGAGAAGATGACGCCATGAATAAATCGAAGTGCTTTCTTTTGCCTTTATGCTTTGCTGTCGTTGCATCGTTACCCATCGCAGCGAATTCCGCCAAGCCTGCCGCACCATTTGTTAACCCCTACGTAGCAGCATCGACCTATTCAGTCGTTCACGGCACCGGAAACCTGACGCCGGTGGCGGGTCCGGTTGCCCCCAGCCACCGCTTGGGCCCCGAAGAAGTCATCTGGAAACCCACCGGCCCGATCAACGGCATACTCCCGATGTATTCCGGCCCCTATCCGAACGGCAAGCGCACAATCTGGATCGGCGGCTATGACCGCGTGGCGAAACTCGATGCGGATACCCTGGAGGTGCTGACGACCTACGCCAAGGGCGGCAACACCTATTTTGGCAATGACGAGATTGATCGATTCATAGCGACGGCGGACCGGCTCCAGGAACGCAACCATAAAGAATACCTCGACTACGTACTCAAATTCTGGAAGGAGCCATTCAAGAGTGCCGAGTCAGCCTATCGATTCGTCAGCCGGGAGAACGAATTCTATCTGTCGCATCGTGGCTCCGATGGGCAATTCTCGCTGCAGGTTTATGGAGAAGCCGACCCGGCGGATCCGGCATCTCCCATATCGCTGCGGCGGGAATGGAAGAGTCCTCCAGAAATGTCCGGTACCAAGGTCTTCAGCATCAACATGACATCGGATGGAACGGTCGCTATCGTCACGATGGACGGGGTATTGATGGCATTGCCACGTGACTTCAGCACCTATCAAGTCCTCAAGTTACCGAGAAAAGGCGAGGAAACAGGGGCAACAAATCAGGATTACTTTTCTGCCTTCGTGCGCAACGGCATGTCAGTCGATGATCGAAACGGCATTTATGTCGTGACACGCGACAACATGCACCGGGTGCAGTGGACCGGCAGCGCCCTCTCGCTCGATGAGGCTGATGGCGCCTGGACCGCGCCGTACCCGAATGAGAACCTGATAGGCAGCGGCGGCACACCCCAGTTGATGGGATGGGGACCGAATGAAGACCATCTGGTGGTGGATACTGACGCCAGCAAGAACAACAAACTGATGGTGTTCTGGCGCGACGCCATCCCGTCCGATTGGAAAGGGCTGCCGGGTTACGATCGTCGCGTTGCCGGCGTTGCGCCCATTCACTTCGGCGTATCCGAGAACGAGCGTATCCTGATAGAAAACACGCCTATCGTCTATGGCTATGGTGCATTTATCAACAATACTTACCTGGAACATGGCCTGCCGGAACAGGGTAGTCCCACCAGGCAGTGGATTGCAGAGTGCTACTCCTCTAGTATCCCCGGTTATGAAGCGCGGGGCGGCGCAATGTTTCAGTGGGATCCGCAGGCACGGGTGTTGAAGCAGGTATGGCAGTCCCGGACGAACTTTGTCGGCGCGGTATGTACTGTGAGTAGCGCGAATAACATTCTTTACTGCTGGGGCGCAAGGAACCGGGAATGGACGTTGGAAGGCACCGACTGGAACACCGGCAAGAGCGTGTTCCATTACACCATGGGCAAAAGTAATCGTTTCGCTCCCTTGGGCGGACCGGTCTTCATCCAGCCCAATGGGGATGTAACTTGCGGCTGCGGTGGCGGCTTGGGGATAGTACGTGTAAAGCCGCGCACAAAGCGTTGAGGCTGCCTTAACCCGGCGACAGTTCCGGCGCCTTCTGCCAAGGACGCGGCACGACATTGAACCGGGGAACAATCATTGCGCCTTGGCAACCTGACAGCGCCACTCCGGTAACGGAAAACGACACGCACGCTCTACTTACATGACATGACTACCGGTATTTGGGTATCGGAAATTACCGCGTTTTGGGTATTTCGAGTTGTTTTTCCCCCGCGTATATTTACCGTCGGCGCTTGGCAAGAAGAACTCCGAAGTAAATAAAGGAGGAATAGCCATGATGTCCATGCCAAGGCAATTCTTCGGATAGATGACTGTGCAGGCACACTTAAGTCAATTGATCACGGCCGGAAATGACGTGGCAACCTCCCCAAGCTGATTGAGAGAGCTCTGATGGGAAACGACACCCAGAGCAGCCTCTCCAACCCGGAGCCCGGTTCCGGCGCTCGGGAGTCTTTCGCAGCTTGGGTTCCCAGCCCGAAAGAACGCAGCGACATGATTGAGGTCGCTGCCTATCACATGGCGCAGCGCAGCGGATTCAAGAGCGACCCCCATGATTGCTGGGCAGCCGGCGAGGCGCAGGTCGATCTGATGTTGTCGCTTCGGGAAAGTCAGTTCAAACTCCAGACCATTCTCAATAACTCCCTGGACGCCATGGTGATGATTGATGCCGAGGGGATCGTCACCGCATGGAATCCGCAGGCAACAAAAATCTTCGGCTGGACAGAAGACGAAGCCATTGGCCAGGCCATTCACACGATGATTATCCCGCCCAGCCATCGAGCAGGCCATATTCAGGGCATGAAGCGCTATCTGGCCAGTGGTGAAGGGCCGTTTCTGAAAATCTTGATCGAGGTCCAGGCCCTGCATCGCGACGGCCATGAGTTCCCCATCGAACTGACGATAGCCCCGGTAAAGTCGGCGGGAAAACTCGAGTTCAATGCCTTTATCCGCGACATCACCGAACGCAAAAGGATTGAGAGAATTCAGACGGCGCGCCTGCGCCTGATGGAATATGCCACCAACCACTCGCTGAAGGAGTTGCTCGTCGCGACTCTCGATGAAGCGGGAACCCTGACGGAAAGCCCGATTGGCTTCTATCATTTTCTCGAAACCGACCAGAAAACCTTGTCCCTGCAAGCCTGGTCAACCCGGACGACGCGCGAGTTTTGCACAGCGGCTGGCGAAGGCAGCCATTACAGCGTTGATGAAGCGGGTGTTTGGGTAGAATGCATCCACCTCCGCCGCCCGGTGATCCACAACGATTTCGCCTCGTTACCCAACAGGCGGGGGATGCCGCCCGGCCATGCCGAAGTGTTGCGCGAGATGGTGGTGCCGGTGTTTCGCAAGTCCAGGATCGTCGCCATTCTGGGCGTCGGCAACAAGGCCACACCCTACGTGAAATCGGATCTGGAGGCGGCCTCCAGGTTGGCCGATCTTGCCTGGGACATTGCCGAAAGCACACGTGCCGATGAAGAACTCAAACGCTCCAACGCCGAACTGGAACAGTTCAGCTATGCCATCTCGCACGACATGCGCCAGCCCTTGCGCATGATTTCGAGTTATCTGCAGCTATTGGATGAAGCGCTTTCCGATCAACTCTCCACCGAAAAACGGGAATACCTGAACTTCGCCGTCGACGGTGCCAAGCGGCTCGACCAGATGCTGGTCGGCCTGCTCGAATACTCGCGAGTAGGCCGCAATGGCGAGCCCTCGCAGTGGGCTGAAAGCCGTGCTGTGCTCGATGAAGCCTTGCTGTTTCTCCAACCGGCAATTGCCGAGGCGAAGGCGGACCTCCGTATTCACGGCGACTGGCCGCGTATTTCTGTCAGTCCCAACGAAGTGCTGAGGCTATTACAAAACCTGATCGGCAACGCAATCAAATTCCGCATTCCCGGACGGATACCTGAAATCACCGTGATCGGCGAGACGATCGACAAGGCATGGCGCGTGTGCGTTGCCGACAACGGTGCCGGCATCGTCCCCGATCAGATCGGGCGCCTGTTCCAGGTCTTCCAGCGTTTGCAAAGCCGCGCTGACTATGAAGGCACCGGCATCGGCTTGGCGCTGTGCCGCAAGATTGCGGAACATCATGGCGGCAGGATATGGGCGGAATCGGCGGGTGAAGGACAAGGCAGTCGCTTCTGCGTTCAGTTGCCGATCAAGCGGGAAGAATCCGCAAACGCCACCGACAGCAGAAAAGCGGAAGCGTAAAGTCGACCAGGGCAACGCCAGGGGGCAGCTACCGTGTCTTAGCAGAATTATTCGTAGAGGAAGTATCTTGGACTCTCGCTCGCAACCCTTCGTTATCCTGCTTATCGAGGACGAACCAGCCGACGCCCACCTCGTTAAGGTCGCCTTGGACGAGAACCACATCCTGACCGATCTGCATCAAGTGGTCGATGGACACCAGGCATTTGAGTTCTTGCGCCGGCAGGGCGCGCAATTTACCTCCGCGCCGCGCCCGGACCTGATCCTGCTCGATCTGAACATGCCGCGCATGAATGGCCGCGAGTTCCTGGCCACACTCAAGAAGGATCAGGCCTTGTGCAACATTCCGGTGGTAATAATAACCACCTCGGAGGCCCAGCGCGACATCATCGAGACCTACGCGCTTGGCGCGGCCGGGTATATCTCCAAGCCGGCGGACATGAAGCAATTCATCGTTGCCATCCGCTATCTTTGCGACTACTGGATCAAGTTGGTGCGCTTACCCGTGCGCAGCTAGCCTCTGTTCCGGGAATTTACAAGAACTGAAGACTAAAGCACGATCACCCTCTCAAGAACAAACAGCGCCAGTACCACCAAGGCGAATATCAGGGCATATTTGGCAATCCGGACGGCAAGCCGCAGATAGCGCTGCTCGCGGGTAAGCAGATAGGCGAAAATGCCGCTGCCAATCGCGATTGCAGTAAGAATGCCGACAATCCTCAGCACCAGCATGATCGTGCCAGCTATAGTCAGACCAATTGCGGATAAAGATGGGCAACGGCGGGCGGCGTTGCCTCGGCACGCTCGAAAGTAACGATTTCCCACTGCGACGCATCAGCCAGCAAGGCCCTCAGCAAGAGGTTATTGAGCGCATGACCGGACTTGTGGGCAGAGAAGGCGCCGAGCAGCGGGTGGCCGACCAGGTACAGGTCGCCGATCGCATCGAGCAGCTTGTGCTTGACGAATTCATCGCTGTAGCGCAAACCGTCGCTATTCAGGATCCGGTATTCGTCCATGACGATGGCGTTGTCGAGGCTGCCGCCCAGCGCCAAGCCCTGATCGCGCATGAACTCGACATCCTGCATAAAACCGAAGGTGCGTGCACGGGCCACTTCGCGCAGGTAGGAATTTTCGGCAAAGTCGATCGAGACCGATGTGCCGGACTGCGCCACCGCGGGATGAGCGAAGACGATCGAAAAGGAAAGGGAAAAGCCGTCATAAGGAGCCAGCCGCGCCCACTTGTCGCCATCTTTCACTTCAACGGTTTTCTTTACGCGCAAGAAACGTTTCGGTGCATTTTGCTCCTCAATACCCGCCGATTGCAGCAAAAAAGCGAAAGGTGCGGCGCTACCGTCCATGATCGGCAGTTCATTGGCATCTACGTCGATATAGAGGTTGTCGATTCCCAATCCGGCCAGCGCCGACATCAAGTGCTCGACAGTGGCAATCTTGACGCCATCAAGCTCCAGGCAGGAAGCCAGACGCGTGTCGCCAACCAGCAGCGGATCGGCCTTGAGGTCTACCGGCGGATCGAGGTCTATCCTGCGAAAGACGATGCCGGTATCGGGAGCCGCCGGACGCAGAACGATCGTCACCCTGACGCCGCTGTGCAAGCCGACGCCGGTGGCGCGAATCAATGTTTTGAGAGTGCGCTGCTTGAGCATGTCAAGTATGCGATGGCAGGGAGGCGAATTCTACCATGGCAGCCTACGCCCATACCCAAGCAGGCATCACTCAGTCCGCCTGTTTGCGCAAAAACGCGGGAATGTCGTATTTATCCATGCCGTTATTGCGCATCTCATCCACTGTGGCATTGCGTGCCCCGCCGCGACCGGACTGGAATACCGGCGGCAAACCGCCGAGATCGAGCGTGCCACTGGCCGGAGCCTCGAAAACCCGGTCATCGGTCCCAGTACGTAGCGTCGGCACAACGCTGATCTCGGGCCTGGTCTGTTTCCTGGCTACTGGGCCGCCGAGGCCGGTAGCCACCACGGTGACACGCAACTGATCCTCCATGCCGCTCTCGAATACCGTGCCGAAGATGATGGTTGCATCCGTCGCGGCGTAAGTGCGTATGGTATTCATCACCTCCCTGACTTCCTTCATGCCGAGAGTATCACTGGCGGTGATATTGACCAGCACACCACGCGCACCGGACAACTCGATGCCTTCGAGCAGCGGGCTGGCGACCGCCAGCTCGGCGGCGATACGGGCGCGATCAACGCCGGCGGCGACGGCCGAACCCATCATGGCCTTGCCCATTTCTCCCATCACGGTGCGGACATCCTCGAAGTCAACGTTGATCAGTCCGGGTACGTTAATGATCTCGGAAATTCCGCCGACGGCATTCTTCAAAACATTGTCGGCAGCCTTGAAGGCATCGAGCATGCTGACTTCGTCGCCCATCACTTCCATGAGTTTTTCGTTGAGGATGACAATCAGCGAGTCGACGTTTTGCGCGAGTTCGAGCAGGCCCTGCTCGGCCAGGGTCATACGGCGCCCCTCGTACTCGAAGGGCTTGGTGACCACAGCCACGGTCAGTATGCCCAATTCGCGCGCCACCTCGGCGACAATCGGCGCGGCGCCGGTGCCGGTGCCGCCGCCCATGCCGGCGGTGATGAAGGCCATATGTGCGCCGCGCAGCATTTCGGCAATGTGTTCGCGATCGACCTGCGCCAGATCGCGCGCCTTTTCCGGCTTGCCGCCGGCGCCCAGGCCCGGCCCGAGTTGCAGCTTCTCGCCGGCACTGCTCTTGTTCAACGCCTGGGCATCGGTATTGACGCAGATGAACTCCACGCCTTGTACGCCTTCGCGAATCATGTGCTCGACGGCATTGCCGCCGGCACCCCCGACGCCGATGACCTTGATGACAGTCTGGCCGGGATCCTTGTCTACAATTTCAAACATGCTCGCCTCCTTCAATGAACAGCCACAAAAAAATATTTCCCCTAAAAATTTTTCCCAAACCAGGCGCGCATGCGCGCCAGGATTTGCCCGAAACTCTTCGGGCCCTGCACCTTGAGGCCGCGCTTTTTCTGCGCCAAGCCCTCCTGCAGCAGACCCATTGCCGTCGCGTAGCGCGGATTACGCACCACCTCCTTGAGGTTGCCTTCGTAGCGCGGCACACCTTGGTTGAAGGTATTGTGGAAAATCTCTTCGCCGAGCTGCACCATGCCAGGCATCGCTGAAGCGCCGCCGGTAAGCACCACGCCGGCGCGCAACAGGCGTTCATAGCCGCTATTGCGCAATTCGTCCTGCACCTTTTGATAAATTTCCTCGATACGCGGCTGAATCACTCCGGCCAGCGTCTGCCTTGACAGCTTTGACGACGGGCGATCGCCCACCCCGGGCACCTCGATCATTTCCTCGGCATCAGCCAGTTGCTGCAGGGCAACGCCGAAACGCAGCTTGATTTCTTCGGCATCCTGGGTCGAAGTACGCAAGGCGATGGCGATATCGCTGGTGATCTGGTCGCCGGCGATTGGAATCACCGCCGTGTGACGGATCGCACCTTGAGTGAATACGGCGATATCGGTGGTGCCGCCGCCGATGTCAACCAGGCAGACCCCCACATCCTTTTCGTCCTCGGTCAACACCGCATGGCCCGAGGCAAGGGGTTGCAATACCAGATCGACCACCTCCAGCCCGCAGCGGTGCACGCACTTGACGATGTTCTGCACCGAAGTGACGGCGCCGGTGACAATATGCACCCTCACTTCGAGCCGTTTGGCGTCCATGCCGATCGGCTCCTTGACGCCGTCCTGCCCATCGACAATGAACTCCTGCACCAAAGTATGCAGAATCTGGTCGTCAGCCGAGATCGGCGTCGCGTTGGCGGCCTCAATGGCGCGCTCGACATCGAGTTGGGTGACCTCTTTCTCGCGCACCACCGCCATGCCATTGGAATCTTTGCTCTTGATGTGGCTACCGGCGATGCCGGTATAAACCTCCCTGATCTTGCAATCGGTCATCAACTCGACTTCCTGGATGGCGCGCGAAATGGCGTTGACCGTCGCTTCGATGTTGACCACCACACCTTTTTTCAACCCTTTCGATTCCTGGCTACCGATGCCGAGAATCGACAGCGTCCCTTCTGGCGTCAGCTCAGCGACAATCGCGACAATCTTGGAAGTGCCGATATCCAGGCCGACGATCAGTTCCTTGGTTTCCTTGCTCATGTATTACCTTTGCTGAAATGCTCGCTGCCCTGGGGATTCATGTTGGCGCCTGCCTCGCCGCGCCCAAGGCGCAGCGCGAAGCCGTTCGGATAGCGCATGTCGATGGCAGCGATGGAGCTTCTGGTTCGCGCCTGGACTTCGCGGTAAATGCCGACGAAGCGTTGCAAACGCTCATGCAGCGTTTGCTTGGCCTGATCGCGCCCCAGTTCCAGCGTCAGTCCATCGTCGAGCCGCAGCTGCCAAGCCTGGCGCGCGGAAAGCATCACGCTGCGCGAGGTGCGGCCAAGCGGCTCCAGTAACCCGGCGAACTCGCGGTAACGTGCCAGGATCAACGGCGCGCTTCCCTCCGGGCCGCCGAACAACGGCAATGCCGCCTGATCGGCCAGGGAGGCAGCGAATACTTCACCTTGGTTATTGACCAGTCGGGCTTCGTCTTCACTGTTTTGCCAACGCGCGGCAGCAACATGTTCTTCGATGGCCAGTTCGATCCCATCCGGCCAGCGCCGGCGCACGGAGGTCTTGCGCACCCAGGGGAGTTTCTCGAAGGCGACTCGAACGCCGTCGAGATTCACCGTGAAGAAGTTTCCACTCAAAGAACTCCTTGCCGCGTATTCGATCTGCGCCGGCGTGACCTGGTTCAGCACGTTGACCACCACCACCTGCCGCAAAGGGAAAAACGGCAGGCGCACCATGGCTGCCACCGCAGCATAGGCCAGCGTAGCGGCGGCGCACAGGAACAATACATCGGCCAGCAGATCCAGCAATTTTGGCCGATCCCATAAGCCTTCCGGGGAAGCGTGCGAGGCGCTCTGTCCCGAACGCCTGCCCTTGATGCCGTTGGCGCGGACTAACTTAGCCAAGTTGCGCCCCTTCCAGAATCCGCATCACCAGATCTTCGAAACTCAACCCGGCGGCGCGCGCCGCCATCGGCACCAGCGAATGGTTGGTCATGCCGGGCAAAGTATTCATCTCCAGCAAGCTGAAACTTCCGTCCGGCTTGAGGATCAGATCGGCGCGCCCCCATCCCCGGCAACCGAGTACCTGGAAGGCGCGCAGTACTGCACCATGAATCTCGGTCGCCAGCCCGGCACGTACGCCGGCCGGGCAGTGATAACGCACCACGTCGGTGAAATACTTATTTTCGTAGTCGTATTTGCCTTCCGGCGCTTCGATTCTGACCAGGGGCAACACGCGTTCTCCGAGCACCGCCGCGGTCAGTTCCTGCCCGCTGACAAACTCCTCGGCCATCACCAGAGGATCCAGGCGATAGGCGAGATCGAATGCAGGGCCCATCTCGTTTGCTGTATTCACCTTGCTCACGCCGATCGACGAACCTTCCCGGGCTGGTTTGACGATCAGCGGCAGGCCGAGCTCTTCGACCACTCGGGTCAGGTCGCTCTGGGGGGTCAGCATGCGGTACTTGGGTGTCGGGATACCGGCAGCCTGCCAGACCAGCTTGGTGCGCCACTTGTCCATGGCCAGGGCGGATGCCATGACACCGCTGCCAGTATAGGGCAGCCCCATCAACTCAAGCGCCCCCTGGACGGTGCCATCCTCGCCAAAACGACCGTGCAGCATAACGAAAACCCGGGCATAGGCCTCGCGCTGAAGGTCCCAGATCGGTGTGACCGACGGATCCAGGGCATGGGCGTCAACCCCTTGCTGGCGTAACGCCTGAAGCACCGCCCGACCGGAAATCAGCGAAATTTCGCGCTCGGCCGAACTGCCGCCCATCAGCACTGCGACTTTGCCAAAATCACTCATGCGAACCCGCCTTTAGACGCCATGTGTTCCCCGACAATTCTCACTTCACGCTGTAACGCCACGCCGAACTTTTCCTTGACTACCGCCTGGATCCGGCCGATTAGCATTTCTATCTCACTTGCGGTTGCCTTGCACTCTGGATTAACGATGAAATTTGCATGCTTTTCCGAGACTCGCGCGCCGCCGATTGTGAGTCCCTTCAAACCGGCTTCCTCGATCAAGCGCGCGGCATGGTCGTCAGGCGGATTTCGGAATACCGAGCCGGCATTCGGCTGAGCCGGTTGGCTGGCGCTACGCCGCTCCAGCAAGCTCTGAATCAGCGCCTGCGCGGCCTGTCCGTCGCCTGCCGGGAAACGCAGCCAGGCCGCAGCGAACCACTCGTCGGTGGCCGCGCGCAGACCCACATGACGATAGCCGATTTCAAAGTCCGCAGCGCTCCGCTCGATGCATTCGCCATGACGGCCAAGCATCAATACCCGCACAACATAACCCCAGGTTTCGCCGCCATGGCAGCCGGCGTTCATTGCCAGCGCACCGCCCAACGTACCCGGAATGCCGGCCAGAAACTCTGCGCCAGCCAAGCTGTTCTTGGCTGCAAAGCGCGCCAGGATCGGACTGGGCACACCGGCTTCGGCGTAGATCAACCCATCGCTCTCAATGCGCAGGGTCTTCAGTGCGTTGTTCGTGAATACCACGGTGCCGTCGAAACCGCTGTCACGCACCAGCAGGTTCGAACCCAGACCAACGAACAGCAACGGCTCGTCGTGACGCAAGGCGCGCAGAAAGACACAGAGGTCATCCAGGTCGGCCGGGAAATAAGCCCGCGCCACCGTCCCGCCGGCGCGCCAGGAAACATGCCCGGCCATCGGTTCGTTCTCGCGCAGTTCGCCACGAAATTGGCGCAAGCTAGGCGTGTTCATTTTTCTTCACCGTCAACTTCGCCGCCACGCCGCCGATCGAGCCTGCGCCCATGGTGATCACCACGTCGCCGGCGCGGGCGAAATCAAGGATGGCCTGCGGCATCATGGCGATCTCATCGACAAACACCGGCTCGACCTTGCCGGCGACACGCATGGCGCGCAGTAAGGCGCGGCTGTCGGCGGCAACGATGGGCGGCTCGCCGGCGGCATAGACTTCGGCCAGCAGCACCGCCTCGAAGCCAGACAGCACCTTGACAAAATCCTCGAAACAGTCACGGGTGCGCGTATAGCGGTGCGGCTGAAAAGCCAGCACCAGACGCCGACCCGGAAAAGCGCCGCGTGCAGCAGCCAGCGTCGCCGCCATCTCGGCCGGATGATGGCCATAATCGTCGATCAAGGTGAAACTGCCGCCGTTTGGCAAGGGAATTTCGCCATAGCTCTGGAAGCGTCGGCCGACACCTTTAAATTCGGCCAGCGCCTTGGCGATGATGCTGTCGCTGACGCCAACTTCGCTGGCTACGGCAATCGCCGCCAAGGCGTTCAGCACATTGTGCATCCCTGGCAGGTTGAGCTGCACCGGAAAGCGGCTGACGTTGCCATTCACCCTGACGCAGTCGAAGCACATCCGGCCGGCTTCGGCGCTGATATTTTCGGCATGCAGGTTGGCGTCGGCGGCCAGGCCATAAGTGACCACCTGCTTCGCCACGCGCGGCATGATCTCGCGCACGTTGGCGTCATCGGCGCAGAGTACGGCGACGCCATAAAACGGCAGGCGCTGGAGGAAGTCGACGAAAGCCTGTTTGAGCCTGCCGAAATCGTGGCCGTAGGTTTCCATGTGATCGGCGTCGATATTGGTGACGACCGAAATCACCGGCGACAGATACAGGAAGGAGGCGTCCGATTCGTCGGCCTCGGCGACCAGGAATTCGCCCTGGCCGAGCTTGGCATTGGCGCCGGCCGAATTCAGCCGGCCTCCGATCACGAAAGTAGGATCGATGCCGCCTTCGGCGAGAATGCTGGCGATCAGGCTGGTGGTGGTGGTCTTGCCATGCGTTCCCGCCACCGCGATGCCCTGCTTGAGGCGCATCAACTCGGCCAGCATCTGCGCACGCGGCACCACCGGCACTTTGCGCTCGCGCGCCGCAACGACTTCCGGGTTATCGGCCTTGACCGCAGTGGACACCACCACCGCATCGGCCGCAACGACGTTACCGGCTTGGTGCCCAAGCACGATATGGGCGCCCAATCCGGCCAGGCGCCGCGTTGCGGCGTTCTCGGCAAGATCGGAGCCGCTCACTTCGAAGCCCTGATTCAGCAGCACCTCGGCGATTCCGCTCATGCCGGATCCGCCGATACCAACGAAATGAATATGGTGGATTTTATGTTTCATTTCGCTAACTCCCTGCAGATACGCGCCACGACAACTGTGGCATCGGGTTTGGCGATTGCGCGGGCTTTTTCCGCCATTTGCAATAGCTGTGCGCGACTCAAGTTGCGCAGCAACGCCAGCTTCTCCGGCGTCAGTTCGCTTTGCGGCAACAATATCGCCGCGCCGGCATTGGTGAGAAAACGGGCGTTGGCCGTCTGATGGTCATCCACCGCATGCGGAAAAGGCACCAGGATGCTGGCAACGCCGGCGGCAGCCAGTTCCGCGACGGTCAATGCGCCGGCGCGGCAAATCACCAAATCCGCCCATTCGTAGGCGCCGGCCATATCCTCGATGAAAGCGACACAGTTGGCCGCGACGCCAGCTTGCTGATAGTTGTGCTTGAGCGATTCCAGATGCTTCGCGCCCGACTGGTGCACCACCTGCGGACGTTCACCTTCAGGCAGCAACGCCAGCGACTTGGGCACGACATCGTTGAGTGCCTGGGCGCCGAGGCTGCCGCCGATAACCAGCAGGCGCAGCGGACTTCCTTGCGCCGTTCGCTCGACGAAGCGCTGCGCCGTCTCTGGCAGTGCGGCAATTTCCGGGCGTACCGGGTTGCCGCACCATTCACCCTTGCGGATGGCATTCGGGAAACCGGTAAGGACGCGCTCGGCTACCCGGGCCAGCACCCTGTTGGTCAGCCCCGCCACGGAATTTTGCTCATGCACCACCAGCGGTATGCCTTTCAGTGCGGCCATCATGCCACCGGGAAAACTGATGAAGCCACCCATGCCAAGAACCACATCGGGCTGAATACGTTTCAGCACTTTCAGCGCCTGCCAGAAACCGCTCAGCAAACCAAACGGCAGCAGCAGCTTGCGCAGCAAGCCTTTGCCGCGCAAGGCTGCAAAACGCACTTCCGCCATCTCGTAACCGCGGCTGGGCACCAGCTTCGCCTCCATGCCCTTGGGATTGCCAAGCCATACCACGCGCCAGCCGGCGGCCTTGACGGCATCGGCCACCGCCAGGCCTGGAAAGATGTGCCCACCCGTACCGCCCGCCATGACCAGCAGAGTCTTGGTCATACCGTTATTCCCCGCATCAGCTGTCTATTCTCGTAGTCAACCCTCAACAGGATGGCCAGCGCCACACAGTTGGCCAGGATGCCCGAGCCGCCGAAGCTCATTAGCGGCAGGGTCAATCCCTTGGTCGGCAGCAAGCCCATGTTGACCCCCATGTTGATGAAAGCCTGGACCCCGATCCAGATGCCGATGCCTTGAGCCACCAGGCCGGCATAGACACGATCGAGTTGCAGCGCCTGGCGGCCGATCACGGAAGCACGCTGGACAATCAGGGCAAATAGAGCAATCACCGTAAGCACGCCAAAGAAACCCAGTTCCTCGGCGATTACGGCGAGCAGGAAATCGGTGTGCGCCTCGGGCAGATAGAACAACTTCTCGACGCTGGCGCCGAGACCAACGCCGAACCACTCGCCGCGGCCGAAGGCGATCAGCGCATGCGAAAGCTGGTATCCCTTGCCGTAAGCGTCCTGCCATGGATCCATGAAACCGAAGATGCGCTCGCGCCGATAAGGCGAAATCCAGATCAGCACCACGAAACCGGCCAGCAGCACGACGACCAGCGCGCTGAACAGGCGTGCGTTGATACCACCGAGGAACAGGATGCCCATGGCAATGCAGACGATCACCACGAAGGCGCCGAAGTCCGGCTCGCGCAGCAGCAGGCCGCCGACCAGCAACATGACAACCGCCAGCGGCGCGAAGCCACGCCGAAACGAAGCCATGTCGGCCAACTTGCGCGTCGTGTAATCGGCGGCGTAAAGCACGGCGAAGAGCTTCATCAGTTCGGACGGCTGGAGATTCACCGGACCAAGCGGCAGCCAGCGCTGGGCGCCGTTGACCGAACGACCGACATGAGGCAAAAGTACCGCCAGCAGCAGCACGAAACCCACCACGAACAGCCACGGCGCCATCTGCTGCCAGACGCGCAGCGGGATTTGAAACACCACCACCGCCGCAATCAGGCCGACAACAACGAAGACTGCGTGGCGCACCAGGAAGTAAGCTGACTGGTTACCAGTGAACTTACTCCCTTCGGCAGTAGCGATCGACGCCGAATACACCATCACCAGACCAAACATGAGCAGTCCCAGCACCGGCCACAGCAGCCAGTCATCGAACTCGGCTGGCGCACCGGCGCCTTGCGAAGTAACCAGGCGCCGCATCATGACGTTGTTCCCGTTATCTGCATCGCGTGCACCGCCGCGGCGAACACCTCGGCTCGATGAACATAATTGCGGTACATGTCAAAGCTGGCGCAAGCCGGTGAGAGCAGCACCGCGTCGCCCGGCAATGCCGAGCTGGCCGCCAGGCGCACGGCTTCGCTCATGTCATTCGCCAGAACCAGGGGCAAACCGCAGGAAGCCAGCACCGCTCCGATCTTGGCTGCATCGCGGCCGATCAGCACAATGCCGCGAGCATGGCGAGTCACCGCGCCCTGCAGCGGAGAAAAATCCTGGCCTTTGCCATCGCCGCCGGCAATCAGCACGATCTTTGGATCGTGCTGATTGCCGGCGCTTGGCGCAGTCGAAGTGCCCTCCCTCCCGGCTTCCCTCCCCGGGGGAGGGAGGTGACTAGATTGGACGACCATCTGGCCGCCAATACCGTCTAGGGCGGCGACGGTGGCGCCGACGTTGGTGCCCTTGGAGTCGTCATAGTAAGTCACGCCATTGATCTCAGCGATTTTCTCGACGCGATGCGCCAAGCCCTTGAAGCGGCGCAGCCCCTCGACCAGTGGCGGCAACGGCAAGCCGATGGCGTAACACAGCGCCAGCGCCGTAAGCGCGTTGGAAGCATTGTGCAAACCGGCCAGCGGCAATTCGGACATCGGCAGCAGGAAGTTATCGCCCTGAACCAGCCAGAACTCGCCACCCCGTTCGCGCAAACCAAAATCTTCCAGCATCCCCGGCGCATCCAGACCAAAGCTGATCAGCCAGCGCCCCGGCCGCGCCATCTTCCTGACACGACTGTCGTTCCGGTTGAGAACCTGCACTCCGGCATTGCTCTGGTCATGGACAAGCACCTGCGCCTTGGCGCTGGCGTACTCGTCGAGGTCAATGTAGCGGTCCAGATGATCGTCGGTAACGTTGAGCACCGTAGCCACATCGGCGTTCAGCGTTTGGGTCGTCTCAAGCTGGAAGCTGGATAGCTCCAATACCCATATCTCAGGCAGTCGCCCGCTCTCAAGACGGCTCATCAGGGCGTCCAGCGCGGCCGGCGAAATATTCCCCGCAGCTTCCGCGTCTTTGCCGACGCTGCGACACAGATGGCTGGTCAAGGCCGTGGTGGTGGTCTTGCCGTTGGTGCCGGTGATGGCGATCACCTTGGTTTTGTCGCGCACACCGAGGTCGCGCAGCGCCTGGGCAAACAGCTCGATCTCGCCGACCACCGGGATGCCGCGCGAGCGTGCTTCGAAAACCACCATCAGACCACCCGACAGTCCGGGAGAAAGCGCCAGCAGATCGACGCCTTCCAGCAGCGACTTGTCGAATTCGCCGGGGATGAAATTCGCCTCCGCCACAGCCTGCCGCAATCCCGCCAGCATCGGCGGCTCGGCACGCGTATCTGCGACGCGCACCCGTGCGCCGCGCCGCAAGCACCAGCGCGCCATCGCCAGCCCCGATTCGCCGAGGCCAAGCACCAGGACGAGTTTGCCGTTCAAGTTCATCGTATTTTCAAAGTCGATAATCCGAACAGCACCAGCATGATGGTGATGATCCAGAACCTGACCACCACTTGAGTCTCTTTCCAACCACCCAGTTCGTAATGGTGATGCAGCGGCGCCATGCGGAAGATGCGCTTCCCCCCGGACCACTTGAAATAGGTCACTTGCAGCATCACCGACAGGGTTTCGGCAACGAACACGCCGCCCATGATCAACAGCACGACTTCCTGACGGACGATCACCGCCACCGCACCGAGCGCAGCGCCGAGCGACAACGCACCGACATCGCCCATGAATACCTCGGCCGGATAGGCGTTGAACCACAGAAATCCGAGTCCGGCACCGGCCAGCGCTCCGCAAAATACGGTCAGTTCGCCGGCGCCCGGGATGTACGGCAGCAACAGGTATTTCGAATAAACGACGTTGCCTGCAACATAGGCAAAAATTCCGAGCGCCCCACCGACCATGACCGTCGGCATGATGGCCAGGCCATCGAGGCCATCGGTCAAATTCACCGCGTTACTGGTGCCGACGATGACGAAGTAGGTCAGCACGATGAAGCCGAACAGCCCGAGCGGATAGGCAATATTCTTGAAGAAGGGCACGATCAGGTCGGCCCTCAGCGGCAGTTCCAGGGTGAATCCGCTGCCGACCCATTGCAGGAACAGGTCGATGACCTTGTCGTTGTTGGGCGCCGAAATCGAGAACACGATATACAACGCCGCGACGATGCCAATCAAGGATTGCAGGAAAAATTTGCTACGTGCCGGAAGCCCTTTCGGATTGCCATGCACGACCTTGCGCCAATCGTCCACCCAGCCGATGGCGCCGAACCCCAACGTGACGATCAGAACGATCCAGATGAAGCGATTCGAGAGATCAGCCCAGAGCAGCGTGGTCACCACGATGGCGATCAGGATCAAGGCGCCACCCATGGTTGGCGTGCCGGATTTAACGAGATGCGATTGCGGGCCGTCATCGCGCACCGCCTGGCCGATTTTCTTCGCCGTCAGCCAACGTATCAGCATTGGTCCGAACAAGAAAGAAATACACAACGCAGTCAGGGTGGCCAGAACCGCGCGCAGCGTGATATAGCTGAAAACATTGAAGGCGCGGATGTCCTTCGCCAGCCATTGGGCAATTTCAAGAAACATCGGGAATCCTTTGGGTCTGTTTCATGTCGTTTCATCCGCAATTGCATCCGCCACGCGCTCCATTTTCATGAAGCGCGAACCTTTCACCAGAACCGTCATATCGGCGTCCAGCAACGGCAGTAAAGTTTCGATCAGCGTTTCGGCGCTCTTGAAGTGATGGCCGCCGTCGCCGAAGTTGCGTACCGCGGTAGCGGCATGATCTCCCAGCGCCAGCAGCCGATCCACTCCCATGCTTTTGGCGTAACCGCCGATTTCGTCGTGGAACTGCCCGGCTTGCTCACCGACTTCGCCCATGTCGCCAAGAACGAAAATCTTTTTCCCCGGCAGCGCCGCCAGCACCCGGATAGCCGCGCGCATCGAATCCGGATTGGCGTTGTAAGTGTCGTCGATCAGCAGCGCACCATGCACTGCCCGGCGCCGCTGCAGCCTGCCCTTGATGCCGCGGTACGCGGCAAGCCCGGCCGCCACCGCTTCCAGTCCGACGCCGCTGGCCAGCGTCGCGGCAGTGGCTGCCAAGGCGTTCAGCACATTATGCTGGCCGGGCACGCTCAATTCGATCATGGCCGTTCCTTGCGGCGTCGTCAGTTGCAGCAGGCTGCCGAAAACCCGCGGGGTAATTTGCGCGCCGATTTCGGCCGGCTGTTGCAGACCGAAGCCGAGGATGCGCCCGGCACCAGCTGCAAGCGCCAGCTCGCGCCACAGCGCGGCATGGGGATCATCGGCGTTAATCACGGCAACGCCATTCGGCATCAGGCCCGAAAAGATTTCTCCTTTGGCGCGCGCCACTTCGGTCAGGCTGCCGAGGCCTGCCAGATGGGCGCGCTGGGCGTTGTTGACCAGCGCCACGCTGGGCCGGGCAAGCTTTGACAGGTAGGCGATTTCGCCCGGATGGTTCATGCCCATCTCGATCACCGCGGCGCGATGCATTCCGCGCAACTTGAGCAGCATCAGCGGCAGCCCGATGTCGTTGTTGAGGTTGCCTTCAGTTGCCAAAACACGAGCTGGTACCCAGGCAGCGAAATCGCCGCCGTTGTTCCTGTCGCCCAATTCCGCGCGCCAGATGGCGGCGCACATTTCCTTGACCGTGGTCTTGCCGTTGCTGCCGGTCACTCCAATCAGCGGCAGGGAAAATTTGGCGCGCCAATACGCCGCTAGATCGCCAAACGCACGCCGCGTATCGGCAACCGCCAGCAGCGGTAGATTCTTGCCCGGCGGCGGCGCCCAGGCGGATTCGACCATGACTGCCGCCGCGCCTTGCGCCAGCGCCTGCTCGACAAAGGCATGGCCATCGAAACGTTCGCCTTTCAGGGCGACAAACAGATCGCCGGGGGCTATGGAACGCGTATCGGTGGACACGCCGTTGAAGCACATGTCGCTTTGCACGCTGCTGCCCAACGTGGCCAGCGCCGCTTCCTGCAGCGTCATCATGCTGTCAGCTTCGCTCACATGCTCTCCCGAATCGGCGTATCGCTAGCCACCTGCAAGTGGCGTGTCGGCGCATCCGGCGCGACACCAAGGGCACGCAGGCTGCCGGCCATCACCTGCGAAAATACTGGCGCCGCCACATCGCCGCCGTAATAGATGCCAGCGGAAGGTTCGTCGATCATTACCGCGACGACCAGGCGCGGATCGGAAGCCGGGGCAAAGCCGACGAAAGAGGCGACATATTTGTTGGAGTAACTTGCGCCATCGAGCTTGTGCGCGGTGCCCGTCTTGCCGGCGACGCGATAGCCCGCAACCTGGGCCTTGGGCGCGGTGCCGCCCGGCAGCACCGCCAGTTCCAGCATCGCCCTGACCTCGTGCGCGGTTTGCGCCGAGAACACTGGTTTGCCAACCAGCGGCGGCGTATCCACCTTGGTCAGGGACAGCGGTACCAGGTCGCCGTCGCGGGCGAAGGCCAGATAGGCATGGGCCAACTGGATCAGCGTCACCGAAATGCCATGGCCATAAGCCATGGTGGCCTGCTCGATCGGACGCCAGCTCTTGAATGGCCGCAAACGGCCGCTGACCTCGCCGGGAAAGCCGAGCTTGAGCGGCGTGCCGAAGCCGAGGCTGTCGAACATGGTCCACATGTCCTCGGCCGGCAAGGTCAATGCCATTTTCGCGGCGCCGACATTCGAGGATTTCTGAATCACCTGCGCCACGGTCAGCACGCCATGCATATGCGCATCGTGGATCGTCGCGCCACCGATGGTCAGGGTGCCGGGAGCCGTCTGGATGGTGGTGTCGAAGCGGAACTTGCCTTTCTCCAGAGCCAGCGCCGCGGTAAATGGTTTCATGGTCGAGCCCGGCTCGAAGGTGTCGGTGAGGGCACGGTTGCGCAACTGCGCGCCGGCCAGCCGGACGCGGTTATTGGGGTTGTAAGTCGGCAAATTGACCAGCGCCAGCACCTCGCCGCTCTTGGCATCCAGCACCACGATGCCGCCAGCCTTGGCCTTATGCTCGACCAGCGCCTGGCGTAGTTGGGTATAGGCCAGATACTGGATCTTGGCATCCAGCGCCAGCGTGACATCCTTGCCTTCCAGCGGCAACTTGATGCTTTCCACATCCTCGACAATCTGGCCGCGCCTGTCCTTGATCACTCTGCGGCTGCCGGGCTTGCCGGCGAGCATGCCCTGGAAAGCCAGTTCGACACCCTCCTGGCCAATATCCTCCGCCCCGGTAAACCCCAGCATGTGCGCGATCACTTCGGCAGCCGGGTAATAGCGGCGATACTCAGGCTGTTCGTGGATACCGGGAAGATTCAGCGCCGCGATTTTTTCGGCCACATTCGGCGAAATTTGCCGCTTGATGAAAACAAACTCGCGCTCAGAGGCCAGCTTGCGCGTCAGCTCGCGGGTGTCCATCTCCAGCAGCGCCGCCAAACCACGGGCTTGCGCTGGTTGCAGCTTGGCGTCTTCAGGAATGGCCCAGATCGATTTGACCGGCGTCGATACCGCCAGGACATCACCGTGACGATCCATGATGCGGCCGCGGGTGGCAGACACTTCAATCACCCTGGAATAACGCGAGGCGCCCTTTTCCTGAAGGAAGCTACTATTGAAACCCTGCAGATACAGCGACCAGCAGGCCAGCGTCAGAAAGCCCGTCAGCAACCCGAGCAGCACCAAACGCGCCCGCCAAGCCGGCAAGGGTTGCGAAAGCAGGGGACTATGAACGAATTTCACTTGCCCGCCTTGGCTGTTTCGATGGAAATTACCTGGCCGGCGCTTGGCGATTTCATGCGCAGCCGGTTGCGGGCAATTTGCTCCACCCGGGCATGATTGGCCCAAGTGCTTTGTTCCAGCTGCAGTTGGCCCCATTCGACTTCGAGATCGCGCATGTACGACTGCTCGTGCTCAATATCCGCGAACAGCTTGCGCGCCAGATGATTGGAAGCCACCGTGCCGATCGCGCTGACGACGGCAAGAATCAGCAGAATGAGGTTAAGCCGCAGCATTAGATCTTTTCCGCCACGCGCATCACGGCACTCCTGGCACGCGGGTTGGCAGCAACTTCGGTAGCGCTGGGAAAGACCGGTTTGCCAAGCAGCCGCAAGACTGGTTTGTCCATATCGCTGGCACGCACCGGCAGACGTTTGGGTAATTGGGGCGGCTGCGACTGCTCGCGCAGAAAGCGTTTGACGATGCGGTCTTCGAGCGAGTGGAAACTAATCACGACCAGTCGGCCTCCGGTGGCGAGGCGTGCCGCGCATTGCGGCAACGCTAGCGACAACTCCTCAAGTTCCTGATTGATGTGAATCCGTAAAGCCTGAAAGCTGCGTGTCGCCGGGTGCTGACCCGGCTCACGCGTGCGCACGGCTTTTTCCACGAGCGTGGCAAATTGTCGAGTGGTTGCAATACGGCATTCGCCCCGAGCAGCAACAAGCGCCTTTGCAATCGCATGAGCAAACCGTTCTTCCCCATAATTTTTTATCACCCTTTCTATTTCCGGTTGTGTAGCCTGCTCCAGCCATTCCGCGGCAGTCTGCCCGCGGCTCGTGTCCATGCGCATGTCGAGCGGCGCGTCGAAGCGAAAACTGAAACCACGCTCGGCCTGATCCAGTTGCGGCGATGACATGCCGATATCCAGCAAGATTCCCTGCACCTGCTTACCAACCAAATCCCCAAAACTATCCAGCACCGCCCCCAGTTCGCTGAACGCTGCATGCACCAGCGTAAAGCGCGCATCCCCGATTGCCTGACCCGCCGCCACAGCCGCCGGATCGCGATCCAGGGCCATCAACCTGCCGCCGTTTCCCAGCCGCGCCAGGATTTCCCGGCTGTGGCCACCGCGCCCGAAAGTGGCATCGATATAGAACCCGTCCGGCTTGACCGCCAACGCCGCAACCGCTTCCTGCAACAGCACGCTCCGGTGCACCAATGGCGCACTTTCGCTCACAGCGTCAAATTTTCCAGGCCGGGAGGCAGAAGCTTGTCGCCCAAGGCGAAGATCGCTTCCTGCTGCTGCTTCCACCCGGCATCGCTCCAGATTTCGAAATGACTGCCCTGTCCCACCAGCCACACCTGCTTCTCCAGTGCCGCATAGGCACGCAACTCGGGAGATACCAAGACCCGGCCAGCGGCATCCATCTCGGCATCGACCGCGAAGCCAACCAGCAAACGACGCAACATCGCGGATTGGGTTTCGAGGCTGGGGGCCGCCAGGATCTTGGCGCGGATCGGATCCCACGCCGGCGCGGGGTAGAGCAGCAAGCAACGATGCGGATGGGCGGTCACAACCAGGTGCCCCTCGGCCAAAGCCAGCAGCGCATCGCGATGCCGGGCGGGGATCGCCATGCGCCCCTTGGCATCGAGATTGAGTGCCGCAGCTCCTTGGAACATATTCCCCCCTCCGTTTGGGTCGAGAGACCAATACAGACCTCAGTCCCCCACATTTCCCCACTTATTCCCACTGTAAAGCAGATTTTTTCGAGGGTCAAGCGTGAAAATGAATATTTTCCCGCCAGGACAAACACTTATGCCGACTTTTTGCAGTAAACTTGGAAAAGTTATTGATTAAAAACAATGAGGATGGAACTCAAACTGAAAGTGAATTATCAGGATTGGAGAGCGGTTTCGTTACCTCTTTCTGAGGGAAAAGATAACGTAGGGCCTGCCGCCGCACTTCGCGTGCCGTGACTGCTGCCTCGACTTGCCAAAGAACTGTAAAAAGCCGCATTTTTTGCTATGGGATGGTTTCAGCCATAATGTCCGAAAATATCCTCAGAAAGGATCGGCCATGAACCAACCGCAACCGCTTGATCTCTTGTGGCAGGCACGAATCCATTACAGCCAAGGCGAACTTGCATCGCTGCTTAACGTAGATGTACGCGCCATTCAACGTTGGGAAGTCAGTGCTGACTTCAGCTAATGCAGGAGGAGAAGTGCATGACCGCTAGAACTGGTTGGACACGCCAACAACTGTTAGTAGCATTCAATCTGTACTGCCAAATGCCGTTCGGGAAAATGCACTCCCGTAACCCCGAGATCATTAAATATGCTGAACTGATCGGCAGAACGCCGTCAGCGTTGGCGATGAAATTGACCAATATCGCCAGCCTCGATCCGGCAATAACCTCAACGGGTCGAAAGGGACTAGAACGTGCCTCAGCCGCCGATAAAGTTATGTGGGAGGAAATGCAGGCAGACTGGTGGCGCTTCGCCATCGAAGCACAACAGGCGGCGAGTGGTTTTGGGGTTACCGCCGAACTCGAAACCCCTGTCGACGACACTTCCATGCCGGACGAGGTTGTCGACTACACAGGAAACAACAAAACAGTTCAAGCAACGGCTCGCGTTGGTCAGAATTTTTTCCGGCGTTCGGTGCTCAGTGCCTACAACTATCGGTGCTGCATTACAGGACTGGCCGTGCCAAAACTATTGGTCGCGAGTCACATCGTGCCTTGGCGGGTTGGCGCGGAAAACCGGCTCAATCCTAGGAATGGCCTTTGTTTGTCGATGCTACACGACAAAGCTTTCGATGCTGGGATCATCACCATCGCGGAAGATATGGCGGTTCGTGTTTCACGGAAACATGCAACCAATACAGATCACTTTTTCAGCTCGGCATTGTTGGCCTATGATGGAAAACCGATAGCACTACCAGAAAAATTCTGTCCACATACGGAATTTTTAGCCTACCATCGACAACATATTTTTGAGGCGTGAAGGCCGATTATGAATATTCGATTTGAGTATCTCTACCGAGACGCGGGTAATTTCAAGAACTGGGGTGAGATCGTATTCTCGAATCCACGTGATATTACTGCCGATCTCGTTGCGTCAATGGCAGAAAAAGTGCTGATCGACCAAACCTATTTTGTGGCGGCCAAAGCAGGCTTGCCTAATCTGCATTTTGCAGAATATAACGAGTTGCTTGATCATGGCTGGCATGAGGCTTCCACCTTCGAGCCTACCAATGAAGCACCAAACGATCAGCAACACCGAAGCATCGAACAATTTATGGAATCCCTTCGTTATGCGTCGGTTATTTGAGTGGAAGAAGCAGAGCAGAACCGAGTGGGATTCTCGTCGGCTGGTGTTTGCCGAGTGCGGCATACGTTATTCCCGTACCGCGATCACGGAAAACAAGTCAAAGCCGGACTTCGTTTTTCCGGGGCAGGCCGAATATCACGCCCTGGCATTCAATCCCCTGGACCTGACCATGCTGGGCGTGAAGTCCACCTGTAAAGACCGCTGGCGCCAAGTGCTGGCTGAAGCCGATCGCATTGAACGCAAGCACCTGCTTACCTTGGAGGCAGCTATCAGCACTAACCAGACCGATGAAATGCAGGCCAAAAACCTGCAACTTGTCCTGCCACGCAGTCTGCACGGCACCTACACGGCAACGCAGCGGGCATGGCTGATGGAGGTTGCCGAATTTACAGCGCTGGTACACGGACGACAACACGCATAAAGCAGAAATGAATGGCAGCGTTCTGGTGTTGCTGCCCCGCCTCGTATCAGCCCTGCTTGGACCGGCCGGGAAGATTGGAAGTCCGCCGATAAGCCGGGTTCTGTCGTGGGCAGCCATTCCTCTGGGCCCGCCGTTGCCGACGGGCTCTAGCAGCCTACCCGGAAGCGACGCGAGCAGCGTCATTGCTTCCCTATTTGGCCTTGCCCCGGATGGGGTTTGCCGTGCCGTCCGTGTTGCCACGGCCGCGGTGAGCTCTTACCTCGCCATTTCACCCTTGCCGGTCCTTGCGGACTTAGGCGGTATCTTTCTGTTGCACTTTCCGTCGCCTTGGACCGCAGCTTGCGCCACGGCTTATAGCGCCCGGCCGTTAGCCGGCATCCTGCTCTGCGGGGCCCGGACTTTCCTCCATGCGCTTGCGCTCACAGCGGCTGCCTGGCGGACTTCCAAGGCGGATTCTACTCGCCAGCGATGAGGGCAGGGGAAGGTTCACATGAAGACGCTCCCGGTCCATTGATGCGCCACGAATACAAGCAGTGCTTGCGCGGTGCGCCAGTCTGTCGTATGTTGCGCGAATGTTCACTCATCAATGAATAACAAATATCATGGACCTCACTGCGTTAACGAATCCGCGCATCGTTGATCGCGAATCATTGCAGGAATTCATCGACAGCCTGACCGATCTGATTCCCAACATCGAGCGCGATATCGCCCGCCTGAAGCGGGAACCCCATGACAAAGCATTAATAGCCAATTTGTTCCGCGCCCTGCATAACATCAAGGGCGACGCCGCCATCTGCCAGGTCGGACTGGGCGTCATGATTGCGCATCCGCTCGAGACTCTGCTGACTCGCTTGCGCAATGGCGAGATTGGCTTCTCTGAGTTGCTTGCCGAAATAGTCCTGCTCGCCATGGACCGCCTTGAATTGGCGGTTGAAGCGCTGGTCAGTCACCGTTCCCTGGAACATCTGAAATTGGTCGAATTGGTCGGCGGGCTCGAAAATCTCACCAATGTATCGACTGAGGCACTCGATGGCCGCCTGGTCCAACTGATCGAGGCAGTCACTGGATTTCGCCCGGTTCCCTTCCCCCCGGCCAAGGAAATCAAGCTACATACGGCAAGAACCGCTGGAGCTTCCGAGACCATTGCCGCCGATCTGAAGTTCTTCCGCTCGTTGACCCAACAATTCGAAGCGCGCTCAGCGCGATTCCTGGGGCGCTGCGATCGCCTGCTAAAACTCGCACTCGACACCAACCAGGGCGCCGGCCAACCAGTCGACCCGCTGCAACTCGAGGCGGCGGTCTACTTCCATGATATCGGGATGATGTTCCTGCCTGAATCGGCATGGCTTAAAGCCGGAAAACTTTCGGCGCAAGACATGCAACTATTGCACAGTCATCCGGCCACGGCAGCGGGACTTTTGGAACGAATGGAAGGCTGGCAGACAGCCGCAGAAATCGTCGCGCAACATCATGAAATGGCCGATGGCAGAGGGTATCCCAAAGGACTGAAAAACGATCAAATTTGCGCCGGAGCAAAAATCATGGCGATCGTCGACACTTTCGAGGCGGTCACCCTGAAACACAGCGATCGGGGCCATTCCCGCTCCATATTGCGGGCCATCGCTGAAGTCAATGCCTGTGACAATCAGTTTGCGCCAGAATGGATCAAACCTTTCAATGCCGTAATCCGGAAAATCGTCGAGCAATAATTCCGGGTAGAATTACTCAAGATATTTTGTTGCCACTTGCAAGGTAACCGCTGATGCTACTAAGGGACAAAGTCGGGCTGTTAATCGATGATATTGCCGCAATGCGCACCACCGTGCGCATTCAACTCGCCAGTGTCGGTCTGGAGAAATGCGACCAGGCGCGCGATATCAAGGAGGCAATCGACAAACTTAACACCAAGTATTACGACCTGATCGTCTGTGACTACAACCTCGGCAAAGGTTCTGACGGTCAGCAGTTCCTCGAACTGGTGCGGCGCAAGAGACTGCTGCCGATGACCACGGCCTTCCTGATGATTACTGGTGAAACGGGATATCAGCAGGTATCCACCGCCGCAGAATATTCTCCCGACGATTATCTGCTCAAGCCCTTCACCGCCGAAACCTTGGGAACCCGCCTGGTACGCATCATCGAGAAGAAGGAAGCGCTGAAGCCGGTTTACAAGCACATCGGTCCCAAGACCGATTCCGAGAAGGCTTTGGCAGCCTGCGACGAACTGCTGGCCAAAAAGACCCGCTATGCCCTGGATGTGATGCGCATCAAGGGCGAACTGCTGCTCGCCAAGGGCCGCGCCAGTGACGCTCTGGCCTTGTTTAACGAAGTCCTGCAGCAACGCTCGACGCCATGGGCGGAGGTCGGCAAGGCGCAGGCGCTGATTGCCTACGGCAACTCCGACGAGGCGAGGATTCTGCTTGAGCAGACCCTGACCGCCTACCCTAACTATGTTGCCGCCTACGATACGCTGGCGAATCTCCTCTATAAAACCGACAAGATTGCCGCCCAGCAGGTCGTCGAACAAGCTTTGCATGTCGCCGCGACCACCCAGCGCCAGCGCGATCTGGGAGCGCTGGCTTTAGCCAACAAGGATTTCGGCCGCGCCGAGGAAGCCTATCGGATTGCCGTGGATCGAGACCGCACCGGCTTTTTCAAGAGCCATGACGATTACGCGGCGCTGGCCCGCAGTTGTTACGAACAGGAAAAAATTCCCGAAGCCCTGTCGGCGGTCAAGGACATGAGCCAGCATTTCCAGCGCACCCCGGAGCTGGCTGCGCGGCAAGCCGCGCTGGAATGCCAGGTACATATCCGTGCCGGTGACGAAAGGGCGGCCAGGGCCGCACTGGAAAAAGCCCAGGCGGCGCAAAAATCGAGCAGCCTGGATGTCAATACCCAGCTTGAGATAGCCCAGGCTTTGTTCGCCAGCGGCCAGCCCGACGAAGCCAAGAACATCATCAAGCAAGTCGCCGAGGACAATCAGGAAAACGACGAAATCATCGAAGCAGCGCGCACCGTGTTCGAAGTCGCCGGTCTCGACGAGGAAGGTGCCGAGTTCCTCGACACTACCCGCAAGAACATGATCCGCCTGAACAACGATGCCGTCGCCCTGGCCAAGTCGGGCGAACTGGACAAGGCCATCACCATGCTGGTCGAAGCCGCCGATCGCCTGCCCAACAACGCCCAGGTGGCGATCAATGCCGCCCAGGCACTGCTGATGCGGGCCCAGCAGCAGGGCGCCGACCTGACCCAGATCGGCCAGGCCCATCGCTACATCACCCAGGCGATCCGCGTCAATTCACAACACCCCAAGCTGGAAGCCGCGGTCGCTTTCTATCGCAAGATTGCGCCGCCGGGCGCGCGCCCACTCGAGGTTTAACGCAATGGACACACTGGTCGCCGCTGCCATACATGACGCGAAAAATGCCCTCTCTGCGCTGGGTGTCTGGCTCGATGAGGCGCAACGCGAATGCGGCTCAGAAAACCCTTCGCCAGCCCTGAAGCAGGCGAAGGCGGTCACTGCGACCATTTCCGGACAACTGGTCGAATTGCTTGCCCTTTATCGGGCGGGTGAGGGCTCTTTGCGTCTGGCGGTGGAAGATCATCACCTGGAAGATTATCTGACCGACCTGATGGCCGAACTAGCGGATACCCGCGCGGCAAACGGCATCGAAGGAAACGCTCCGATCGTCATCGATACCGATTTCGCCTTCGCCCGGGGAAATGCCGCTTGGGCATTTGATGCCTATCTGGTGAAATTCGTCCTGCTCGACGCGCTGCGCAACGCCCTGCGTCATGCCAGGCAAAGAATTCATTTCGCCATCACCGCCGAACCGGGCGGCGGCATTCGCTTCAGCATTACTGACGACGGCGACGGATTTCCCGAAGATATCCTGCGCAGTGAAAGCAGCAAGACCATGTCCGCCGACAGCAGCGGACTGGGTCTCAGCTTTGCGCGTACGATTGCATCGCGTCACGCCACGCCATCCGGCCAGCATGGCAGGCTGGAACTGACCAATCAGGGGCTCGGTGGAAAAGGCGCGCGCTTTTCGCTGATATTGCCGTAAGTGCTTCCCGGTTACACCTGCCGCGTTTGATCTCTGCTACGCAGGTTCGGGCGAACCCTGCCAGAGCATCTCGTAGCCTAGCTCCTGGCTGTTGGCGCACATGGTTGCCAACTCGGAAAACTTGTCCTTGAAGGTCTTGTCGGCGTGTGAGCGCTCATGTTCCTCGAAAGAGCGCCAGTACGTGACAATCGCAAGGTGGGCGTCAGCGGCCAGAATTTCGCCCAACGAGCCTTCCGGCGAAGCGAAGCCCGAGAATCTGAACACCTGTCCGCCACAGAAGCCGCCCTTGTCGCCGCCGTAAGTCTCCTTGACGACGTTGCACATTTCGCCAATGGCGAACTCGACATCGTCCATGGTGACGCCTGGTTTCAGCTTGACGGTATTGAACAACATCTTGGTTCCGAACGGGATCGAGAGAGAGTCGAACATGGGATTCCTCCGTCGAGTAATGACAGGGGAAATCATGCGCCAAAACAAGAAACGCGTAAACCGTCGTCCATTCAAATTCAGGAAGGCCATCGATGTTCGACAAGGTCACGGGGAACGGCGCGAGCCGATACCGATTGTGGCCGACCGGCTGACGCACTTTGCCTAAAGCTTGCTGAGCCGCTCTGCCGCCCGCTTCAGGGTGTCCTCGTGCTTGGCGAAGCAGAAGCGAAGTACCTTGTTGTCCTCGCCGTCGGCATAGAAAACCGATACCGGAATCGAGGCGACACCTGTTTCACGGGTCAGGCGTTCGGCGAGTTGGCGATCGGGTTCATTGCTGATAGCGTGGTAACGGACGCTCTGGAAATAGGTGCCGCAACAGGGCAGGAGTTCAAAACGAGAGGCAGCGAGGGCGGCGCGAAAAAAATCCCGCTTTTGCTCGTAAAAGCTGGTCAGTTCGCCGTACCAGTCGGGACGCACCCTCATGAAGTCGGCGATGCCAAGCTGACAGGGGGTATTGATGCAGAAGGTGATGAACTGGTGGGCCTTGCGGAATTCAGCCGTCAGTTCCCGCGGCGCCAGGCAGTAAGCGATCTTCCAACCGGTGACGTGGTAGGTCTTGCCGAAGCTGGAAACGATGAAGCTGCGTTCCGCCAAGGCCGGGTAACGGGCCAGGCTCTCGTGGCGCATACCGTCGTAAACCATGTGCTCGTAGACCTCGTCACTGACAACGACGATGTTGGTGTCGCGGACCAGATGTTCCAGTTGCCGCAAGTCGGCCTCATCCCAGACGCTGCCGGTCGGGTTGTGCGGCGAGTTGATCATGATCATCCGCGTCCGCGGCGTGATCAGGCGACGCACCTCGCCCCAGTTGGGACGATAGCCGGGGAAAGACAGCCGCGCCGCGATCGGCGTTCCCCCGTTGAGCAGGATGCCAGGAACGTAGCTGTCATAGTCCGGCTCAAAAACGATAACTTCGTCGCCGGGCCGTACCATGCAGGCGATAGCGCTGAAAATCGCCTGCGTCGCGCCGGCGGTGATGGTGATTTCGCGGTCGGCGTCGTAGCTGGCGCCATAAAGCATCGCCACTTTTTCCGCGATCGCCTCGCGCAACGGCAGGACGCCGGCCATCGGCGCATACTGGTTGTCTCCGTCGCGCATGTGCCGGGCGACGGCATCGATAAGTTCCTTAGGGCCCGAGTAGTCCGGGAAGCCCTGCGACAGGTTGATTGCGCCGCACTCGGCGGCGAGCTTCGACATCACCGTGAAGATCGTCGTGCCGACCCGCGGCAGCTTCGAAGGTAATTCGGGAGGCATTGCTGCTCAGTTAAATCCCAGCAGTTCGATTTCGAACACCAGCGTGGCATTCGGTGGAATCACGCTGCCAGCGCCGCTTGCCCCATAACCCAGTTGCGGCGGAATCGTCAGCTTGCGCGTGCTGCCGACCTGCATGCCTTGCACGCCCTCGTCCCAACCGGCGATGACGTATTGGCCGCCGAGTGGAAACTCGAAGGGTTCGTTGCGGTCTTTGCTCGAATCGAACTTGGTGCCATCGTCCAGCCAGCCGGTGTAATGCACCAGGACAGTTTGTCCGGGACTTGCCGCCTCGCCGCTGCCGATGATGATATCTTCGATGATCAGTCCGCTATCCGTAGTATATCGATCCATAGGTTGCCTTTCTGGTCAAACCTGCATGGCTGTCAGGACAAACTGGGCGGGTGGAAGATTGCTGCCGCTTCCGCCGGAGGCAAGGGGCGCGAAAACAGAAAGCCCTGGAATTGAGAGCAACCGAAGTTAATTAACATTTCCAGTTGTTCATCCGTCTCCACGCCTTCAGCCAGAACATTCAGGCCGAGCGATTTCGCCATCGCAATAATGGCGGCGACGATGGCCGCATCGTCCCGGTCGTGCCCCAGGTCACGAACGAAACTCTGGTCGATCTTCAACTTATGCACCGGGAAGCGCTTAAGGTAGGCGAGGCTCGAATAGGCAGTGCCAAAGTCATCGATAGCCAGCCTGATCCCCATATCGGCGAACTGGCGCAGTTTGCTCATCGTTTCATCAGCATCATGCATCAAGGTCGTCTCGGTGATCTCCAGTTCCAGCAGTTCGGGCGACTGGCCGGTCTCCTCGAAAATTGCACGAACGGCATCAACCAGCCCCCTTTGGTGGAATTGGCGCGGCGACAGGTTGACCGACATCGGCAGCGACGGAAAACCCTGCGCCTGCCATAAACTGTTCTGACGACAGGCGGCGCGCAACACCCATTCACCGAGTTGCAGGATCAGGCCGGTTTCCTCCGCCACCGGAATAAAATCGCCGGGCGAGATCAAGCCATAATCCGGATCCTGCCAGCGCACCAGCGCCTCCATGCCGCAGACCGCATGGCGTTGATGGTCGACCAGCGGCTGATAATGCAGCAGGAACTGATGATGTTCCAGCGCATTGCGCAGCCGCTGTTCAAATCCGAAAAAACGCTTCGCCTCATCGTTCATCTGCGCGGTAAAGAACTGGTAGGTATTCCGGCCATTGGCCTTGGCGTGATACATCGCCGTATCGGCGTTCTTCATCAGCGCATAGGCTTCGTCGCCATCGTCGGGATAAATGCTGATGCCGATGGAGGGCGTGGCGTGCAGCTGATGTTCTTCCACCGGCACCGCCGGCGCCAGCGCTTCGATGATCTTTTCAGCCACCATCACCGCATCATCGGGAGTCCGGATTTCATGCAACACCACCACGAATTCGTCGCCGCCGAGACGCGAAACCGTATCAACGGCGCGCACCACTTCGCGCAAACGATCGGCAACATGCTTCAGCAACAGGTCGCCGATGTGGTGACCGAGCGTATCGTTAACCGTCTTGAAACGGTCCAGGTCAAGGAACATCACCGCCAGCCGATGCTCCGAGCGCGCCGCCTGGGTCAGCGCCTGCTTGAGTCGATCATGCAGCAGGCTGCGGTTTGGCAAACCGGTCAGAGCGTCATGGTGGGCTATATGCCATATGCGTTGCTCGGCCTGTAGCCGTTCGAAAATCTCTTCCTGCAATTGCTCATTGGTGCTGGTCAACTCCGCGGTGCGCTCGACCACGCGCTGTTCCAATTCGTCGTGCGCTTGCACCAGCGCTTCCTCAGCGCGATGGCGCTCGCTGACATCCTCGTAGATCCAGATCACATCGAGACCGGGGCCGGGCGCATCGGTTTTGCGTCCGGTGCTGCGCACCCAGAACAGGCTGCCGTCCTTGCGCCGCAGGCGCTGCTCGCTGATCAAGGTTTCACCGCGCTGCAGCACCTCATATGCTTGCGTGCCAAACTCATCGTAATCGCGTACCGTAGGATGAAAAATCAGCACCGATTGACCAGCCAGTTCATCCTCGGCGTAGCCGAAGAGCTCATTGAATTTGCGGTTGCATTTCCGCACGATGCGATTGTGCGCGAACATCATGCCGACCGCGGCGTTGTTGAAAATCAGTTCCTGTTCGGTCAGCGCGGCACGCACACGCTCGTCAGCCTTTCTACGCTCTGTGATGTCTTCCAGCATCCATACCGAACCTTCGCTTGGCCGGGATTGGTCAAAAGCCCGCGCCGACAGGCGCCCCCAAAAAGTGCTGCCATCCTTGCGGCGCAAGCGCTGCTCGCACTGGTGCACATTGCCGCGCATCAGGTCGGGATAAAAAGTGGCGGCGTAACTCTCGAATTCTTTGTCCGACAAATACAGCCGGCAAGTTGACTGTCCGATTAACTCGTTCGGCGCATAACCGAACAATTCTTCGAAACGTCGATTGCAGCGCAGTACCCTGCGCTCGCGCGACACGGCAATACCCATGATCGAGGTCTCGAAAACCGCCTCCAGTTCGTGTTTAGCTTGCGCCAAGGCCTCGCGTACCGCGCGTTCCTCGCTGACATCATCAAAGATCCAGATGGTGCCGACCTGCGTATTGTTCGGATCGATGGCCTTGGCTGAAATGCGCGACCAAAACAACGAACCGTCCTTGCGACAAAACTGGATTTCGGAATGAAAGGGTTTACCGGCGGCCAGGGTCGGTCCGGCGGCTCGGCCGAGTTCCGCATAAGCCTCCGCCGAAGGATAGAGCGCCTGACCGGGCAGGCCGATCAATTCCTCAGGCGCATAGCCGAACATCTCCGCGCACAAGGTATTGCTCGCGACCAGCACGCGGTTACGTGAGAACAGAATCCCCACCGTCGCATTATCGAGGATGGCTTTTTGCTCAAGCAGGATATTGCGCAGCTCGTCCGCTGTTAATTCGTCGATGCGGGAGTTCATTTCCGGGACATTATTTGCGTTTCAACCCACAGCCTTGAGAATCAGGGGCACCAGCGCTTCGGGCAGCTTGATCTTGCCGGCCAGGGCGAAATCGTGGGCGCGCGAAGACATTTTCTTCCACGTCTTGCGGATGATGTCGAGCCACTTCGCCTCGTCGTAATCGGGCTTCTTCACGACGAAACCGGCCATGTAATGCTCGATGAAAACCAGGTCAACCACGTCTTCCATCATCTGGGTTTCCGGGTTGACCTTGAGGCCTCGCTTGCCGACAACCTGTTTGACGCGCTCGATCATTTCCTGGTCGTAGCCAGCTTCCTGCATCAACCGGCCGGCCGTCTCGGCGTGAAACTTGTAGAGCGTGGTGCGCCAGCGCTGGTATCCCTCGGGCGTCATCGGGTAGTCCTTGCGCGGAATCATCCAGCGCTGGATGTGCTGGGCGCGGCAGGCCAGCCTGACCGCCTCGCTGGCTTCGGGAGCGAAGCGCTCCAGCATCTCGCTCATGCGCCGGGCGTAAAGCAGTTCCTTGGGATGCTTGCGGCCGTCGGCTGATTCCCGGTTCGGATCCTCTGCGTTGGCAGCGTCAAATAATTCGATGGTGTGGGTGAGGCGGGCCGGGTCTGCGATCATGCTCATGGTATGGCTCCTTGCTCGAAGCCTGCCCCGTAAAGTCGCAGATGCGACTTTACGGGGCAGGCTCCGAGTGATTATAGCCGACCCCAGGCCGCGCCTTGGCTAGCAGGCTGTTTCCTTGACTCCGAATTTCCCGAGAATATTCTCGAACGGACAGAATTTGGTAAAGCCGCTCTGGAACAGGTTGGCGCCGACGAAGGCGGTGAACCACAGCCAGGAAAGATTGCTCAGATCCGCCTGGCCGTAATAGTGCGCCAGGGAGAGCGAGATCATGATGAAGGCGCCGGGGATAATGCGCATGAACTGGTTAAGGGTCATTTTTTGTCTCCTTGAGGTTGTATGCGGTCTTTCATGGCCGCGAAATAAAGGACCGGGATCACCACCAGGGTTAGCACGGTCGAAACGAAGATGCCAAAAATCAGGGAGACCGCCAGGCCGGTGAAAATCGGGTCGTCGAGAATGAACAAGGCGCCGAGCATGGCGGCCAGACCCGTGAGAGCAATCGGTTTGGCGCGGACAACGGCAGAATGGATCACCGCACTGGCAAAGTCCATGCCTGTGGCCACTTGCTGGTTGATAAAATCCACCAGCAGGATCGAGTTGCGGACGATGATCCCGGCCAGGGCAATCATGCCGATCATCGAAGTCGCCGTAAACTGCGCGCCGAACAGTGCGTGTCCGGGCATCACGCCGATGATGGTGAGCGGGATCGGCGCCATGATGATCAGCGGCACCAGATAGGACTTGAACTGCGCCACCACCAGCAGGTAGATCAGCACCAGACCGACTGCATAAGCGATCCCCATGTCGCGGAAGGTTTCATACGTCACCTGCCATTCACCATCCCATTTGACGCTGTAACCAGCGTAGGGATCCTGCGGTTGGCGAATGTAATACGTATTCAGCCCGCCTGGCGCGATGCCTCGCTCAGTCGCCCCTTTTCCGGGGTCGGAAGTCGGGGGGAAGGCGGTACTCAACTGCCCTTGTATGGCAAACATGCCATACAAGGGCGAGTCAAGCTTGCCGCCCATGTCGCCGGTAACGTACACCACCGGCAGCAGATCCTTGTGATAGACCACCTGCTCGCGCGGCAGCAGTCGCACCTCGACCAGATCCGAGATCGGTACCAGGTTGCCGGCGCGCGACCGGACCCGCAGCTTCAGCAAGTGGTCGATGCTATCCTGCTTTTCCGCAGGCGGCGTGATGCGTACCGGAATCTCGTACTTGGCATCGCCATCATGCACCGGTGTCACATCTTCGCCGGCCAGCCCCAGGCGCACCACTTCGACGATATCCCGCTGCGCCACGCCGAGCAGCGCCGCCTTGCTTTGCGCCACGCGCAGAACGGCTTTCTGTGCCGGGGCGCTGCTGCTGTCGTCGACGCCAACGATATCGGCGGCGCTTTCGAACTCCTTTCGCACGCGCTTTGCCACGGCGATCTGGCCGGCATAGTCAGGACCGTAGATTTCGGCGACGATTGGAGCAAGCACCGGTGGCCCTGGTGGCACTTCCACCACCTTCAGATTGCCACCATATTTCTTTGCGATCGCCGTCAACGCATCGCGCACTCCCACCGCGATCTCGTGACTCTGGCGCTGACGATGCTTCTTGTCGGCAAGATTGACCTGGATGTCGCCCATCTCCGGGCTGGCGCGCAGATAATACTGGCGCACCAGGCCATTGAAGTTGATCGGGCTGGCGACGCCAGCATAGGCCTGATAATCGCTGACTTCCTCGACCGTCGCCAGATGCGCGCCAATTTCGCGCAGCACCTTGGCGGTTTCCTCCAGTGGCGTGCCAACCGGCATATCGAGCACCACCTGGAATTCGCTCTTGTTGTCGAAAGGCAGCATTTTCAAAATAACCAGTTTGAACCCGGCCAGCGACACCGAGGCCAGAATCGCCACCAACACCACGATCCACAGCTTACGCCGCGCGCGCTTGCCGTTATTCTCGTCGAGGAATGGTGTCAGCACGCGACGGAACAGGCGCTCGACTTTTCCGGCAGGTTCCGTCGCCGCGCCATGGCTATGCGGCAGGCGCCCGCCAAGCAGCTTCAGCGCCAGCCAGGGGGTAATCACAAAGGCGATCGCCAGCGAAATGAACATGCCCATCGACGCATTGATCGGGATCGGACTCATGTACGGCCCCATCAGGCCGCTAACGAAGGCCATCGGCAGCAGCGCCACAATCACCGTGAAAGTGGCGAGTATGGTCGGTCCGCCAACTTCGTCCACCGCCGACGGAATGATCTGCCAAAGCGGCTTGTCCGGTTCCAGCGCGTGCCAGCGGTGAATGTTCTCGACCACCACAATGGCATCGTCGACGAGAATGCCGATGGAAAAGATCAGGGCGAACAGCGAAACCCGGTTCAAGGTGAAACCCAACGCCCAGGAAGCGAACAGCGTCGCCGCCAGCGTCAAGCTTACCGCCATGCCGACGATCGCCGCTTCGCGCTTGCCAAGCACCAACAGCACCAGCAGCACGACGAAGACGGTGGCGAAAATCAGCTTGCCAATCAGTTTTTGCGCTTTGTCGGTGGCCGTCTCCCCATAATTGCGCGTCACGCTGAATTCGACGCCATCGGGAATCACCGTCCCCTTTAGTGCCTGGGCGCGGGCGATCACCGCGGCGGCGACATCCGCGGCATTGACGCCGGGTTTTTTCGACACCGCCAGCGTCACGGCCGGAAACTCTCCGCCGGCTTGAATTCCTTTGGTCTTGGCAGCGGCGCCTGCTCCAAACCAGACGTAGCGAGATGGCTGGTCGGCGCCATCGACGATGCGCGCGACATCCGCCATGAACACCGGCTTGCCCTGTTGCACGCCTACCACCAGGCGTTGCACGTCGCCGGCGGACTCGATGTAGGTACCGGTCTGTACCAGAATTTCCCGATTCCCGCTGACCAGGCTGCCGGCCGGCTGCGAAGCATTCGAAAGTTGCAAACTCGCCTTGAGGTCCTGAGCGGTAATGCCAAAGGCATTCATGCGGTCGGAATCCATGATCACCCGGATGACATGACCGGGACCACCGATGGTGATTACGTCACGGGTGCCATGAATCCGCTTGAGATCGATCTCGGCGGCGCGCGCTACCTGCTGCAACTCGAAAGCCGACTTGCCGGAGTCCGGGCTCCAGAAAGTCAGCGTGACGATCGGCACGTCATCGATGCCTTTCGGTTTGATGATCGGATCGAGCACGCCAAGGTTGGGTGAAAGCCAATCGCGGTTGGAATTGATCGTGTCGTAGAGGCGCACCAGGGCCTGGATCGGCTCCTCGCCGACGACATATTGCACGGTGATGATCGCCATCCCGGGACGCGACACCGAAAACACATGCTCGATGCCGGCGATGCGCGCCAGCACCTGTTCCGCCGGCCGCGCCACGAGCGCCTCGACGTCCCTGGCCGAAGCACCGGGGAACGGGATGAAGACGTTCGCCATGGTCACGTTGATCTGCGGCTCTTCCTCGCGCGGCGTCACCAGTACCGCAAATGCCCCCAGCAGCAGCGCGATCAGCGCCAGCAGCGGCGTCATCGAGTGGCGCAGAAAAAATGCGGCGATGCGCCCGGAGATGCCCATTGACTACTTACCGCCCTGCTTCAGCAGCATGCCCGCCTTGAGCGGATCTAGCGCCACGGTTTCGCCCGCGCTGAGTCCGGCCAGAACTTCGACGGAAGGCAGGCTGGTGCCGCCGGCGACCTGCTCGCCCAGGCGCACCTGACGCAAATGCGGCAGAGCCTTGTCGTCGACCACATACACGCCGGTCACCTCGCCGCGACGCAGCACCGCGCCCGCCGGAACAAGCAGCTTGCGCGCCTTGCCGATGACAAAATGGGCGCGCGCGAACATCCCCGGAATAACGCCTGCCAGGTTGTCGGGCAAATACACCCGGGCGCGCACGACGTGGGTCTGGCTGTCCGCGGTCGGCAGCACTTCGACGCGCAACGCATCAACCCACTTGCCGCTCTCGGTAAATTCAACCTTGGCGCGTAAAGCTCGCCTGACCTCGCTGAACTGGTATTGGGGAATGTTGGCCACAACCCGCAATCCCTGTGGATCGAACAGGCTGATCAAAGGCTTGCCGGGCGCGGCCATTTCACCCGACTCCGTGAAGCGTTGCGCAATCACACCGGCAAATGGCGCGGTGATGGTGGTATAGCTGGTCTGGGTTCCCGCCTGCCCTGCGGTTGCGGCAGCCGCCTTGAAGTCAGCCTCGGCCTTGTCGAGCGCGGCCTGGCTGACAAATTTCTTCGCATACAGATCCTTGTTGCGCTCGAAGTTTGCCCGCGCGTTGGCCAGTTGCGCCTGCGCTCCGGCCTGAGCTTGCAACGCCTCGCGCTGGTCGATGCGCATCAGCACTTGACCGGCTTTGACGCGATCACCCGCATCGAAATGCGCCTCGATGACGCGGCCCTGGGTCTGGGCGGCGATGGTGGCCTGTTTGACGGCTTCCACCAGCGCTTCAGCCGGATAAGTCTGGTCGACCTCGCGCAACTCCACCAAAGCCGTGGCCAAGCCGGAGCTTGGCAGTGCGCTTTGGGCGCACACCGGGGAAAGCGCCGACAAGGCGGCAACGAACAGCAAAAGGGTTATTGTTGGTCTCATAGTTAATCACTATATGCTTATATACGAGATTTTCAAGTCTTTTGCTCAAAATAGGGTGCTCGGTTGCAATCGTTCACATAGCTTACAGATGTAGCACGTAATGTCGGGATGGCTGGATTGTGCATGCGGATAGTCAAATCAGCCGAAGAATTACCGGGATGTAATCTCGCTGTCAGCTTGCCGTAGGTAGCGGCAGACTATCTTGCAATCGCTCTACCCTGCCATTCACACCAAGGAGATTTAAATGAATACCAAGTTCTTGCTCGCGGCCATGGCGGTCGCGTTGACCACTTCCTTCGCGGCTATTGCCGCAGATGAGCCTGCCAAGGAAGCCGTTGCCGCCCCAACCGATCAGTCGGCCAAGGCTGAACCGGCGAAAAAGAAAATGAAACCGCACAGCCATGTGGAGGCAAAAGGAGGCATGGTCATGGATCAGCCTACCGAGGCGAAAGGGCAACCCAAGCGGCCGCCGCACGACCATCTCAAGGAAAAGTGATAGCAGGTCGGCGCCGTCCCGTACTTACGGAACGAGCGCCGCCAATTATTTTGGCAGGCTACTTGACAGTCACCCGGCCCTTCATTCCAGCCTCGAAATGGCCCGGCTGTAGACAGGCAAAATCGACCTTGCCGGTCTTGGCGAATTGCCAGATCAGTTCACCGGTCTTGCCGGGATCGACCGCCACCTGGTTCGGGTCGGCATGCTGCATCGCCGGAAATCTCCGCATCAACTCCGCATGTTCCTTGAGTTCCGCTACCGAGCCGAGCACCATTTCATGCTTCAGCAGTCCGTTGTTCTTCACCAGGAACCTGACTGTTTCGCCATGCTTGACAACGACAGTCGAGGGAATGAAGCGCATCGCGTCATTCATCTCCACTGTGATGGTGCGCGATACTTTAGCGGGATCGCCTAGTTTGCCAATCACGGCGCCATGCGAATCGTCGTCGCCGTGACCAAATATCGGGCTTGAGGCAATTGTCATTGCCAAGAAAGCGATTTGAACAAGCTGTTTCATCGATTTCTTCCTTGTGGGGCCGTATATATCTGCGCTAAAGCCGAGCATATCGTCAGTGCATACCGCCCATGATCACATTTGCCGCATTCGCAGCATTCGCCATGGGCATTCCCCCATTTTGCAACGCGGATTGCATGGACGTAGCAGAAGTCATGTTGGTCGATACCATGCTAACGGTTCCATCTGCCTTGAGAATGGGCATATTCAGATTGGCTACATCCTGTCCATTCAAGGCGGCGAGCATTTTCGCTGTCTTCGTTGCATCGGATGTGACATAGCTGTTCATGACGCCCGCCATTGCCGCAACTGTACAAGCGATTTGCTGTGAGGTCGTGGTGCCTGCGGCATTGCAAGGGACACCGCTGGCGTCTGTGAGAAGGTTCGAGCTCTTCGCCGCCATGACCACCCGACCCAACTGTTTGACCATGTTCGATTGCATGGTCAGCGTGGCCGAATTGGACCCGCTGTTCTTGATATCCATCATCGGCATGGCGCTCAAATCAATACCCAGCGTTGACATGATGGATTGGACCGCGGCGATGGATTGGCTGATTTTTGTCGCATCCATCGTCGTCGTGCTCACCGCGCTGGCAGCCATTTCGCTGAACGGCGTGACGTAAACGGTCGTCGAGCTGGAGACTGCGGGAACGACTGCGCGCATGATCATATTGTAGGGAATGTCGGCACCCGTAGTTTCATCCACCATCGTACTGGCCGTCCCTGCCATCACCTTGATCATCGCGGGCCCAGTGTAGCCGTCGCTAAAGGTTACCTTATAGGAACCATCAGTTCCCGTGGTGGTAGAGGCGCAGGAAGCATCGGCCTCGGGTGCGCCATTGACGATGCGGCAAGCAAGCACTTTGGCCTGCTTGATGATTCCTTTCGCCGCGGTACCGCCAATAGCGGTTGGGGAAGGCGCAGCCGCTGTGGGAGTGACGCTCCCTCCGCCACCTCCACCGCCGCAGCCGGTCATGATTAAAGCAGTTACCAGAACTATTCCAGTCATCTTGATCATTTTTCGTCCACCTCTATCAGTAAAAAATATTTTCGAAGTCTCCCGGCAACATGCCGACCCGCGCCGAAACCAAGCGTAAGGAAGCCGCCGAGGCAAGACTGCTTGAGTGCCTTGGATGTTGCTTGAGTTGAATATTGAGAATGCACGACTGGGAATATATCCCATCTTTATCAACAAAGCAACAATTATATTCAATGGATAAATCAAAATTTGTGATGCAGGATTTCCCGGAAGTCATGCTTCAATCCAATCATCGTTGGAAAATTACGAATATCAAGGTTATTGCCAAAAATGGCTTTCCTGGTTATACTGTATGGGATAACTTCCCATCTCTATGGGGCCAAGTTGAGAATTGGACATGACCGAATCGCGTAGTGATCTTGCCCTCGCGGCTTCCTTGCGTTTGCTTCCGCCATTGGTGGCGATGCTCCTGCATGAGGGCGTGACCTATCCGCATTTTGCTCAGGCGCTCAAGCAAGTTTTTCTGGAAGCTGCGGCGAAAATCATCGAGGAACGGGAAGGGCGTCCCAACGACTCGAACATCAGCATGCTGTCAGGCGTACATCGCAAGGATGTGCGCGAGTGGCGCAAGGCAGGCAAGCCGCGACCACCAGCCAAGACTTTGAGCGTGGCCATGCAGGTATTTACACGCTGGGCAAGCGACCCGGCCTATCGCGACGAGAAGGGCGAGCCGCGTTTACTCGTTCGGGGGGGTGCCTCCGGCTCCTTCGAGGAGTTGGCGGCGTCGGTGTCGAACGACGTGCATCCACGCACGGTGCTCGAGGAGCTTCTGCGCCTGGGTGTCGTCGCGGCGGATGACGCAGGCGGGGATGGATCGTCCACGCGTCTGCGTCTTTGCGCCGGCGCCTTTGTTCCCAAGGAAGGCTACGCCGAGATGCTGCAATTGTTTACTGACAATGTCGGCGATCACCTCGCCGCCGCGGCGCGTAACCTTGAGGGCAGCGATGCGCCCCTGCTCGAGCAAAGTGTCTACGCCAACGGTCTGCGCGCCGAGTCGGCCGATGCCCTCAACGCTCTTTCCCGCGGACTTTGGGCCGGCGTCTTCCAGCAAATGGTGCGTACCGCCACGCTGTTGTCCCAACAAGACCAAGGCATTGAAGGCGCAGATGAGCGCGTTCGCCTGGGCATGTATTTCTACCGCGAGTCGGACAAGCAATCATGATGTTCGTCCGAAGCACCAAATCACCAGGAGTTCTCCATGTTCTTACGTATTCTTGATAGCGCCCGGTCGATGATCGCGCTGCTGGCAGCGCTCTTCCTCGTCTCCGCATGTGGCGGTGGGGGCGGCGGTGTCCTGCCCCTCCTCGCCGAGGTCGGCTCAGGGGGCACCGGTAACGCGCTGGGCATCGTTACCGGCTTCGGCAGCCTGATCGTCGATGGCATGCGGCGCAACGACAGCGCGGCCAGTTACTCCAGCGAGGCCCAGCAAGGCGCTGCGGTGGCAATGCCGATGACCGCCGTCATGCTCGGACAAAGCGCCGAGTTGGCTTACGATGCCAGCGGCAACATCACTTCTGTCCTGATGTCGCCGGAGATCGTCGGCACCGTCACCGCAGTCACGGCAAGCAGCATCACGGTCCTGGGGACCACCATCACCGCCAACAGCGATGCCGCCTTGGGGCCGGTGACCAGCTTCGTCGGCTATGTCACGCTGGCAAGCGTGCGAGTGGGCGATCGCATCGAAGCCCATGGCCTGTTGAAGAGCGACAGCCAGGGCAAGCCCTCTCTTCAGGCCACGCTGATTATGCAGATGCCTGCCGCCAGCGGCGTTCGCCTCACCGGGGTGGTCAGCCAATACAACGCCGGGGCCGGCAGCTTCGCTCTCGGCAACAAAATGGTGACGGTGGGCTCGGCGGTCATCAGCCCGGCGGGGGTGGCGCTGGCCAACGGCCTGTTGGTGACGGTATGGAGCAACACTGCGCCGGTCGGCAATGTCGTCAGCGCCGCCACTATCCGCATCAAGCGGCCGGCGCCAGCCAGCGGCAAGGTCACTCTATCGGGAGCGATTGCCAATTACCTCAGCAACAGCAATTTCCAACTGCGCAACGTCGCAGTGGACGCCAGCGCCGCGACGATTACGCCCAGCAACGCCTCCTTGGGCAACGACAAGTACGTCGTGGTTGCCGGAAACTATGACGCTAGCACCAACAAGCTCACGGCAAGTAGCGTCACGGTGTTTACCAGCACGGCGCCGACCTCGGTGGAAGTGCATGGCATGGTGGCGAATTTCGTCTCTGCCGCCAGCTTCACCCTGCGCGGCGTGGTCATCGACGCCAGCAATGCGGCCTTTACCGGCGGCACGGCGGCGCAACTGGCCAATGGCGTCTTCCTGGAGGTGCGCGGAACGGTGGCAAACAATGTGGTACGCGCGACCACGGTGCAATTCATCGCCTTTACGCCGATGATGGCGCCGAGCGGTTCCATCATCGAAGTCGGCGGCATGCTGTCTTCCTACGACCCGAAGACCGGCGCTTTCACCATAAGCGTGGCCAATGGTGCCAGCATGAGCGGCAACATGGGTGCCGGCGCGGTGTTCCACAACGGTAGCGCGGCCAGCTTGGTTGTCGGCCAGCCTGTCAGCATCGCCGGGATGTTCAACAACAGCTCCCTCACTGGCGCTGAAGTAAACATCCAATCCGATCTCCCGCCCTCCCCGGGAATCCTGCAGATGTCGGGTGTTGTCTCCAGCGTCACATCGACCAGCTTCATGCTCAACGGCGTGACCATCCAAGGCGGTGGAATGATGGGTGGTGGCCGCAGCATGATGGGCGGCTCGCGTGTCAATGTGAGCATTCAACTTGTGGGCGGGCAATACATGGCAACTGCCATCGGCTTGCTGGATAGCTGAGCCGGAAAATATCAGGCGCTATTGACTAAATATCGAGCAGCCCACTTCCATCCTGACAGCGTCTGCGGATAGCTCCGATTTCCACAGAGTTGTCTACAGATTTTGTGGATAACAATTGGTTAACCCATTCTCAACTGATCGGGACGATACACCCCATTGAGGACACGGTGACCATAGTTCCCACCAATCCAGCCTGGACACTGAAATGGGTTATGCTGTGAAATCGCTGCCCACCCAGATGGGACGAGAAGCCATTTCCCCTTTCGGCGAACGCCGTTACAATTCGTGGAATGACCATATCAAAGCCCGCTACGGGGGGCGAGTGCAGAAGGTCTCGATCGCTGCGGGTTTCACCTGCCCGAACCGCGACGGCCTGATCGGCACCGGCGGCTGCACCTTCTGCAACAACGCCGGCTTCACGCCCGGCTACCTGGACCACCGCCAGTCCATCACCGAACAGATCGACGCCGGCTTGCACTTCCTGAGTCGTCGCTATCCGCGTACGCAGCAGTACATCGCGTTTTTCCAGAGCTATAGCAATACCTACGGTGAACTCGAACGTTTGCGCGACTGCTACGAACAGGCGCTATCCCATCCACAGATCGGCGGACTGGCAATCGGTACCCGTCCCGATTGTCTTTCCGAGGAAATACTGGACTATCTTGAGGTGCTCGCACAAGAACACCTCATCGAACTCGAGATCGGCGTTGAATCCTGCAACGACGCGGCGCTGGCGCGGGTCAACCGCGGCCACGACTTCGCCGTCAGCGTCGCCGCAATCCGCCGGGCGGCAAAGCACGGACTGGAAGTCACTGCCCATCTGATCCTCGGCCTGCCGGAAGAATCGCACCAAAGCATGCTCGAAGGAGCCAGCCAGCTCTCGGCCCTGCCGATCCGGGCGCTCAAGCTGCATCAACTGCAACTGATACGCGGCACCGAACTGGCGCACGAGTGGCAGTGCAATCCCGATGCCGTGCCGCTGCTCGGCGAGCAAGCCTACATCAGCCTGCTGGCAGATTTCGTTGAGCGTCTTTCACCTGCCATCTTGCTCCAGCGCCTGGGCGTCGAAATACCGCCGTCACTGAAGCTCGCTCCACACTGGAACCTCCGCCTCTACGAAATTGCGCCGCGACTCTCGGCCGAACTTGCACGCCGCGGCAGCTGGCAGGGCTGTCGATACCGGTCGGCCACACCCAGTCCCGTATAAAATGATCCATGTCGCCAGGAACGGGCAGGCTGCCGCAGACTTGGCCGATATGAACAGGACAGGAACGCTGATGAGTGAATCTGTATTCGTTGAAATCGAATTTCTGTTGCTGGTCGTCTGTTCAATTATCTTGCCCGTTGGCATCTACGCTTACATGATGTGGAAAAGCGCCATTTCCCGTAAAACGGTGCTGCTGTTCGGCTGCATCCTGATCGCCATTTCCGGGGCAAGCATATTTCTCCTTCAGCGGCTGGCAGAAATGGCGAAACTTTCACCTGCTTTGCTAGACGATAGAATTTTCGTATCAGAACTTTCTGTCGCGCTCTATCTCCTGCCCGCCCTGTTTGCGGGTATTGGCATAAACACGATATCGCATATATTGATCAGTCACCTCGCAGAAGCCGAGAAACGCTTCGATCGAAAACATTGAGAAACTCTGGGTGTATGGGAAAAGCCATGGTTGGCGTCGAGATGGCAATCGCCATTCACTGATTGAGCGCGTAATTCGCCATGGCATCGATAACCTCCGGCGCCTCGCCGACCGGTTCGGCCAGATCGATGGCCAACCCGGGATGACGGTCCATGGCCGCCTCCACCATGAGCGGCAGATCCTTCCGAACGTGCGAACCACCTGCCATGAAGATTGGCACGATGACGATCTGGCTGACACCCTGAGCCACCAGGGAATCGATGCCTTCATCGAGGGTCGGCCGCATTAATTCGTGAAAGCCCATCTCGACGCGTGCGTCCCCCTGATACTTCAGGATTGCGTCGCGAATGCGGTGAAACGGCGCAGCCCAGTCGGGATTGCGCGCGCCATGGCCAAACAGCAGGATACCTTTCATGGCTTCTTCCAGATGTTGCGACAACCGGTCTCGCGCACCAGCAGCGAGGCCAGACAACCAAAAGCCGCTGCGCCGGCCATCAGCAGCAAGCCGGTGCGATAGTCCGTCGCCGAATAAAGGCGCGCACCGGCCTGCATCGTTCCATTCGTTGCCAACCAGCTGCGATCCATTGCCCAACCGACCAGCGGCTGCAAAATGGCTGGGCCAAGGAACACGCCGACATTCACCACGCTGGTTGCCATGCCGGACAGCAATGGCGGATTGACCTCCTTGGCACAGGCCCAGGAGAGGGTCAGGCTGGCGGTGAGCAAACCCATCAGCATGCAAAACGGGTAACTTGCGGATGGCGGCATGGCGATGCCAGACAACCACACCAACCAGCCCAGCGCATGCAGCAGGCTGCCGCCGAATATCAGCGGTTTGCGCCGCCCGAGGCGGTCGGAGACGAATCCCCAGGTCGCCGCACCAACCGCAAAACCAAGGAAGTAGAGGCTGATGTGGTTGGACGCAACCGCCCGTGTCATGCCCAGCACCTGGGTGAAATAAGGCACCGCCCAGAGTCCGGCGAAACCGAAAAAGCTGCCGCTGATGCCGAAAGTGACGAAGAAGCCCGGCCAGGTGGCGCGATTCTTCAGCACTGTCAGCAGCCCGACTAGCCAGGCGGTGCGATCGATGCGCACCACGCCTTTATGGGCAGACGGACCGTCGCTGACCAGGAACAGGCTGGCGACGCCGATCAACAAGGACAGCACACCAACGGCAGCGAAGATTTCGCGCCAGGAAGTGATCTGGGTCAGCCAGGCCAGCGGCGCGCCGGCGAGTATCGAGCCGAGGTTGCCAATCAGCATGCACAGCCCGGTGATCGTGGCAAAGCGGCTCTCCTCATACCAGACCGCAATCAGCTTCAGCATGGCGATGAAAGTCACCGAGACGCCCAACCCAACCAGGGCGCGGCCGGCAAAGGCCAGTTCGAAACTCGGCGCCAGACCGAACAACAACGAACCCACGCCGGCCACCAGCCCGCCAAGGAAGAGCAGCTTGCGCGGTCCCAGGGTGTCGGCAAGGATCCCGGTCGGCACCTGCATCAGGGTATAGATGTAAAAATAGGTCGCCGCCAGCGAGCCAAGCGCAGCGCCGCCGATCTGGAACGCGGCCGCCATATCCTGGGCAATCGCCGCCGGCGCGACACGATGGAAAAACGACAGCAGATATGCGGCAAGAGCCAGCGCAAGGGCAATGCCGCGACGACTCACGGCATTCACTGCGCAGGGACAGAGATGCCCGGCGTGACGATAGCCGGCTGCTGCTTATGCGGCGGCTCGGGATGCCAGCCGAGCGTAAAGTAAAGCACGCAGAAACCCACCACATAGGCCAGCGTTACATGCCAGCCGTGGCGCAGCCAGTTGCCGACCGAGCGCGCCTCGGGATACATGGTGGACAACGCCACCCCGGCAGAGGAACCGAACCAGATCATCGAACCTCCGAAGCCGACCGCATAGGCCAGGAAACCCCAGTCGTAACCACCCTGCTTGAGCGCCAGGGCGGTCAGCGGAATGTTGTCGAACACCGCGGAAACGAAACCCAGGCCGAGCGCGACCAGGGCCGAGGCGGCAGGCAGTTTCTCGACCGGCATCATCGAGGCGCAGGTCACCAGGGAGAGCAGGAACACCGAGCCTTTGAAGGTCTCCGGCAGCACCTCCCAGTCAGGCCGACGCAACGGAATACTGACCAGGATCGCCAGCCAGACGGCAACGCCGATGAACGGGAAGAGATCGGCGAGACTGCTGAAATGCACGTTGATCACTACATTGGTGACGATCGCCGCGACCAGGATCAGCAGCACGATGCCGACCCGGATCCAGTCGACATGGGTATGCTGATGGACATGCTTGATGATCGGCGAATAGGCGTGCTGCTGTTTGGCGGCGAAGTAGGCAGTAATCACCAGCGCCACTCCGGCGGCCACGTAGGCATGAAAAACATTCAGGGGGCTGACGCCATCGATCCACATCATGGTGGTGGTGGTGTCGCCGACCACGCTGCCTGATCCGCCGGCGTTGGAGGCGGCGACGATGCCGGCGAGATAGCCGACATGCACCCTGGCCTTGAACAACTGGTGCGCCATGGCGCCGCCGATCAGCGCCGCGGCGATGTTGTCGAGGAAACTGGAGAGCACGAACACCATCACCAGCAGCACAAAGCCGCCCTTCCAGTCGTCCGGCAGATACTTCGGCAGCACCACCGGCACATGGCTCTTCTCGAAATGGCGAGACAACAATGCGAAACCCATCAGCAGGCAGAACAGATTGGCCAGCACCACCCATTCGAGACCGAAATGCCCCGCCAGTCCCGCCAGTCCGGCGCCGGTCTTGAAACCGGTGAACAGCATTTTGTAAGCCGTGATCGTCGCCAGCCCGGACAACGCCACATACAGGGTGTAATTGTGGAACAAGGCGACACCGAGCAGCGTCAAAGCGAACAGGATGAAATCAACCGGGATCCCGGCTACAACAGGGCCATCAACCGCCCAGGCGGCAGAGGCAACAGCCAGGGCGCCCAATGGCAGCAAGCGTAGGACTGCGACAGGATTCATGGCGGCTCCGGTAATTGGTCGTAAGATTCTAGCACCGGCTAACAGTGTGTCTCTCCGCGCACCGATGGATTGAGAACATGCCTCAGTGTCTTCGTGCAGAATATTGATCGACCAAGTACGAACCGTCAACCAAGCGCGGCTTGCAACAAAACTGGGGGCCGTATCCGCGGAAACACGGGCAAGCACTTTGATTACGCTGCAAGAAGCATTTGCCGAATAACGAATCCGGAAGAATGGGGCAGTTTGTGAGTCCCTGGCTATGTGTCAGAAAAGCGATCGGTTAATGAACCGCCGGCGAACAGCGAGCGCCGGCTTTGGTGCGTCAAGATCGAGTGGAATCCTGGCCCGATCCTGCCACAATCGGGCATCCAAGCTCCGATTTTGTTACGCTGCTGGGCGGCTGGAGTTAGCCATATGCAGGCATAGCCGGCTCGACAAATCTACGCTCCGATAAGTCGGCAGCCAGCAATATCCATCCCTTTGAAGCCGGCGCGTCGGTCCGCAGTTGGGGTGGAACGGTCATTAAACAATTCCTTCCAACTTCGAAAAGCAAACTGCTTCTTGTGACTCCACGATCTTTGCAACGTGCTGCTTGTGGAATTGACGGCCCTTGATAACACAGGATCCCAGAAGATGTCAGACAACTTGAGGAGTTGTTATATAAGTCAATTTCACTGAAGTCAGAGTTGGCACAGTCGCCTTCAGGATTGAAGCACCAGACAGAATATGTTCCGCATAGCTCTTGTCTTCAACGAGAATGTGGTTCTTTAGCCAATCGCGAAGAAATTTCAGCAGTTCGCTCTCAACTAAATTGCTAACGGATTTGCTTTCAATCTCTGTCAGCTTTCTGAAGAAATGCTCATGCTCCCCAGTGTGCTTTGTATACTCCTTGTATCCAAACATCCGCATAAGCCCTTCTTCAAATTCGAAATGACTCTTTGCAAAAACCCTGAGATCAACAACATCGTAAACAATTTCCCTCCATCCACGCTGGAGTTTTACAGATTGCTCGATCCTTGAAATAATCTCGATGACCTTCTTATGCTGGTCATCAATTTCCCGGATACCGACTGAGTGCTCAGGTTTCCAATCCATTTACGCGCCTCCTCAATTATTGTTTTATAAGCTTGCCAACTGACAAGCTATCAACTAGGCAGGTTGCGCCCAATACTCATGCAGATTCTTGATGCCCCATTTGGCGGCTTCTTCAGCGCCCATGATCTTTTCCAGAGTGCCATGGCGTGCAAGATCGACAATTTCCGGCTTGGTGTAGGTCTTAGTCCGGGTCGAAAAGAACGCCTTTACAGTCGGCGTCAGCAGTGACTTTACCGACTGGTCGAGAACGACTGCGAGTCGGCCAGAAGATAAGCGGATCAGAGATCCCGTCGGATAGATGCCGATACATTTGACGAATGCTTGAAATACTTCCTTGTCAAAATGTCCATCGCACCATTCAGTCATCTTCTGGATCGATTCTGATGGATCCCAACCCATCTTATAGGGGCGGTTGGAAGTGATCGCGTCATACACGTCACAGACTGCGCACATCTTAGTATAAAGACTGATTTCCCCACCCTTCAAACGGTGCGGATAGCCGCTGCCGTCGATCTTTTCATGATGATGGAGGCAGACGTTGAGCAGCGTATCATTGGCATCCTTGCCGTCTTCAAGGATCTGGTGTCCTTCCCTGGAATGCGCCTTGATGATGATGAATTCATCGTCGGTCAGCTTGCCCGGCTTGTTGAGAACCTTCATCGGCAACTTTGACTTGCCGATGTCGTGGAGCAGGCCGGCTCTGCCCGCTTCGCGAACGTCAGCTTCCTCGAAACCCATTTGGCGGCCCAGTCCAATCATCAATCCGCAGACTGCCACCGAATGCATATACGTGTAGTCGTCGATGGTTTTTAGGCGGGCCAGGCTGATCAATGCCCCGGGGTTTCTGTGCACTGAGGAGGATATTTCATCAACAAAATCATTCATGGCTTTGAGACTGACGGCCTTGCCCATGCGCATTTCCTGGAACATCGAGCGCACGGCTTCGGTTGCCTTGTTGCAAGTCTTGGCCGCCTGCTTGACTTCCTCTGATAACGTCACTTGTTTGGGCAGTTCGATCCGCTCGCTTGCCTCGCTCAGAACCTTGTCAACTGCTGCGCTGACTTGTTCTCGGGTCTCGCCTTCATCAGCATCCAGCCCTTTATCCGTATTGATCCATACTTCCTTGATGCCACTCTCGAGGATGCGGCGGATGTCCTCGGGATCCTTGAGGACAAATTTTGTCCGCCAGAACGGGTGGCTCATCCATGAGCCGCAAAGCTCATGGATATGCATGCCCAGACAGAGTTTTTCGGAGTTGATCTTTTTTAGCATGCCAGGTCTGGGAAGGGGAAACTTAGCCTACGGGTTTGGTCTGCTGTGTCCTTGCAACCGATTTGTGATGCTTCAATCTTTCCGTCAGAAGATCCAACCCGTCGTTCCTGAATTCCAAAAAAGCAAACCCAAGCCGGAAACATCTTGTCTCCCCGGAATAAACCGCATCAAGCTGCCGGGATTCGATTTCTATGATCTTGGGACGATCCTTAGTGTCAAGAGGGGGAGGAGCCAACAGAATGATGGCCGGGGAATAAGTCTTATGTAAATTGACATCAGTCAGCATCCCGGTTCCCAACAGAGACAAATCGTAGGTTCTTCCGTGGTAAGCGGGTTTACGCTCGTGATTTTCGAAAATGATCGCCATTTTCCAGCGCACGCAATATCGTTCTGCGCTGCGACTTTCAGTGAAAGATCTTAGGGGAGGTTTCCCAATATTTTCATTGGCTGCCCCTATTGAGAACTCCCCGAGATCAGCGGTTCCAGGTTCCCGTAAATACCATTCCGACATGTTTTCCCTTTGGTGGGAGTGATATATGGGGAAACGCTGGCATCCCAGGCGACAGCTTGGGACTCGCCGTATTCTTGCTTCGCTGGGCATGGAAAAACCATCTGCGAAGCAAGTTTGTCTGGAAGTTCAAGTCCTTGTCCGATCAATGGCAGTCCGAGTCATTTCACTCCAATTTGCGGAATTGCGGTAGCCCGGTAATCACTTGCGTGATTACCGCAGATTCCGAACGAGTGAACGATGGATGCCCTCGCGAGTACGAAGTCGGTGACTTAGGTAGTGGCGTCGCAGAGCGATGATATGGCCTGGGCCAGATTGACGCCAGCATCAACAGCCTGCTGGGACAGTTCGATTAACGAACTGACGCCGATCTTGAGGTATATCCGCGATCGGTGGCCTTCGATCGTGCGCAGGCTGACTTTCAGATGGGTCGAGATTTCCTTATTACCCATACCGGTAAGGGCAAGTGTAAGAACTTCCCGCTCGCGATTGGTGAGTTTGAGCAAACGCGACTCGAACAAGTGCCGTGCCACTTCAGACTCCCTTTGCAGGCGATCTATTTCGAAGGCGACCTGCACGCGCTGCAGCAGTAGCTCACCGTTTATCGGTTTGGTCAGAAAATCCACGGCACCCTGCTTCATGGCCTCCACCCCCGTCGGAAGATCGGCGTATGCAGTCAGAAAAATGATGGGCAGCCTTACATTGCGACGAGCCAATTCTTCCTGCAGATCAGGCCCGCTCATCCCAGGCATGCGAACGTCAAGCAACAGACATCCTTCCTGATGCGGGCCGCAAACGCTCAAGAATTCCTCGGCACTCGCGAAACAATCAGCCTTCAGCCGGGTCGTCTCCATCAGAATGGAGAGGCTGGATCTCATTCCGGGATCGTCATCGACGATGAATACGGTGGGTACAGTCACAAGGTCACCTAGAGAACGGCAGGGTGAAGCAGAAAACGGCTCCGGGTCCCTCATCGGCTTCGTACCAAAGCTTACCCCCCTGCGCCTGGATCAGGGCACGCGAAATTGCCAAGCCCATGCCCATACCGTTGGGTTTGGTGGTGAAGAATGGATGGAATATCTGCTGGCCAATCTCTCTGCTGATACCGGGACCTTCGTCCCTGATTGTAACGCTTATCCCGACGCCTTCGCCGTTCATGCTGACTTTGATCCGGATTTTCCCCTCGGGCACATCCGCATTTCGCATCGCTTCTACACTGTTGCCGATCAGGTTCAGGAGCACCTTCTCCATTTGCAAGCGATTGACCAGTACAGTCATATCGGTCGCGCAATCGATGGTCACCGGGTAGTCCGTTAGCCCGTTGGTTCGCGACACGCGCACTGCATCGCGCAATAGTGAAGAGATTGCAATCGGCTCCCGCTCGGCGTCCGGCCTGTGCAATGACTCAAGCAAATTACGCACCTTGGCACCGGCACGTTCAGATTCAGCCACCAAGCTTTTCAGGATTTGTTTGAGCCGCTCGGGTAGGTTTGCATCGGACGCAAAAGCCATGTCATCCGTCGCCAACATGCGGCTTGCTGCCTCGCAGAGTAGGGCTATGCTCGCAAGCGGCTGGTTGACCTCGTGCGACAGGGCGGCCACGGTTTGACTTGCGACCTGCCATTCAATCATCTGCTGCATCTCTGTGCGCAATGTTATTAGTTCGCTTTCTGTCCGCTTGCGCTCGGCAATGTCGGTCATGCTGGCGACATAGTTGGTGACCTTCCCATCGTTGGACTTGACTGACGTGATGGTCAGCCATTCCGGATACACTTCGCCGTCCTTGCGTCGATTCCAGATTTCCCCCCCCCAATACCCAGCTCGATTCAACTTCTCCCACATGGACTGGTAGAACTCTTCATCATGGCGGCCGGACTTGAGCAGATTGGTCTTGCGACCAACCGCCTCCTCGGCAGAGTAGCCGGTGATGGCGGTGAAGGACTCGTTGACCCGCAGGATCACGCGATCGGCATCTGCAATGACCATGCCGTCCTGCGACTCAAAGGCGACGGAAGCAATGTTACGCTCTGCTTCCGCCAGTTTGCGCTCGGTAATGTCCTGAGCGACGCCAACGTATTGCGTTACCGTACCCATTTGATTGAGAACGGGGAAGCCGCGATCCAAAATCCACCTGATCGTCCCATCCGGACGGATAATCCGGTATTCATGGTGAAATGACTGCCCGGTTCCCTCGACCGCAAGGTCGGAAACCACTCTCTCCCTATCTTCCGGGTGAATGGCTTCGATGAAGGAACGCGGATATTCATACAAGCTGTGGCATGTGCGGCCCCAAACACGTTCATAGCCGGGGCTAATGTACAACATGCTTTCAATCGGAACATCCGCCATCCAGAAAACCTCGTCTATCGTTTCCATGATCAACTGGAAACGCTCCTTGTTTTTCTTCAATGCCTCTTCACGCTGTACCAAGATATCTAGCAGACGATTGAAACCGCCGACTAGTGTGCCGATTTCGTCTTGGCGAGTGATGGGCAGTGGTTGCAGCGGCTTGTCCGTATCCGACATGCTGGCCAGTGTTGCGGCGGTCGTAAGCATTGGCGATAACTGGCGCTTTAACAGCCACCAGATCAGTCCACCCGCCAGCAGGGTAAGGATAATTGCGGCAAGCAGCATGCGCTGCTGAATGCCGTGAATCGGGGCAAACGCCTCCTCAGTGGGCAGTGCAACGACCACCATCCACTCTGTTGCTGGAATACGACTGGCCGATGACAGTACTTCTGTACCCTGCGAATTTATAGAGACAGCTGTATCAAGAAATCCCTGCCTGCGTTTGTCCGTCATTTCATTGATTCCCGGCGCGGGCAGCGGCTGCATGGCGCGTTTCTTGTCAGTGGCAGAGAGGATGAGACCATCCCTTATATCTAGGATAAGACTGCCGCCGCTCTTGCCATAGCTGCCCGCTGAAATCCTGTCAAGAAAAGACGGCTTGCTCAGATCAATCTCTCCTTTCAATGCGCCGATCACGTTGCCCTGAGCATTACGAATAGGCACAGTTATACCAAATTCCGGATTTCCCTTAAGTTTGGAGAAGTGTGGCTTGCCAAACTTCGATTTAGCCCCCTTGAGCACATCGTCGACTTCATCACTATCGGTGTAATGGAAGCCGATCTGCCCTCCAGAGACTGGAACATCCGCAATCGCCGTGCCATCAAGCCGAAAGACCGTAAAGGCAGAGTTGAACAAATAAAGAGCCGTCGAGCGTTGTTCCAATATTGACTGCAATGCCGACGGATGTTCCATCATGGTCGGTGTAATAGTTCCGGCAGTCATTTCCAATATGCTCAACAGATCTTTCAACTCGTGATTGACCTCGTTGGCCAATAAAAAAACAGTCGAAGACTGCTGATTCCCCAATAGGATCTGTATATCGTCACGTAGTGTCCGGATAGTGTAGAACGCCAGCGACCAGATACTTAACAAAAAAATAACCAGCGTGGTGAGAGTGATTCTGGTTTTGAGAGAACGATGCGCGAAGACGTCCATAGGCATGCCGCTATTCTCCTCAGGAGATGTCGTTGGTCTAGTGAATGTCAGGGAGCAACAAAGTCTCGCAATATTACTCTGGTCATTTCTGATGTGGAATGATCCGGGGCCGTCACTTCGAGGTTATGTTGTCGTTTAACCCAGTTGTCCCATAAGATATGGTGGCATGTGTTGTTGTCGCGCAGAGCAAATTACTTAATGCGCGCCACCGATTACGATAATTCGTCTGAATACCGCTTCAATCTTCTCATTATGTAACCGCAGCCACTTTCAAGCGCCAGCGCTTTTCCGCCTCGACGATGACTGCGCACAGAGCAGCAATCGCGACGATCGACAGCCACTCGGCAACACCGATCGGCGCGGTCTGGAAAACCCGATTGAAGACCGGCACATAGGTAAACATTATCTGCAGCGCCAGCATCGCTGCGCTGCCGACCCATACCCACGGATTGGAAAACGGGGCCATAGCCCAGAATGGACGGGTCAGCGACCGGCAGTTGAAAAGGTAAACCGTTTCAACCATGACGAAGACATTGGCGGCGATGGTTCGCGCCTCAGCCAGCGTCTGTCCCCGATAGATCGACAGTTCAAACAAACCGAAAGAACCGGCCAGCAACAGGACGCTAACCAGCAGACAGCGCTGGATCAACGCCCAGTCGAGAATCGGCGCAGCCGGCGCCCGCGGCGCGCGCTGCATGATGCCGTCTTCTGCCGGTTCGAAGGCCAGCATGGTGCCGAGCAGAACGGCCGTGGTCATATTGATCCAGAGGATCTGCAGCGGCGTGATCGGCAGGGTCACCCCGGCAAAGACGGCGGCGAGGATCACCAGGCCCTCGCCGCCGTTGGTCGGGATGGTCCACACGATAAACTTGACGAGGTTGTCGTAGATGCCGCGCCCTTCCTCGACTGCCGCCTCGATGGTGGCGAAGTTGTCGTCGGTCAGCACCATCGCCGCCGCCTCCTTGGCCACCTCGGTGCCGCCCAGGCCCATGGCGATACCGATATCCGCCTGCTTGAGCGCCGGCGCATCATTGACGCCGTCGCCGGTCATCGCCACCACTTCGCCGTTGGCCTGCAAGGCTTTCACCAAGCGTAGCTTCTGCTCGGGTTCGACGCGAGCAAATACATCCACCTCGGCCGCAGTCTTGCGCAAGTCTTCGTCATTGAGCCGAGCCAGATCCCGGCCGGTCAGCGCACTTCCGCCATCCTTGACGATACCGAGTTGACGGGCGATGGCGATGGCGGTGCCGGGGTGATCGCCGGTAATCATCTTCACCCGGATGCCCGCCGCGTGACAGGTGCGCACCGCGGCAATGGCGCGCGGTCGCGGCGGGTCGATCATGCCCACCAGCCCAAGAAATATCAGACCGTTGTCGATCCGGGCGTGTTCAAGCGATTGCTCCCGGGTAAGCTCCGCACGCGCCACGGCCAGCACGCGCAGGCCGCCTTCCGCCATGCGCAGCACCGCCGCATGGACGGCATCCTGATCAAGCGCCCCCTCGTGGCCCTGGCGATCCAGCGTGGCCACACAGGTGGGTAGCAGTTTCTCGACGGCGCCTTTGACGTAGATGGCTCGCACCCCTTCGATCTCGTGCAACGTCGCCATAAATTGACGGGCAGAGTCGAAGGGGAGTTCGTCGAGGCGAGGGAAAATCGCATTCAGCGTGGCCCCATCCAACTCGCCCTTGCGTGCCGCCGCCAGAAGCGCCCCTTCAGTCGGATCGCCGGCAACCGTCCACTGCTCGCCTTGGTGCACCAAGCGAGCGTCATTGCACAGCAAGCCAGCCAGCAGGGTCTCGCGTAAAGCGCCGGCCACCGCTGCCGGCCGACCAGCCAATTCGATCCGGCCTGCCGGACCGTAACCATTTCCGGTGGCGGTAAACGCCTCCCCACCCGTCCATATCTCGCGGACGGTCATCGCATTCTCGGTCAGCGTCCCGGTCTTGTCGGAACAGATGACGGTAGTGCCGCCCAAGGTCTCAACCGCCGGCAGTTTGCGAATGATGGCCCGGCGCTTGGCCATGCGTGCCACCCCGATGGCCAGCGTAACGGTCATGGCTGCCGGCAGTCCCTCGGGAATCGCGCCGACGGCCAGCGCCACCGCCGCCATGAACATGTCGAAAGCCGATTCGCCGCGCCACACGCCAACGGCGAAGGTCAGCGCGGCCAGAACCAGGATCGCCGCCAGCAGATACTGGGTAAATTCACCCAGCTTGCGCGTCAGCGGAGTCGTCAGATCCGGCGCTTGGGCAATCAGGCCGGAGATCCGTCCGGCCTCGGTGGCATCGCCGGTGGCGACCACAATCCCGGTGCCTTGCCCACCGACCACCAGCGTGCCGGTATAGGCCATGTTGCGCCGATCGGCCAGCGAGGTATCGACGGCCAGTGGCTTGGGATGCTTGTCCACCGGCAGCGATTCGCCGGTCAGCGCCGCTTCGGCGGTGCGCAATTCCTTGCCGGCAAACAAGCGCAAGTCGGCGGGCACCTTGTCCCCGGCCGACAACACCACCACGTCGCCGGGCACCAGTTCAACGGCGTCAAGCTTGCGGCGCGTGCCTGAGCGCAGTACCGTGGCCTCCGACGCGACGGCTCGCGCCAGCGCCGCCAGGGCCGCCTCCGCCTTGCCCTCCTGGATGAATCCGACCAGCGCATTGACCAGCACCACGCCGAAGATCACGCTGGCATCGACCCATTCGCGCAGAAACAGGGTGACGGCGCCGGCGGCGATCAGCACCAGAATCAACGGTTGAGTCAGTTGCGAGAGGAAACGGGCAAACAAGCCAGGTCCCGGCTGAAAGCTCGGTTGGTTGGGACCATGTTTCTTGAGTCTTGCCGCAGCTTCGGCTTCATCGAGCCCTTGAAGAGGATCGACGTTGACCTGCCCCGTTACCTGGGCCGACTCCATCGCGTGCCATTCGGGCATGCTATTTATGTTTTGGACTTATGGCCAACGTACCGCTCATTACCTTATCGGTATATGCCAGAGCCAGCGCCGAAACCAGGAATGTCACGTGGATGACGACGCGCCATTGGATGACGCGATCTTCCAGTTGCGCGGCGTTGATGAAGGTTCTCAGCAAGTCGATCGACGAAATGCCGATCAGCGCCATCGCCAGCTTGACCTTGAGCACGCTGGCATTGACGTGCGAAAGCCATTCCGGCTGGTCGGGATGAGTTTCCAGGTCGAGACGGGAAACGAAGGTCTCATAACCCCCGACGATGACCATGATCAACAAATTCGCGATCATCACGACATCGATCAGGCCGAGCACGATGAGCATGATGTCGGTCTCGTTCAGGCTGCCGATCTTGGTCACCAGGTGCACCAGTTCCAACATGAACTGATAGACATAAACACCCTGGGCGACAATCAAGCCAAGATACAGGGGCGCTTGCAGCCAACGGCTGGCGAAAATCAGGGATTCCATGGACTTGATAAATCGCAACATTGCTTATTGCTCCATCAGTTGTTCAGCCCAGCCGAATCCGGGATGCACGAATAAGATTTAGCGTCATTCTAACATTCACGCTTTACCGCCTTAAGAACGGTTATTTCCAGCTCCTGTTGCATGCAGTGGTTGTCAATGGTGGAACGATCAAGTTCCTGGTCAACCATGGAAACCGGGTCTTCTATGGGCTCCAGGTGGGTCGTCACATGCGCATGGGATATCGCCTTGCGGATATCCGCTTCGATACGTTCCGCCCAGTCGTGCCCCTGCTGCACTGTCCAACCTCCCGGCACCAGAACATGCAGAATTACGAAGGCGCGGTTTCCTGCCTGACGAGTGCGCAGAGCATGGAAATCCAGCCCCTGCTCGCGATACCCCGCCAACAGTGTCTCTATTAATGCCAACTTTTCTGTTGGCAACGAGGTATCCATGAGGCCGTCGGCCGAACGCCGCATAAGTTGCCAGCCGGTCCAGACGATATTCACCGCAACCAGCAGGGCTATCGTCGGATCCAGCCAAAGCCAATCTGTAAGCCAGACCATACCTACGCCGCCAATGACCCCCACCGAGGTCCAGACATCGGTCATCAGGTGATGCGCGTCGGCCTCCAGCGTGATCGAAGTGTGTTTGCGGCCCACCGTCATCAGAATGCGGGCCGTGACCAAATTGATGACGGAAGCCAGCGCGGATACCGCCAATCCAAACCCAATGGCTTCGAGCGGCTGAGGATTGATCAGGCGTACGATGGAGGTATAGCCAATGCTGAAAGCCGCCAACAGGATCAGGAAGCCCTCGAAAGCGCTGGAAAAATACTCGGCCTTGCCGTGTCCGTGGGCATGATCGTCGTCCGCAGGAAGTTCCGCCAGCGTCAGCATCCAGAGAGCCATCAGCGCCCCTGCGAGATTTACGAATGATTCAATGGCATCCGACAACAGCCCAACCGACCCGGTCATCCACCATGCCACACCCTTCAGCAGGATGGTCGCGATGGCCGTGGCAATGGATAGCCAGGCATAGCGTGTCAGCGATGGCGGCAGCATGGCTGCGGCATCCATGGAACCCCCTTTCCATAATTTGGATGGACAGAACAAGCTTACACCCTCTGGCTTGGCGGCGGCGCCATTATCATCATCAACACCCACCGCGTCAAAAAGCCCAAGTCTCGCTAAGATGGACATTGCCGATTCGCGCTACAATTAAACCATCGATCGCATGAAAGGAACCCCCATGTCGCGCATGGTGAATTGCATCAAACTGGGTTGTGAAGCTGAGGGTCTCGACTTTCCCCCGGTGCCGGGCGAACTCGGCAAGCGTCTGTATGAAAATGTCTCAAAAGAAGCCTGGCAGCAGTGGGTCAAGGTGCAAACCATGCTGATCAATGAGAACCGCCTGAGCTTGGCGGATGCCAAGGCTCGCGCCTATCTTTCGGAGCAAATGCAGAAACATTTCTTCGGCGAGGGCTCTGACAGCATCTCCGGTTTTGTGCCGCAGCCGAAATAGCCTAGCCCGCCACTTCCTTCTCGATCGCTGCCAGACCGATGTGACGCACGTCGCGGCCTTTGACCATATAAACGACATATTCTGAAATGTTCTTGGCATGATCACCGATGCGCTCGATTGACTTGGCGATGAACAGGAGTTCCAACGAACGCGAGATGGTGCGCGGATCTTCCATCATGAAGGTGATGAGCTGGCGCATGATGCCCTTGAACTCGGCATCGACTTCCTGGTCCTGACGCACCACTTGGGCAGCCGCGGTCAGGTCGAGACGCGCGAAGGCGTCGAGCGCCTTGCGCAACATTTCGATCGCCAGGCCGGCGACATGCCGCAGCTCCACACATGGCACGAAGTGCGTATCGGCGGCGTGGATCGACCGTGCTTTTTTGGCAATCTTCTTCGCCTCGTCGCCGATGCGTTCAAGGTCAGTGATGGTCTTCACCACCATCATCACCATGCGCAAGTCGACTGCGGTGGGCTGACGCCGCGCAATGATATTGGTGCACGCCTCGTCGAGTTCCACCTCAAGTCGATTGACACTATCGTCGTTTTGAATGGTTTGCTCGATCAAGGCCATATCGCCTGCGGTGAGGCCCTCCAAGGCCTTGGCGATCTGTTGCTCGACCTGGCCACCCATCTGCAATACCCGGCTGCGGATGCTTTTCAGGTCAACATCGAACTGTTTGACGATATGCTCATTCATTTGAAACTCCTTGCCTGCCAAACCTGCAAGGCAATTTTAGCAGGCGCACATGACAGAATTATTGCTATCCGGATCCCATGATTCTTAAAGATGGCGCCGGGAAATTGCTAAATACCGACCCCGTCCACAAGCTTGCCAGTTGCATTTGAGTACCGGGGAGGTTTGCTTAGCAGCACGAGGATTCCACACCCCAGCGAGAGCGCCGCAATGGCAGTGAACGCAATGTTGTAACTGCCCTGGATATCATATGCCAAGCCAACGACGTAGGGCATCAAGCCAGAGATGGTAAAAACAATCGGCGTCTGTGCCCCCAGTATCGTTGCAAAGGCGCCGGCGCCGAAGTAATTCGCAATCATGGACGGCCAGCAGACCAAAGATGCGCCGTATCCTGCGCCGAGACAAATGGCGAATATATAAATTTCCGCACTGCTCTTCGCGCCGATCACCAGAAAGACCCCCACCGCAATCGCCAGCATCGCCACAAACCAGACGTAGCGGGGCTCGAAGCGATCGCACAGAAAGCCGGCCACCAGCTTGCCGACGGTATTGCTCAGGGCAATTGTGCCGAGCGCCAAGGTGGCAACCGCCGTCGAATGGCCGAGATCCTGCAGGTGGGGAACCGCGTGGGGAACAAATACCGAAATGCTCAGCACGAAACTGAGTGCGGCCAGCACCAGCACCCAAAAGGCCCGGGTCCTTAGGGCATCCCTGAGTAACCAGTCGTCAGCGGATCGATGGATCGAGACGGACTTCTCGTCTGCCCCGGCGCCTGAAACTGGACCGGTGTCAGTAGTCCGTCCGTCCGGAAGCTGCCCATAATCGGCCGGTCGGTTCTTGATGAACAGGAGCGACACCAGCCCGGCCAGCACGGCCAAGGCCGCGACGAAATCCCAACCTATACGCCAATTGCCTCCGGCAGCGGTAATGACCTTGTTGAGCAAAGGCGCCGCGACAAATCCGCCGACCCCCGACGCCGCCAGGGCTATCGATATAGCGAGCCCCCTATTCTTTTCAAACCACAAAGTGATGCAAGCCTGCGCGGGCGTGACAGAGCCGAATCCGCTACCCAAACCCATCACCACCCCGAAGGCCAATATGAAATGCCAGGCTTCGGTCGCCACATGGGCCAGAAATAGGGCCCCAAACGCTACCAATAACGAACCGAAACATACGGTAATGCGCGCACCAACGCTTTTGATCCCCCACGCCACTCCGGGTGCCGCAAAGCCCATGGTAAGAACAAACATGGTTTGCCCGAGCCCGAGGATACTGCGATCAAAATTCAGTTCCTTGGCCATCAGGGCATTGATAAGCCCGGAGCCATAACTCGAAAACCCCACATTGACGAAGACGGCCACAAATAGCGCCGCAACCACTTGCCATCCGAAGAACTTTCGGGCACTCATATTATCTCTCCTCTATGCGTCTGGTGTAGGAACGGCGAAGCAATTTCCCCTATCCTCGGCAATACCGGCCGGCACGGTAGGTGTATGTCCGTAAACCGCCACAACGGACGGAATACGGTGGCAATGCTTTGCGGCGGTTGGGCATGCGCATGGAATCGGATGCCCATGAGTTTCATCACGATGTTTTATTGGCCGGGTAGCCCTCCAAATCCCGAACCGGCAAATAACCTGTCAATACCCGGCAACGGCGGCTTATGCGTCCGCCAAACGGGGCCGGGGAGGCTTGCTTAGCAGCACGAGGATTCCACACCCCAGCGCGAGGGCTGCAATGGCAGTGAACGCAATGCTGTAGCTGCCCTGAGTGTCATATACCATGCCAACGAAATAGGGCGTCAGACCGGATATGGTAAAAATGATCGGCGTCTGTGCCCCCAGTATCGATGCAAAGTTGCCGGCGCCGAAGTAATTCGCAATCATGGACGGCCAGCAGACCAAAGATGCGCCGTATCCTGCGCCGAGACAAAAGGCGAATACATAGACTTCCGCACTGCTCTTCGCGCCGATCACCAGAAAGACCCCCACCGCAATCGCCAGCATCGCCACAAACCAGACGTAGCGGGGCTCGAAGCGATCACACAGGAAGCCCGCCACCAGCTTTGAAACAGTACTGGTCAGGGCAATCGTGCCGAGCGCCAGGGTGGCAACCGTCGTCGAATGGCCGAGATCCTGCAGATGGGGAACCGTGTGAGGGACAAATACTGAAACGGTTAGAATGGCGCTGATTGCGGTCAGTACCAGCACCCAAAAGGCCCGAGTCCTTAGGGCATCCCTGAGTAACCAGTCGCCAGCGGACCGATGGATCGATGCGGGCTTCCCGCCTGTCCCGGCGCCGGTAATTGGATCGGCATCAGTAGTCCGCCCGTCCGGAAACTGCCCATAATCGGCCGGTCGGTTCTTGACGAACAGGAACGACACCAACCCAGCCAGCACGGCCACGGCGGCGACGAAATCCCAACCTATACGCCAATTGCCTCCGGCAGCGGTAATGACCTTGTTGAGCAAAGGCGCCGCGATAAATCCGCCGACGCCCCCCCCTGCCAAGGCTATCGATATGGCGACCCCCCTTTTCTTTTCAAACCACGAAGTGATACAGGCCTGCACGGGCGTGACGGAACCGAATCCGCAACCAAATCCTATCACCACCCCGAAGGCCAGTATGAAATGCCAGACTTCGGTCGCCACATGGGCCAGGAAAAGGGCTCCAAGCGCTATCAATGACGAACCGAAACATATGGTCAAGCGCGCGCCTACCCTTTTGATCCCCCACGCCACTCCGGGTGCCGCAAAGCCCATGGAAAGGACGTACAAGGTATATCCCAGGCCGAGGATACTGCGATCAAAATTCAGTTCTTTGGCCATCAGGGCGTTGATGACCCCGGCGCCATAGCCCGAAAACCCCGCATTGATGACGACGGCCACCGTTAGCGCCGCAACCACCTGCCATCCGAAAAATTTCTGTGCCCTCATATCACTTCCCCTCTATACGTCTTGTTGTGCAGAAACGGCGAATCAATTTCAGCTATCCTCGGCAATGCGCACATTGGCACGCTAGCCGTGTGTTCGAAAACCCCACGACGAGCGAAATACAGCCGCAATAATTTGCGGCAGTCAGGCATGCGCATCCTGCAGAATCACACCCATGAGTTTCAGTGTGGTATTTGATCGCTGCGGCCTGCCGCTCAAGCATCCGGCCGGTTCCGACAGCCCCCTTAGGCCAGTGAAAACCCGGCGCTGAGGCCGCCATCAACAACGAAGACGCCGCCGGTACAATAGCTGCTGTCGTCGCAGGCAAGAAAGACCACCATACTGGCGATTTCCTCGGGGCGGGCCATGCGGCCGAGCGGAATCCTGCCCGCCATCGCCGCGCCGATATCCATGCCCACAGTAGCAGAGGCTTCGGAAAGCATCGGCGTATCCACTTCGCCAGGGCAAATTGCGTTGACGCGAATCCCGGTCGCGCCAAGTTCCATCGCCACAGACTTGGTCATCCCGATCAGGCCGTGCTTCGATCCGGCATATGCCGCGAACGTGGGCGTGCCCATCAGACCGTTAATCGAGGAGATATTGATGATCGAACCACTGCCGGCCTCCATCATCTTCGGGATCACGGCGCGCATGCCGAGATAGGGACCGTAAAAATTGATGTCGACCACGAAACGGAATAATTCAGGCGGCATTAGCGCCACTGGCGCGAAGCGTATTACGCCGGCATTGTTGACCAGGATATCCAGCCGCCCGAATTTTTTGATGGTGGCATCGACCACCGCCGTCCAGTCGGCTTCCTGCCTGACATCGAGATGCACAAACAGCGCACGCTCTCCGAGCACGCTCGCCATCTTCTTTCCTTCGTCATCGAGCATGTCGGCCAGTACTACCGCAGCCCCTTCCTCCACAAGTCGCCGCGCTTCGGCGGCGCCTTGTCCGCGTGCTGCGCCGGTAACAATCGCGACTTTTCCTTCAAGCTTGCCCATGGTGCTCCCCTTTTGTATGTTGTGAATGTAATTTTCGTCGTTCCGCCACGACATCACCGTTGAAACATGCGGCTAGTATGCCATGTTTTGTTGCTAACCGATATGCCGCATCGGTATTGGTGAGTCTAGGTATGCTTGCCGGTAAGGCCAAGCTTGGCCATCATCCCGGAGTAGACGTCGTGAATTACCGCGGGATTTACCCTGGCGTCCACCACCAGCGGTCGGTCTCCCTTCCCGACCTTTGACGCTACCGCCTGCAGGTCGCTTAAGCTGCGCACGGCCAGCGCTTCCGCGCCAAGGGCCTTGGCTACCGGCACGAAGTCCGGATTGTTGTAGAGAGTGACATCCGCGGGCTTCCCTTGAGCCCTCAACAGGTGAACCTCCATGCCAAACCCACTGTCATTCATGATAACCACGGTCATTGAAATCCGCATGCGCACCGCCGTATCCAACTCTTCAAGAGTCATCATGAACCCGCCGTCGCCGGTGAACACGACAACGTGCCGATCCGGTCTGCCGATGGCCGCCCCGATGCCTTGATACAAGCCCATGCCTACGCTGCCGAAATCGAGTGTCCTCACATAGTGAGAGGGGTCTGGAATGGAAACGCTGTTTTCGACAAAAAACTGACAATGCCCTACATCCATCGCCAGAATGCGTTCCTTGGGCAGTATTTTGTCCATCTCCGCCACCAATTGCCTTGGGTCGATCGAATCTGGCGACTCTGCATAAGTGGTTTGCGGCCGGGCAGCGACGAGCTTTGCCTTCACTTGATCATGCCAAAGCTTCCTCTCGCTTGTGAAGCAGCGCTTCTCCAGTTCGGCGTTCAGGGCGCCAAGGCTCGCCCGCGCGTCGCCAACGATGCCCAACGCGATCGGTGTGGTCTTGCCTATCTGCTTTGGGTCACGGTCAATATGGATGATTTGCGCCGCCGCGAACAACGACCCCAGTGCCGTAGTGAAAGCATTCAGGCTACAACCGACGGCAACCACACAATCGCAATCGGCCAGCAGGGAGCGCACCGCATCAGTTGCGTGTATGCCGGCTGTGCCAACGTTGAACGGGTGATCCGTCAGGTATCCCCTGGCCATCAGGGTCGTAGCCAGAATGGCGCCCGTGCGCTGGGCCAAGGCCTTGATCTCTTCTTCCGCTCCGGATTCGAAGGCGCCCCGTCCGGCCAGGATGACCGGCCTTTGCGAGGTGCGCAGGATATCCGTCGCCTTGGCAATCATTCCGGGGTCCGGATAGGCTCTTTGTGGGGCGATGGCTGTCGCGGTTGATGCGGCGTATTCCCACTCCGTACCAAGTTCGCCTCCCATGATCTCCGCGGGAACGGCAAGGACGACCGGCCCTCCTCCCAAGCGAACATGTTGGAAAGCCAAACGGATGTCCGCGCCCAGCGTTTTGGCATGACGAACAGCAATATACTTTCCTGCCGTTGTCTCGACGAATCGGCGCTGGTCAAGACCGCCTTTGATGCCAGTCCAGTCGAGAACAGGCAACTCAGTGGTGATGCAAATCACCGGCGATCGGTGCAAGCGGGCAGTGGTCAATGTGGTGGCGGTATTGGTCAGGCCGGGACCCGACGTCACCGTGCATATGCCCGGCCGGCCAGTCACTCTGGCGTAACCGTCGGCCATTCCTGCCGCCCCGGATTCCTTGCGAGCCAAAACCACGCCAACCCGCTTGCTCACATTTAGTTCAGTCAGCAACGCCATGTTGTCATCGCCGGCGACGGCAAACACGTGTCCAACACCTTCGCTCTCCAGGGCATTGGCTATGGCTTGGTATCCTCGCATCGACTTACTCCTTTAATTTGCAGGGCATCCGTTTGGCTCCAAACGTCCACTGCCCAAGGAAAGTTGGGCAATATACACCAACCCCGGTCCGGGACAAGCGCGGCAGAAAAACGACGGGGGTAATCGCATGAATGCCGTTGTCGAAGACGCTTGAATAGTCATTCACGACCGCACTCAAAGCTTCAAACGTTTGGGAAGTTTGAGCCCGGATTTCCGTAAACGCGGAAACCACATTATCGAACGTGGTCCACCTGAGCTCATGGGCGTTTACCCAAGTAATGCTTTCGCTTCATCGATGGATTAATAATGGTTTCATATCGATCCCCCGAAAGAACCGTCATGGCCATCATCGACCCAAAGTACAGTATCGGAATTGAAACAATGGATGCCCAGCATGCCCGCTGGATTCGGCTTATTGAACAATTCAGATCGGCAAGCTCTGAGCATCTCCTGGATGAATAGAGCGGCGAAAACGAAGTGACTTCAGTGCCGTGACCGGGCGACGCCATGGAGCGCAAAAAGATGCTGGCCGGCACCAGGTAAATCGCGCCGCAGAGAATTATTGCGGCGCCACAGCACGAGTATAGGTCCTTACGCCCCCGGCATCCGCCAGCAGCAGCACATCGGCGCCGCGCCGGGCGAACAGTCCGTTGCTGACGATACCGACAATATGGTCAAGCTTGCTCTCCAGAGCCTGCGGGTCGGTAATCGTCAGACCATGCACATCGAGAATCAGGTTGCCGTTATCGGTAACGAAACCCTCGCGCAGGCGCGCCTGGCCGCCCAGCCTGGCAAGTTCGCGCGCGACCTGGGCACGCGCCATCGGAATCACCTCGAGCGGCAACGGAAATTTGCCCATCGTCGCCACGAGTTTGCTTTGGTCGCAGACGCAGACGAAGATATCCGCCACCGCAGCAACGATCTTTTCGCGCGTCAACGCACCTCCTCCGCCCTTGATCATGGACAGCCCATGATCGATCTCGTCGGCGCCATCGACATACATCGTCAATGTGGCGATATCGTTGAGTTCGAGAACACGCAGGCCGTGGCCTTCCAGGCGTTTTCTGGTCGCTTCCGAGCTGGCAATGGTCCCGCCTAGACGCTCCTTGATTGACGCCAGCTCATCGATAAAATAATTCGCGGTCGAGCCGGTACCGACCCCGAGCACGGCGCCCGCCGGCAGGTGGACGGCAACATAGTCGCGCGCGGCACGCGCCACGGCACGTTTCAGATCGTCCGCAGTCACATTCATGCTTTAGCTCCACAGATGGCGGTAAGGATGCCTTGCATCAAGGTCAAAGGTGTCGGCGGACAACCGGGTACGGCAACATCCACCGGAATAACATTGGCCACCTTGCCGCAACTGGCGTAACTTTCGCCAAAGATACAGGCAGACTCGGCCGTGCCACCGTCATGACAGCCGCAGTCGCCGACAGCAACCACCAGCTTGGGCGCCGGAGTGGCATCATAGGCGCGCTGCAAGGCCACCTGCATGTTTTTTGCCACAGGTCCGGTAACCAGCAGCAGGTCGGCATGACGGGGGCTGGCGGCAAATTTTATGCCGAGCGCTTCGAGATTGTAGTAGGGATTGCCCAGCGCATGAATCTCCAACTCGCAGCCGTTGCACGACCCGGCATCGATATGGCGAATTACCAGTGCACGGCCGAGTTTGTCCAGTATGGCCTGTTCCAGGCGCTGACCAATCACGCGCATGGCCTCATCCGGCAAGGGCGGTGTTTCGGTTTTTAGGCCGGTGACAAAAATCTGCTTGAGCAGTTGGTACATGGCTACAAGTCCTCTCCGCAGTAGGAGAGATTGAAGGATTTGTTGATCAGCGGAAAGTCCGGCACGATGTTACCCATCACGGCATGTTCCAGCGCCGGCCAGATGCGCCATGAGGGATCGTGGCAATGGCAGCGGCGGATGCCGCCAGCCGTGCCGGCGGTCAGTGCCACCAGGATATCGCCGCGCCAGCCCTCGATCCAACCGACGCCGAAAGCGCCATCCTCTGCCGCTGGCAGGCGCGTGGCCAGTTCACCGGCCGGTTGCTCGGCAAGTTGCGCGAGGATCAAGCGGGTCAAGCGCAAAGATTCGAATACTTCCTCGAAACGCACGGTGACGCGGGCGGCGACATCGCCGTTGCGATGCGTGACGATCTGGGTGTCGAACTGGTCGTAGGGCGCGATCGGGTTCTGCGTACGCAAATCCCAGGTCTGGCTGCTGGCGCGACCGACCAGGCCGCTGACGCTGAGTTCGGCGGCCAAGGCCGGAGCCAGCCGGCCGGTGGTCAGGAAGCGATCCTGCAAGCCGGCGTGTTCGTCGTAGATGTCCTTGAGAATGCGCACCTCGCGCTCAATGCTGTCGCACTGCGCGAGAATCTGCGCGCCGCCTTCCGCCGGCAAATTGTGCGCAACGCCGCCCGGCACGATGCTGTTCATCAGCAAGCGATGGCCGAACAGTGCGCCCGACAGGCGCAGCCAGTCTTCCCGAAGGCGCATGAACTGGGAGAGTCCGAAGGACAGCGCGGCATCGTTGCCGAGATAACCGAGATCGCCGAGATGATTGGCGATGCGCTCGCGCTCCAGCAACAGTGCGCGCAGCCACAGGGCGCGCGGCGGCGGGGTGCAGCCGGTCAGCGATTCGGCGGCGAGGGAGTAGGCCCAGGCGTAGGCCACCGTCGAGTCGCCCGAAACGCGGCCGGCCAGTCTGTAGGCATCGGCCAACGGCAGTTGCTCGAAGCGCTTCTCGATGCCCTTGTGCTTCCAACCCATGCGCTGTTCCAGACGCAGCACCTTTTCGCCGACCACGGAGAAACGGAACTGCCCGGGCTCGATGATGCCAGCATGGATCGGACCAACAGGAATTTCATGCACCCCGTCGCCCTCGACGCGGACAAAAGCATATTCCTCATTGCAGGTGTCGAACTGCAAAGACGAATCGGTATCGCGGCGCAACGGAAAGAAGTCCGCCGGCCAGTTGGCGTGGCGTAGCCAGGGGCGCCCATCATGCTCCGGCCCGCTGCGGGCGCGAATGCCGAGTAAATCGTATGCGGTGCGCTGCATGCGGTTGGCGGCAGGGAAGATGGCCGCGAGATCGGGATATTCCGGGTTTTCCGCCGACAAGGGCAGCGTCACCAAGGCCAGTCCCGCGCCGATGCCGAAAGCCACATGCAGCGCAAAACCGGCATTCCTGTCGCGTTCGTCGCTGCCCCACAAGGCAATGAAGCGGCGGCCGGATTGCTTCACCTGGCTGGCGAAGGCGACCAATCCGGCCTCGTCGGCGGTGGCGTGAAATGCCGCCAGTGCGCCGGGCAGGGCTGTGAATTCGAGAGGTTGGTCGAGAAACTGCATTTAGCGCCTATCCAATGAACTTGGCTGCCTGCCGGTACCACTCGGCCAGGTAGGGTGGGATCCACAGGCCCAGCATCAGCACTAGCGCCAGATGGACGAACACCGGCAGCATCGCCGGCTTATGCGGCAGCTTGGGCAAGGTACTCTCGCCGAACACCATCGGCTGCACCTTGCCGAAGATTGAAGCAAAGGCCACGCCCAACGCCATCAGCAGGAACGGCGTAGCCCAGGGCTGCTGCTTCATGGCGGTGGTGAGGATCAGAAATTCGCTGGCGAAGACGCCGAACGGCGGCATGCCGAGAATTGCCAACGTCCCCAACATCAGTCCCCAGCCCACAGTCGGGCTGATCTTGATCAGGCCGCGGATCTGCTCCATCAACTGCGTGCCGCTCTTCTGCGTGGCGTGGCCGACCGCGAAGAAGATCGCCGACTTGGTCAGACTATGCACCGTCATGTGCAGCAGCCCGCCGAAGCTCGCCAGCGGTCCGCCCATGCCGAAGGCGAATGTGACGATGCCCATGTGCTCGATCGAGGAATAGGCGAACATCCGCTTGATATCCTTCTGCCTCGACAGAAAGAAAGCGGCGACCACCACCGACAGCAGGCCGAATCCCATCATCAGGACACCCGCAAGGTTGCTGTGCAAGGCGCCGTCGGCCAGCACTTTGCAACGCACCACGGCGTACAGCGCGACGTTCAGCAGCAAGCCTGAGAGCACTGCGGAAACCGGCGTCGGGCCTTCGGCGTGGGCGTCCGGCAGCCAGTTATGCAGCGGCACCAAGCCGACCTTGGTGCCGTAGCCGACCAGCAGGAAGACGAACGCCAAAGACATCACGGTCGGCTCGAGCGTTCCCTTGACCGCATTCAGGTGGGTCCACAATAGCGCGCCGCCTTCATGCCCAAGCACTTTCTCAGCGGCGAAATACAACAGGATCGTGCCGAACAGCGCCTGGGCGATGCCGACGCCGCACAGGATGAAATATTTCCAGGCGGCTTCGAGCGAGGCTGTCGTGCGATAGAGCGAGACCAGCAGCACGGTGGTCAGCGTGGCCGCCTCCATCGCCACCCAGAGGATGCCCATGTTGTTGGTGGTCAACGCCAGCAGCATGGTGAACATGAACATCTGGAACATGCTGTGGTAAAGCCGTAGTCGCCCTACGGTAAGTCGTCCGTGGTGGTGTTCGATGCGCATGTAGGGACGCGAGAACAACGAAGTCGTGAAACCGACCAAGGCGGTCAGCGCGACCAGAAAGACATTCAGCGGATCGAGAAAAAACTGATCCTGAAACAACAATTGCGGACCATGGTTGACGATGTGCACGGTCAGGTTGATCGCCGCGATCAAGGTCAGCAGGCTGAACAGCGCGTTGTATTCGGCGGCGCGCCGAGTATGCCCGATGAGCGCCAGCACGATGCCGCCGAGCAGAGGGATACCGAGGACCAGAAAGAATTCCATGCCGCCTCAATCTTCCTTCAACTGTTCGAGATGACGGATATCGAGCGAATCGAAGCGCTCGCGAATCTGGAAGAAGAACACCCCGAGAATCACCATGCCGACCAGCACATCGAGCGCGATACCCAGTTCGACCACCATCGGCATGCCATAGGTGGCCGAGGTGGCGGCAAAGAACAGGCCGTTTTCCATCGACAAAAAGCCGATCACCTGGGGCACCGCCTTGCTGCGCGTGATCATCATCAGGAAGGCCAGCAACACGGCAGCCATGGCGATCCCCAGCGTCGATCGGGTGACGGTGCCGGCCAGCTCGGAAATCGGCAGCGCCAGATTGAAGGAGAAGATGACAAGAACGATGCCGATCAGCATGGTGGTCGGAATGTTGATCAGGGTTTCGACGTCCCATTTGATGTTGAGGCGACGGATCAGTCGGTGCAAAATCGCCGGCAACAACAGTACCTTGAGAAGCAGGGTGATCAGCGCTGACCAGTACAAGTGGTTCTGCCCGGTGACAAACGCGACGATGGCGGTCGATGCGCACAGCACCGCGCCCTGCGCCATGAACAGATTGATCAGCGAGAGAATGCGCCGTTGCCCCAGCATGGCGAAGGAAAGCAGTAGCAGCCCGGCGGCGAGCAGGTTGATGATCTGGCCGTAGTAGGAATTCACTTCCCTGTCTCCAGCAGCAGATGCACCAGCATCCCGAGCACGGCCAGCATGAAGGCCGTGCCGAGGAATTCCGGCGCGCGGAAAATGCGCATCTTGGCGCTGAGCGTCTCGATCAGGGCGAGCAGGAAACCGCCAATCGCCAGTTTGATCAGCAAACTCGGCAAGCCGATTGCCAGGCTGGCGAATTTCGCGCCTTCCGGGATGCCCCAGGGAAAGAACAAGGCCAGTCCGAGACAGGAGTAAGCGTACATTTTGAGGGCAGCGGCCCACTCGATCAACGCCAGGTGACGACCGGAATATTCCAGAATCATCGCTTCGTGGATCATCGTGAGTTCGAGATGGGTGGTTGGATTGTCCACCGGTACGCGGGCATTTTCGGCCAGCGATACCATGGTGAAAGCCACGCCGGCGAAGGCCATGCTCGGGTAGATGACCAACTCGCGATGCGCCAAGGTCTCGACGATGGTCGCCAGAGAGGTCGAATGCGAGATCAGCGAAGCGGTAAAAAACACCATCAACAATGCCGGTTCGGCGAGAAAGCCCACGAGCATTTCACGACGCGCGCCGAGGGTGCCAAAAGCAGTGCCGATGTCCATGCCTGCCAAGGCGATGAAAACGCGCGCCAGGGCGAAGATGCCGACCAGCGCGATGGCGTCGGCGGCCGGCCCGAAAGGCAGATCGGTGGATAGTGTCGGCACGATGGTCGCCGCCAGGGCCATGGCGGCGAAGATGAAATAGGGGGCGGAACGAAACAGACTCGACGCGTGATGCGCCAGGACTACGTCCTTCTCGAACAGCTTGACGATTTGGTAATAGGGCTGCAGGAGCGGCGGCGCGGAACGATTTTGCAGCCAGGCGCGGCATTGGTTCACCCAGCCTGTCAGGACTGGCGCCAAAGCCAGCGCCAGGACAAGTTCAAGAAACTGGAGCAAGATGGAATTCATCAGCTTATCCTCGCACCAGAAAGAGCAGCACGACCAAGGTGAGGAAGCTGTACAACAGGTAAATCGAGATGCGGCCTTGCTGCAGGAAAGCCACCATGCGCGCGCCGAACTCAGAGGCGCGCGCCACCGGCAGGTACAACCAATACCAGAAGTGGTCCTCGACGACGACCCGATAAAGCGGCGCCTTGTCGAAAGATGTGGGTAAATCCCGTGTCAGCCGATAGAACGGTTCGAACACCTGGCGCAGCGGCTGGCTGAAACCCTCCGCGGTGTCCTGCATGCGCGCCGTCTGCAACGGAAAACCGCAGTCCCAGGCGGCGCTGCGGCGCAAACGGCCGTGCCAGAAGCGGCGCACGATGAAGAACGTGGCCGCCACCACGGCAGTGATCATCAGCAGGAAGACCAAGGGCTCATAACTGGCACGATCGGCGCTGATCGGCGCCAGCAGCAGCCAGTTTTGGGTATGGGCAGCGTCACCGGCGGTCTCATACACGCCTGCACCGAGCAGGGTGCGAGTCACGAAATCAAGCTTTTCGATGACAAACACCGGGAACAATCCGAGCAGCACGCAGAGCGCCGCCAGCCAGACCAGTCCGGCGCGTTCCAGCCAGCCGGCATCGTGCGCATGCTGAGAAATAGATTCTTCGCGTGCCTGACCGAGGAAGACGATGGCAAAAAACTTGACCATCACATACCCGGCCAACGCGGCAGTCAGCGCCACGGCGGCGGCGGCCACCGGAATCAGCATGTTGATGTAACTATGTGGCAAGTTGGGCGTGAACAAGAAAGCTTGCAGCAGCAGCCATTCGGAGACAAAGCCGTTCAGGGGCGGCAAGCCGGCACTGGCGATCACGCCGAGCAGGGCTAGCCAGGCGACCCACGGCATGGGATGGATCAAGCCACCCAATTTGCCCAGACTGCGTTCGCGCGTCGCATGCAGCACCGAGCCGGTGCACAAGAACAGCAGGCTCTTGAATGCCGCGTGGTTCAGGCAATGATAGAGCATGGCGGTGAGCGCAAGCGCCGCCAAGGTCAGCATGCCGAAAGACTGAAATGTCAGCGCCAAGCCGATGCCGACGAACAACAGCCCGATATTCTCGATCGACGAATACGCCAGCAGCCGTTTCATATCGCTTTGCACGGCGCTGAAAACGGCGCCAAACAGCGCGCTGGCCAGTCCCAGCGCCAGCACCGCGACGCCCCACCACCACAGTGGATGATGCAGCAGGTCGAAGGAGACGCGCAGCACGCCGTAAATCGCGGTTTTCAGCATGACGCCGCTCATCATCGCCGACACTGGCGAGGGTGCCGCCGGGTGGGCTTCGGGCAGCCAGACGTGGAGCGGCAACAGGCCGGCCTTGGCGCCGAAGCCTAACAGCGCCAGGCCGAACGCCGCACTCGCCCAGAAAGCATCGTGGCCGGTAGCGCGCATGTGGGAAAAGGTATAGTCGGCCGCGCCCTGCGTCGCGCCCAAGCCAGCGCTGCTTTGCAACACGCCAAAGCTGAGCAGGATACTGATCGCGCCGATGTGCGCAATCAGCAGGTAGAGATAGCCGGCACGACGGATATCAGGCTTGCGATGATCGGAAGTGACCAGGAAAAACGATGACAACGCCATAGACTCCCAGGCCACCATGAAGGCATAGGCATCATCAGCCAGCAGCACCAGCGCCATGCTGGCAAGAAAAATATGGTACTGCAAGCTTTGCAGCCCCGGCGCCGTGCCTTCGCCTTTTCTCAGGTAGCCCGAAGCATAGATGGAGATGCCTGCGGCGGCGGCGCCCAGCAGCAGCAGGAAAATTGCCGAAAGCGAATCCAGCCGCAAGTGGAAAGGTAGGTCGGGGAGGCCCATCGGCAGCACGGCAATCTCGGCTGTTTCGCCGAGAGCATGGAAAGCGACCAGCGCCACCGCCAACCCGACCAGTGCGCCCAACGGATATAAGGTCTTGCCGACGAAACTCAAGTTGCGCGGCGCCAGCAAACCCGCCAGACCGATGACCAGCCAAGCCACGACCAGCGCAATCAGCCAGTCTATAGACAGCAGTTCGTGAATTGAGAGGGGCATACGCGCTTATTTTACCCACGCGCCCCGCTGAGCGCCAGTACCGATGCAGTCCAGAAAATGCCATAAGCATTTTTTGCCGAAGACAGCATCGCCAGTACAATCAGCCAGCACCTTGCTCGCAGACAAGCCAGACTTTACCTGACGCGCACAACCCCAGCCGAAGGTAAATCGCATTCATCATCGGCCGCGGACAGCAATGAATGGGGGATACGCTCCCCCAGGCGATCCCAGCGCTTACTTCAGCTTATGCACAAAGTCTACGCGCCGATTTTCCTGCCAGCAACTTTCTTCATGACAAGCTGCGCGCGGCTTTTCCTTGCCAAAGCTGATTGCCTCAAGACGGCCATCGGCGACGCCGAGGATCACCATGGCTCTTCTCACCGCTTCTGCCCGCTTTTGCCCAAGCGCCAAGTTGTACTCCGAGCTTCCCCGCTCATCGCAGTTTCCCTGGAGCATCACACTGTCAGAGGATGTCTTCTTGACGAACTCGGCTTGCTGCTGAATCACATCCTGAAATTGTGGCTTGATGATGAATTGGTCATAGTCAAAATAGACGCTCTTTTTCGCCAATTCCTGTATCAAGCGAGCCTGTTTGGCGGTCTCGCTTTCAGCTTGAACCGGCGAAACCGTTGCCGGCTTGGCGACTTCTGCCGGCCGCATCTGCGTTGTATCTTCGGTTTTTTTAACTGTGGAAGAGCATGCGGCCAAGACTGCACAAGCAACTGCCAGAGACACTATCTTTTTCATAAATCACCTTTCGCCTGGAATAATATTTGTACAAATATAGTGGAATAATTGTATCTATGCAATAGTATTTTTCGGGCTCAAGGAATTTCTCCAAGAACGCCACCCGCGGTAAGCCGATCGCTCGCGGCTTGTTTCGCTGAGCGTGCCTTCGCGCCAGTCAAATATCGGAAAGTAGGGTTGTCTTTCCCGTCGCGTCACGAACTTTCATGTTGAGGACAACGCTCGTCAAGAGTGCGTTTAACTGGACCAAATCAGACACAGGCAGGCATCCCAGCGCATCCGAGAGTACGCCCTGAATGGGCTTGGGCGCGCTCTTGACTAAGCGTTTCCCTCCCAACTCGGGAAACAAACACACGATGCGTTGGTCATCCTCGCTACGCTCACGACGCAGAAATTTCTGCTTCACCAGCTTGTCGACAAGATTGCTTACAGTGGATTGGTGAATTGCCATGACTTTGGCGAGTTCGGTCACCTTTATTCCCGGTTTCTCGACAACGTTGGCAAGAGCCCACAGTTGAGCACCATTCACGCCAGTCTGCTGTTCGACCCAATGGAAATGCTTTTTGACAGACTTGAAGATGAGCCGAAAATTTTGCAGCACCTCCATTGCCGGATCGGTGGACCGCCTTCGTTTTTTGGCGTCTGGTTTTGCCGCATGCGTTCGGGATATGGAAGCCATCAGCGCATGATAAAGGATTTTCCCGCCTTGGTGGACCGTCCGGCGATCCTTGCAACAAAGCACTGTCCGTCCACAACGTTCTCGCAGCACGGCAACTTGTAGAGACCGCCCGAAAGTGTCATGATTGAACCGACAGGATGGGTGAGTCTCATCGGTCTACGTTCTTGGTGACCCCTGATTTGTCGCACCCGGACCGTTGAATCAGCGCGTGATGGTTTATCGCGCGGAGGTTGGAGCGTTGTGTGTCGGCGTTTAATGGGGGGGTTGGGAGTGAGGCCAAGATTCCTGTCGTCGGAACTCTCGCGATGAGCGCGACGTTTGGAACCCCGTTACTCTTTGCTTACGCTGCAGTACTTTGCACCTTGCTGTCGGGCGCCGTTTCTCTGCTTGCTGTGCGCAGCCGCCCGGGCTTCCTGCATTTCGGCTCATTCTTTTTCCTGTTCTTCTCCGGCGCAGCCAGCATCGCCGCCGGCGGCTGGACTCTGCTCGCCAAGCTGACCGTCACCGACCACTTCGCGCTAGGCCTGCCTTGGCTCGACTGGCATTTACGGATCGACCCCCTGTCGGGCTTTTTCCTGGTGCTGCTCGGCACGCTGGCAGTCGCGATTTCTTTGTATGGCCCCAGTTACACGCGCGAGTTCGCGCGCGGTCCGGCGGCCCAGCCGCTGCCCCCGCTCGGCGTGTTTACCGCGTTGTTCGTCCTCGGCATGCAGCTGATGCTGCTCGCCGACGACGCCTTGGTATTCATGATCTTCTGGGAAATGATGTCGCTTTGCGGATATTTTCTGGTGGTGTATCAGCACCAGCATGCCGCCAATCGCCAGGCTGCCTTCCTCTACCTGTTGCTCGCCCACGTCGGCGCCCTGGTGATCCTGCTTTCCTTCGGAGTACTCGCCGCCTTTGGCGGCGGTCTCACCTTTGACCAGATGCGCGCGGCCAAGCTGACACCGCTGTGGGCGACGCTCAGCTTTGCCTGCGCCTTCCTTGGCTTCGGCACCAAGGCGGGCATGGTGCCGCTGCATGTCTGGCTGCCGGATGCCCACCCGGTTGCCCCATCGCACATCTCGGCGATGATGAGCGGGGCCATGATCAAGATGGGCATTTACGGCATCGTGCGGGTGAGTTTTGACCTGATCGGCGACGTGCGCTGGGAATGGGGGATGGTGGTGCTGATCATCGGCACCGCCTCGTCCCTGCTCGGTGTGCTGTACGCGCTGATGCAGCACGATCTCAAGCGCCTGTTGGCTTACCATTCGGTCGAGAACATCGGCATCATCCTGATGGGCCTCGGCATGTCGATGATTTTTCTCGGTAGCGGGCACAAGATGCTCGGTACCCTCGGTTTGGTGGCGGCGCTCTATCACACCATCAACCATGCCCTATTCAAGGGACTGCTGTTTCTCGGCGCTGGCGCCGTGCTCTATCGAACGCATGAACGCGACCTCGATCACATGGGCGGACTGATTCATCGCATGCCGGTCACTGCGTTCCTGTTTCTGCTCGGCAGTGTCGCAATTTCGGCGCTGCCACCTTTCAACGGCTTCGTTTCGGAGTGGCTGACCTTCCAGACGGCGTTGCAGGCGCCCGCACTGGAAAACGGTCTGCTGCGCACCATGATGCCAATTGCCGCAGCGCTGCTGGCGCTCACCGGGGCGCTTGCCGCTGCCTGCTTCGTCAAGGCCTTCGGCATTGCCTTCCTCGGCAAGCCGCGCACGCGCCGTGTCGCCCGCGCCCGCGAAGTACCGGTCGGCATGCTGGGCGGGATGGGGCTGCTGGCGACGCTGTGCCTGCTGCTCGGTGTGTTCCCGACCACGGTGATCGAAGCCATGGGGCCCATCACGCAACTGCTGGTACACGAGGCACTACCCTCGGCCACCGCCCAGGGCTGGTTGTGGCTGACCCCGGTTTCGCCCCAGGTGGCTTCGTACTCTGCCCCGTTCGTCGTGGCCGCCATGGTCGTAGTATTCGGTCTTGGCTACCTGTTCCTCAAGCGCGGCACCGCTCCGGCGCGTAGAGTTTACGCTTGGGACTGCGGTTTCGGCCAACTCACACAGCGTATGCAGTACACCTCGACCGCGTTCAGTCAACCGATCCGGCGCGTTTTCGGCGGCGTATGGAAGATCGAGGAGCGCGTCGACACGCTCGCCAGCGCGGGGCTGATCCCGCGCGTAACGAACCTGAATTACAGTTTGCACACATACGACTGGTCGTGGCTCAAGTGCTACGTTCCGATCGGACGCATGGTACTCGCCGCAGCCAACAAAATTGGCTTTATCCAGACTGGCAACATCCATACCTACCTGAAATTCTCTTTCGTGACGCTGCTGGTATTCCTATGGATCGTGAGTTGACTGCCTGGGCGCTTGCCCTAGCGCAGGCGCTGCTGTTCATTGCCGCCGCACCGCTGCTCGCCGGCTGGTTACAGCGCGTCAAGTGCCATATGCAGAACCGCGATGCGCCGGCAGTGTGGCAGCCGTACCGCAATCTCGCGAAGCTGTTGCGCAAGCAGATGCTGCTAGCCGAGAATGCCTCCTGGCTGTTCCGCGCGGTTCCCTACATCGTCTTCGGCGCCGTGCTGCTCGCCGCCGCAGTAGTCCCGCTCTTCGCCGTGCACCTGCCATCAGCCGCGATTGCCGACATGATCGTGCTGGTCGCTTTTTTTGCGCTGGCGCGTTTTTTCACCGCACTGGCCGGCCTCGACATCGGCACCGCCTTCGGCGGCATGGGCGCCTCGCGCGAGATGATGGTCGCCGCACTGGCCGAACCGGCCATGCTGATGGCGGTGTTCACCCTTTCCATGACGGCGTCCACGACCAACCTGTCGGTGGCGACGGCGTACATGCTGCAAGCGGGCCTGGTGTTGCGTCCGTCGTTCCTGTTCGCCCTGCTGGCGCTGGCCATGGTGGCGGTGGCTGAAACCAGCCGCGTTCCGGTGGACAATCCCGCCACCCATCTCGAACTCACCATGCTGCACGAGGCCATGATCCTCGAGTATGGCGGGCGCCATCTGGCGCTGATCGAGTGGGCTTCGCAGATCAAGCTGATGATCTACTCGGTGCTGATCATCGATTTCTTCTTTCCGTGGGGCATCGCCACCGACTTCAGCGCCATGGCCTTGGCGGTTGGCGTCATTGCTGTGACAGCAAAACTGATGCTGCTCGCCGTGGTATTGGTTGTCTGGGAAACGGTGCTTGCCAAGATGCGGCTGTTTCGCGTACCGCAGTTTCTCGGATTTGCCTTGATGCTTTCGTTGCTCGCCATGCTCACCCATGTCGTGCTGGAGACGGGCTAAATGGGAATCGCCGCCCTTGGCCTCTACAGCCAGGCCATTATCCTGTTCGCGGCCCTGGCGTTGTTTACCTCTTTCATCATGCTCGCCCAGGCACGCATGATGCCGCTGATTTTTACCTTCGCCTGGCAAGGGTTGTTGCTCGCGGTGGTGTCGGTGTTAACGGCCATTGCGTCCAAACATCCCGAACTCTATGTTTCGGCGGCGCTCACTTTCACCCTCAAGGTGGTGCTGATCCCATGGTTGCTCTACCGCCTCAGCATCAAGCTCAACATGCAATACGATGCCGAGGCGATCGAGCACCCGACACTGCTGCTGCTCGGCGGCGTGGCCCTGGTGATCTTCAGCTATTTCGTGGCGCAGTCGATCATTCATCTGTCGGGGTTGGCGACGCGGAATACGATTGCCGTGAGTATCGCGATCGAACTGCTCGGCATGCTGCTGATGTGTGTACGCAAGTCGGCGGTGGCGCAGGTGATCGGCTTCATGTCCATGGAAAGCGGGATCTTCTTTGCCGCCGTGGTATCCACCTACGGCATGCCGCTGATCGTCGAACTGGGCGTGGCCTTCGACATCCTCGTCGCGGCGATCCTGTTCGGCGTCTTTTTCTTCCATTTGAAAGACTCGTTCGGCTCGCTCAACGTCGGCCAGTTCAACCGCCTGTCGGAGGCGAATCAGCCCATGCCGCTGCGTGACGCGGCCGGTGAGCCTTCTCCGGGAGATCCATCGTGACGTTGACGCTGCTCGAAGTCACCCTGCTGGTGCCACTCCTTGGCGGTCTGCTGCTGGCAATCGTCGGCCACCGGCCGATTGCCGGCTGGATCAACGTGGCCGTCGGTGCAGTAACCTTCGGCGCCGCGCTCGCGATGGCGCTGGAAGTCTTCGAACACGGACCGCAACTTTCCCCCAGCCGCATGTTTTACATTGATGCCTTCAATGTTTACCTGGTTGTCCTGACCGCATTTGTCGGTTTGACGACCTCGATTTTTTCACGACCCTATATGCGCCATGAAGTCGAGCGGGGGCGTGTCACCGACCGGCGCCTGCGGCTGTACCACTCGATGTACCAGTGCTTTCTGTTCTCGATGCTGCTCGCGCTGTCGACCAACAACCTCGGCGTGCTGTGGGTGGCGATGGAACTGGCCACCCTGACCACCGTCCTGCTGGTTTCCCTGTACCGCACGCCGGAGGCGATCGAGGCGGCGTGGAAGTATTTCATCCTCTGCGGCGTCGGCATCGCCCAGGCCCTGTTCGGGACCGTGCTGATCTATTTCGCCGCCGAGAGCAAACTCGGTGGCGAACGCGACGACACGCTGCTATGGACCGTGCTGCATGGCATCGCGGGCGGCGGCCTGGACCCGGCGGTAATCACGCTGGCCTTCGTCTTCCTGCTGGTTGGCTATGGCACCAAGGTCGGCCTGGTGCCGCTGCACAACTGGCTGCCGGACGCCCACTCCGAAGGCCCTACGCCGATGTCCGCGGTGCTCTCCGGCCTGCTGCTGAATGTCGCGCTGTATGCCCTGGTGCGCGTCAAGATGCTGGTGGATGCTTCGCTGCATACCAACCTCGCCGGCCATTTGATGATGGGCTTCGGCTTGCTGTCGTTCACTGTCGCCGGCTTGTTTCTGCATCGCCAGCATGATGTCAAGCGCATGTTCAGCTATTCCTCGATCGAGCACATGGGCCTGATCACCTTCGGCTTCGGCATGGGCGGGCCGCTGGCCACATTCGGCGCGCTGCTGCACATGACCGTGCATTCGCTGACCAAATCGGCGATCTTCATCACCGTTGGCCATGCCTGCCAGCTCGCGGGTACCCAGCGCATCGACCAGATCCGCGGACTGATCCGCACCCAGCCGGCGATCGGCTGGGGGCTGCTGCTCGGCACGGTGGCGATCGCCGGTTTCCCGCCCTTTGGCGTATTCATCAGCGAGTTTCTGCTGCTGATGGCCACCATGAAGGCCTGGCCGTGGCTGACGATTCCACTGCTGGTCGGTTTTGGCGTGGCCTTCGCCGGGTTGTTTCGTCACGTCCAAAGGATGGTCTTCGGCGAGCCACCGCCGGGGCAGAAGCCGGTCGCGGCCAACATGCTGCCGGTAGTGGTGCATCTGTTTCTGGTGCTTTGGCTGGGCTTGGCGATTCCCGGGTTTCTTTCGCGCTGGTTCGAACAGGCCACCGTGCTTATTTCCGGTGCTTCGCCGCTATGAGGCCGCAGGGCCAACTCGCGGCGTTTTCGCGACACCTCACGGATGTCGGCTTGTACGTCGAGGCTCAGGCGTCGCCAGGACTCGCACCGACGCAACTGATCCTGGTTCAAGCCGTGGACTGGAGCCGGCTCGGCATTGCGGCTCGAGCTTGGGGCTGCCGCTGGGTCGCTGGTTGGGGCGAGGACATGGGCGAGACGATCCGCGTCAACACGTGTTTCGAAAAAGCCGGCGCCTACCTGGTCGCGCGTACGGCGGTGCCCCGCGCCAAGCCTGTTTTGTGGTCCCACATCGACTCATATCCCGGCGCTGACCGACCCGAACGCCATATCCGGGACATGCTGGGCGTAGTCTTCTCCGGTCACCCAGACAAACGTCGCTGGACCCGTCATCAAGCCTGGAAGGATTCCGAGTTTCCGTTGCGTCGGGATTTCCCTGCGGCCGGCCGGCCGCAGGCGCAGACCCCGGCTGATCACCAGTACAACTTTCTGCTCGCCCAGGGCAGCGGTGTGTACGAAATACCGGTCGGACCGGTGCATGCCGGCATCATCGAACCAGGGCACTTTCGCTTTCAGGCGGTGGGCGAAACTGTGCTCAGGCTCGAAGAACGCCTCGGCTATACCCATAAGGGCATCGAGAAAATCGCCGAAGGACGCGATGCCGACGGCCTGGCACGACTGGCCGGACGCGTTTCGGGCGACTCCACCGTCGCTCACGCCTGGGCAGCATGCATGGCGATGGAGAAGGCCGCCGGCCTGGAAGTGCCACCACGCGCCATCTGGCTGCGCGCTCTGATGTGCGAGCGCGAGCGTGTCGCCAATCATGTCGGCGACATCGGCGCAATGCTCAATGACATCGCCTTCGCCTTCGGTTTCTATCAGTTCGCGCGGCTGCGCGAGGAGTGGCAGCGGGTCTCGCGCGCGGCTTTCGGCCACCGCTTCATGATGGACTGCATCGTTCCCGGCGGCGTGGCGGTGAATCTGGATCAGCATTTCATCGCGGCCATGCGCGATGAAGCCCGCACCCTGCGCAAACAGATCGGCAAGCTGATGGCCATCATCAACGATCTGCCCTCGGTTGCGGACCGGGTGCGCGGCACCGGCATACTCAAGCCGGAATACGCGCAAGCGCTCGGCTGCATGGGTTATGTGGGACGCGCATCAGGTATGAATTTCGATGTTCGGCGCGATGCGCCATACTCACCCTACGACAAACTAACAGTCAAGGTTCCGCAGCATCACTATGGTGACGTCAACGCCAGAGCGCGCACCCGGCTTGAGGAAATTACCGCCTCCTTCGATTTGATCGAGGGGCTGCTGGTCGGACTACCCGCCGGTCCGATCCGGGTCACCTGGAAGCCTCCCGTGGCAGGCACCGAAGGTCTGGGGCTCATCGAGGGCTGGCGCGGAGAAATCCTGAGTTTCGTGCGCTTCGATGCGGACGGGCGAATCGCCCGCTTTTTCCCGCGCGATCCGTCATGGACCACCTGGCCGGCACTTGAACTGTTGATTCACGACAACATCGTCCCCGACTTCCCCGTCTGCAACAAGTCGGTAAACGGATCTTATTCCGGGCACGACCTGTAGATCATGCTGCGCATCCTCGGAAAAATTCAGCGCCTTGGTATCGTCACGGAGCCACTGCCCAAGCTCCATGAACCGGCGCTGACCGAAATTGGCGAACAATTGAAGGCGCTCATTGGCGAACAGTTCTCCGGCAGTCTCGCCATCCGCGAAGTGGACGCGGGTTCCTGCAACGGCTGCGAACTCGAAATCCAGGCGCTTAACAACCCGTACTACAGCATTGAACGCTTCGGCGTGCATTTCGTCGCCAGCCCACGACACGCTGACATGCTATTGGTCACCGGCCCCGTTTCGCGCCACATGGAAGAGGCGCTGCGCCGTACTTACGCTGCCACGCCCGACCCGAAACTCGTGATCGCCGTCGGTGCATGCGGTGCCAATGGCGGCGAGTTCGGCGCCAGTTACGCCTCCTGCGGTGCAGTAGCGAACGTGATCCCGGTCGATGCTATCATCAGGGGCTGCCCACCGACGCCGCTCGATCTCCTGCGCAGCATACTCGAAGCCATAGGAAAGCGTTCTACCGCTAATCCATCAAACAAACGCTAATATCTTCCTCCTCCATATAAATATAATAATTGCGATAAAGTCCGTTCGTTTGTCAGTGCCACTTCTGAAATTGAATTTTCCGAGAAACTTCACTATGCAATCTGATGCCCTTCGCAAATTGAACATTGCCCTGTTTATCATTGGCCTGGCGTTTCTTAATGCTTGCGGAGGCGGCGGCGGTGGCGAGACTGGAAGCAGCACTAGCACTAGCACCAGTACCACGGCCACAGCGACGATTACTACAACCACCGCCTCGACGACGACTTCGACGCTTACCGGCGGGCCTCCCAGTCTGTCTGGCGTTGCAGCCACTGGTGCGCCACTGCTCGGTGCGACTATCAAGGTGGTCGATGCGACTGGAACGCCAGTAAGCCTGATCGATGCCGCTGGCGCGCTGGTTGCCAGCGGCACCACCAATTCGGCGGATGGTGCCTATCGACTCGTGCTGGCCACAGCTTCTCCGAAAACGCCATTGTTTATTCAACTCACTGGCATGGATGCCATGGGAAACCAGGTCAACCTGTATTCATTGGTGCAAACCGGCACCACACCTCTGATTGCCAACATTACGCCGGCAACAAATGCCGTAGTCGCCCAAATTTTGGGCGGAGATCCCAAACCTGTGTTTCTGAGCGCTGTTGATAACACCAGCTCGATTGCCTTGCTGAGCAATGCCACCATCGTCACGAATGCTTCGGATCTGGTGAAAACCATCATTAAGGCCAATCTGACAGATGGCAAGATCACCGACACTACGAAGCTCGACTTTTTCCGGGATGCTTCTTTTTCCGCGAACAAGACCGGCTTGGATGCCTCGCTGGAAGGTTTGCGAATTCAAATTGTCAGGGATACCAGCGGCAAGGATCAACTGCAATTCAGCAACAAATTTAACCCGATCGGGACCACCGAAGTTATCCTCGACCTAGCGACTGCCAAGGCAGAACTTGCCAAGACCAGCGGCGGCAGCGTCGCCAAGGCAATCACATCAACAGTCAAAGCCACAACCAGCCCGACGGCAATATTTACCAATCTGGGCTTACTGGATGACTTGAGCACAACCCTAAACAAGCTGATCGCCAAAGGTTCTCTGGCAGCCGATTTCAATGCCTTGGTCATGCCTGCCAATCCTACTGCCACCCCCCCATACGCTTACTTGCACAATGGGCGTGATCTTGCCGCTCTCACCAGCAAGCTGGCTGACTACGCCTTGAATAACTATCAACTGAGCAAGTTCCAGGTGACGGGTTGTGCGGACTATCCCGTTATCGCAAAAGCCTGCGCCAAAGTGTTGATCTCCGCACTCGTCACGGATATCAATGGACAGCGCATGGACGTCTTTAGCGATGCCGCTACTTACAGCAAAACGACTACGCCCAATTGGCTGCTCGCCGGCAATGGTTCCAGTTCGAATTTCTCGGTTTATCCTGTGGCTTATGCCACTTATGGCTTCAACGGAACCCTGGCCACTGGTTCTACGGCAAATCCGGCTAATGGCGTTCAGGTTGTCATCTCAGTTGCGGCAGGGGATAGCGCAAGCAGAATCGTACAAATTCCAAGTGGCTACAGTATTCCATTTGCCGGCTGCAACAAGAGCTATCTCTGCGTCCAGACCGCTTCAACCGTGACCCCGGTAGCCACCGGCGAGCTAAGGGATATGCTGCCACAACAACTCAGCATAGGCTCGATAGGAAACCTGGATTCAACCGTTGGTGCCAAGTATCTCGTCTCGTTGCCAGGGTCCAGCGCGTTTTCCCCCACCTATCTTCCAGCGAATGTTCCAAGTGACCTGATCAATGCCCCCTTCCCCATGCTGGACGGGGTGGCTTCTGGAACCCCCCTGACCACGACAGATTTTTCTGGTGGCAGCGGGCTAAGCTTGTCTTGGTCGAACTGGGCTGCGGCCAATCCTAATTTGAGGATTATCTCGGCGCGAGCACTGATTTCATCCGGCTCAGGCCAACCCGTCATTAAAGACGCCATCATTCCGCTAGCTCCTGTAACCAGTATCAAAATACCGTCGCCAGGGAATGTGGGCGCTCCTACCAGCTATCAAGTTTGGCTGGGGGCACAAGATAATCAGGGAAGGCGATACTACAGTAAATTCACAAATTCACCCTAAACAGGATTGTCAATTTCCACGTAGGTGCAGATCAGCCCAAACTTTTCTTGTAGATGAGCGCCCACTGCCTGAACGCCGAAACGCTCACTGGCGTGGTGCCCGGCGGCGATGAACGGAATGCCGGTTTCGCGCGCCAGATGCACCGTTTGTTCGGAGATTTCGCCGGAGATGAAACAATCGGCGCCGGCAGCGATGGCCTGCTCAAAGTAGCCTTGCCCCCCACCAGAGCACCAAGCGATACGCTTTAGCGGCCGGTCGGCGTCTCCCACCAATTGGGGCAGGCGCCCCAAAGCCTGTTCCAACTCGCGCGCCAGTTGTCCCGCCGTAGCCGCGCTGCAACCGCCGAGGAAACCGAGTTCCTGCTCGCCAAAGCGGCTCTCTATGCGCCAGCCAAGGCGTTTCGCCCACTGGGCGTTGTTGCCCAAGTCGGGGTGGGCATCGAGCGGCAGATGATAGGCGAACAAGCTGATGTCATGGGCCAGCAAGGTGGCCATGCGGCGCTTGCGAAATCCGGTGATGCGGCTATCCTCGGATTTCCAGAACCAGCCGTGATGCACCAGCACGGCATCGGCGCCCTGTGTCACAGCGGCATCGAGCAGTGCCTGATTGGCAGTCACGCCGCAAATCATGCGCCGTACTTCGGCGCGGCCTTCCACTTGCAGGCCATTTGGGCAATAATCGCGGAAGCGCGCTGCTTCCAGGCATTCATCGAGATATCGGGCAAGGTCGTCGCGCTGCATAGCCATCCTCTAACAAACACGAAAAACGGAACGAAGTATGCACCGTCTCTGGCTAATCTTCGCGCAAACCGTCACCTTCTGCGTAGCGGTGCTATTTGTCCTGCAAACCCTCAAACCAGAATGGCTTGGGCCTGGCGTGGGCGGTAGCGGCGCCGGCGTGGTCGAAGTGCAGGAAGCCGCGCCCGGCTCCGTCAGCGACACACGCAAGCCCGGCTCGTACAACGATGCGGCGAAGCGGGCACTGCCTTCGGTGGTGCATATCTATACCAGCCAGGAGATCAAGGCGCCGCGCAATCCCTTCCTCAACGATCCGTTCTTCCGCCATTTCTTTGGGGACCGCCTCGATTTGCAGCCGCAACGCCGCTCGGGACTGGGTAGCGGGGTAATCGTCAGCGCGGATGGCTACATACTCACCAACAATCACGTGGTCGAAGCCGCCGACGAAATTGAAGTGGCGACTCATGACGGCCGCAAGCTCAAGGCGCGCGTGGTCGGTGCCGACCCGGACTCGGATCTGGCGGTGGTGCGAGTCGATATCGGCAATGGCGCCAAACTCCCGGCGGTGACTTTTGCACCAGCCGAATCGCTGCGGGTCGGCGATGTGGTATTGGCCATCGGCAATCCGTTTGGCGTCGGCCAGACCGTGACGCACGGTATCGTCAGTGCGTTGGGCCGTTCCCATTTGGGCATCAATACCTTTGAAAATTTTATCCAGACCGATGCCGCCATCAATCCTGGCAATTCGGGTGGCGCACTGGTTGACTCGAATGGGTACCTGGTCGGCATCAATACCGCGATCTACTCGCAAAGCGGCGGATCGATGGGAATCGGTTTTGCGATCCCGGTGTCGTTGGCGAAAAGCGTCATGGAGCAAATCATCAAAACCGGTTCGGTAACGCGTGGCTGGGTCGGCGTCGAAGTGCAGGAAATCACGCCCGAGCTGGCCGAGTCGTTCAATCTGCCCAACACACAAGGCGCCATGATCGCCGGCGTGATGCGCGGTAGCCCTGCCGACCGCGCCGGCATCAAACCTGGCGATATTCTGCTTTCTGTCGCCGGCAAGCCGATTGGCGATGCGCAAAGCATGCTCGAACTCATCGCCGCGCAAACACCGGGCCAGCAGACGTCGCTGAAAATTCGGCGGAATGGCAAGGAAGACATTGTTTCCGTCACCATCGCCAAACGACCTCAGCCACGGTCGGAATGAATCAGGCAAAAGCCTGCTGAAATTGCCCCTGAGCCGGACGCTTAGGCTTGGCCATCGCTTAGCGGTGTTTCCTTGGCCGGTTTTGAAATAAAGCCGGCAACGATGATGCCTAATTCATACAACAACCACAGCGGAACAGCCAGCAGAAACTGCGAAAGCACGTCAGGCGGGGTAAATATGGCGCCGACTACGAAAGCGCCGACTACCACGTAGGGACGCACTTCCTTGAGCTTGGACACGGTGACCATGCCGGTCATGACCAGCACGATGACTATCACCGGCACCTCGAAAGTCATGCCGAAAGCGAGGAAGGTCGACATGACAAATGAAAGGTACTTGTCGATGTCCGTCATCACTGCCACGCCTTCAGGCGCGAACTTATTGACGAATACGAAGACGGTGGGAAAGACGATGAAGTAGGCAAAGGCCATGCCGGTGAAGAACAGGATCACACTGGAAACAAGCAGCGGCAGGGTTAGGCGTTTTTCGTGCGCATACAGTCCCGGTGCGACAAAGGCCCATGCCTGGTACAGCACGTAAGGCAGGGCGATCAGGAAAGCCAGCATCAAGGTCACTTTCATCGGCACAAAGAAAGCGCCGGCCACGTCGGTTGCGATCATCTGGCCGCCTTGAGGCAGCGCCGCCAGCATCGGTTTAGCCAGGAGAGTGTAGATATCGCGCGCCCAACTTACCAGGCCGAGAAAAATCACAATCACGGCGACGATTGAACGGATCAGCCGGTCGCGCAGTTCGATCAGGTGGGAAATGAAGCTTTCTTGAATCTCAGCCATGGATTTTTTCTGCTGCTGAGTCAAGGCCGGACTCTGGCTGATTGGCGGGCGCATGCCGCACCGGTTCCGCTGCCACGGTAGCGAGTGACGAGACTTCGGGCGCTGTTGTTCCTTCAGCAAGAGGTACCGCAGTGTCCGCGGCGGAAGTTTCTTCCGGTGGCGCGATGGTCCGATTCAACGAATCCTCGACCGCTCGCATCTCCTGCGTAACCGAGGTTTCCAGGTCACGAGCCTGAGCCGACACCTGCTCCTGTAGCTTCTTCAATTCGTCGAGCTGCATCTCGCGACTGATGTCGGCTTTGACGTCATTGACGTAACGCTGCAATCGGCCCAACAAGATGCCGACGGTACGCGCCACTTTGGGCAACCGCTCGGGGCCGATGACTATCAGCGCCACCAGGCCAATCACCACCAGTTCGGAAAAGCCGACGTCAAACATGCAGCCTAACTTTTAACCTTTTCCTTGATCTCGCCTTCGAGAGTATGGCCACTCGGTGGAGGCTCGGTGCCAGGGCTTTTCTCACTGGTGCCTTCGCGCATTCCCTCCTTGAAGCCTTTGACAGCGCCGCCCAGGTCGGAGCCGATGTTGCGTAGTTTCTTGGTGCCAAACACCAGCATGACAATCACCAGAACGATCAGCCAGTGCCAAATACTCAAGCTGCCCATGATTTTCTCCTCATTTACGGATCATCGACCCCAGCGGCTCAGGCCCGCCCAGGATGTGGATGTGCAAATGATACACCTCTTGCCGGCCGATCCTTCCGGTATTGATGATGGTGCGGAAGCCATCAGCAAGGCCTTGTTCGCGCGCCAAACGTCCTGACAGCGCGAGCATCTTGCCAAGGATGGCCGAGTGCGTCATATCCGCCTCGGCCAAGGATGTAATGTGCAGTTTCGGAATAATCATGAAATGCACCGGAGTGAGTGGATGAATGTCGTGAAAGACGAAAATATCCTCGTCCTCGAAAATCTTCTTGCTGGGTATCTCGCCGCCGGAAATCTTGCAAAACAGGCAGTCGCTCATGCTTCCTCCGGTTTACGAGAGTTTTTCTCGTCTATGCCCGAGATGCCTTCGCGGCGACGAAATTCAGCCAAGACATCATTCACGCTCAGACCGAAATGGGCCAGTAGAATCATGCTGTGAAACCATAAGTCGGTGACTTCGCGGACCAGGTGCAGGTGGTCGCCATCCTTGGCCGCCATGATGGCCTCGGCGGCCTCCTCCGCTACTTTCTTGCAAATTGTGTCGGTGCCCTTGGCGTACAGACTGGCGACGTAAGACGACTCAGGTGCGGCACCTTTGCGCTCGGCCAGCGTCGCCTGGACGCGGTGAATGACTTCTGGGTCGATCATGTAAACTCCCTCGGAATATGATGTCGATAGTGGGGTAAACCTGGCGGATGCTCTGCACTGTTTTAGCTATTCACGGTTAAGATGGGCCTGTCGACTATGGCTTAAAAACGCATCATACTGCCTGTATACCGCAAAACAAAAATTCAGGTGCATGGCCGAGCAATTTCTTTGGGGACACTATGAAGTCTGAAGAAGATCGGAAAGAGGATGATCGGCAGGAGAATCAGGAGGATGCTCCGGAATCGGGTAATCGTCTATTGCTCAACCTGAAGCAGCTCCGGCGGGCGATTGGCGGCCAATTGCTGCGCCTCAAGCATATCTTCCAGGCAGGTGTGGTACGGATGATCGATGCCAGCAGTGGCTTGCTGCTGCGCCTGAAAAAGCGCGCCGAAGAATCCCGGGATGAGGACACTCGGGCCGATAAGAAACACCCTGAACGCGAAACCCGCCCAGAAAAAATCCCTGCTCGTGAGGAGCGTGTCAAAGGCGCTGCGCCAAGGGAAGTCGCGGTGCAGGAACCACGAAGTCCGTTGCGCAGTGTCTTTATTTACCTGTTGGTGCTGGTCATCGGCGCCATCGCCGGCATGACTTTCTCCTTCGCCTTGTTGTCGACCATGCTCTTCAACCAGGCCCATCGAATCGAAGATCAGAGGGACGAAATCGCCCAACTCGAGAAACAACACTCAAGAATCCTGGAATCCGAGGCCAAATACCGGAAAGAAAATGTGGAATACCAGAAGAGGCTGAGCGAAATTGAGGAGAATGTAGCTGCTCAGAACGCTGCTAAAGAGTCGTCACTCCCGGAACCAGCGGGGAGTCCGGGCATTCCTGTAACGGGGAAACAGCACCAAGCCAAGAAAACCGGGGACTGCAAACTGGATGCCGGCAATCTCGGTGGCAACCTGACCCGCTGCGTTGATGAATTCAATCGCAAGTAACGGGGCTAAGACACGCCGATCAACTGAAAACATGCTCTAGCGCGGCCTGCTGGAGTGTCCAGCAATCTACTTGTAGATGGTCTTGGGGTCTTTCAGCACCGGTTCAACGTCCTGCCAGCGGCCATCGCCAAATTTTTTGAAGAAACAACTACGCCGCCCGGTATGGCAGGCAATGCCGCCAGTCTGCACGACCTTCAGCAAAATTACGTCATTGTCGCAATCCAAGCGCATTTCGCGCACGACCTGAGTATGGCCTGACTCCTCTCCCTTGTGCCAAAGCTTGCGCCGCGAACGCGACCAGTAGATTGCTTCGCCCGCTGCGGCAGTGCGCTCGAGCGCCTCGCGGTTCATCCAGGCGAACATCAGAATCTCTCCAGTTGCCGCATCCTGTGCGATCACCGGCACCAACCCCTGTTCGTCCCATTTCACCTGACTGAGCCATTTGACACTCATAGTCTGACCTCTATTCCCTTCGAATGCATGAATTCCTTGGCCTGACGCACCGTATATTCACCGTAATGGAAGATGCTGGCGGCCAGCACGGCATCGGCTTTGCCTTCGATCACGCCGTCGGCCAGGTGTTGCAAGTTGCCGACGCCGCCGCTGGCGATCACCGGGATATCGATGGCTTCCGACACGGCGCGGGTGAGCGCCAGGTCGAAGCCGTTCTTGGTGCCGTCGCGGTCCATGCTGGTCAGCAGGATTTCGCCGGCCCCCAGCGCCTGCACTTGTTGCGCCCAGGCCACGACGTCGCGTCCAGTACCCTGGCGACCGCCGTGTGTGAACACCTCCCAACAGCCCGGCGAAGATTGCTTGGCGTCGATGGCAACCACGATGCACTGGCTGCCGACTTTGCCTGCGGCATCGGCTATCAGTTGCGGATTCTGGACTGCCGCAGTGTTCATGCTGACCTTGTCGGCGCCGGCATTCAGCAAGCGACGCACGTCAGCCACGGCACGCACGCCGCCGCCCACGGTGAGCGGAATGAACACCTGCTCGGCAACCTGCTCGACCACATGCAAGATGATATCGCGCTGATCGGAGCTGGCAGTAATATCGAGGAAGGTCAGCTCATCGGCGCCTTGTTCGTCATAACGGCGGGCAATTTCGACCGGATCCCCGGCGTCGCGCAAGGCGATGAAATTAACCCCCTTGACGACGCGTCCGGCGCTGACGTCAAGACACGGGATGATGCGTTTGGCGAGCATACCGGTCAGTGAGTCGCCGACAATTTGTCGGCTTCGGCCTGGGCCTTCTTGAAATTCAGTTTGCCTTCGTAAATTGCGCGGCCGGTAATGGCGCCACTGATGCCTTCGTCCTGCACCGCGCATAGTGCCTTGATGTCTTTAAGGCTGGCAATGCCGCCGCTGGCGATGACGGGAATGTGCAAGGCTTGGGCGAGTTTGACGGTGGCTTCGATATTCACGCCGGAGAGCATTCCGTCGCGACCAATATCGGTATAAATCACCGCTTCCACACCGTAATCCTCGAATTTTCTGGACAAGTCGATGACATCGTGGCCAGTCATCTTCGACCAGCCGTCAACTGCCACCTTGCCGTCCTTGGCGTCCAGGCCAACGATAATATGGCCGGGGAAGGCGCTGCAAGCGTCATGCAGAAAGCCCGGGTTCTTCACTGCCGCCGTACCGATGATGACGTAGGTGATGCCGTCGTCGAGGCAGCGCTCGATGGTATCAAGGTCGCGGATGCCGCCGCCGAGTTGAACCGGAATTTCAACGCCAACCTCGTTGAGAATCGCCTTGATCGCCGGTTCGTTCTTTGGCTTGCCGGCAAAGGCACCATTCAGGTCGACCAGGTGCAGGCGGCGGGCGCCTTGTTCTATCCAGTGTCGTGCCATGGCCGCCGGGTCTTCGGAGAATACCGTGACATCTTCCATGGCACCCTGTTTGAGGCGGACACAATGTCCGTCCTTGAGGTCAATCGCGGGTATCAGCAGCATAATAAGGGGAAGGCAGGAATCGATGGGGGTAGGGAATCAAGGGTTCCAGCGCATGAAATTGGCGAGCAGTGCCAAACCATCACGCGCGCTTTTTTCCGGGTGAAATTGCACAGCGAAGATATTATCGTGTGCCACCGCGCTGGTAAAGGGGATACCGTAATATGTGTTGCCGGCGATCATGCTGGGCAGTTCCGGTTCGACGTAATAGCTGTGCACGAAATAAAACCGCGATCCATCGCCAATCCCTTTCCAGAGCGGGTGGGGATCGGCTTCGGGCATTTGGCGCACTTCGTTCCAGCCCATGTGCGGTACTTTCAGGCGGGCGCCGTCCGGCGCGACCATGGCCGCGTGCGGAAAACGCGGCACCCGGCCGGGTAATACGCCCAAGCCCATGACTCCACCTTCCTCGGCCTGGCCGAAGAGCATTTGCAGGCCGACGCAAATACCCAGGAAAGGCTGAGTCCTGGCGGCCCTCACCACGGCATCTCGAAGCCCGCGGATTTTCAGTTCGCGCATGCAGTCCGGCATGGCTCCCTGTCCGGGCACGACCACGCGATCAGCGGCGGCAATCTCGGCCGCATTCGAGGTGATGAGGACCCGATCCTCGGGGGCGACATGCTCGATCGCCTTGGCGACCGAGCGAAGGTTACCCATGCCGTAATCCACCACTGCTACGCGGCAACTCATAAAAGGATCAAAGGCTGCCCTTGGTAGATGGCACGCTGCCGGCGGCGCGCGGGTCCAGCTCGACAGCCATGCGCAACGCCCGCCCGAAGGCCTTGAACAGTGTCTCGGCCTGATGGTGGGCGTTGTCGCCACGCAGATTGTCGACGTGCACGCTGATCGCAGCGTGATTGACCAAGCCCTGGAAGAACTCGTGCACCAAGTCCACGTCAAACTCGCCGATCAGCGGCCGGGTAAATTCAACATTGAAAACCAGTCCTGGGCGTCCCGAAAGATCTACCACCACGCGCGACAGGGCTTCATCCAGCGGCACATAGGCGTGGCCATAACGGCGCAGCCCCTGCTTGTCGCCGACCGCCTTGGCGATGGCTTGGCCGAGCGTAATGCCGATGTCCTCGACAGTGTGATGGGCATCGATGTGCAGATCGCCTTTAGCCTCAACCTCAAGGTCGAGCATGCCATGGCGCGCGATCTGGTCGAGCATGTGGTCGAGGAAGCCGATCCCCGAGGCAAGCCGGGACTGGCCTGAGCCGTCGAGATCGAGCTTGACGCGAACCTGAGTCTCCAGTGTATTGCGAGCGATTTCCACTTGCCGCATGGTCATGTCTTGAGCGAAAAAGTGCAAAGTTACGCAAAGACGCGAGAAAAGGCAATGGGAATGTGCATCCGTGTGGTTTTTTTTACCATTGATGCGCCACGCTTGCTACCATCCAATTTTGCTTACCGTCTCCCGCAATTTCAGAATCCGTCATGAACACAAACGTAATGAGCAAATACTGGAGCGCCGTGGTCAACGGCTTGACGCCCTATGTACCGGGCGAGCAGCCGAAACTCGCCAATCTCGTCAAGCTCAACACCAACGAGAACCCTTATGGGCCTTCTCCGCGCGTGCTGGAGGCCTTGCGCGGCGAAATCGGCGCAAGCCTTAGGCTCTATCCCGATCCCAACGCCGAACGCCTGAAACAGGCCGTAGCCGGCTTCCAGGGCATTTCGGCCGAGCAGGTTTTCGTCGGCAACGGTTCAGACGAAGTCCTCGCCCATGTCTTCCTGGCCTTGCTCAAGCACGCGCGGCCGATCTTGTTCCCGGACATCACCTACAGTTTTTACCCGGTGTATTGCGGACTGTATGGCGTCGAGCATGTCGCCGTGCCGCTTGGCAGCAACTTCGAGATTCGCATCGACGATTACCTGCAAGCTAACGGCGGCATCATCTTTCCAAATCCGAACGCCCCCACCGGCGGCCTGCTGGCGCTGGCCGAGATTGAGCGCCTGCTCGCCGCCAACACCGAATCGGTGGTGGTCATCGACGAAGCCTATATCGCTTTTGGCGAAGGCGCGGCATCGGCAGTTCCGCTGATCGATAAATATGCCAACCTGCTGGTGGTGCAGACACTCTCCAAATCGCATTCCCTGGCCGGCCTGCGGGTCGGCTTCGCGTTCGGCCAGAGCGGGTTGATCGAAGCGTTGGAAAGGGTCAAAAACAGCTTCAACTCCTATCCGCTCGACCGCTTGGCGATTGCCGGCGCAGTCGCCGCCTGCGAGGACCGCGCCTATTTCGAGCAAACGCGGCAAACCGTCATCCTCAGCCGCGAGGCGCTGGTCGGAAATCTGCGGGCATTGGGTTTCGAAGTGCTGCCCTCGGCGGCCAACTTTATTTTCGCCCGCCACCCCGGGCACGATGCCGCCAGGTTGGCGGCGGCGCTACGCAAGCGCAACATCATCGTGCGCCACTTCAACCAGCCGCGCATCGATCAGTTCCTGCGCATCACCATCGGTACCGATGAGCAATGCCAGACGTTGATCGCCTCATTGCGGGCAATCCTCGGCTGAATATTCTCATTGTTGCGAAGTGCCAGCCGCGACAAGCCGAGGTCTGTTCGAGGCGATATCGAAAAATTTGAACGCACTAGGGTAGCATTGGCAAATCCGGTTACTCGCCGGCTCCAACACAACCGCCGCAGGAGCATCAATGTCAGTGAAAAACGAAGAATTCATCCCCAAGTGGCTGGCCTGGGAAACCACCCAGCGCTGCAACCTCAAATGCGTGCATTGCCGTTGCTCCTCGGACATGTTGTCGTCCGAGGGAGATTTTTCGACGGAAGAGGCATTCAGGCTCATCGACGACATCTGTGAAGTCAGCAAGCCTGTCATGGTGCTCTCCGGCGGAGAACCCCTGATCCGCAAGGACATCTTCGAGATTGCCCGCTACGGCACGGCCAAGGGATTGCGCATGTGCATGGCCACCAACGGCACCCTGATCACCGACGAGGTTTGTCGCCAGATGCTCGACGCCGACATCAAGATGGTCTCCATGTCTCTCGATGGTTCCTGTGCGGCGATTCACGACGATTTCCGCTCCTCTCCGGGAGCCTTCGCGGGCGTTGTGCGCGGCGCCGAGACGCTCAAGCGCAACGGCATCAAGTTCCTGATCAACTCCTCCTTCACCAAGCGCAACCAGCACGATATCGGCGCCACCTTCAAGGCCGCCAAGGGTCTCGGGGCCACCGCCTGGTACATGTTCATGATCGTGCCCACCGGTCGCGGCGAGGACATCATGAGCGAACTCATCAGCAAGGAGGATTACGAGGAAATTCTCTCCTGGCACTACCAGCAGGAGAAGGAAGAGAACGAGATCCTCATGCGGCCGACCTGCGCGCCGCATTACTATCGCATCGTGCCGCAGATAGCCAAGGCCGAAGGCGTGGATTTCAAGCGCCGCTCCCTGACCTTTTCCACCGGCGGAGGCAAGGGTTGCATTGCCGCCCAGACCATCTGTCTTATCGATTGCTTCGGCAACCTCAAGCCTTGCTCCTATTTCCATTCCTTGGTGGGCAACGTCAAGCAGATGAAGTTCAAGGATCTCTGGTTCAACTCCAAGGTCTTCAACGAATTGCGGGATTTCAAAAAATACACCGGCAAGTGCGGAGAGTGCGAGTACATCAACGTCTGTGGCGGCTGCCGCGCCCGCGCCGACGCGGTCTATGGCGACTACCTTGCCGAGGAACCCTTCTGCAACTACTTGCCGGTAAGAACCCGCAAGCGCATGGAAAAAGAGGCTGCGGGAAATTTCGGCAAGTGAGTGAAGGGGGCGATCCTGTGGATCGCCCCCTGCCAAAATCGGCGTGCTCAGTGATGAGCGCGCCGGGACGGCTTCAGTTATGACGAGGCCGACCTCATGGTTCCGGATTCAACGCTGGAATCGCTGGTGGGTCAGGCGATGCCGATCGATGGCTTTCCAGTTGTCATCGGCCACGGCGATTTGGAGTACATTCCTGACCAGATCAACCACAACGATGGTCAGAAGGCACTGGCAGAATCTCGGCCATAGCGGACAGCTGGAACCCTGTTAGCGGAGTCGGTCATAACCAGCCGGGGCCGTATGTTCCGTACTGTCGTTTCCCATCAAGACCCTGGCGTTCCACATTGGATGGGGCAAACGGGACGCACGGAATTTAGTATTGAAGGTCAGGGGAAGGACAGGCAAACACCAGTCGGTATCAATTCCCTGCGCAATGTCTGTTTCTTGGATTTAATTTGCATACATGGTTTTCATTCGTTAACCTGGCGGAGCCGTGTATCGGCCATCACAAAGGACGGAGAAAGTAATGCAGACAAAGTTGCAGTTAAGACCCTTGCATCCACATCTGTTGTCGATGGCGCTGGCGGTGATTGAATTGGGCGTTGGCGCCATGAGCAGTGCGATAGCAGCGAGTGATACCACTCCCTTGTTCACTGAAGATCAAATCAAGGTCGAAGCGCTGGTCGCGAAACTGTTGGCTTCGCCCGAAATGAAAAAGCAAAGGGCAGAGGTTCTCAAGCGCTATCAGGCTGACCCATCGGCTGCAACGCCGGATGGGCAGAAGACCCTGCATGGCGCCGTGGATGAGCTTGCGGCTGCGGCTGCGCTAGGCGCGGCAAACGGCGACCCGACCGATCCCAAGATGATCTGGTGGAACACGGCGCCGATCACCTGGGGCAAGCACAAGAAGCTGGGCTCCCGCTGGACGGTGGACAACCCGGACCAGGTTTATCGCTTCTTTCCAATCAATGGAACAAGCCGCTATGAAGTGATGGTTCGACCGCGCGGCCCGGTACCAACGCAGTTCAGCATCATGCTGATGTATTCCCTTATGGGTGAGGATACCAAACACTTTCTCGATGAGGTAATCGGCGGCCTGCAGGATCGCGACATCAAGACTGAGGCCGATGGTTCTTTCAAGGTCACGATCGATGGCGATTCCGCCAACGGTCGCGTCAACCATATCCAGAGCACTGCCGATGCGCGCACCGTTTGGATCCGTGACAGCATGGATGATTGGGATAAACAACGTCCATTCGATATCCGAGTCAAGCGCGTCGATGACGCGCCGGCGGCGAAGCCGGCAAACTTCCGGCAAATGGCGGAACGCGCGGCCTACTTGCTGGAAAATGGTGCCAACACCAACTACTGGTTCAAATCCAGAGGGCTCGTCAACAAGCAGCCCAACCTGCTGTCCAAGCCTTGGCTGCGCGGCGGCGGCTGGGGCTTCAACGTCAACGGCCAGTTCAAGCTGGCGGACGACGAGGCATTGCTGATCAACGTCAACCGCCTGGGTGCCAAGTTCCTGTCAATCGTAGTGGACGATCCCTGGCTGCGTTCACGCGACCCCATCCATGCCAACGGCAGCCTCAACGGCACGATGGCCGAAGCCGATGCCGATGGCAGTTACAGCTATGTCGTTTCCGCCAACGATCCCGGTGTCCGCAACTGGGTGGACACCGAGGGACTGCATGAAGGCCTGGTCCTGATCCGCTGGCAGGCGCTGCCGCCAACGTTGACGTCGGTCGATAGTGCAGTACGCTCGGTCAAGGTCGTCAAGCTCGCCGATGTGCCGCAACTGCTGCCTGAGGCGACCGGGGTGACGCCGCAACAGCGAGCACAACAATACACCGCCCGCGCACAAAGCTACGCACGCCGTTACTTGCCCTGATATTGCTCCGGTCGCTTTTCGACAATTGACCTGCTCCCTGTCAGCCGTAACAATTTAAGGTAGGGAAGTTCGCCAAGTCATGGAGAAGTGAAGGTCTACAGATCAGTCTGTTTCGCGGCTATAGGGCTCGCGCAGCTCGACGGGTTTCAGCGCCTTCTTGCGCATGCGGATATTGAGCATTTCGACGCCGACCGAGAAGGCCATGGCGAAGTAGATGTAGCCTTTCGGCACGTGGTGCCCGAAGCCGTCGGCAATCAGCACCACGCCGATGACAACGAGGAAGGACAACGCCAGCATCTTGATGGTCGGATGATCGGAAACGAAGCGGCCGATTGCCTCGGCGAACAGCATCATCAGTCCCACCGAAGCGACCACCGCGGCAATCATCACCGCCACCTCACTCACCATGCCGACGGCGGTAATGATCGAGTCGAGCGAGAAGACCAGATCGATCACCATGATCTGGATGATGACGCCGGCGAAACTCGACGCCACCCTGTGCGATGCTTCACCTTCCTCGCCTTCGAGAAGCTGGTGCACTTCGCCGGTGCTCTTCCAGATCAGGAACAGGCCGCCGGAAATCAGGATCAGGTCGCGTCCGGAGATGCCGTGGCCGAACAACGTAAGCACCGGCTCGGTCAGGCCGACGATCCACGCCAGCAACAACAGCAGCCAGATGCGCATGAACATCGCCAGGAACAGGCCAAGCCGTCGGGCGGTCTTCCTCTTCTCGCGAGGCAGTTTGTCGACGAGGATCGAGATGAAAATAATGTTGTCGATGCCGAGAATAAGTTCCAGCGCCGTCAGCGTGAAGAAGGCAATCCAGGCTGCGGGGTTGAGCAGGAGTTCGATCATGGCGTTTCCGTACGCGACTGCGGCTGATCCGCGAATCGGGCAACCACCCTGCCGCGCACGCTGTTGATGAACCACACTCCCGCTGCACGGCTCAAATCGCCAAGGGCCACAATCCCTTCTTCGATGTCGCCGGAGTCCAGGAGTTCCTGCCTCATCACGCCAGGCAACAAGCCGCAGGACAGCGGAGGAGTCAGGGTGCGGCCATCAATTTTCACGACGACATTACCCTTGGTAAATTCAGTGATCTCATTGCGTTCGTTCCAAAGCAGCGTATCAAAGTTGTTGGGGCATGGAGCATGGGGGGCATACGCACTCCGCTCCGTCGTCTTGTGGCGCAGGGATTCGTTATTGCTCAGTATCGGGGCGCCAGCCAAAGCGATGGTCACCTCGGCGGCGTCTGGCTCAAGACGACGCGCTTCCAGGCTGGTTTCGCCCTGGCGGTCGATCAGCAGCCGGACACGCCAGGAATTGGCCAAATGGGACGCCGCCAATTCGGCGAGGGCATGACAAACGCCGTCCATGGGAAAGTCGAATCCGAAATGTTCTGCGGAACGCCCCAGACGCTCAAGATGGCGCTCCAATAACCAGAATCGCCCGTTCTCCAAACGAAGAGTTTCAATCAACTTGAAATCGGCGCTGGCGCGGAGCAGAAAACGTCGTTTGACCAACCACTCGTCAAACTCCTCGGCAGCGCGGGAGTCGAAGGTGATGCCGCTGCCGACGCCGCATTCCGCACGCGTCCCGCGGAGGGTCACGGTGCGGATGCCGACGTTGAAAGTGGCATGGCCGCCGGGCCGGATCAATCCGATAGCACCGCAGTAGGCGCCGCGCGGGGACCGTTCGTTCTCAACGATCGACTGCATTGCCGTCACCTTTGGCGCGCCGGTCACCGAGCCGCATGGAAATAAGGCATTGAAGATATCGACCAGACCGGTTCCCGGCCGGGTCAGGCATTTCACGCTGGAACTCATTTGCCAGGCGGTGGGCAGTGCCTGAATATCGAACAGCGCGGGAACATCAACACTGCCAAGTTGCGCTACCCGGGAAAGGTCGTTGCGCAACAGATCGACAATCATCAGGTTCTCGGCACGCTCTTTCTCCGAACCCCGCAAGGCAACCGCCGCCGCGTAGTCGGCCGCAGCATCCGCATGGCGCGCCGCGGTTCCCTTCATCGGCCGCGTTGCCAAACGTCCCGAGGGGGTCCAGTCGAAGAACAATTCGGGCGACACCGAGAGAATCTGCCAGTCGCCGCCATCCAGGTATATGCAATAGCCGTCTGGCTGTCCCGTGTGAAGCGTCCGGTAGAAAAGGCTGGAGTCACCGGAAAAATCGGTGCGCAGACGCGTCGTCAAGTTGGTCTGGTAGAAACGTCCCTCGCCGATGTCTGCGCGGATCGCGGCAACAGCGTGATCAAAACCTAAGCGGTCGATCTCCATCCGCCAGGGGCCGGATCGGCAATCGCCGTGGTGCGTGTCGGGGTGGGTCACAGGTGCATCGTGAATGGCAAAATGAGCGAGGGGCAAGTCCGGTTCGGGATCATGGACCCGTAGCGCGCCATCGAATGCGGGTGCCGCTTCGTACGCCACGAATCCTGTCACCCAGCACCCGGCTTGGGCCTCATGCTGCGCCATGGCGATCGCCGGAATGACCTGATCCAGGGTTGTCGCCTGGAAAACTTGGCGCGGGCGGCCAAACTTTAGCTGGAGCCGGCCACCATCGGCGGGAAAATCAATTTCAGCACTCATCGGGCTGCCGCCAAGCGTGGTTGCGGGAAGCGCAGTGGCGGCTAACGCCGGCGCTGCCGTCAGTGTTCATCAGGCAACCGGCACAACTCGACCGGAAGCGGCCGCCTTCTTAAGCGGACCAAGGATGGCTGAAGCTCTAACCAAGGCAAAAAACGTCCAGCTTGTTGCCATCCAGATCGCGGAAGTAACCCGCGTAGAAACCTTCGCCGCGCGGACCTGCCGGGCCTTCATCCTTGCCGCCGAGTTCAAGCGCCTTTTTATAGACGCGATCGACCTTCTCGCGAGAATCAACGGCCAACGCAACCATGACGCCGTTGCCGACGCTGGCCACCTTGCCGTCGTATGGTTTCATGATGACAAGACTCGGCTTATCCTGCGCCACACCCCAAGCGATGCCACGGTCGAGTTCCATCGTGCGTTTGGCGCCAATCTCGGCCAGCAGTGCGTCATAAAAGGACGCCGCACGCGCCAGGTCATTCGTTCCCAGAGTTACATAGCCAATCATGGTGTCCTCCTAGGCTGTTTGGAATGTGCATTTTACTATCCCCGTCTCCGGCCTGCTGCCGGCGAAGGTTGCAGATCAGTTTTTCAGGCGCAGTTCCGCTGCCCGCGCGTGGGCGGTCAACCCTTCACCGTGCGCCAGTGTCGCAGCGATCGGGCCGAGCGTCTGCGCGCCGGCGGCCGATACTTCGATCAGACTGCTGCGCTTCTGGAAGTCATAGACGCCGAGCGGGCTGGAAAAACGCGCGCTGCGTGCAGTGGGCAGCACATGGTTGGGACCAGCGCAATAGTCGCCAAGCGACTCGGAGGAGTAATGCCCTATGAATATTGCGCCGGCATGGCGAATCCGGTCTACCAGCGGTTTCGGCTCCGCCACCGCCAGTTCCAGGTGTTCGGGGGCAATGCGGTTGGCGATGGTGCAGGCCTCGATCAGGTCGCGCGTCAGGATCAGCGCGCCGCGGCCGGTCAGCGAGGCGGTAATCACTTCGCACCGCGGCATGCCCGGCAGCAGCTTGTCGACGCTCTGCTGCACGCGTTCGATGAAATCCGCATCCGGGCAAAGCAGGATGGATTGCGCCAGTTCGTCGTGCTCGGCCTGGGCGAACAAGTCCATCGCCACCCAGTCCGGGTTGGCGCTGCCGTCGGCAATCACCAGCACTTCCGAAGGGCCGGCCACCATGTCGATACCGACCACGCCGAAAACTCGGCGCTTGGCGGCGGCGACGTAAGCATTGCCGGGACCGACGATCTTGTCCACTTGGGGGATGGTCTGCGTGCCGTAGGCCAGCGCCCCCACCGCCTGCGCCCCGCCGATGGCAAACACCCGGTCGACACCGGCCAGATGGGCCGCGGCCAGCACCAGCGCGTTTCTCTCGCCGCGCGGCGTCGGCACCACCATCAGCATTTCCTTGACGCCGGCAACCTTGGCCGGCAGCGCATTCATCAGCACCGACGAAGGATAAGCGGCCTTGCCTCCCGGCACATACAAGCCGACGCGATCGAGCGGAGTGATTTTCTGGCCGAGCCGCGTGCCATCGCTCTCGGTATATTCCCAAGACTCGGCTTTCTGCCGTTCGTGGTAGGAGCGGATCCGCTTGGCGGCCTGTTCCAGCGCCTGGCGCTGCTGTTCTGGCAGGCCATTGAAAGCGGCGCCGAGTTCGGCCGACGATATCTCCAGTTCTGCCATCGTCTTCACGTCAAGGCGATCGAAGCGCCGGGTGTAGTCGAGCACGGCGTCATCGCCGAGAGTACCCACATTAACAAGAATTTCGGCGACAGCCTTCTCAATGCCCGCATCGGCGGAAGCTTCGAACGCCAGCAGCGCGTCGAGTTGCGCGAGGAATTCCGGTTCGCGTGTGGAATAGCGGCGAATTCTCACTGGATTGCTCCGGCAAAGGCGTCGAGCAGCGGCTGAATCACTTCGCGTTTCATCTTCTGGGCCGCCTGGTTGACGATCAGCCGCGAAGAAATTTTCATGATTTCCTCAACCGCCAGCAGATTATTGGCCTTCAGCGTGCTGCCGCTCGACACCAGGTCGACGATGGCATCGGCCAAGCCGACCAGAGGCGCCAGTTCCATCGAACCGTAGAGCTTGATCAGGTCGACATGCACGCTCTTGGCGGCGAAGTGCTCGCGGGCAGTATGGATATATTTGGTCGCTACGCGCAAACGGGCGCCGCTGCGCACCGCCGCCGCATAATCGAATCCGACCGGCACTGCCACGCACATGCGGCAGGCGGCAATCTTCAGGTCGAGAGGTTGATACAGACCCTGGCCGCCATGTTCCAGCAGCACATCCTTGCCGGCGATGCCCAGATCGGCGGCGCCGTACTGGACGTAGGTCGGCACATCCGAAGCACGCACGATCACCACCCGCACATCCGGCCGGTTGGTTTCGATGATCAGCTTGCGCGAGGATTCCGGATTCTCGGTTGGCACGATGCCTGCCGCCGCCAACAGCGGCAGGGTTTCCTCGAAGATGCGGCCCTTGGAAAGAGCGATGGTGATGCCGTTCACAGTTTGACCCAAAGGGAAAAAAGCATTTTACCGCAGAGGACACGGAGCCCACGGAGAAACCCTTCTTTCTCTGCGATCTACGCGGTGAAGCGCCTATTTCACCCGCCGCACCCGCGCACCCAGCGCCCCGAGCTTCTGCCCCAAATTTTCGTAGCCTCGATCAAGGTGGTAGATGCGCTCGATCAGCGTCTCGCCTTGCGCCACCAGGCCGGCGATAACCAGGCTGGCGGAGGCGCGCAGATCGGTGGCCATCACCGTGGCGCCGTCGAGCTTGGCGACGCCGCGCACCACCGCGGTATTGCCGTCGATCCTGATGTCGGCGCCCAGGCGGATCAGTTCCACGGCGTGCATGTAACGGTTCTCGAAGATCGTCTCGCGAATTACCGCGGTGCCGTCGGCGACGGCGTTGAGCGCCATGAATTGCGCCTGCATGTCGGTGGGGAAGGCCGGATAGGGGGAAGTACGCAGGCTGACGGCAGTGAGCCTTGGCGGTGCCTTGAGGCTGATCGCCGAGCGTTCCTGAATCACCTCGCAGCCGGCATCCATCAGCTTGTCAATCACCGCATCGAGGTAGCTGGCCGAAGTACCGGTCAGGCGGATGTTGCCCCCGGTTACCGCGGCAGCGCAAAGGTAGGTGCCGGTCTCGATGCGGTCGGGCATGATGCGGTGGGTTGTTCCATGCAGGCTGGCAACACCCTGGATGCGGATAACGTCCGAGCCGGCGCCGGAAACCCGCGCGCCCATGGCGACCAGGCAATTCGCCAGATCGACTACTTCCGGCTCGCGCGCGGCGTTCTCGATCACGGTTTCGCCATCGGCCAGGCATGCCGCCATCATCAGGTTCTCGGTGCCGGTGACCGTCACCATGTCGGTGAACAGGCGCGCACCCTTGAGGCGGGTGGTACGAGCATGGACATAGCCATGCTCGACGGCAACCGCTGCGCCCATCTCCGTCAGCCCCTTGATGTGCTGATCCACCGGCCGGGCGCCAATGGCGCAGCCGCCTGGCAGCGATACTTTCGCTTCGCCGCAGCGTGCTACCAGCGGGCCGAGCACCAGAATCGAGGCGCGCATGGTCTTGACCAGTTCATAGGGTGCCACCGGGTTGTCCAGGCCAGACGCCTCCAGCGTCACGCTGTCTGCTTCCCTGGCGACCTTCACGCCCATTTGCGCCAGCAACTTGAGCATGGTGCCGACATCGTTGAGCTTCGGCACATTGGTGAAGGTGACCGGCTCGCGGGTAAGCAGCGCGGCGCAGAGCAATGGCAGCGCGGCATTCTTGGCGCCGGAAATGGCGATCTCCCCGGCCAGCGGCACGCCGCCTTCGATCAGCAGCTTATCCATGGGTGGCCTTCCATTCTTCGGGCGTCAGGGTCTGCATCGACAGCGCATGCAGTTCTCCTGAGTCCAACTTGTCTTTGAGGGGCTGGTAGACGCGTTGCTGGCGCTTGACACGGTTCAGGCCGGCAAACTCGGTGCTGACGATCAGCGCGGCGAAATGCTGGCCGTCGCCGTCGACGGTTATATGCTCGCAGCTCAAACCTGCGCTAATCCATTCTTTGATCCGTTGCGGGTCAAGCATGTCGGTTCCTTTAGGCCCTGAGCTTGTAGCCGCGCTTGAGCAGCACCAGGGTCAGGGTTGTGAGCAGCACGAAGCAGACGGAGACGACGACCAGGCTATGCCACGGCGAGACGTCGGAAACGCCGAAGAAACCGTGGCGGAAACCATCGATCATGTAAAAAATCGGGTTGAAATGCGATACCTGCTGCCAGAACGGCGGCAGTGAATGAATCGAGTAGAACACGCCGGACAGGAAGGTCAGCGGCATGATCAGGAAATTTTGGAAAGCCGCCAACTGGTCGAACTTGTCCGCCCAGATTCCACCGATGACGCCAAGGCTGCCCATAATCGCTCCGCCGAGCAAGGCGAAAACGATGATCCACAGCGGCGCGACAAATTGCAGCGGGGCAAACCACAGGGTTGCCAACAGTACCCCAACGCCTACCGAGATGCCGCGCACCACTGCCGCCAGCACGTAGGCAAGATAGAAAGCCTGGTAGGAAATCGGCGGCAACAGGACGAAGATAATGCTGCCGGTGACCTTGGACTGAATCAGCGAAGACGAGGAGTTGGCAAAGGCATTCTGCAGCATCGACATCATTACCAGGCCGGGCACCAGAAACGCAGTGTAGCTCACGGTCTCATACACCTTCACATGGGTCTCGAGGACATGCGAGAAAATCAGCAGATACAGCAAGGCCGTGATCACCGGCGCGGCGACGGTCTGGAATCCCACTTTCCAGAAGCGCAATACTTCCTTGTAGAGCAGGGTAGTGAAACCAATCATGACAGTGCGCTACCTTGCTGCCCACGCATCACTCTGACGAACACGTCTTCAAGGTCGGGCTTGCCAATTTCCAACTCGTCCAGGTGACAACCGCAGCTGCGCAGCTCAGCCAGTAATGGCTCGATCTGATCAAAGCGTTCGAAGGGGATCGAACAGACCCCCTCCTTGATTTCGGCGCGTTGCGCCAGCGCCGGTGGCAATCGGGCGTCCTGACTCAGCCGCAGTCGCAAGGCATGGGCGGAAAAGCGCTGCAACAGGTTGGCCGTGGTATCGAGCGCTACCACACGGCCAGCCTTGAGCATGGCGATGCGCGTACACAGGCTTTCGGCCTCCTCCAGATAGTGCGTGGTCAGGACGATGGTGTGACCGTCACGGTTGAGACGCCGAATGAACTGCCACAGCGTCTGGCGCAGCTCGACATCGACCCCGGCGGTAGGTTCGTCAAGCACGATCACCGGCGGCCGATGCACCAATGCCTGTGCCACCAGCACGCGGCGTTTCATGCCGCCGGAAAGCGAGCGCATATTGGCTTTTGCCTTGGCAGTCAGGTCAAGGTTTTCGAGGACTTCGTCGATCCAGGCATCGCGCCCGCGGCTCTGCCGGATGCCAAAGTAGCCGCACTGAATGTTGAGCGTCTCGCGTACGCTGAAGAATGGGTCGAACACCAGCTCCTGCGGCACCACGCCAACCTGGCGCCGGGCATTGCGGTAGTCGGCGACGACATCGCAGCCGAGAATCTCGATGTGGCCGCTGTCCAGGCGAACCAATCCTGCCAGCGCGGAGATCAGCGTGGTCTTGCCGGCGCCGTTGGGGCCGAGCAAGCCGAAAAACTCGCCTTGCTGGACATTAAGGTCGATCCCGGCAAGCGCCTGGACCGAGCCAAAACGCTTGGTCACCTGGCGGATGCTGATTGCCGGCGTCATGGGTTGCTGCGCGTGCCGTTCCGGCATGCTTCAGCCAAGCGGCAGCAGCTCGGTGACGCCGTAGACATCCGCCAGGGTTAATAACTCATGCGGCGGATGCGCGATACGGACCGTCTTGCCCTGCCGGCGTGCTTCCCGCACCCAGCCGAAAATCACGGCGATCGAGGATGAATCGACATCGGTGACCGCAGCCAGATCGAATAAGGTTTCAGGGGTTTCCAGTGCGGCACTGCCTTGCGCCAATAGTTCGCTGGCGCCGGGCAGGGTCATGGCGCCCGACACCTCAACCAGATTTCCGGCGGCACGGATCATTTGGATTCCGCGCTGCGATTTTTCGTTTGCAGCGTCGCGATCAAACCATCGATGCCGCCGTTGCGAACCTCAGTGGCAAACGACTCGCGATAATTGGTCACCAGGCTGATGCCGCTAACCTCGATATCATAGACTTTCCATCCTTGCGGAAGCGCTTCGACAAAGTAGTCGAGAGCAACCGGCTTGGCGCCAGGCTGGACGATATTGGTGCGGACTTTGACATCGGTCTCACCAGGCTTCATTGCCAATGGCTTGAACTCAATGGTCTGATTTTTGTACTCGGTCAATGCCTTCGAGTAGGTGCGCACCAGCAGCGTCCGAAACTCTTCAGTCAAGGTTGCTTTCTGTGCCGGCGTGGCGACGCGCCAATCCCGGGCCAGGGCGAGTTGCGTCATGTGGGTGAAATTGAAATTCGGCAGTACCTTGGCTTCGACCAAATCAAGCACTTTTTTGCTGTTACCGGACTGAATGTCCTTGTCCTTGCGGACAATCTCCAGAACTTCGTTACTGACGTTCTTGATCAACTGGTCTGGCGCGATATCGACGGGCGATTTTTGTGCCTGCGCAACGGCGGGCAACAACAGGGTAAAACCTGCCACGAGCAGAGAAAACAATTTCATGCGAATTCCTTATGGCTGGGGTGAGGTGTTATTCATCTTCCTTCAAACGCGGTGCATTACCGTCATAGACCTTGCTGCGACGTAGCTGCAAATAGGCATCGCGGACATAGGCGTAACGATCGAGTGCCGCCTCCTGGAGGATTTTGTCGGCCGACAGGAAATCGGCTCGATCGCTGATGCCGCGCGTTGCCACAAGCGTGTTGCGTGTCGGGACGTGATCCACTTCGGCAACCGGATCGACGTGCGTATCAAGTACTTGGGCAAAGGCGTCGCGCATCGTGCGCGGTCCGAAAATCGGCAAGACCACATAAGGACCGTCGCCGACACCCCAGCGACCAAAAGTCTGACCGAAGTCCTCGTCGTGTTTTTCCAGTCCCACGTCGCTCGCCCAATCGATCACGCCGACCAAGCCTACGGTGCTGTTGATGACTACCCGCCCGATGTCGCCCACCGCCTCCGGCAGCTTGCCCTGAAGCAGATTGTTCACGGCGATGAAAACATCTGCAATATTACCGAAGAAGTTCGCTACACCGGTGCGTACTGGCGCCGGCACTGCGGCGACATAGCCCTGCGCCAACGGTTTGACCACAGCCCTGTCGACCCCATCGTTGAAGGCGAACATGACGCGGTTGTACCCCTCAATCGGATCTTTGGAATTTCCTGTCGTGGCGCAACCGTTCAACAGTCCGACCATAACTGACGCCGCCGCCAGCATTGCCAGAAGCCGGATGGTCTTTTCAAAGACCTTAGTCACAAACCTATCCTCTCTTCTCACGCCGGTGGGCCCCTACTTCTTGCCGCCACCGGCGTCTTCGCCAGCCTTGCTGAACATGAATTGGCTGATGAGTTTCTCCAGCACCACCGCCGACTGGGTCTTCTTCACCACATCGCCGTCTTTAAGCATCTGGGTATCCCCACCGACTTCGAAACCGATATATTGTTCTCCCAGCAGCCCCGAGGTGTTGATGGTGGCAAAGGTATCCTTAGGGAACTTGTAGGTGCTGTTGATATGCATGGTGACCACGGCGACAAAGGCTTCGGGGTCCAACTGGATCTGGGAAACGCGTCCCACCACCACCCCGGCGCTCTTCACCGCGCCGCGTACTTTCAAACCGCCGATGTTGTCGAACTTGGCTTGCAACTGATACATCTCGCCACTGCTTGATAGCGACAGATTACCCACCTTGAGCGCCAGGAACAGCAGCGATCCCAAGCCGATGGCGACGAATATGCCAACCCACAGGTCAAGTGTTGCACGGTTCATTTTACGTTACGCTCCCCGGAACATTAATGCGGTAAGAATGAAATCGGCAGCGAGGACCGATAGCGACGAGGTTACCACGGTATTTGTCGTGGCGCGTGACACGCCTTCGGCGGTTGGATCGGAATCGTAACCTTCGAATACCGCAATCCAACTGATGATGATACCGAAAACGAAGCTTTTGATGACGCCATTCACGATATCCTCGCGAAAATCGACCGAGGCCTGCATTTGCGACCAGAAAGAGCCCACGTCAACCCCGATCAGCACTACCCCCACCAGATACCCGCCGAAAATACCCATTGCCGAGAACAACGCCGCCAGCAGCGGCATGGATATGACGCCGGCCCAGAAACGCGGCGCAACCACACGGGCAATCGGGTTAACCGCCATCATCTCCATCGCCGAGAGCTGCTCGGTGGCCTTCATCAAGCCGATTTCTGCAGTAATCGCCGAACCGGCGCGGCTGGCGAACAGCAGCGCGGCAACCACCGGCCCCAGTTCGCGCACCAGCGACAGAGCCACCAGAACTCCGAGCGCTTCGCTCGAACCGTAGCGTTGCAGCGTTTCATAACCCTGCAAGCCGAGCACCATGCCGACGAACAAGCCGGAAACCAGAATAATGATAATGCTCAGCACGCCGGTGAAATAGAGCTCCCGAATGGTCAGTTGGAAGCGACGCAAGGCCATGCCCGAATGCAGCAGCACAGCCAGAAAGAAACGGGCGGCAAAGCCAAGACTCCAGAGAAATTCGGTCAGGCTATGGCCAAAGCCGGTAAGCAATTGAACTATCTTGCCAATTGCCGGCGCTTTCGAAGACACATGGGCCATCCGCCCGGCGTGGCTTACCCGGCGATTGCTGGGGATCGGTTTGCCCGAGCCAGCTTTTTTGGAGTTCTTATTCGATTTCGGTTTGGGGGTATCAGCCAAGGGACGTCTCCTTTATTCCCATGATTTCCTCGCCGTAGGCTGCAGCGGGGTATTGGAAGGGCACCGGCCCGTCGGCTTCTCCCCAGACGAATTGATGAACGTAGGGCGCCTTGGATGCCTTGATCTCCTCAGCGGTACCCTCGGCAACGATCTTACCCTCAGAAACAAAATAAACGTAATCGACGATCTTCAGCGATTCCTGCACGTCGTGGGTGACGATGATGGAACTCGCGCCCAGCGCGTCGTTCAGGCGGCGAATCTGCTCGCCGATGATCGACAGCGAGATCGGGTCGAGGCCGGCAAAAGGCTCGTCGTACATGATCAGCATCGGGTCCAGGGCGATCGCCCTGGCCAGCGCCACGCGCCGCGCCATGCCGCCGGAGAGTTCGGATGGCATCAGGTCGTGAGCGCCGCGCAGTCCGACGGAGTGCAATTTCATCATCACCATGTCATTGATGAGTTCTTCGGGCAAGTTGGTATGTTCGCGCATCTGGAAAGCCACATTGTCATACACCGACAAGTCGGTAAATAACGCGCCGAACTGGAACAGCATCCCCATCTGCCGCCGCAACTCATACAGCCCGTTCGTGTCGAGCAGATGCACCGCCTGTCCATTGACCAAAACCTCGCCGGAGGTCGGCTTGAGCTGGCCGCCGATCAGGCGCAGCGTGGTGGTCTTGCCGCAACCGCTGCTGCCCATGATCGCCACCACCTTGCCGCGCGGAATCACCATGTTGATATCGGTGAGCACCGGACGCTGGTCGTAGGCGAAGCTGAGCTTGCTGATTTTAACCAGGGGTTCGCTCGACGCGGAAATTACACTTCCCACAAATTTTTGCCTGTCATTCGCAAGGTTTCGATTCTACCAGATGGCCGCATTTCTCCCGGGGTGATTTATGTCACACTACGCACTTGGAGCCGCCCTTCCCAGGGCTAGCGTTTACCTCTCTTGATGTAGTGAACATGAGCGATAAAGTCGGCAAGCCGCTGTTGTTGATCGTCGACGACGATTCCCTGATTACCGACACCCTGAGTTATTTTCTCAGTCGGGATTTCGATGTGTCCGTGGCCGCCAGCCGCGCCGAATGCATCGATCGTTTGCGGAATACCGCTGCGCAACCCCAGATCGCTTTGATCGATCTTGGCCTGCCTCCCCTGCCGCATCGTCCGGATGAAGGTTTCGCCTTGATTCCGGAACTTCTGGCGCACTCGCCGAACATGAAAATCGTCGTCCTCTCCGGCCAGAACGAGGAGGCTCACGGACGGCATGCCCGTGCATTGGGCGCCACCGAGTTTGTCGCCAAACCGGCCGATCCGGAATCACTGCGCGAGGTTTTGCTCAGGGTACTGGCGTTGGACGATGCCGAAAAGACCGCACTTGCCGGCGCCAGGGAGGCCAGCCAATGCGAGCTGCTGGGCGCCAGCCTGCCGATCCTGAAACTGCATGAGCAGACCCGTCAATACGCCAACTCGCCGTTCCCGGTACTCATTGAAGGCGAGTCGGGTAGCGGCAAGGAAATCGTTGCCCAGTGCTGCCTGCATCGCCAGACGGACAGAAAGGAGCGCCCCTTCTTTGCACTCAATTGTGCGGCGATTTCTCCTAACCTCGTTGAACCGACGCTGTTCGGCTACGCCAAAGGATCCTTCACCGGCGCCACCGCCAACAAATCCGGTTACTTCGAAGATGCCGGCGATGGCACACTGTTTCTCGATGAAATCGGCGAACTTCCCCTCGACTTGCAACCGAAATTGCTGCGGGTATTGGAGAACGGCGAGTTTCAGCGCGTCGGCGAAACGCAAGCGCGAATATCCCATGCCCGGGTCATTGCCGCGACCAACCGCGACCTGCGCCTCGAAGTGCGCGAGGGGCGCTTTCGCGCCGACCTATACCACCGCCTGAGCGTGTTTACCATCAGCGTGCCGCCCTTGCGCGAGATGGGAGAAGACAAGCGCCTGCTGCTCGACCATTTCCGTGCCCTCTTTGCCAGCCAGTCGGAACAAGCGCCTTTCACCCTGGCGGCGGATGCCGAAGAACTTTGGATGGATTACAATTTTCCCGGCAATGTGCGGGAATTGCGCAACATCGTGATTCGTCTGACCACCAAATATCCCGGACAGGTGGTAACTGCAACCGCGCTTGAGTCAGAACTCGACAGCCAGTCGCTTGAATTGACGCAAAGCCGCTTGCCGACCAGTGACCCGATCGAACTGATTGCCACCGCCCAGCGCCACTTGCAACAAGCCGGCAGCTTCAGCCTGGACGACACCCTGCACCAGTGGGAGGACGCCTACATCGAGGCAGCGCAACGTCTCACGCAGGGCAATCTGAGCCAGGCGGCAAAATTGCTTGGCATCAATCGCACCACGCTTTACAGTCGGATCGAAACGCTGGCGCGCGTGAAAAACCAGGGAAAACACTGACCATGTACCTCGAACACTACGGACTGGCCGAAGCCCCGTTCCGCATCACCCCGAATACCGGCTTCTTCTTCGCCGGAGCCAACCGGGGCGCCACGCTGGATGCCTTGATCTATGCCATCACCCATGACGAAGGCATCGTCAAGATCAGCGGCGAAGTGGGCAGCGGCAAGACCATGCTTTGTCGGGTATTGATGGAGCGCCTGCCGCCGCATGTGCTGACGGTTTACCTGGCGACGCCCTCCTTGTCGCGTGAGGAAATTCTCTACGCGATTGCCGACGAACTGGGCATCGAGACACCGACCGGGCGCGCCAACGCGATATTGCGCGTCTTGCAGGAACACCTGATCGGGCTTTACGGCAAAGGCCACCAGATCGTGGTGCTGATTGACGAGGCCCATGCCATGCCGGTCGAGACGCTGGAAGAAATTCGCCTGCTGTCAAACCTTGAGTCGAATCATCACATGCTCCTGCAACTGGTGCTGTTCGGCCAACCAGAACTGAACGAGGTACTCGCCCGATCGAACATGCGCCAACTCAAGGAGCGCATCACCCATAATTTCGCCCTGGAGCCCATGGTGCGCGACGATATCGATGGATACATCGATTTTCGCATGCGTGCCGCCGGCTACCACGGCCCGAAATTGTTCAGCGTTAACGCAGTGAAGCTGATCGCTGGCGCATCGCTGGGGCTCACCCGGCGCATCAATATTCTCGCTGACAAATCGCTGCTTGCCGCCTTCGCCGAAAATACCCACCAGATCACCCCGCGGCACATCCATGCCGCCATCCGCGACGCCGAATTTGGCGACTTTCGTCCTTCCCGCAACCGGCTTTGGCTTGGCCTGGCTGCCGCCATCGTCCTGGTGGTTCTTGGGGCCTCAGCTTTCTTCTATAAAAAAGACGAGTCGGTGCTTCCTCCTCCCCAGGCAACGGCCCATGTCGAGACGCCAGCCCTGGCTGGAAGCGCAGTCTCGGCGATGCCGGGCAATTTCGCTCCGGCAACGGCGTCGACCCCGGCGACAACCCCTGTTGCGGTTGGCCAGCCCGGCGTCAGAGGCCCTTCAGCCGCAGCCGGCCAGGCAAAGCGGCCAGCGGCGAAACCCGAGCCGATAACCGCAACGACCGCCACGGGAAGATTGGGGGAGCAGACGCGCGCCCGCTTCGAAGCGACACAGCTTTGGCTGAAAACAGCACCGAACGAGCGCTGGTTCATCCAACTGCTGGGCTCGGACATCGGCCAGGCCAGCGCCATCGAAAACTTCGTGCTGCGCGCCAGCGAGCAGCTTGGTGTAGAGCAACTCCGGGTATACAGGGTGGATTTTCGCGGCGTACAACGCGTCGGCGTGATCTATGGCGAATATCCCTCGCGGGAAGCGGCTTTGCGTGCGATCCAGCAACTGCCCGCAACGATCCGCGGTCTCAGTCCTTTCCCTCGCATGGTAAAGCATCTGCGCTGACCTCGAATTGGCCCATAAAACAGAATATTCATGACGCTGTGGTCCATTCTTAACGTGCTATCATCGAAAGAATCGCTAAACTGGATGTGTCCGCATTCGCCATGACCTTGCGACGCTTAACTGTTGTTTGCCATGCTGTCTTTGCGGCTTTGCTGCTGGTGAGTTGTAGCAATGTGCCGACCCATCCTCCATCCCCAGGTCATTTGCGCGCCGAAAGCCTGCCGTCTTCCGACGCGGGCAACATTCCCCAACCGGTAGCGCAAGCCGCTGCGTTGACCAAGCCAAAACCAGCAGCCAAGAGCGAGACCTTCAGCGTCGTGGTCAACGACGTCAAGGTGCAGGAACTCCTGTTCGCCTTGGCGCGCGATGCCAAAATTAATGTGGACGTCCACGCCGGCATCCAGGGTACGGTGACGCTCAACGCCATAGATCAAACCTTGCCGCAACTTCTCAACCGGATCGGCAAGCAGGTCGATATGCGCTGGGAATTCGACGGCCCCAACCTGACGGTCATGCCCGACTCGCCGTTTCTGCGTACTTATAAGATCGATTATGTGAACATGGCGCGGGATACCAGCGGCAACACGACGGTGACGACACAGATCGCCTCCACCGGTACCGGCGGGAGCGGTGGAACTGGCGGTGGTGGTGGGAATAGTTCCTTGACCAAGGTCGATAACTCAGCAAAAAACCACTTCTGGGAAACTTTGGAGAAGAACCTCAAAGATATCCTGCGCGAGACGGACAAGATTCTGCCCGAAGGCTCGAGCGAAACCGTCATGGAACACGCCGACCAGCAATCGACCACAGGCACCGGCGCACAAGCGGCGAAAACCACCGGCAAGGCCGCCCCGAATACTCCTGCTTCCATTGCCAACAGCCCCAACCCCGCATCCCTGCAACAGGAGGGGACGACAGTGGTACGCCGTACCACCTTTCGCGAAGCCGCCGCAGTCATCGTCAACCCGGAAAGCAGCGTCCTGATCGTTCGCGCCACCAGCCGCCAGCACGAGAAAATCCAGGAATTTCTCGATCAGGTCTTGTTTCGCGCCAGCCGTCAGGTTTTGATCGAAGCCACCATTGCCGAGGTCTTGCTTTCCAACGATTATCAGCAAGGCATCAACTGGGGCATTCTGCCGATGGGCAACTCGGGGGTTAAGTTATTGCAAACGGCTTCGGTGACGCCCGTTGCGGGAGTTGAAATCGGCAGCTACGTGACCGATCCGACCGCTAAAGGGGTTAGCCTTAAGGACTTGGGCATTGTCAGCGGCTCGATCAAGCTGCTTGAAGCTTTCGGCACGGTCAAGGTGTTGTCCAGTCCAAAACTTTCAGTGATCAACAATCAGACTGCGGTCATCAAGGTCATCGACAATAAAGTCTATTTCACCGTCAAGGCGGACACCACCACCAACCAGACCGCGTCGGTGACGACTTACACTACGACCTTGAATACGGTCCCGGTCGGCTTCGTCATGAACGTGACCCCGCAAATCAGCGAAAACGATACCGTGTTGTTGAACATCCGCCCCAGCATTTCGCGGATTATTTCCTATGTTAACGATCCCAATCCCGATCTGGCCAAGGCCGGCGTGACCAGCCAGATCCCGGTGATCCGCACGCGCGAGATGGAATCCATGATCCGCGTCAGCAATGGCAACATCGCCGTGATGGGCGGCTTGATGGAGGAAACCAACGACAATACCGATACCGCCATTCCCGGTTTGTGGAACATTCCCGCACTTGGCAACCTGTTCGTCAATCGCGACGACAAACACTCGAAGACCGAGCTCGTCATCTTCCTGCGTCCGATCGTAATCCGCGATGCCAGCCTGACCGGTGACTATCGCGCCTACCGTGAGCAGTTGCCTGACAAGGACTTCTTCAAGAGCAACAACGGTCCGCAACGCCAGCAGTTCTCGGTCGGAGGCAAGACGCAGTGAGCCTGCTGATGGATGCGCTGAACAAGGCTGAACAAGCCAAGCGCCAAGGGCAGGCTAGTGAAACCGTTCCTGGCAGCACAGCGCCGCTGGCGCAACCGGCGCAATCCGCTCAATCTTCACAAGCAGTACCAGCAGCGCAACCAGCGCAATCCCCGAAATCGACACAACCTTCGCTGACGCTGGAACTCACGCCCTTGTCGATTGCCAGCGAACCGCCGGCCGCACCGGAAGCCAATCAGGCGCCGCCTGCGTTACCAAAATTGCCTGATCTGGGTGTGCTCGACGAAGAGTTCATTGCCCACGCGGCAACTGCAAAATCCGACGTCAAAGCCGAGAAACCGCCGACGCGTCCGGCGCCGGAGGAACCGTCCCCTGCTCTTCCTGCGCCAGCCGCAGCCAGTGTTCCCAAGACTTCCGCTATTCCTCAGAAAGCAGTGGCGCCGGACCGCAAGGCCGCGCAAAATCTGTTTGCTGCCAAGCAACCCGTTCCTCCAGGCCCGAACAAACGCTTTTTCCTGGTGATTGGCCTGCTCGCTGTTGTGGCCGCCGGCGCCATTGGCGTCTATTTCTGGTTGCAACTCCAGCCGAGCAGCGGCATGAACATGCTCAAGCCGACTGCCAACACTCCCCGCCTACCCACTCAGCCCGTTCCGTCCCCACCTCCTGCATCCGCCCCGGTCATAGCTGCTCCCGAAGCACCACCATTGCCCGCTAACGAGCCTGTGCGCCTGGCTGCAACTCCCGTTCGCAACGAACCGCCAAAAACCTTTAATGTCACTACTTCCAAGCTGACGCTCAATCCGTCATTGGCGAACGGTTATGAAGCCTACATCGCCGGCAATTATTCCGCCGCCAAAAATGAATATCTGCAAGTGTTACAGAACGAACCGAGCAACCTCGATGCTTTGCATGGCATGGCTGCCATCAGCTTGCGCCAGGGACGACCCGCCGCAGCCGAGGAATACTACCTGAAGGCCATCGAGGCCGACCCGAAAGACGCCCTGGCGCAGTCCGGGCTGATTGGCCTGAAAAGCCAGATAGATCCCCAACTGGCGGAAACGCGCTTGAACGCTCTGCTCGCGGCCCAACCCGAGTTGCCCTTCCTCCACTTTGCCCTAGGCAATCTCTACGCCAGTCAAAACCGCTGGAATGAAGCGCAGGCCGCCTTTTTCAAAGCGTACAGAGGCGAACCCGACAATCCGGATACCCTGTTCAATCTGGCCGTCAGCCTGGATCAATTGCACCAGTCCAAACTGGCTCTGCAATATTACAAACAGGCCCAGGCGGCGGCGGTAAACCGCCCAGCCAGCTTCGACAAGGTACAGCTCAGCGCTCGACTAAGCGAATTGCAGCCCTAAGAATTGCTGTTGCCAGCGTCCTCGCGATGCCGGAGAATAGTGGCAGAATGAACTCACCGACCCCATCCCGGCAACCGATCGGCCAGTTACTGATTGCGCAGGGCGTGATCAGCGAAGACCAGTTGCGCATCGCGCTGCTGGAGCAGATGAAGTCGAACCAGCCGATCGGCAAGCTGCTGGTCAGCCTTGGCTTCGTCTCCGAAACCACCTTGCGCGATGCCTTGGGTGAATCGCTCGGCAAGAAATCGATCGATCTTTCCAACGCCATCATCGATCCGGCGGCATTGAAACTGGTCTCGCACGCGCTTGCCAAGCGCCACAATCTGCTGCCGCTGGACTATAACGCCGAGCAGAACCGCCTGACGGTGGCGATTGCCGATCTGAACGACATCATCGCCCTGGACCGGCTGCGCGCGCTGACCACCAAGGAACTGCTGATCGACACCCTGCTTGCCGGCGAATCGGAAATTGCCCGCGCCATCGATCAGTATTACGGCCACGAACTGTCGATCGACGGCATTCTCAATGAAATTGAGACTGGCGAGATCGACTACCGCAGCATCGCCGCCTCGCTCGACGAATACAGCCAGCCGGTGGTCAGGCTGGTGGATGCGTTGCTGACCGATGCGGTCAAGCGCGAAGTGTCGGATATTCACTTCGAACCAGAGGCCAGCTTCCTGCGCATCCGTTACCGCATCGACGGCATCCTGCGCCAGATCCGCGCCCTGCATAAGTCATACTGGCCCGCCATGACAGTACGTCTGAAGGTGATGGCCGGCATGAACATCGCCGAGACGCGCGCCCCGCAGGACGGCCGCATCTCGATCAACATCAGCGGCCGCGCGGTGGATTTCCGGGTTGCCGCCCAGCCGACCATCCACGGCGAAAACGTGGTGCTGCGGATTCTCGATCGGGAAAAGGGCATCGTGCCGATCGACGGGCTCGGCCTCGACGAGCACCATCTGGAAATGCTCAAGCTGATGATCGCCCGGCCCGAAGGCATCATCCTGGTCACCGGCCCGACCGGCAGCGGCAAAACCACCACGCTGTATTCGGTGCTCAATCACATCAACGAGGAAAGCATCAACGTGATGACCCTCGAAGATCCGGTCGAGTATCCGATGGCCATGATCCGCCAGACTTCGGTGGCGGAGGCCGCCAAGCTCGACTTCGCCAACGGTATTCGGTCGATGATGCGGCAGGATCCGGACGTGATCCTGGTGGGCGAAATCCGTGATGAGGATACCGCCGAAATGGCTTTCCGCGCCGCCATGACCGGCCACCAGGTGTATTCGACTCTGCATACCAACTCGGCAATTGGCGTCTTTCCCCGCCTCCAAGACATTGGCATTCTGCCGGACATCATGGCCGGCAACATTATTGGCGTGATCGCCCAGCGTTTGTTACGGCGGCTGTGTCCAAACTGCCGCAGGCCCTACCAGGCCGAAGCGCACGAATGCCGTTTGCTCGGCCAGGAAGGCCAACAGCCGGCACCTACCTTATACCGCGCTGCGGGCTGCGAAGCGTGCGGCTATCAGGGTTACCGTGGCCGTGTCGCGATCATGGAGCTGCTGCGACTCGATGGCGACATCGATGAACTGATTGCCCGCCGCGCCACGGTTCGGGAGATTCGCAACGCCGCTCTGGCCAAGGGTTTTCGTCCGCTCGCCGAAGACGGACTACGGCGTGTTAGGGATGGCACCACCTCGCTGGAAGAGGTGGTGCGGGTGGTTGACCTGACGGAGCGCATGTAATGCTGTTCGCCTACAAGGCGATGAACCCGGACGGACGGAAGGTAAGCGGCCAGATGGAAGCAGCCAACATGATCGATCTCGAAATGCGCCTGAAACGCATCGAGCTCGACTTCATCAAGGGCGATCCGGTCAAGCAGGGCGGCGTGATCAATACCGGCAAGATACCGCGTCCCGAACTCATCAACTTCTGCTTCCATCTCGAACAGCTGACGCGTTCCGGGGTGCCCATCCTCGAAGGCTTGACCGACCTGCGCGACAGCCTGTCGCATCCGCAGTTCAGGCAAGTGCTTGCGGGCATGATCGAAAGCATCGAAGGCGGCAAGACGCTGTCGCAGGCCATGCTGGAACATCCGCGCACCTTCGACGAGGTGTTCATCAGCTTGATCCGCGCTGGCGAAGATACCGGCAACCTGCCGGGCGTGCTGCAAAGCCTGGTCGATTCGCTCAAGTGGCAGGACGAACTGGCCTCGCAGACCAAGAAACTGATCATGTATCCGGCCTTTCTCGGCGCGGTGGTCATCGGCGTCACCTTCTTCATGATGATCTACCTGGTGCCGAAGATGGCCGGCTTCATCAAGAACATGGGCCAGGAGCTGCCGATACAGACCAAGATATTGATGGCCACCTCGGATTTCTTCGTCGCTTTCTGGTACCTGATCATCTTCGTTCCGATCGTCGTCGCGGTGGTTTCCTCCATCGCGGTGAGAACCAACTCGGTGGCGCGTTACCGTTTCGACCAGCTCAAGCTGTCGATACCCTACGTCGGCGAAATCTTGCGCAAGATCATCCTTTCCCGCTTCGCTGGCATCTTCGCCATGCTGTATGCTTCCGGAATTTCAATCATTGACGCCATCCACACCACCGAGAATGTCGTCGGCAACGTCGTCATCAAGGAAGGACTGGTGCGCGCCGGCCAGATGATCGCCGACGGACAGAACGTCACCGCCGCCTTTCAGAGCATCAACCTGTTCCCGCCGCTGGTGATCCGCATGCTGCGCGTCGGCGAAAACACCGGCGGACTCGACAAGGCACTGATCAACGTCAGCTATTTCTACAACCGCGATGTCAAGGAATCGATCGAGAAAGTGCAGACCATGATCGAACCGGCCATGACCATGATCGTCGGCCTGATCCTCGGCTGGGTAATGATCGCCGTGCTGGGGCCGATCTACGACATCATTTCCAAGCTCAAAATGTAAGAGTCCGACCACGCATTCTTTCCACCCATGCCACAGCGCCGCCTCCTCTTTCTTGACGCCAATGCCCTGTCAGCCTACCGCTGGCAGGACGGTCTGCTGACTCTCGAAGAAAGCTTCAAGTCCGATGCTCATGGACAGGAAGCCTTCGCCGCCTACCTGCCTCCGCACAGGAAGAGCCTCTTCTATTTGCTGGCTGAAGTTGTCGAAGAGGGGTTCCAGGCCGATGTCATTCCTCACGTTCAGGGCAGCGACCGAACCGCACTGTTGAAGCGCAAGATCGATCAATACTTTTATGGCACGCCGCTGAGCCTGGCTTTCACGCTGGACCGGGAAACATCGGGTCGCCGCGACGATAAAATACTGTTTTTGGCGCTCACCCGCCCGCAATTTTTTGAGCCTTGGCTGGCAGCGTTGCGCAGCGCCGAATGCCAGCTTGCCGGTGTCTTTTCGCTGCCGCTGATTGCCAACAGCTATGCCGATTCGCGCACGCGCAAGACCCCCGGCCAACCCAAGCGCTTCTTGTTAGTCACCCTCACACGCGGTGGTTTGCGCCAATCCTTTCTGGAAAATGGCCAATTGCGTTTTTCCCGCTTAACGCCTTTGACTGTCGATACCCCGGACGAGATCGCCAGCGCCTGTGCGGTTGAAACCACCAGAATTCACCAATACCTGATCGGACAACGCCTGATGGAACGCGGCGTGGTTCTGCCGGCCCTGGTTTTGGTCCATCCCTCCCAGACTGCCAGCTTCCGTGCTCATTGCGCCAACACCAATGAACTGAGCTTCGAATTCCTCGACCTGCTCGCCGAGGCGCGCCGGCTCGGCCTGAAGACGCCGCCGCAGGATTCGCACAGCGATGCCTTGTTCCTGCATCTGATGGTGCGCAAGACGCCGTCCCAGCAATTCGCGGATGCTTCCGAACGGCGCCTGTTCCGGCTTTGGCAAGCGCGCCTTGGGCTGAACAGCACCGGCCTGGTGGTCCTGCTTGCCTGTCTGATCTTCTCCGGCAAGCAACTGATCCAGCTTTACCAGCTAGGCGAAGCTACCGAGCAGATTCGACAGCAGACCCAGGCAGCCGGCCAGCAATACGCGGCTGCGCTCAAAACACTACCGACGATGCCGTTCACCAGCAGCAGCCTGCGGGCTTTAATCAATCGCTATGACAATTTAGTTGCGCGCTCGGCAACTCTGGAACCCATGTACCAGCGCATCAGTGCCGCTCTCCAGCTGTCCCCGAAAGTCGAACTGGATCGCATCGACTGGAAACTCGGCAACAACCCCGAGGAAGGCATGCCGGCGGCTGGGAGTCCGACCAAGCCGACAGCGCCGATCATCCCCGCAGACCAGGCATTTGTGATTACCGATGTCTATGCCCAACTTCCGGCGGCGCTCAAGAACGACGAACGCAGCTTGAAAACCATCATCGATAATTTCAGCGCCAGTTTGAGTAAGGATGGCAAGGTACAAGTACGCATCCTCAAGCTGCCGTTCGCGGTGGAATCCACCAAGGCGTTGAAGAGCACCGATGAATCCTCGGTCGTTGTCGAAGCGCCCAGGTTTTCCCTGCGCATTTCGCAAAGATTGTGAGCGACGCCATGAATCCGCTCGTTTATGTTTTGCGCCACATCCGCTGGAACCTGCTGTTGTTTCTGCTGCTCGCCCTGCTGGGAGCGGCCGCGGTGTATGCTTCACGGAACATGTACGCCGTCGCGCAGAAATCGAACAAACAGGCGCTGGACAAACGCAATGAAATTCAGGCCAAGCTGGCCAACGCGCGGAACGAAGAGCAGGAGCTTCGCGAGAAATTTTCCCGCTACGAAAATATCCTGGCGCGCGGCTATATCGGCATCGAACGCCGCCTCGACTGGGTCGAGCAGATCCGCAAAGTCAAGACCACCCGAAGGTTGCTGGAGGTCCAATACGAACTGGCACCGCAACAAGTTCTCGACAGCAAAAACGCCAGCGGCTACGATTTCATGGTCAGCAACATGAAGCTGCAAATGCCCTTGCTGCACGAGGAGGATCTGCTCAACTTCCTCGCCGACCTGCGCAACAATTTCCGGGCCTACATCAGCCTGAACAGTTGCAACGTCGTACGCCAGCCGAAAGTGGGCAGCTCGGCGCAACTCATGGCTGAATGCTCGATCGACTGGATTACCTTGCGGGAAAAGAATCCCTAGGCCCCGGTCATGCAAGACAGAATCGACAACCTTACTGTGAACTCAATCGGCAAGGGCCTGCCAGCCGGAGTTGGGTGGATAGGGGCAGCAACGCTGGCATTGTTGCTGATTTCGCCACTCGCTCAAGCCGAACCCCTCGGCCGCCTGTTCTTCACCCCGGAACGCCGGGCCGTGCTGGAGCGGCAGCGCCTGCTCAACATCGAGGAGAAGACCCAGGAAACCATTGAAATCGCCAGCGTGCATGTCAATGGCGTGGTTCGCCGCAGCAACGGCAAGGCCACGGTTTGGGTCAATGGCCGTCCCCAGCGAGACGACGAAAGCGGCACCGGCGTTTCGGTCCGTTCCTCCGCGAAGGAACCCGCCCGGGTTGAAATCCGCGTCGGCGAAGAGCCCCCCACCTCCCTGAGAATCGGCGAAAGATTGAATCGCGCGACCCAGGAGAAGACCGACGGACTGGCGGGCGGACAATTGCAAGTTAACCGCGACGATGCCGCGAAACCGTCACGGCGCTGATTGGCTCCGCCTACATAGGAGACACCATCAGCGGGGTTTTGCCCTGCTGATCATGCTGATCATCGTGGTCATCGGCTCTTTGTATATGGTCACCAGCCAGTTGGAAGTGGCCTCGCGCAAGTATGTGCGTGACGATGCGACCTTTAGGGTGCTCAATTTGGCGAAAGAGGCATTGATCGGTTATGCGGCGACTTATCGGGATACGAACAGTGGAGAAGTTTTCGGTTATTTGCCGTGTCCCGACATAGACGGTGATGGCAGTGCTAATGGATTTTCGGAAGACTGCGGCGCTACCGACAGCACAGTACGCATTGGGCTGCTCCCCTTCAAACAACTTGGCCTTCCATCCAATACGGATGCCGATGGCAACTGTCTTTGGTACGCAGTATCCGGAACCTTCAAGGCATCTTCAAATGGTACTTACCTCCCGCGTCCGCTTAATTGGGATACGCAAGGACAGATTGAAATTCGCGATAGCAACGACGCATTGATCACCAAACCGGATGATCAATACGGGGGAGCGGCAGCAGTGATTTTTTCGGTTGGCCCGCCACAAGCAAACCAGAGTGATCGGTTACCGGCGTCAGATACTGCTCCCTGTGGATTCTCTTTAGCCAGCCAGAAAGCTGATGCAATTTATACCAGATACATTGAGGTGGACCCATCCAAACAAAACCGGGCGCTTTCTGAACCCTTCCCTGGCCCGTTTCCCGTCCCTGGTCCGACTGACGCCATTGTTCGTGTGGTTCAGGGTGTCGCAGGCAGCAACACCAACAACGACCGATTGGTCTGGATCACGCCCAAGGAAATCTTCGATCGCGTGAAGATACGTTCTGACTTTAAGAATGCTTCTTCGGCCACACCCGCCGGACAAATCAACACGTTGATCGACAAGGTCAAGGTGGCTCTGGATGCCAGGATAACTGCCGATATAACCAGCGCCACGCGAAACACCACCGTCCCCACGCCCTACGCCGCCAGCGACCCTGAGACATACTCATCTCCCGATCGGTGGGTCGGTGGTCTCCCCGATGTAACGCAAGGAAGTCTCGGCGAAGCCATCAGCACTGATTATGTCAGTTACTTCAATAACTGGAGTGACCACTTTCGCTACACCCTTTGCACTGACCTTAACAGCTACTGCCTGAGCATCAATGGCGTCAATTGCGATGGTGCGCTGTTCTTCGGGGGCGAGTCCATAACTGGCTTGCCACGCTCTTCGATTCAAAGGCAATTATCGAATTACTTCGAAAGCGCCCTATCCCTGCTTACCGGAGGCACCATCAGCTTCTCATCGGCAAACACCGCCTACTCGGATAGCAACCGTTCCGCGGATCTCGGTTATTGTCTAGCCCCGCCAGTCACTTCCTTCGCCAACAACATTGGCCAGTTTCAGACCAGTGGTAGCGGCGCAAACGTCATCAGCATCGATACCGTCGGCAAAGTCATCGATCTCGGCCAGTTGTATGCCGGTAGTTCGGTAGCCGGCGCGGGCTGCGCCTGGTATCCGACACCCATGGCCTTCGCCTCTGGCCTGAGGGCTTATTTTAGATACAACATAGCTAACAAGGGGCAGGGCTTTACCTTTGCGCTAGCAGACGCCAATGCCGTCCGCAATTCCAGCACCGCCATGTGCGGCGGTACCGGCAGCTATCTCGGTTACGCCAACGGGTCGATCCATCCGCCCAAGATCGGGTTTGAGTTCGACACGAGCTCGAACTCTTCCCGCAACGATCCCTCGTCGAATCATGTCGGCATACTCTATTGGGGAACCACAGCCAGCGCTTCGGACGACAACACGCACGGCGTTGGCGCGGGCAGCGGAAGTGAACCGGTCAATCCCTCAAAAACCAGCGCTGGCGTATCCACCTTTACGATGAACATTGGCGACAACATCGATGTGCGCATCGACATCACACGCAATTACGACACTTCGACGCAAAAGGGCAGCTACAACTTGAAGGTATATATGGCCGCAAGCTTCCCCGACTGCACTCGCACCGATTTCCAGAACCTCACCCAGGACCTTAGCGCCTTGTGTCCGCAACCCATAGAGGTTTCTGATAGCATCGTTCTGGACAATCCGACAGACGGCGGCGGAGAGGCAATGCGGACGGTCTATTTCGGTTTCACCAACGCGCAAAGTTTCTCCGGTGATCAGCAGATCACAATTTCAGATTTCCAGATCAGGAATCGCTGATGAGAATTGCATTGATCCGCCGATGTCATGGTTTCACCCTCATGGAACTGACGGTGGTGCTAGTGATTGTGGCGTTGTTGCTGGGGGGGTTGTTGATGCCGCTTTCTGCACAGCGTGACAGCAAGTCGATAAACGACACCGTAGCGGCGCTTAACGAAATTCGCAATGCGTTGCTGGGCTTCGCCGTGATTAATGGGCGGCTGCCCTGTCCGGATACGCGCACTGACCCGACCCATCCGGCCTACGGTTCGGAAGCCGCGCCAGGTGCGGCTGACAGCGCGGTTGCTCCGAATTGCACCGCTGATGTTGCAACGGAAGGTTTTTTACCCTGGAAGACACTGGGTGTAAGTGAATACGATGCTTGGGGTGCGCCGTGGACGGCTGCGACCGTGCCGCATCAGGGACGCTGGCGCTATCGCGTTGAACGAAAATATGCCGATGCCACAACTCTGAAGCAGGTGATTCTTCTACCCGGTGTCTCGACTTGCCCGCCTAGTCCTTTTCCCGACGATTGCATTACTATCCAGAACTCTGCGGGCCAGTTACTGAATGAACTTAAGGAACGTCCGATCGCCATAGTTTACTCGGTCGGTCCCGATAACCAGCCTGACGGACAGAACGCCAGCTATGAAGCCAACAAGGATGCATCTCCTACCTACCAGGCTGGTGAGCCTACCACCGGCTTCAACGATATACTCATCTGGATTCCTCGCTCGATTCTCGCAAACCGGCTGATCGCTGTTGGCAAGCTGCCTTGACCCGGGTATTTCGAAGGTTCTGCGCCTTGCCTAGGAATTCAAGGGGTATTCCGGTTCAATTCAGGGTGGCTTGGCAGCGCAAAAAGTTGTAAGGTTGGCTTTGCCATCAGTGTCCTAAATCACCTGTAAAAATCCCGCCATGACAGTTCCACGCCAAGCCTACGCTACGACAACCTCGCTTTACCTGCCGGAGGCGTATTGCCTCGACGAGAAGTCGCTGTTCCGCGATGTCGATGCGGTCATGAAGAATCTGCAAGGCGAATCCTTGCGCGTGGCGCTAAAGCACCTCTATATCAAGTGGGGAGATTATTGCGATGAGGGGCGCGAAGAATTCGCATCCGAGATGCTGGCCTTGGCCGATGCCGGAAGAAAGCCAGCGCCACGTAAACCATCAAGGAAAACCGCTCAAGCGGAAACCGGCGAAGCCTGGAAGCAAACCGCGTTGTTCTGATTGGATTCGCGTCGAATTGCCGTCTCGGAAAATTTCAAATAGAGTATGCCCGTGACTTCGACCCGCCCCTTATTCGAACCGTTGCAATGGCTTCTGTTGGCGTTGTGCTGGCTGTTCGCCGGCCATGCCGCGGCAGCCGGCGTTGGTACCTTGGTGTATGTCTCCGGCGATGCGCGGATTGTGGCGATAGACGGCAAGACGCGCGTCTTGCGCAAAGGCGCTGCGCTTGATCAGGGCGAGACCGTGGTCACCGGCAAGGAAGGCCAGGCCGAGATCCGCTTCAGCGACGAATCCCTGGTTCAGTTGCAGCCCCGATCGGAATTCCGGGTGGATGAATATGTTTACCACGGCAAAGCCGATGGCAAGGAGAAAGGCTTTTTCAGCCTGCTCAAAGGCGGTTTCCGCACCCTCACCGGCATGATCGGCAAGATCAATCGTCCTGCCTACGCTGTTTACACGGCGACGGCGACCATCGGCATTCGCGGCACGGACTATTCGGCGAACCTCAAGGACGGCTTGCACGTCAGCGTCGACAAAGGCGAGATTTCGGTCACCAATCGCGCCGGCAGCTTTGCCGTAGCGGAAGGGCAGAGCGCCTATGTCAGCAGTCCGGACACGCCACCCAGCTACCTGCAGTCCGGGGGCGCGCAGAGCGGCGACGGGAAATCGGGCGCCGCCGGCAGGACCAGGATTCGCGGCAATACCCGCATCGATGCCAGCACCAGCAATACCAGTGCAAGCGCGGTGGGTCGCGGCAATGCGGCCAAGAATCAAGCGGGCGTGATCGGCGGGGAGTGATACTCATCTCCCTCCCCTTCAAGGGGAGGGCTGGGGTAGGGATGGGTCGGTCGTTGCGTTCATATAACCCATCCCCCTCCCGTCCTCCCCCTTGAAGGGAGAGGAGCCATCTGACTGGCCGCTAGTACGAATTTTAGTTAGGACGAGTCCTTAGACGACGGGTATCTGGCCTTTCTACGAACTCAGCAATTCGAGCAGCGCATCCCCGTAATTCTCCAGTTTGTGCGCGCCGATGCCCGGAATCTGGCGCAGTGTGCCCAGGTTTCCCGGCCGTTGGCGCACCAGTTCCAGCAGCGTGGCGTCGTGCAGGATGACGTAGGCGGGTAAGCCGTGGGTTTTCGCCGTCTCGCTGCGCCAGGCGCGCAGGCGCTCCCATAGAAGCTGTTGGTCGGTACCGAGTTCGGCCTCGATCCGGCGGCTACGCGTCTTGGCGGTTTTTTTCTTCTCCGCCTGCCGGCGCAGGGCCACGCTTTGCTCGCCCTTCAGCACCGGCCGGCTGGCGTCGGTGAGATGCAACGCGCCGTGGGCGTGGTCAACTGCCAGCAGGCCGAGCGCCACCAGTTGGCGGAAGATGCCGCGCCATTCCCTGTCGGAAATTTCCGCGCCGATGCCGAAGGTGGACAGCTCGTGGTGGCGCCAGTGCTGCATGCGCTCGCCGTCCTTGCCGATCAGCACGTCGATGACATGCCCGGCGCCGAAGCGCTGGCCGGTGCGATAGACGCAGGACAATGCCTTGCGCACTGCCTCCGTGCCGTCCCAAGTCTCGGGCGGGTTGAGGCAGGTGTCGCAGTTGCCGCAGGGACCGCTGTCTTCGCCGAAATAGCCGAGCAGGCGCACGCGGCGGCAAGCCGTGGTCTCGCACAGGCCGAGCAGGGCGTCGAGCTTGGCCGTCGACACGCGCTTGTGGCGCTCGTCGGCTTCGGATTCGTCGATCATGCGCCGCTGCTGCACCACGTCGGCCAGACCGTAGGCCATCCAGGCGTCGGCGGGCAGGCCGTCGCGCCCGGCGCGGCCGGTCTCCTGGTAGTAGCCCTCGATGCTTTTGGGCAGGTCGAGGTGCGCGACGAAGCGCACATCGGGCTTGTCGATGCCCATGCCGAAGGCAATGGTTGCCACCATCACCACCCCGTCTTCGCGCAGGAAGGTTTCCTGGTTGCGGCTGCGATCAAGAGTATCCATGCCGGCATGGTAGGGCAGGGCGCGCAGGCCCGCGTCGACCAGGAAGGCCGCCGTCTCTTCGACCTTGCGCCGCGACAGGCAATACACGATGCCGGCCTCGCCATCGTGCTCGGCACGCAGGAAGGCCAGCAACTGGGCGCGGGCGTTGGCCTTCTCGACGATCTGGTAGCGGATGTTGGGCCGGTCGAAGCTGGCGATGAAGATGCGCGCGCTTTCGAGGTGCAGGTTGGTAACGATCTCGTCGCGCGTGACCTCGTCGGCCGTCGCCGTGAGGGCGATGCGCGGCACCTGCGGGAAGTGCTCCGGCAGGGCGGAGAGCTGCAAATACTCGGGGCGGAAGTCGTGGCCCCACTGCGAGACGCAGTGCGCTTCGTCGATGGCGAACAGCGCCAGCTTGTTGCCGGCCGCCGCCTGTTCGAGCAGGTTCATGAAACGCGGCGTCATCAGCCGCTCCGGCGCGACATACAGCAGGTCGTAGTCGCCATGCGCAAAGCCGCGCTCGACGGCGCTAGCCTGGTCGGCGGGCAGCGACGAGTTGAGGAAGGCGGCGCGCACGCCGGCTTCAGTGAGCGCCGCTACCTGGTCCTGCATCAGCGCGATCAGCGGCGAGACGACGATGGCGGTGCCTGTCCGCAACAACGCCGGGATCTGATAGCAGAGCGATTTGCCGCCGCCGGTTGGCATCAGCACCAGCGCGTCGCCGCCGCCGGCGAGGTGGCCGATGATTTCCGCCTGTCGGCCGCGGAAGGCGGGGTAGCCGAAAGTGTCGTTGAGGATGGAGAGGGCGGTGATCGGCTGCCCGCCGCAGGAAGGGGCAGCGCCGACCATCAATGCAGTATCACTTTCACTACGCTCCAGAGCGCGCCAAGCCAGAGTCCGACAAACACCAGGAAGGAAAGGCCGAAACCGCCACTCCGCTTGGCGGGATCGTTCTGATAGGCGATGGCATACCAGACGCGCGCGATCAGCCAGAGGGTACCCAAAATCCCGGCTACCGGGTCGCTGACGAATCCCGCAAAAAGCCACAGGGCCGGCAACATGATCGCGGCACTCTCGAGTGTATTCATCTGGACGCGAAAGGCACGGTCGAACATTTCGTGTCCGGTCGTGGCGGGCGCCTTGATGCCGTAGCGTCCCCGGGCCCGGCCCACATTCAGCGCCGTGACGAACATCAGCAGGACCACCAGCAAGGTAACCAGCGAAGTTAGCGGAAGGGAAGTCATGGCGTGCTCCTCTGACGATGGAAGGTTGCCACACTATAGCCTGTGGTCATCAGCGCATACAATAGGCATGCTTCTTTCCCCACTGAAATAGGCTCAAAGTCGGCTTTGCGTTATGATTCGACATGTCCCCTCTCCTGCTTCCCGGCCTGCCGATACTGGCCGTGCGTAATGCACGGAAAGATAACCCTTCTCACCTTCCGAATTTCTCCAAATGAAATCCATTGTCATATTAATTTCCGGCCGCGGCAGCAATATGCGGGCACTGGTGGAGGCGAATCCGCCCGAATGCAAGATTGCCGTGATCAGCAACCGGCCGGCCGCCGAAGGCTTGGCGTATGCGCGGGCGCGCGGCCTGGCGACGGCTGTGGTCGATCACCGCGACTACCCGGCGCGCGCCAATTTCGATGCCGCCTTGAGCGCCGCAATCGAAACTCATCGGCCCGATCTGGTGCTTCTGGCCGGCTTCATGCGCATTCTTGGCGAGGACTTCGTGCGGCGCTACCAAGGGCGCCTGGTGAACATACATCCGTCATTATTGCCGGCTTTCCCCGGCATGCACACCCATGCCGCGGCGCTTGCCGCGGGGGTCAAAATCCATGGCTGTACAGTGCATTTCGTTACCCCTGACCTCGATTCGGGGCCGATCCTGATCCAGGCCGCCGTTCCTGTGCTGCCTGGAGACACCGAAGAATCCTTGGCAGCACGCGTGCTGGTTCAGGAGCACGTCATCTATCCACGGGCGATGCGCTGGTTGGTTGAAAGGCGTATACGTCTGACTGACGCCGGGCAGGTATTGCTCGATGGCGAGCAGTCCTGCGACACGTCTATGATTGCGCCAGCTGGGCAATGACCCAACGCTTGGCGCTGGCGCTGCTATTTTCGCTGCTGTTGCACCTCGGCCTGCTGGTTGCGCCGGGCTGGTATTTGCCCGCGTCCGACGAGGCACTGTCGCCCGAGTCGCCATCACTACTTGAGGCTCATCTGGCGCCTGCCCTGGTCCGTAAAACCGCTGTCCCTTCTTCTCATTCGGCGCCGCGACAACACAAAACGCGGCAACCCATTGCTCCAACATCACCCGCACCGGGAGTCGGAGCGCCTGCTATCGAGTTGCCTCCGGCGCTGCCCCCCAACATGACGGAACCCCCACCCCGGGACTCGGCGGGGACCGCGTCTACTGTGCCATCTGAGCCTGCTACACCTGTGGCTACAGCCTCCAACGCGACGGGTGTTCCGCCAGAGCCGGCCTTGCCCCAGCAAGGGAGCATTCGCTTTGCCATCAGCCGTGGCGATCAAGGTTTTGTTATCGGCCAGTCGCTGCATCGCTGGCGCCATGACGGCAAACGCTATACGCTGAGCAGCGTGACCGAAACTACCGGGATTGCCGCAGTATTCAAGCCGGCACGGGTGATGCAGTCGAGCGAGGGTGAGATCGGTGCGGCAGGATTGCGCCCGAGCGAGTTCCGCACGGAAAAGAACGGTGTCGCCGGCGATGCCGCTAGCTTCAACTGGACTGGAATGAAAGTGATGCTCAGCAGTGGTGGCCAGCGTGAAATGCCGTTGGTGTCCGGGGCGCAGGACATGCTCAGCATGTTTTATCAAATCAGCGCGGTGTTTCCCTGGCCGGCGCACGAGATAAGCGAGATCATGGTCGCAACGGGCCGCAAGTTCGAGCGCTACGCATTTGAAGTCCTTGGCGAAGAAACCCTGGCGACCAGGCAGGGCGATATGCGCACGCTGCATTTGCGCAGTGCCGCCGGAGTCGAGGCGATCGATATCTGGGCGGCTCTCGATCTGCACGGTCTGCCGCTGAAGATACGTTATACCGACCGCCAAGGCGATCGTTTCGACCAGATTGCCGAAGACATCGAACTCGATGGCATGCAAGTCTCCACCAGGAAACCATAGATGATGCACACATCGTTCTCCACGCGTATCAACTCCGCCATGATCGATCATGCCAGCGATGCGTTAACCCTCTTGCTTGATTTCACGCAGCCGGCCGATGCCGTGCTGTCGGCTTATTTCCGTGTGCACCGCACACTCGGCGGTCGCGAGCGCAGTTTCGTCGCAGAGACTTGTTATGCCGTCTTGCGCCGCAAACGACTGCTGGAAAAACTGGTGCACCCGGCAAAAAGCCCGCGCTGGCTGGTGCTGGCTTCGCTGCTGCGCTTCAGCGGCATCGCTCAACGGCAACTGGCGGAACTTGTTTCTGCGTCGGAAAAGGACTGGCTGCTGGAGTTCAAGTCGCGGCCCGAGCCTGCGCTGTCTCTTGCCGATCAGGCCGACTTCCCGGATTGGTTGGTGGAACGGTTGCTGACACGATGGTCCGAAACCGGGTTGCTTGAACTGGCGCGCGGACTGAACCAGAGCGCGCCGCTGGATTTGCGCGTCAATTCCCGCAAAGCCAAGCGCGAGGACGTGCTGGCGCGACTCGCCGCCGAAGGCATTGCTGCCGAGCCGTGCCGTTACGCGCCGCTCGGCATCCGGCTGAAAGGCAAGCCGGCACTGCAAAAACATCCGCTGTATCTCGATGGCGCGATCGAGGTGCAGGATGAAGGCAGCCAGTTGCTCGGTTACCTGCTGGCCCCGAAACGCGGCGAGATGGTGGTGGATTTTTGCGCCGGCGCCGGTGGCAAAACCTTGCTGCTGGGGGATATGATGCGTTCCACCGGCAGACTCTATGCCTTCGACGTTTCCCTCAAGCGCCTGGCGAAACTCAAGCCGCGCGTGGCGCGCAGCGGCCTGTCCAACATGCATCCGGTCTGCATTGCCAGCGAGAACGATATCCACGTCAAACGCCTGGCCGGCAAGATCGATCGGGTGCTGGTCGATGCGCCCTGCAGCGGATTAGGTACGCTACGGCGCAATCCCGACTTGAAATGGCGGCAAACGCTGCAGAGCATCGAGGAACTGTCGCACAAGCAAGGCGGCATCCTGGCCGGCGCCTCGCGCCTGGTGAAGCCGGGCGGACGCTTGGTGTATGCGACCTGCAGCATCTTGACGGAGGAGAACGAGGCGGTGGTCGATGCTTTCCTCGCCGCGCACGCCGATTTCCACCGGCTTTCTGCGAAAGAAACACTGGCACAGCAGGGGATACAGATCGATTGCGGCACCGACGCGAGCGACATGCGCCTGTCGCCGCATGTTCATGGCACCGACGGCTTCTATGCCGCCGTGCTGGAAAGAACGAAATGAAAAAATTTGCCGCGTTGTTCGTCGGCTTCGCTGCCCTGTGGTTGGCGTTGCCGGTCGCGGCGCGCGAGCCGCTTCCAGCGGTCGGCAGCGTCGAATACGCCTTCACCCCTTGGGACGATGCCGAAGGTGCCATTCTGCGGGCATTGCAGGGAGCGCGGCGAGAAATTTATGTCCAGGTTTACCTGCTCACCAGCCGTGCTCTGGCGCATGCCTTGGTCGAAGCCAAACAGCGCGGCGTCACGGTCGAGATCCTGGCCGACCGCGAGATGCTGGTCAAGGGAGAGAACAGCCAGATACCGCAGCTTGCGGCCGCCGGCATCCCGATTTGGCTGGAGGTGCGTTATGCCGCCGCACATAATAAAATCCTGCTCATCGATCCTCACGAGACGAGCAGTGTGGTGATCACCGGCAGCTACAACCTTACCTATTCGGCGCAAGCCCGCAATGCCGAGAACCTGCTGATCCTGCGCGACAACCCGGCCCTCGCGCGCGCCTACCTCGACAACTGGCGGCGTCATCGCGGCGAAGCCTTGGCGTATCCGTCAGGGCTACAGGAATAATCATGCCGAACGAAATTTCCAACCTGCTCGGCGATTTCTGGCGGTATCTGCAGCAGCCCGACCTGCTATGGCAGATCGGCGTCCTGTTGCTGTGTCTGGCGCTGGCCTACTTCGCCGAGCGCAGGGTGCGCAGTCGTGCCAGCAGCCACAGCATGGATGACCGGCTGGCCTGGCGCTATGGCCAAGGCGGATTGAAGCGGCTGACTTTCCCCTTGCTGGCCTTGGCACTGGTGGTGCTGGCACGGGCGGTGCTGAGGAACTGGTTGAGCGTCCATCTGCTGACCCTGGCGATCCCGCTGCTGGCTTCGCTGGCCGTGATCCGCGCGGTGTTCTATGTGCTGCGCCTGAGTTTCGGCAATTCCGGCTGGCTGGGGTCATTCGAACGGCTGTTCGCGCTGCTGGTGTGGGGCATCGTCGCCCTGCATATCACCGGCTTGCTGCCGGAACTCATCGACATGCTGGAAGGAGTGAGTTTCTCCCTGGGCAAGCAGCAGTTTAATCTCTGGCAGATCGTGCAAGCCTGTGCCGCGCTGCTGGTGACGCTGCTGGCGGTGATTTGGGCAAGCGGCCTGATAGAAGATCGCCTGATGCGCGCCGAAGGACTTGACGGCAACTTGCGCGTGGTGTTTACCCGCCTGGCCAAGGCGCTGCTGATATTGCTGGCGGTATTGGTCGGCTTGCCCATGGTCGGCATCGACCTGACTACGCTCTCGGTGTTCGGCGGAGCGCTCGGCGTCGGCATCGGCTTTGGCCTGCAAAAGATCGCCAGCAGCTATGTCTCCGGTTTTATCCTCCTGCTCGATCGTTCCATCCGCATCGGCAACATCATCAGCGTCGGCAGCGAGCGCGGCCAGGTCACACAGATCACCACACGCTACACGGTGCTGAAGGGTTTGAGCGGCGTCGAGGCCATCGTCCCCAACGAAATTCTGGTGGGTTCCGTGGTGCTTAACGAGTCTTACACCGATCCGCATATCCGTATCGTCCTGTCGGTGCAGATCGGCTATGACAGTGATATCGAGCAGGCGATGCGTATCATGGTGGATGCAGCAAGGACTCAGCCGCGTGTGCTCGCCGATCCGGAGCCGCAGGCTTTCCTGCTGGCCTTTGCCGATTCCGGCATCAATCTGGAACTCGGTTTCTGGGTTGACGATCCCCAAGTAGGCACGCTGAGATTGCGCTCCGACATCAATCTGGCGATCTGGCGCGGGTTCCGGTCCGCGGGCATCGAAATACCCTATCCGCAGCGCGAAGTGCACATGATCGAAGGGTAGCGGGTTGGTTCGGCACTGCAAAAGGTGTTAATAAGCCGTTGGCCAAAAACTCCCGATAGTTCCAACCCGATGTCATAATCATCATGGCGAATGCCTCATGACCAGTGTGCTGGTGCATTTCAACCACCACTAATATTTTCAGCACACTAGCCGCCGCATCAATTCCAGGGCTGCTGGATATTCACTAGCCAGCAACTTCTCCAGCCGGAGCATGGTCTTCTTCGCATGCTGGGTCATCTTAGGCGTTAGCGCAGCAGCAGCTTCCTCAAGTGAGGCTGAGTCTTCCTCGGCCAGGATGACAGCGAGGATACCTGCCTGTATCGTGTCCTTTTCGATTTTCGGGTTTTCCTGCCCCGAGCGCAGGGCCGCTACCACCAGCTTATGCAAGCAATAGCGCGCGGGCTGAGGACACCGGACCGGGATAAGCTGGTCGCGCCCGATAACCATCGTGGTCCAGGACTCCGCTATCAAGTAATCGAGGAACGGAAGTGTAATGGCATGGGCATCAAGCTCTGAAACACTGCGCGTCGCGTAAGGCCGCGCAGAAACCGCGGCTGGCACCAAGAGGTCGACCTTGAGGTCACGCCCAACGACCTTGTAAGAAGTCGGGGGTCCGGGCGGGCGTTCTAGTCCCATCACGGGAACAAAGCGGAGTCCGGTCTGTTTGAGTAGCCCGGCAAAACCACCCTCTGGCAGGGGAGCCGCAAGCTTGATGGTGTTGAGCCGTGCAATATCGACATCTTGCGTGCTCAGGAAGGGCTTTGCTTTGTATCCAAGGTGATTCAGAATGGAACCAAACGCGCGGGTACCGACGAGAATCCCGCCTCCGGTGAAAATGCCTGCATTGCACAGCTCACCGAGCACAAGGGCTGCGTCATGCTCCACTGCCGAAAAACCCAGTAGTCGCAATTTCTTAGCCTGGCTTTGCAGCTGTTTAAGTTCTTCGAGAGATGCAAGTGCAGCCAGGTATTGCTCAGACCCTTCTGCCCCAACATAGCTCCGCCTCGGCTTGCCGTCCGCCCCATAGCGTACCCACACGCCATAGCGTCCGCCACGGTTTCTAGGGTCTAGCGCAAGGTGTCCGGGTGATAGCAAGTCAATTTGCGCCTGGCCCGTTGCCAACTCCACCGCATTGGCAAAAAGAGCCATGACCGGCATGTCATGTTTTTGGAGGGTAAATGGGGCTTTGCGATAAGGCATGGAGGGATGTTGCGTAATAAATATGGTTATTATTACACAACACAGCCGCTACCGCGAGGCGTTGTGTAATTTATTTATATACGATTACACAACACTAGATTCCACGCCGTTACGCCAAAAGCATACTTTCCGCCACCACGCAATATTTTTGCAGATGCGTTTGTTTTTGCCTCATCTCGTTGATTCGATACGTAATGGGCCAAGTGCTTATTAACACCCGCAGCAAATAAAAAACCCGCCGAAGCGGGTTTTTTTATTTGCCGCAGGTCACTTCAGCTTGGCTTCCTTGTAGGCGACATGCTTGCGCACCTTGGGATCGTATTTCATAATCTCCATCTTTTCGGGCTTGGTGCGCTTGTTCTTGGTGGTCGTATAGAAATGGCCGGTCCCGGCCGTAGATTCAAGCTTGATTTTTTCGCGTCCGCCTTTGGCCATAATAGTCTCCGCTTAGGTTGGCTGGGATCAGATCGACACGCCGCGGCCGCGCAAGTCGGCGAGGACGGCATCGATGCCATTTTTATCGATGGTGCGCAAGGCGGCATTGGAAATACGCAGACGCACCCAGCGGTTTTCTGATTCCACCCAATAGCGACGATTCTGCAGGTTCGGCAGAAAACGGCGCTTGGTTCTGTTGTTGGCATGGGAAACCTTGTTCCCGACCATCGGGCCTTTGCCCGTAACTTGACACACGCGAGACATAGCTTTGCTCCAGAATTCAGTATTCAGCGAGGAGCGGCATTATACCTGAGGATGGACGGAAAGTTCACTACAAGTTCACTACATGCCTGAACGACCATCATTAGAGTAAACCACGTTCGGCAAAGGAAACCGGTTGACTGTTGCCGGCAACGATAAAGTGATCCAGCACTTTCACGTCAACCAGCGCCAGCGCTTGCTTCAGCGAAGCGGTCAGGGTTTCGTCAGCGTGCGAGGGTTCGGCTACGCCGGAAGGATGGTTATGGGCCAGGATTACCGCTGCGGCATTGCGCGACAAAGCGGTCTTGACCACTTCGCGCGGGTAGACACTGGTCTGCGTGAGCGTGCCACGAAACAATTCGTCATAGTGGATCAGGCGGTTTTGCGCGTCCAGCCAAAGCCCGCCGAAAACTTCATACTGTAGCCCGCCGAGTTTGAGTCGCAGCCAGTCGCGCACTGCAGCGGGGGAAGATAACAAATCACGTTCCGTCATCTGCCCATGCAGGGCGCGCCGGGCCAGTTCCAGCGCAGCCTGCAATTGCGCGGCCTTGGCTGGCCCGATGCCGCTGGTGGCGGTAAGTTGAGTCAATGGGGCGTCAGCCAGTCGAGTCAAGTTGCCTTCGAAGTGCGCCAGCAAATCACGAGCAAGGTCGACCGCGCTCTTGCCGCGTACGCCGACGCGCAAGAAGATCGCCAGCAACTCGGCATCCGAAAGCGCAGCGGGGCCGAACTTCAGCAGGCGCTCACGAGGGCGCTCGTCGTCTGGCCAATCGGTAATTGTCATGGGTTAGAATGCGCTATCACTTCTGGATATTCTACCCGTCATGACAGAACTTACCGGCAAGCGCATTGTGCTCGGCGTCACCGGAGGGATCGCGGCTTACAAGGCGGCAGAGCTGGCGCGCCAATTGGTCAAGGCTAAGGCGCGCGTGGATGTGGTGCTAACCGAAGCCGCTGCGCATTTCATCGGTCCCGCTACCTTCCAGGCGCTTACCGGCCAGCCGGTGTGGAGCGATCTGTGGGATCAGCGCATGACCAATGGCATGGCGCACATCGATTTGACGCGCGGCGCGGACGCCATCCTGGTCGCTCCGGCAACTGCCGATTTTCTTGCCAAGGTCGCCCATGGGCTCGCCGACGATCTGCTGTCGACACTTTGCCTGGCGCGCGAATGCCCCTTGCTGCTGGCTCCGGCGATGAATCGGCAGATGTGGGAAAACCCCGCCACGCTGCGCAATGTGGCGCAACTCGCCGCCGATGGCGTGGTGCTGCTCGGCCCTGCCAGCGGGGAGCAGGCCTGCGGCGAAGTCGGGCCGGGGCGCATGCTCGAAGCCGGCGAACTATTCGAGGAACTGGTCTCCTTCTTTCAGCCAAAGTCTCTTGCCGGCAAGAAAGTGTTGTTGACCGCCGGACCGACTTTTGAAGCGCTCGATCCGGTGCGCGGCCTGACCAACATCAGTTCCGGCAAGATGGGCTTTGCCTTGGCTCGCGCTTGCCTGGGCGCCGGTGCGCAGGTGACGCTGGTGGCCGGTCCGATGAGCCAGGAGACGCCGCGCGGCGTCACGCGCATCGATGTGCGTAGCGCGGAGGAAATGCGCACAGCCGTATTGAAGTCGGTCGCCGAGTTTGACATTTTCATTGCCGTGGCGGCAGTAGCCGACTATCGTCCAGCGCAAGTCGCCACCCATAAAATCAAGAAAAACGGCAATTCAATGACAATTGAATTACTGCAAAACCCTGACATCCTGGCAGAAATCGCGGCCCTGCCGCAAGCGCCGTTTTGCGTCGGCTTTGCTGCGGAGAGCCGAGATCTGGCGGCCTATGCCGAAGGCAAGCGCCAAGCCAAGAAACTGCCGTTGGTGGTGGGAAATCTGGTGCAGGAGGGGCTCGGCGGCGATACCAACTCGGTGGTGCTGTTCGATGCCAACGGCAGCCATGCGCTGCCGCCGGGAGTCAAATTAGAGGTGGCGCGCGGCATCGTCGCCCATATCGTGAAACTAATGGGGAAAAGTTAAAGCATGCAGCGCATTAACGTCAAGATTCTCGATCCTCGCCTGCGCGACGCCGCTGGCAAGTTTGCCGCACACTATGCCACGCCGGGCGCCGCCGGGCTCGACCTGCGCGCCTGCATTGCCGCGCCGTTGCTGTTGCATCCCGGCGAGACTCATCTGATCCCCGCCGGCATCGCCATCCACATCGCCAACCCGGGGCTGGCGGCGCTGATCCTACCGCGCTCGGGACTCGGCCACAAACATGGCATTGTGCTGGGCAACCTGGTCGGCCTGATCGATTCCGACTATCAGGGCGAGATTTTCATTTCCACCTGGAATCGCGGCAAGGATATTTTCACGCTCAACCCGCTCGACCGCCTGGCGCAATTGGTGGTGGTTCCGGTATTGCAGGCTGACTTCAATGTGGTCGATGACTTTGCCGAGAGCGATCGGGGTGCGGGTGGCTTCGGAAGTACCGGGAAGAAATAAAAAAGCCCGCGGCATTGCGGGCTTTCCCCGGTAACGATCCAACCTCAGGTCGTCATTTCGGCTAAGATGTTTTGCATCCAGCTCCTGGCATAGACCGCTTCCAACTCGGAGAGATCCGGGGACAAGCCGCCGGAGTTCGGAATGGCGATGGTCTTGCCTTCCGCCTCCTTGTATATCCCGGACACCGACACCGCTTCCTTGTCGGTGAGATAGCTGTAACAGACATTGACGTGCGATGGTGCAATCAATTCCTTGCCGTTCATGGCGCGGGCGATGTTGAGTGCGCAGACCTTGGCCTCGGAGTTGGCGGCATAGGTGGATTTCGGCAGCGCCCCGGCGATGCAGGCATCGCCGATCACATGGATGTCCTTGACCAGGGTGGACTCGAAAGTGATCTGGTTGACCGGACACCATCTCTTGTCCGGGTTGACCGCGCCGGCTTGTTGCGCGATCGCGCTGGCTCTTTGCGGCGGGATGACGTTGATCACGTCGCCCTTGAGCATTTCGACGCCATTGTCCACCGTCATGGCGGCCACGTCGACCTTGGCCAGCTTGCTGTTGCCGTGGTATTCGATGATCCCCTTGGTCGAGTCCTTGTCGTCATAGCCGTAATGCTTGGCCCAACCCTTCTTGAACAAGGCGGCCTTGGCGACGATAGTTTCGTTGGCATCCCAGACGATGATCTTGGACTTGGGCTTGTTCCTTTGCAGGTAGAGCGCAATCATACTGATGCGCTCGTAAGGTCCCGGCGGGCAACGGTAGGGAGCCTGGGGAATGGTCATGACCACCGTACCGCCATCCTTCATCTGAGCCAACTGGTTTTTCAGCAGCAAGGTCTGTGGGCCGGCCTTCCATGCGTGCGGCATGATCTCCGGTGTCTTGGCCATATCGTAGCCTTCGATCTCCTCGAAGCGGTAATCGACGCCGGGCGAGAGCACCAGCCGGTCGTAGGAGATCGCTCCGGCGGAGACCATCACCTGCTTGGCGACGGGGTCCACTGCGGTGACATCGTCATAGACCAGCTTGATGCCATGCTTGGCAGCCAGGCCACCGAGCGTGATGGTATTTTCCTCCAGCGTGCGCAGGCCAGCGAGCACCAGATTGCTCAGCGGGCAGGCGATGTAATTCTTCTCGCGCTCGATCAGCACCACTTCGATCGACGGATCGGCCATGCGCAGATACTTAGCGACAATAGCGCCACCGGAGCCGCCGCCGACCACCACCACACGGCGACCCTTATTGGGCATAATTTCGGCGGCGCTGGAAATGTAAGGAACACCCACCAGTCCGACGCCTGTGGCGACGCCTACCAGTTTGATGAAATTTCTGCGATTCATAGGCATGTTGTTCTCCTCCGGGTAGCTTATTGTTGGCTTGCGTAGAAATGGGTCAGAGCTTCTACCTCAGCGTCGCTCAATCCTTCCATTCTCTGCGCCATCATCTTCGGCATGTTGCGTTTGCCTGAACGATACTCGTTGAAGGTGACCTGGAGATACTCCTTCCATTGCCCGGCTAGCACGCCGCCTGCTCCTGACTGACGCCCATCCTTCTGGTGGCACATCTCGCAGTTTTTCTGATGCAGCTTCTTGCCTTGGGCGACCTTCTTTGCATCCACCGCTTGCTTGGTGCGGACGATCTTCTGCGCGGCGAAGTAATCGGCCATGAGCTTAACTTCCTCGTCGGAATATCCCTTGGCAAGGCGTCCCATGATGGTCGAAGGACGCGTCCCGCTCTTGAATTCCTTCATCGCATTTTCAAAATACTTCGCCGGCACGCCGGCAATGCTGGGGTTGCTTAGCCCGGCGCTGTTGCCGCCGGTTCCATGGCAGCCGTTGCAGGTATAAGACAGCACCTCGGGCGTGGCGCTGGCGGCCCACAACGCCGAACTGAGGGCAACCCCTCCTGCAAACAAAGCAAGATTGCATAGCTTTTGTCTCATCTTATTCCTCCTTATTTTGCGGTTTTATTACGACTTAAAACAGATGGATTCAACCAAAGATCAATCCTACTCGGCCGGAGCTTTAACTTACTATGGAGATCGTGCCTTCATCATCGATTGTTCTTGTGAAGCGATGGAAATGTTTGATCATGGCATGATGCTCCACCGGCAAAGGAATCGAATCGCGCGATCTAAAGTGTGCGCATCGCAACAGTACATTAGCAGTTCAAGATAAATGGGCTTTTGATCGGTCAATTATAAAATTTTGGGTTGCCGGATGGCGTTCATACCTACAATGCGCGAAAGTGACAAAAGTCTATTCCAACTTTACAACATCACAGGGGAGGACCGCGAAATGAATTTGATGCGGAGAGTTTTTCTGGGCCGCTTTGGCTCGGTGGGTGCATTGACAATCGCCATGGCCTCTGGTTTGCTCAAGCCCGTCAAGGCATTGGCCGCAGAATGGAACAAAGCGGCTTTCGATGCGACGGTCTTGGCTGATTCCTTGAAAAGCGTGGGTGGCGTGAGTGCCACCGAGAGCAAGGATATCCTTATCAATGCGCCCGACAATGCGGAGAACGGCGCCGTAGTACAGTTGGAGGCAACCAGCAAGATTCCCGGAACCACTTCGATCTTGATTCTGATCGAGAAGAATCCGCGACCGTTGCTGGCTGATTTTGAATTTTCCAATAACGCCGAGCCTTACGTTTTCCTGGTTGCGAAAATGGCGGAGTCGTCCCGCATCCGGGTGCTGGCAAAAGCCGGTGGGAAAACCTATTTCGCCAGCAAGCAAGTCAATGTAACCACCAGTGGCTGCTGATTCGGAATCGCACCTAATTTGACCGGGAGACAACGATAATGACAGAGGGCATAAAAATTCGCGCGACATTGAAAGGTGATGTCGTCGAAGTCAAAGCGCGCATGGACCACATCATGGAAACCGGGCTGCGCAAGGATCCCGCCAGCGGGCAGGTCATCCCTGCCCACTTTATCAAGCAGGTAGTCGCTACGCTGAACGGAAAAACCGTACTCGATGCGCAGTGGGGTCCGTCGGTTTCGAAAAATCCCGTCGTAGGATTCCGCGTCAAGGGCGCCAAGGCGGGCGACAAGGTGGCGATCAAAGCCATGGATAACAAGGGCGAAACGTTTAATGGCGAAACATTCGTCGCTTGACAGCCGTTTAAGGACATCGCCATCATGACACTTGGAAATCTTGCCGAAACAATCATCTTGTGGGGTGTCGGGCTTGGCACCGTGTTTGGCTTCGTTGCCAACCGCTGTAACTTCTGCACCATGGGCGCCGTTTCGGACATCGTCAACATGGGCGACTGGGGCCGCATGCGCGCCTGGCTCCTGGCAATCGCCGTGGCGATGATCGGCACCAATGGACTTGCCTACCTGGGCTATCTGGATATTTCCAGGACCAGCTATACGGGTAACGTTTTCCCTTGGTTGGCCTATGTGGTGGGCGGGATGTGCTTCGGTATTGGCATGACGCTCGCTTCCGGTTGCGGCAACAAAACCCTGGCGCGCATCGGCAGCGGCAACCTGAAATCCCTGGTCGTCTTTGTATTCTTTGGTTTTGCGGCGATGACGACCATGAAGGGGGTACTCGGAATTATCCGCCTCAAGGTTCTCCAGGCGCCCATGTTCACTCTCGTGTTTGACCAGGGGCAAACAATTCCCGCAGTGCTGGGAAGCATTGGTGGGTTGGATTTTAAGACCATGCAGCTCGTCGTGACTGGTATCATTTCGCTGGCTTTGCTGGCTTTCGTCTTCAAGGATGGGGAATTCCGCAAACAATTCGACAACAATCTGGCCGGCCTGCTCATCGGCCTAGTGGTCATCGGCGGCTGGTATGTCACCGGCCATCTCGGACTGGCTGAAAACCCGGACACGCTAGAGCTCAGCTATTTCGGAACCAATTCTCATTTGGCCGAATCGATGTCCTTCACCGGCCCAATTGCTTATAGCGTAGAACTGCTGTCCTACTGGTCGGACACCTCGAAGGCAATGACCTTCGGCATCGCTACCACCTGCGGTATCGCCATTGGCTCGTTCATTTACGCAATGCTTTCCAATTCGTTTCGTTTGGAGCATTTTTCATCTTCGGAAGATATGCTGCGCCACATCGCCGGCGCCATGCTGATGGGATTCGGTGGAGTTACCGCGGCCGGATGTACCATTGGTCAGGGGCTGACCGGCGTGTCGACCTTGTCGATGGGCTCCTTCCTGACATTTTTCTCGATCATCAGCGGCGCGGCCATCACCATGAAAATCCAGTACTACTTGCTGATGCACGAAGCTTGAGGCAGGCTCTTTGAGCCGCTGGGCGTATCATGTTGTCCATGTGGTTACAACTTCTAAAGAAGACCATCACCCTGCTGGCGCTGGTAGAGCCGTTCGGACTGATCCCCTTGTTTTTGCAGGCGACCGGTGGCCTGACGACCGTCCTGCAGCGCCAGTATGCGCGTCTGCTGGGCATCACGGTGGCGGTGGCGTTGCTGGGAGCCGGGCTGTTTGGCGTTCAGTTGCTCGAATTGCTCGGGCTGTCCCTGGGCGGCATGCGCGTAGGCGGTGGCATCATCGTGCTGATCCTGGCGATTGCCATGGTGCTGGGACAGGAGAAAGCGGTGAAACAAACGGCCGCCGAAGCCTCCGCCGCTGCCGACAGGCAGGGCCGCGGCATCGTGCCCTTGGGAATTCCTCTGCTAGCCGGTCCGGGAGCACTCTCCTACATGATGGCGAATAGCCCTCTGAGCCAGCCTTCCGACCTGGTGCTCATTGTTGTGCCTGGCTTGGCGATCGGAATCATCACTTGGGCCACTTTTCATTATGCTGCCAAAATGCAAAGCTGGCTGACGCCAGACAAGCTGAATGTCATCGAGCGTCTCGCCGGCTTCCTGCTGGCGGGTCTGGCGGTCGATATGATCGCGATTGGACTGAAGGAATTGTTCCCGCCCTTGGCCGGCTAGCGCGCGGCGAGTGCCTTCTCATGGAGAGAAGGCACTTCCGGTAAATTTTATTGAGGGGGAAGACGCCAGTTAGCCCATTCGGGCATTGACGGTAATGCCGTTACGAAATGGAATTACGTTCCTATTCGTTAGAAATCAGGCGTGAGCACGACGCGTTTTTTTAGCTTGCCGTGGTGCGCTTCGTCGAACACTTGCTCAATACTGCTCATCGGGCGCGTCTCGACAAAGGGTTCAAGCGCAATTCTTCCGTCGAGGCACATTTGCAAGACCTTGGGATAGTCTTCAGGCAGGCATCCCCATACGCCGAGAAGATCGGCCTCGAAGGCCATCAGCCTGGACATCATGTAGGTCGTCTCGTCCGTGCCGTAGCCAACGACAATCAGCTTGCCGACGAAGGAGAGCAGCGCCAGAGCAAGCTCCTGACCGGGCTTGGTTCCGGATACCTCGAATATTTTCCAGCCGAAATTGGCAGGTAGGTTCTGCTCCTTGCAGAACCCCTTGATGGCTTCCTTGATTTCCTTGACGCTTTTTCCCTTGGGATTGATAGTGAAGTCTGCGCCGTATCCGCGCAGCAAGGCCAACTTTTCTTCGTTGAGATCAATGCCGATCACCGCGCGTGCACCCATGCCCTTGGCCAATTGCGTCATGAAACTGCCAACGCCGCCTGCGGCGCCAATGACTACCACCAGGTCGCCGGATTTGAGTTCGGCGCGCTGTGCGGCGTGGTAGGGCGTAGCGATAGCGTCGGCGACCACGGCCAGGTATTCGAGCGGAACACCGTCGCGTTCCGGAACCAGGCACAACTCGTTGGCAGGCATCGGAATATGGCTGGCATAGCCACCGTAGATGCCCATGGAATTGCCCGGCATCCTCTGCTTCAGACAACGAGTGCCGCGCCCCGACTTGCAGATTTCGCAGGTGCGACAGGGGAGCAGGGTAGGCACGATGACCTCGCGGCCGATCAGGTTGTTCTGTTCAGCGGCGACGATTACGCCGCAGATCTCATGGCCCAGTGTGAGCGGAGGTTTGTCAACCGTCGGAACACCCATGTAAAAATAGGAAAGATCGGTGTGGCAGACGCCGCAACCGCGAATCTCTACCAGTGCTTCGCCAGGCAGGAGGGCAGGCATGGCCATCTCGCTTAGCGCAAGCTTGCCGGGCTCAACCATCTGCCATGATTTGAGGGTCTTGGGAATCATTATTTTCCTTTTAGCTGTTGGACCAAACTGGTTTGCGTTTTTCCATAAAGGAATTGAGTCCTTCGACGGCGTCGGCGGTATGCATCAATTCCTTGAGGTAAATCTGTTCGACGTTGAAAAGTGCCTCGAAGAAAGGCTTGCCGGAGGCTTCGCGTATGGCCTTCTTGGTGTAGACCAGTGCCACGCGCGAGAGCGAAAGAAACTGCTTGGCAAAGGTGTGGCAATCGCCGGCAAAGCTGGCCTCGGGGTAGATGTGATTGACCAGGCCTTGCTCGCGTGCTTCTGCAGCTGTGATGAGGCCGCCGCCGAGCAGCAATTCCATGGCCTTGCTTGGCGATAACATCTTAGGCAGCAGGATCGCTGCGACCGGCGGAAATACGCCGAGCTTGATCTCGGGCTGCCCGATCTTGCTGCCTTCCTTGGCCAGTATCATGTCGCAGGCGATCGCCAGCTCGCAGCCACCGCCCATCGCGGAGCCATTGAGAGCGGCAATGGTCGGAATCGGGCAGATCAGTATCTGCTTTAGCATGCCGTGGAATACTTCGATCATCTGCACCACCTTGTCCGGCGTGTGGTCCATGACGTCCACCCCGGCGGAGAAAGCCTTGTCTCCCGCCGCGGTAATCATCAGCGCCTTAGCCGTCTGGTCCTGGCCCGCAGCTTCGACCGCGCGGCCAACCTCGGCCATCGTCGGAATGTCTAGCACGTTGTATGGCGGACGGTTGATCTCGATGGTGACTAGGCCATCGGCTACGCGATAATCAAGAAACTCGAATTTTGGCATGGCATACCCCGTTTGTTTGATGGTAGGACTGACCGGTCAGTCCGCGCAATGTTGGACTCTTTCCCCTATGGGGCCTACTCAGTTCCTAGCAGGCAAGTATAACCCGTCTGCAATTATGCCGCCACGCCCTGGTTCATTGACAGCGCAACGCGACCCTAACTATAATCCCGCGGAATTACAAGGAGCGACAACAATATGAGTGCCTGGATACCTTACGGCTGTTACTGGACTACGCCTTTTGCCAAATGGCAGGGAAGTTTTGCCAACCTTCACGCCATGCGCTTCGCCGCGCATGTCACCAAGGCTGAACTGCAGAAGCGCAACATCGCGCCGGAGAGCATTGATTATGGTGTGCTCGGCTGGAGCGTCCCGCAAGTTTCCATTTTTTACGGTATGCCTTGGTTCACCGGCCTGATCGGCGCCGGTGCCACGAGCGGACCGTCCATCAGTCAAGCCTGCGCCACCTCAGTGCGTTGCCTGCTGACGGCGAGTGACGAGATTACCGCGCAAAGGTCGAACGTGGCCTTGGTGCAATGCTGCGACCGCTTATCCAACGGTCCGCACCTCTACTACCCGAACCCGCGTGGTCCTGGTGGCACAGGCGAAGCCGAGGACTGGGTGATGGATAGTTTTGCTGCCGATCCATTGACCGGCAAGGCCATGGTAATCACGGCGGAGAATGTCGCCAAGCGTCATGGCTTCACTACGGAACAACAGCATGAGGTCGTGCTGATGCGCGAAGCGCAATACGCTCTTTCCTGCGCTGACGACAATGCTTTCCTGAAGCGCTACATGCCTTTGCCCTTCGAGGTGCCAGATGCGCGCTTCGCCAAGGTGGCGAGCGTATTGAACGGCGACGAAGGGCTCACACGCTCGGACGCAGCCGGTCTAGCCAAACTGAGGCCGGCTACTCCGGGCGGAACCGTAACCTTCGGTGGCCAGACCCATCCTGCCGATGCCAACGCCGCAATGATTGTGACGGGCAAAAATAAAGCCAGGGAGTTGTCACGCAACGCCAAAATCGGCATACGCATCGCCGGTTTCGGCCAGTCGCGCGTGGAACTAGCCTATATGCCTGAGGCACCTGTCCCGGCAGCGCAGCGCGCCTTGCAAGAGGCGGGTTGGACCATGGCCAATATTGACGCCATTAAGACCCACAACCCGTTCGCCGTGAACGATCTTTATTTTGCCAAAACCACCGGATTTCCCTTGGAGCGCCTCAACAACTTCGGCTGTTCCCTGGTCTACGGCCATCCGCAGGCGCCAATGGGCTTGCGTGGGGTCATGGAGTTGATCGAAGAGTTGGTATTGAAGGGCGGCGGCAAAGGTCTGTTTACCGGTTGCGCGGCAGGGGACTCCGCGATGGCTATTGCTATCGAGGTAACTGACGCCTGAAAGAGCGTGTTTGAAAGACGCGCTTAGCGCGGCGCCCGTCCGCTTTGCTTGGGGGGCGCCGCTTTCTTTTCCCCGGCCAGCGTTTGCCGCTTCTTGTTTTCTGCTGCGAGTTTTCTGCGGCCTGCCGCAGTAAGAAAAGGCAGGAGCAGCAGCCGTTCCCCCTCGGCGAGAAAGGATTCCATCGAGTAATTGTTGCGTAATGCCCAATGCTTGAGCGCCCAAGTATGCCCTAGCATGATGTATTGAAAAGCCATGATCCTTACATCGAGTGGCCGCATCAACCCCGCGCTGATGCAAGCATCAAGGCATAACTCGATATCCCGGGCGATTCCCAACTCGATGTCCTTGACTTGACGGCGCTGCTTGGGCATCAGGTCCTTGGTCGAGCGGTAGGCGAGGATCACTGCCTCCGTGTTCTCGTGCGCCATGGCGCAACTGTTGGCGAGAATTTTTCTTAGGGTTGCGATTGGCCCAGAAGTACTTAGCTGCTGCATGCTGTTTTCCTGCTGGTTTCCCCTGAGCACGGAGCAGAGAGCGGACAGGAGGACATCGTTCTTGTCTTTGAAATAGCGGTAGATCAGTCCTTTTCCCACGCCAATGGCATTGGAAATGTCCTCTATCGTGGTCTGGAAGTAACCACGTTCGGAGAACAAGGTAACCGCCGCTGCTATGATCTGTTCTCTTCTCTGCTCGGCGATCGATGATTGCTCCTGATCGCCAATTTCATCGTCTCTTGCCATGTCCGGGGTCACCTATTCTGTCCAAGTTGCTGGTTTCGTTGCCTGACTTTCTTTGTCGTACGTAGTTATCGCCATACACTTCGCCAACCTGGGCACCAGTTGCGTAACGAACGGCGTAACGAACGCCGCAGCCGTTGCGGTTCGACTTGATATTCAAAACCTGACTGACTGGTCAGTCAGGCATGGTGTCCATTCTAGCGTCGATTGGAGTTTACTGTGCTTTTCTTTTCCCGGATAAGCCTTGCCAGCATGTGCCCCATAGCCCTGTATGCCTGCTGTTTAGCATGTCGGATCTTGTGTATAGAACCTGCTGCGGAAAGTTTTTATTTCCATACCAAAACATAATACTTGACAATTTAGATACATTATTATCAAATGAAGCCTCCGTGACTGACTGGTCAGTCAGTATGGGTTGGTTGTCGATGGTGGGCATTGAAACGAATAAGGAGAGGCTATGGGTGCTATGGAGAAACCTTTCAACTGGGCCGAATTGGTTCGGCCGGAGCATGTGCACGGATCGGTGTATACCGATCCGGCCATTTTTCAGGCCGATCTCGAAAAGATCTGGTATCGAACTTGGGTATATGTCGGACATGAGAGCGAAGTGCCGAAACCCGACGATTTTGTCATGAAGTCAATCGGGCCCCAACCAATCATCATGACTCGCGATCGCGACGGCAAGATCCAGTTGCTGCAAAACCGTTGCACGCATCGCGGCAACCAAATCTGCCAGGCGCACAAGGGCAGCGCCAGCACGTTTACCTGCCCGTATCATGGCTGGAATTTTGGAAGCGATGGAGAGTTGCGAGGTTTGCCCTTCTCCTCGGGTTACGAAGGGGTGGACCGGAGCAAGCTTGCGCTCGGACGCGTAGCCCGGATCGCTTCGTACAAAGGCTTTGTCTTCGGTTCCTTCGCCTCTGAAGGGCCTACGCTTGAAGACCACCTGGGGGCAGCCCACGTGGCGATCGACAAACTGGTGGAAACCTCGCCAGAGGGCGAGGTGGAAATTACCGCGGGCTTCCTGCAGCACAAGGTGAAGGCGAACTGGAAGTTGCTGGTTGAGAACGAGACTGACGGCTATCATCCTCAGTTCGTCCATGCCTCCATATTCAAGGTGGCGGAGAGCGGCATCGGCAGCCTGTACGGTCCGAACTCTACGGCCCTGTCCCGTTATTTCGGCAATGGTCATACGGAATTTGATTTGCGTCCGGAGTTCCGGCAGCGCGGTCAGTTGCTCGGATGGTTTGGAACTACCCCCGAGAAGTACCCTGAGTATGTCGCACGCATGCGGGCGGCGTATGGTGACGATAAAGCCAACGCGATCATGATAGACGGCACCCCGCACACCATGATTTTCCCCAACCTGTTTATTGCCGAGATTCAGATGTTCGTGCTGCAGGCAACGGCGGTGGACGAGACCGTCCAGCATGTGACGGCCCTGCAGTTCAAGGGGGCGCCTGAACTGAATCGCCGCATGAGGCAGCAGACCATGGGCTCGGTCGGTTCCGCCGGCTTTCTGCTCGCCGACGATGGCGAAATGTACGAGCGTACCCAGCGCGGCCTTCAATCGCGCAACCCGGAGTGGGTCTACATTGGGCGCGGCAAGCACCGCGAGCGGCGCGATGAACAAGGTCTCCTCATCAGCGATGTGACCGATGAGGTTCCGTCACGCGGGATGTGGGAGCACTACCGTTCCATGATGGAGGCAAAGTGATGGATAGGATGGCATTGGAAGATGATGTTCTGCTGCGGGAAGTCACACGCTTCATCTACCGTGAGGCACGGCTTCAGGACGATCACGAGTATGATGCGTGGGAAGCTTTGTGGGCCGATGACGGCGTCTACCTGATTCCCGCGAATGGCGAAGGTGGCGATCCGGAACAGGAGATGTCGCTTGTTTACGACAATCGTTCCCGCATCGCCTTGCGGATCAGGCAGCTGCATACCGGTAAACGCCACACTCAGGCGCCGCGTTCGCGTCTGTGCCGCATCGTGTCGAATATCGAACTGCTCGAATGCGAGGGGGACACGATTCGCGTGACGGCGAATGCGGTTGTGTACGAATCGAATGCGCGGGGAGAAACAGTATGGCCGTCGCGTAACGAATACCTGCTGCGGCGTGTGGGTGGTGAGTTGCGCATGTCGCTCAAGAAAGTTGTGTTGATCAACAACGACAAACCGCTGTACACACTTTCGTTCTTGATTTGATTCTTATGTCTGGCCGTGGGTGACCCTATGAAAATATCTGATAGCAACAACATCGAGCAACTGGTGGCCGAAGGGCCGGTTCTTCTTGATCTGTACCAAGGCAAAATTGCCCATATCCGTCTAAATCGTCCTGCCGCCTCCAATGGCATGAATATCGAACTGCTCAAGGCCCTGCACGATGTAGTGATGCTTTGTCATGGCGACCCGCAAGTGCGGGTTGTGCTGCTAAGTGGTGAGGGCAAGAATTTTTGCGCGGGTGGCGATGTTCTCGATTTCGCTGCGAGGGGCGAAGCTTTGCCCAACTATTTGCGGCAGGTCACCTCGTATCTGGCAATCGCTGTCGCTTCGCTGATGCGGCTCAATGCTCCCGTCATCGCTGTGGTGCACGGTTTCGCCGCGGGCGGCGGCGGTCTGGGCCTGGTGTGCTCCAGCGACCTTGTGGTGGCAGCAGAATCCGCAAAAATCATGTCGGGAGCAACGCGTGCCGGCATGGCGCCCGACGCGGGCGCATCGGTGACTCTTGCGCGCATCGTTGGATTTCGCAGGGCCATGGACATCCTGCTCACAAATCGGGTGGTCAGCGCCCAAGAGGCGCTGGCGCTCGGCTTGGTGAATCGGGTAGTACCAGATGATCATCTTATGGAGGCGGCCATGGCCTTCGCGCAGGAACTGGCGGCTGGTGCCCCGAAAGCCTTGGCAGCGACCAAACGGCTGCTCTGGAATGGGATCGGTCTGGCTGTAGAAGCAGCCTTGCCCGAAGAGGCCCGCACGGTTTCGGAACTTTCCGGCACGGCCGACTCAAGAGAAGGCCTGGCCGCCGTCATAGAGCGGCGATCGCCGAAATTCACCGGCAACTGAACGATGGGTTCAAACAGCCTGGCCGGGCGCCGTGCCTTTGTGACGGGAGGTTCCTCGGGTATTGGCGCCGCGATTGTGCGCCGATTCGCGGCCGAGGGCGCGACCGTCGTCATCGCCTCACGTGATCTGTTGCCTGCCCGGGCCTTGGTTGAGGAAACCGGGGCCTCGGTGGTTCAACTCGACGTCACCGATCTCCAAGCAGCCCACGATGCTGTCACTGCGACGGGGCCATTCGATATTCTGGTTAACAATGCCGGCATCGATCAGCATGCCTATTTCACCAAGACGACATTTGCCGATTGGCGCCAATTGCTGGCGGTCAATCTTGAGGCCGTGTTTGCGACCACGCATGCGGCTCTGCCGGCGATGCAAGCCGCCGGTTACGGCCGAATTATCAACATCTCTTCCGAAGCCGGCCGCATGGGCTCGCGCGGCGGCTCGGTCTATGCTGCGGCTAAGGGCGGCGTACATGCCTTTACCCGCTCGATAGCGCGCGAGAACGGGAGCAAGGGGATCACGGCGAATGTCATCGCCCCCGGTCCGGTTGATACGCCGCTGCTGCGCAGCGGAGTGGAACAATATGGCGAAAAGTTGCTGGAGAGCATGAAGGCGTCGACTTTGCTGGGACGCCTCGGTACTCCCGACGAGGTTGCTGCCGCAGTAGCGTTTCTCGCTTCGGAGGAAGCGGCATTCATCACCGGTGAAATACTCGGCGTCTCCGGTGGCATGGGCTGCGGATTATGATTTGGCAGACATCCGCAGCGCTGACTTCAAGCAAACCGCTAGCCTTGACGATTGAACGGGTCAGCAAGGTCTATGGCGGTTGGACCCGGACGACCTCCGTTGAGCAGATGCGCCGCGACTGGGATGACCTATTCTGGACGGATGCCGTTCCGGCGCAATGCGTGCCAGTATCCGCCGATGGTGTAGAGGCAAGCTGGCTAGATGCCCCCGGTGCCGATCCTCGGAAGGTGCTGTTGTATTTCCACGGTGGTGGATTCCAAGTGGGTTCCATTCGCTCGCATCGCGACCTGATCGTACGCCTGTCCGCGGCAGCGGGCTGCCGCGCCCTGGGGATCAATTACCGGCTTGCCCCCGAGCACCGTTTCCCCGCAGCGCTTGAAGACGCTGCCACGGCCTATCGGTGGCTACTTGATCAGGGCTTCGAGGCGAACAACATCGCATTCTGCGGCGACTCTGCCGGTGGTGGCCTGGCGCTATCGGCGCTGCTGGTATTGCGTGAGCAGGGAATGCCCTTGCCGGCGGCGGCAGCCCTCATGTCGGCGTTGACTGACCTGACAGCGAGCGGCGAAAGCTACGCTACCCGGGCCGAGGCCGACCCCATCCACCAACGCATCATGATTTTGGCCATGGCAAAAAAATATCTTGGCGAGTCGGCTGATGCGCACAGCCCTTTGGCCTCCCCGCTGTTTGCGGACTTGCATGGGCTGCCGCCATTGTTGCTCCAGGTTGGCGACAGGGAAGTCGTGCTGGATGACTCGACAAGGTTTGCTGCCAAGGCGCTCGCGGCAGGAGTTGATGCAAGCCTTGAAATTTGGGGTGAGATGATTCACGTCTTCCAGCAATTTACCTCCGACCTGCCAGAGGCGGGAAAGGCGATCGACTACATGGGCCGTTTTTTTAAGAAGCATTGGATGCCCTCGTGAAAGGCGGCTCACGTGCATGCCTTTCGGATGGTTCAAGTACCACTGGAGAGAAGCAATGATAGGAATCACTGGATATGGTGGCTATGCGCCCCGATTGCGCTTGAGCCGGAAGGCTGTGGTCGAGGCCAATGCCTGGTTTGCCCCCCAGTTTGCCGGCAAGGCCAAGGGGGGGCGCGCCATGGCCAACTGGGACGAGGACAGCATCACTATGGCCGTGGCCGCGGCGCGCGACTGTCTGGGGACAGGCGAAGATAGAAGCCATGTCAAGGCGCTATACTTGGCGTCCAGCACCCTGCCGTTCGCGGAGCGGCTGAATGCGGGGGTGATTCGCGAGGCATTGAGGTTGGCGCGCAGCATCGATGCTGTGGACGTCACCGGTTCGCAACGTGCCGCCTTGTCTGCCTTGTCCGAAGCCATTGCGAAGGTGCAATCGAGTGGCGGTAGCGCGCTGGTGCTGGCTGCCGACAACCGCAAGACGCGCGCAGCCAGTGCCGCCGAACTGGATTATGGCGACGCTGGCGCCGCTTTGCTGATTGGCAGCGACAAGGTACTGGCCAAGTACTTGGGATCCTCCAGCGTCACGGTCGATTTTGTGGATCACTACCGGCTCGCCGGAGAAGACATCGACTATGTTTGGGAAGAGCGCTGGATTCGCGACGAAGGCATCGCCAAGCTGGTGCCCGAGGCCATCGCTGCGGCGCTGAAACAGAGCGGGTTGGCGGCGGACAAGGTGGATCATTTCATATTCCCGACCACCTTCCAGAAGCTGGAAATCCAGCTTGCCAAGACATGCGGGATCAGACCCGAAGCGGTGGTGGACAATCTGTCCCTCCAGATCGGCGACAGCGGCGTGCCGCACGCCATGCTCATGCTCGCTCAGGTGCTCGAAACCGCCCAGCCCGGCCAGAACATTGTCTTGGCCCAATTTGGCAGTGGCGCCCAGGCGTTCGTTTTCCGCGTTACCGACACGATCAAATCCTTCCGCCCCAAAACCGGGGTGACGGGCTGGCTGGCGCGTGGCGTCGAGGAAACCAGTTATACCAAGTTCCTCTCCTTCAAGGGCCAACTCAGGCTGGAGCGCGGCATGCGCGGCGAGCAGGACAAGAAGACGGCGCTGACCACGCTCTATCGCCATCGCGAAGCCATCCTTGGCCTGGTCGGCGGTCGCTGCACCAAGACCGGCAAGATCCATTTCCCGCCCTCGCGGCTTTCCTACACCCAGGGCGCTCCGCAGTTGGATACGCAGGAGCCGTATTGCCTTGCCGAGCGCAAAGGGGCAGTGCTGAGCTGGTCGGCGGAATACTTGTCGTTCAACATGTCGCCGCCGCATTATTACGGACAGATCGATTTCGAAGGTGGTGGCCGCATCCTGATGGAATTCACCGATTTGTCGCGCGGCGATGTCGATTCAGGCACGCCGATGGAAATGGTCTTCCGCATCAAGGATATCGACGAGGTGCGCGGGTTCAATCGCTATTTCTGGAAGGCAACGCCACTGCGCGCTAGCTCGACCACAGTATCGGAGTAAGTCATGGCCAAAGGAATCAAGGACAAGGTGGCAATACTCGGCATGGGCTGCAGCAAGTTCGGCGAACGATGGAACGCCAGCCCCGAAGACCTGATGGTTGAGGCTTACAACGAAGCCATGGCCGATGCCGGCATCGAACCGGAGCAGCTCGATGCCGCCTGGTTCTCCACCAACATGGACGACGTGGGCACCGGACGCGGCGGCACGCCGATGAGCATTGCTCTGCGCCTGCCTAACATCGGCGTGACGCGGGTCGAAAATTTCTGCGCGGGCGGATCCGAAGCCATACGCGCCGCGGTGTATGCCGTCGCTGCCGGCGCCTGCGACATTGCACTCGCCGTTGGCGTCGAGAAACTCAAGGACACCGGCTACGGCGGCCTGCCGACGGCCACGGTGGGCACATATATCCCGCAGTGGTATCCGAATGCTGTGGCGCCGGCCAATTTTGCCCAGCTGGCCACGGCCTATCGACGCAAGCATGGCGTCGACGCTGCGCTGCTGAAGCGCGCGATGGCCCATGTGTCGGTGAAAAGCCACGCCAACGGCGCGAAAAATCCCAAAGCGCACCTGCAGAAGCCCATTACCGAGGAACAAGTGCTCAAGGCACCGATCATCGCCGAGCCGCTGGGCCTGTTTGATTGCTGCGGGGTTTCCGACGGGGCCGCCGCGGTCATCGTCACTCGCCCCGATATCGCCCGTACCTTGGGAAAAAAGGACTTGGTCACCTTCAAGGCCCTGCAGGTTTCGGCCTCGAACGGCTGGGAGATGCACTCGAATGAATGGGATGGCAGCTATTTCCATACCGCGCGCATTGCCGCCAAACGCGCCTATGAAGAAGCCGGCATCCGGAGCCCGCGCGAGGAAATCAGCATGCTCGAAGTCCATGACTGCTTTTCCATTACCGAACTGGTCACCATGGAAGACCTCTACTTTTCCCCCGAAGGCGGTGCGGTCAAGGATGTGATGGATGGCTTTTACGATGCCGACGGCAAGCTGCCGTGCCAGATTGACGGCGGACTCAAGTGCTTTGGCCATCCGATCGGCGCGAGCGGAATCCGCATGCTGTACGAGATGTACCTGCAACTGCAGGGTCGCGCCGGCGCGCGCCAACTGGCCAACCCGAAAATCGGCCTGACCCACAACCTCGGTGGCCAACCTTCTCAGAACGTCTGCTCGGTTTCGATCGTCGGGCTGGAAGACGTTTGAGGAACCCGTTTATCCTATCCCGCACTTTGGATCGATCATGCCGAGCACACCGGTAGTCCTTGTCGATAGTCCGGCGCCGCATGTCGCCAGGCTTCTCATCAATCGTCCAGATAAACGCAACGCCATCGATTATGACGTGCGCCAGTCGCTGATTGGGTCGCTGGGCGAAATTTTCGCAAACCCGGACAACCGTTCCATCGTGTTCGGCGGTGCCCAAGGTGTTTTCTCGGCAGGTGGCGACTTGCCCACCATGCTTGGTCTTGTCGAAAGCCAGGCGCGGGAGCGCATGCGCCACATCCATAGCTTGTGTCGTCTGGTAGCCAATACCGGCCTGCCGGTGGTCACAGCGATCGAAGGCATCGGCGCCGGAGCGGCGGTAGGGCTTGCACTGCTCGGCGATTACATTGTCGTTGGCTACGGGAGTCGGATCCTTTTCCCTTTCATGAAACTTGGCTTGACGCCCGACTGGGGAACGCTGCATACCTTGCCGCGTCGCGTCGGACTACCCGCGGCACGGCGCATCCTGACGCAGACGCAGCCGGTGGACGGCCCCGAGGCATTGCGCATCGGACTTGCCGACGCTCTCGTTGCTGATGACGAAGTAATGGATGTCTCGATAGCCAAGGCCGTCGAACTTTCAAAATTACCGCTTGGCACATTTGCGAAAATGAAGCAACGGCTTAACAACGCCGCCCCACTCGACGTGGAACTTGCTCGTGAAGAAGACGACCAAGTGGCCTGCCTGCTTGGTCCTGAATTTATCGAGGGCTATGCAGCGTTCAAGGAAAAGCGCTCCGCCGATTTCATGGCGCCTCGACCAGAGTGTGATTGAATGCGTCGTCGTTGAAAAGGAATCGGACTATGTCGGCTGAGTCATTGCAAATTGTCGGTGTCATCGGCGCCGGCGCCATGGGACGCGGGATCGTCCAACTGTTCGCCCAAGGTGGCCATGCGGTGAAATGCTTTGATGCGCAAGAGGACGCCGCGCATAAAGCTCGCGAATCTATTGCAGGAATGCTGCTGCGCGCTGTCGAGAAGGGACGTATCTCGCAACAGGAGGCCGACCAAACGGTCGCGCGCATCTCCGCATGTGCGAGCCTCGACGATCTGTCCGATTGCGGTATCGTCATCGAGGCCATCGTCGAGGATCTTGAGGTCAAGCGAAAGCTCTTTTGCTCACTGGAAGCGGTGGTTGCGGAGCAGACGATCCTTGCCAGCAATACATCCTCGCTGGTGGTCTCGGAAATCGCTGCGCAGTGCAGGTGGCCGGAGCGAGTCGCCGGTTTGCACTTCTTCAATCCGGTGCTGCTGATGAAAGTGGCGGAAGTCGTTGCCGCCGTGCGTACCTCGCCGCAAACGGTCGAGACCCTGAAGTCGGTCATCAGTTCGCTCGGCCATCGTGCCGTAGTGACGGCCGATCAGCCCGGTTTTCTGATCAATCATGCGGGACGCGGCCTGGTTACCGAGGGGCTGCGTCTGCTTGAAGAGCAAGTTGCAGACTGTGCCGAAGTCGACACGCTGCTACGCGATGCGGCGGGCTTCCGCATGGGCCCCTTCGAATTGCTCGACATGACCGGTCTGGATGTGTCGGGCAAGGTCATGGAATCCATCTACGAACAATTCCATCATGAACCCCGATTCAGGCCGTCGTCGCTGGTGCGCCCGCGTGTTGCGGCGGGTCTGTACGGCCGCAAGACCGGCGAGGGCTGGTATCGCTATGAAGGCGACAAGAAAATGGAACCACCACCGCGCCGAGTGCCTGTGCTGGCGCCTGGACTGAAAGTATGGGTCGACGACGACGCCGATCACAGGGAACGAATCGTTGCGCTGGCGAAGGCGGCCGGAGCCGAAGTCGTCGCCAGCCCTGCTGGCGACTGCCTGCTGGTGGTGCAGCCCTGGGGCTTTGATGCCACCGGCTACTGCGCGGAAAACAATTTGGACGCTGCGCGCTGCGTTGCGCTCGATCCGTTGCCGGAATTCAAGCAGCGCCGCACGCTGATGTTGACCGTACTAACGACGGCGGAGAAGCGCGACGCTGCACTTGCGCTATTCTCGTCCGACGCTGTCCCGGCAACCCTGATCAACGACAGTCCAGGCTTCGTCGTGCAGCGCGTGCTCGCCACGGTTGTGAACATCGCCGCCAACATTGCGCAGCGCGCCATTGCCTCAGTGAAAGATATCGAGGACGCCGTCAGGCTAGGGCTTGGTTATCCGCACGGGCCGCTTACATGGGGCGACAAAATCGGCGGCGAACGCGTGTTGACCATTCTGCGCAACATGCAGGCCGTTACCGGCGATCCGCGTTACCGCCCCAGCCCATGGCTGACGCGTCGGGTCGGCTTGGGCGTTTCGCTGCTGACGCCGGAGGCAAAGCGTTAGGACATGAGTGCCGCCGATCCGGCGGAATTATCAGCACACTGTTCGCCAAACAGCGTTTTGCCAGACCAGATCATGTACGGCGCGGGCATGTCGCCGATGGGCCGTTCGGTGCAACTGCTCAAGCGGGTCAAGATCGAGGAAGAGCTTACCCTGGTCAGTGGTATACTGCGTCGGGGTAGGATCGCCCAGATGATCTCGGGGGGTTTGAGGATCGAGGTCCGTTGTCGAAGGCGGCCTGCTACAGTTGTTTACCTCGGCACTCGGCTGCGCAATTCTCGGCCACCTGCGTTTGCGCACACATCCGTCCGCCCGTGGCAATGTACAGTCGGCCGCCTCCTTGAGCGTGGCTGGATGATTTATCAAAAAGGGGAAATAAATGAAAATCAAGGATAGCGTATTTATCATTAGCGGCGGTGCGTCCGGATTGGGCGCCGCCACGGCGCAGCGCTTTGTTGCCGGCGGCGCGCGCGTCGTCTTGATGGACTTGAATGACAAGGAGGGCAATGCGCTGGCCGCTACGCTGGGGGCGAACGCACGCTTCATCAAGACCAATGTCGTTGAAGAAGCCGACGTCTTGGCCGCTATAGCCATGGCCAAATCCGAGTTCGGTGGCCTCAACGGCGCCATCAGCTGCGCTGGCATCGGCCCCGCCGAGAAGACTGTGGGCAAGGACAAACCCCATTCCTTCGACGTTTTCAAGCGGGTGGTCGGCGTCAATCTGTTCGGCACTTTCAACGTGGTGCGTTTGGCGGCGTTCGAGATGAACAAGAACGCGCCCAACGAGGATGGCGAGCGCGGCGTCATCGTCAACACCGCTTCGGTTGCCGCATACGAAGGACAGATCGGCCAGGTCGCCTATGCCGCTTCCAAGGGCGGCATCGTCAGCATGACTCTGCCCGTTGCGCGGGACTTGTCACGCTCGGGAATTCGCATTTGCACGATCGCGCCCGGATTGTTCGAAACGCCTTTGCTCGGCACCCTGCCGGAGGAAGTGCGGAAATCCCTGGCCGCCAATGTTCCCTTTCCCTCGCGCCTCGGGCATCCCGACGAGTACGCGCAACTGGCGCAGCAGATCGTCGAGAACCCCATGCTCAATGGTGAAACCATCCGCCTGGACGGGGCCCTGCGTATGGCGCCGCGCTGAGGTAGCCACCTCCTCCCAAGCGGATCTACCCTCCCCCGGTTGCCTTCAGGCGCACATCCATTGTGCGCCCGGTACGGGGGCGGTCTTGGTGCCGATGGCACTCCCGTAAGCTGACCACTGCAAACGAAGCGAAGCGCGCCTAGCAACGCGTTCATTGTCGAACGCCTATAGCGCAGTTGTTGCTTGAGTATGGCGAATTTGAATTGAATGGCGCTGATGCCGAGCAGTGGCACCCGCTGCTCGGGTAAAATGCCCGTCTGCCAAGCTTCTGGATACCACCATGACCGGCCGCCGCATCCTTGTCACTTCCGCTCTCCCCTACGCCAACGGCCCGATCCATCTGGGGCACTTGGTCGAATACATTCAAACCGACATCTGGGTGCGCTTCCAGAAAATGCGCGGGCACGAATGCCACTACGTCTGCGCCGATGATACCCATGGCACGCCGATCATGTTGCGCGCCGAGAAGGAGGGCATCACACCGGAGGCACTGATTGCTCGCGTGCATGCCGAACACAGCCGCGACTTCGCCGGCTTTCATGTTGCCTTCGACAATTACTACACGACGCATTCCGATGAAACGCGCCTCTATGCCGAGGATATCTATGCCAAGCTGAAGGCGGTTGGCCTAGTTGAAGTGCGCTCCATCGAGCAGTACTACGACCCGCTCAAGTCGCTGTTCCTCCCGGATCGTTTCATCAAAGGCGAATGTCCCAAGTGCGGAGCGAAGGATCAGTACGGTGATTCCTGCGAAAACTGTGGCGCCGCTTATGCGCCGACCGACCTGAGGAACCCATATTCCGCCGTTTCCGGCGCGACGCCGGTATTGAAGTCTTCCGAGCATTATTTCTTCAGGCTTTCCGACGCGCGCTGCCAGGATTTCCTGCGGCGCTGGACGCGCGAGGAACAGCGCTTGCAGCCAGAAGCAGCTAACAAAATGCAGGAATGGCTTGGCGCAGAGGGCGAGAACAAGCTCACCGACTGGGATATCTCGCGCGATGCGCCTTATTTCGGCTTCGAGATTCCGGATGCGCCAGGCAAATTCTTTTATGTCTGGCTCGACGCGCCGATTGGCTACATGGGTTCATTCAGGAACCTGTGCGGCAAGCGCGGGCTGGACTTCGACGATTATTGGGGCAAGGATTCGCAGGCCGAGTTGTACCACTTCATCGGCAAGGACATCCTCTACTTCCACGCGCTGTTCTGGCCGGCCGAACTGGCGCACGCCGGCTACCGTACGCCGACGAAAGTCTTTGCCCACGGCTTCCTCACCGTGGATGGGCAGAAGATGTCGAAGTCGCGCGGCACCTTCATTACCGCCGATTCGTACCTACAGCAGGACCTCAACCCGGAATGGTTGCGCTATTACTTTGCTGCCAAGCTGAACAGCTCGATGGAGGATATCGACCTCAACCTGGACGATTTCGTCGCGCGGGTGAATTCCGACCTGGTCGGCAAGTACATCAACATCGCCAGCCGCTGCGCCGGTTTCCTGGTCAAGTTCTTCGATGGCAAGCTGGCCTTCGCCGCCACCAAGCCACTGCTGGACGGCGCCGTCCACAGCGGTCAAACCCTCTCGGAATACTACGAAGCGCGCAATTTTTCGCAAGCACTACGCGAAATCATGGCCATCGCTGACCGCATCAATGGCGAGATTGCTACTGCCGCGCCATGGACGCTGGCCAAGGACGAGACACGGCGCGCCGCACTGCACGACATCTGCTCGCGCGCCCTGCATGGCTTCTATGTGCTGTCGATCCTGCTGCGGCCGGTGCTGCCGGCACTGACCTCCCGCGTTGCTCGCGAGTTGTTCGGAATGGAGCGCGACTTCGCCTGGAATGATTTGGCCGCGCTGCCAACGCGCGTCAACGCCTACCAGCACTTGATGCAGCGCATCGAAGCCAGACAGATCGATGCTCTGGTCAATGCCAATCGCGAATCTCTGGCGCCTGCGGCCGACGCCCATTCACCGCAGCGGCATGCTCAACACCAGCAGACGCAGACTGCTGCACCAACCCCCTCACCCCAGCCCGCGAGAGGAGAGGGTGAGAGCGGTGGCGCAATTGCGCCAATGATCGGAATTGAGGACTTCGCCAAGATCGACCTGCGCATTGCCCGTATCGTCGACGCTGGACATGTCGAAGGCGCCGAGAAACTGATCCGTTTGTCACTTGACATCGGCGAAGCAAAGCCACGCCAGGTTTTCGCCGGCATCAAGTCGGCCTACGACCCAGCCACGCTGATTGGCCGCCTCACCGTGATGGTGGCCAACCTCGCGCCGCGCAAGATGAAGTTCGGTTTGTCCGATGGCATGGTGCTGGCCGCCTCGGATCCGGAAGGCAAATCATCCGGTTTGTTCCTACTCTCCCCCGACAGCGGCGCCCAACCCGGCATGCGCGTGAAATAAGTTCGCGCCAAGGGTAAGCACAGCCAGCCCAGTTTGCTTCGTACAAAAAATGGATTGCAGTCACACAAGCTATCGCTGCCACGATAGCAGCGCATTGCTTCCTCCAATCAACTTGCGCAAATACTCAACCATCATTTCGCCAGGAATTCTGTTACCCCAAGGTAGATTCTTGATCCATTCCTCAGCATCCTCTTCTGTTATTGCAGTTCCAGGTTGGCGTTGAAACCGAAGAAATCCGGGGTGCATACCGCACTGTAATCCCTATCAACCTGCTGGGTATCGTCCCACACGTAAGGGAAAGGATAGCCGTACTGGCTTGCCGCCAATCGCATGTTGTCGAAGGAATCCTCTGCATATTCGGCGGGATCGTTGGACATGATGGCGATGCTGCTGATGCCACGTTGCTGTAGCTCGCTCGTGTCTCGCACGAAACGGTCGCGGATGGATTTTACGTAGGGACAATGGTTGCAGATGAACATCACCAGTAAGCCGTTGCTGCCGCGCACCTTGGCGAGATTGTAGCGTTTGCCATCAACGCCTGGCAGGTCGAAATCGCGGGCTTTCCAGCCGAAATTGCACAACGGGGGTTGGAGGCTGACCATTTCATCTCCCTGAGGTATTGTCAGGTTAACTGACGCGTGATACTAAAATCACAGTAGCCGGTTCAATTCGGCGTGGCAAAAAAGGCTGCTGGGATCAAAAAGACATCATCCCAATTTGCCAGTCGATTCGCCTACAATGCAAATAGCCAATAGCAAAATTGGTCCTGCCCAGGAGATGCAATTGAACTACGCTTTCCCGCTGCCCCAGGCTGCCGTGCCCATAGCCGGCAGCCTGGAACACTTCCCGGTGCGACGTATTTATTGTGTCGGCCGCAACTATGTCGAGCACGCCCAAGAGATGGGCTTTGACACTCGCGAACCGCCGTTTTTCTTTTGCAAGCCGGCCGACGCCGTGGTACCGGTGATGCCTGGAACGGTCGGCAGGGTCGCTTTCCCGCCCAGGACGGAAAATCTCCAGCATGAGGTCGAACTGGTGGTGGCGATTGGCAGAAGCGGCAGCAGTATTCCGCTCGATCAAGCCGCCGCGCATATTTTCGGTTATGCGGTCGGCTTCGACATGACGCGGCGTGACTTGCAGTTCGCCTTGCGTGACCAGGGCTGCCCCTGGGAACTGGGCAAAGCCTTCGACCAGTCTGCGCCGCTCGGGCCGATCCATCGTTTGAGCGAAACGGGCTTGCTTGAACAGGGCGCCATCTGGCTCAAGGTGAATGGCCAGAGCAGGCAGAGCAGCAATATCGCCAAGCTGACTTGGTCAGTTCCCGAGGTAATTGGCAATCTCTCTGAATATTTCACTCTGGCGCCGGGCGACCTGATTTTTACCGGCACTCCTGCGGGAGTTGGCAAAGTGACCCCTGGCGATGTTCTGGTCGGCGGCATAGACGGTCTTGGCGAGCTTTCCATCGTACTGGTATGATTGCCAGTCATGGCCTCTGACCTTATCGTCGAACCCATTGTGATCCACCCCTACCAACCCGGCCGGCACTTCCAACCCAGTTGCGCCTGCCTGCGTTTTGGCGAGATGGCAATTCCCAAGCACGCCCCGCCGTCGCCGTCGTGATGCGCTGATTGTTCAGCCCCGCCAGTCGCTGGCGACCTCCCGGAACACCCCCAGGTGCTCCTTTCTTTCGCTAATTCGTTTTATTGGACTGACCCATGCATCGTCAAAGCGTGGAATGTAATATTCCCTCTGATTTCTCAAGCTTCAACCACAACGACGCCATTCTGGGTGGACGCGTCGAGCTGCAGCTGTTGACCACCCTGAAATGCAATCTAAAATGCAGCTACTGCTCGCTGGGAACTGGCGACGTTCTCGGTTCTCAGCAGCATGTAGCTTACAGCATAGATCAGCTTGCTGCCTTTATCGACAAGCAGCTTTCCGGCAAGGAAATCTATGTCACTTTCTATGGCGGCGAGCCAACGCTGAATCTCGACTTCATGCAGGAAGTGATGCTGAGGTTTCCACTATTCCGTTTTCAACTCCAGACCAACGGCACTTTGCTTGACAAACTACCGGACTGGCTGCTTGGCAAGCTTTCCAATATCCTGATTTCGATCGATGGCGGCGAGAGAACCACCGACGGCTATCGAGGACGCGGCATCTACCGGCAGGTGATCAAGAACCTGCGGGAAATCCGCGCCAAGGTCGGCGGCACCATTACCGCCCGCGTCACCTGGAGCGATCCCGATACGGATTTTGAGGAACTGGATGCGCTGACCGAATTCTTCGACTATGTCTATTTTCAATTTGTCGCCGATGAGAAATACGCCGACGAATCGGTAGCCAAACGCAAGGCGGTGCTGATCCAACTGATCGATAAATTTTTCACCTCCGGCGAACGGCTCTATCCGCTGATCCCGCTGATGGGCATCGTCCGCAACAAGCTGCTGCCTTCGCGGGCGCAGGAACTCTATGGCGGCTTGACCCAGTGCCGGGCCTCCAGCCACTTGATCAATGTCATGCCCGACGGCAAGATATTTCCTTGCCCCGACTTGATGTACCTATCGGACATGCAGCAGGGCGACGTGCTCGGCAACTGGCTGAAACGAAGCCCGCTCCAGCCTCACCCGGATATGCCCTGCGGGAAATGCGAGGCGAACGCCTGGTGTCGCGGCAATTGCATGAAGAATCTCCACCTAGGCTATGTGAATAAGGACGAACGCCATCTCCGGAACGTGGTCGAGCCGATCTGCGATCTGGTGAAATTCATGGGACGCGAGATCGACAGGCACGATCCGCAAGCATGGTATGCCGGATTGAGCCTGGCACAGCGCAAGCAGCTGACCGATTGCGAGGTCTATGAATATGTCGAAATCATGCCCTGAGTGGCGCGGTGCGATTACCGGCAAAACATGGATTGAGTACGGCGGTCCTCGATCGCTGGGTACCTGCAACAACTTGCAACAAACATTGCGTTGACAGTTTCCGCCCCAAGACGTAAATTTCCGCCGTCTCATTTTGAAGGGTCACCCCTTGGACAGTAACTGTAGAACCTGCCCCGGCACCTGACGTAGTTATCCCCTCGTAACACAGTCTTCACATACTGCTCACGAGACTTTTCGCCAGGATCCAGGGCACAAAAAAGTCAGAGCAGACTCCCGCCACAGCCTGTGGTGGGGTTCAGCCCAAATTTATTTCTCTCGCGCAACGCTAACGGCAACAACAGGTAGCCGTTCGATTTGCGCACGCTCGTTCCTCTGGAACAAGGAGAACAGCATGGCGCTGCAATTATTCGGACATACTTTTCTGCGTCCACGGTTTGGGCCGGAAGGCGTGACGACCGCGCAGTCCCTGCAATCAACCAGTTCGCTGCTGAAATATGCGCGCTGGGAAATGCAGGAACTGCTGTCCTGTCTGGCGACTTCGCCTGACGGCCTGCTCGACCGCGAAGCGGAAGATCGCCTCATCGAGCACGGCGAGAACACTGTCGCCCACGAGATCAAGAAAAAGCCACTGCGGGAACTGCTCGACCTGTTCCTGATGCCCCTTCCGCTGCTGCTGCTGGGGCTGGCGACGATCGCCTACTTTACTGGCGAGATCAAGGGCGCGGTGGTGATCACGCTGATGGTGATGCTGTCCACGCTGCTGTCTTTCATCCAGGAATTTCGCTCCAACCAGGCGGCAGAAAAGCTCCGGGCGATGGTCAGCACAACAGCCACCGTGGTGCGCAAGGATGTTACGGCGGGAGTACCCGAGGAGATCAACCGGATTTTCGAGGTCAGGGTGGATGTTCGTCCGCCGCATACCCTGGAAATTCCGATCGCCCAAGTGGTGCCCGGCGACATCATCCGGCTTTCCGCTGGCGACATGATCCCGGCCGATGTGCGCATACTGGCCGCAAAGGATTTGTTCATCAACCAGGCCTCGCTGACCGGTGAAGCCATGCCGGTGGAAAAGTTTCCAGGCAAGGCGCCGGAGAGCATCTCTGCTCTGCTCGAGCTGCCCAACATCTGCTTCATGGGAACCAATGTGCTGTCCGGATCGGCCACCGCCGTGGTGGTGGAAACGGGGGCGCGCACCTACTTCGGCTCGATCGCCTCGACCGTTTCCGCCCAACGGCAGATGACAGGCTTCGACCAAGGTATCCATAAGTTCATCTGGCTGATGATCCGCTTCATGCTGGTGATGGTGCCGATGGTGTTCCTGATCAACGGCTTCATCAAGGGCGACTGGATGGAGGCCTTCATGTTCGCCACCGCCGTGGCGGTTGGCCTGACGCCGGAAATGTTGCCAATGATCGTCACCATCAACCTGGCCAAGGGCGCCATCGCCATGTCGCGCAAGAAAGTCATCGTCAAGCGCCTCAACGCCATCCAGAACTTCGGCGCGATGGACGTGCTATGCACCGACAAGACCGGTACCCTGACCCAAGACAGGGTCATACTCGAGCGCCACGTCGACATTGCCGGCAAGGAAAACGAACACGTCCTCGAGTATGCCTATCTCAACAGCTACTATCAGTCCGGCCTGAAGAACCTGCTCGACGTGGCGGTGCTGAACCATGCCGAGGTGCATGAAAAACTGCATGTCGCCGAAACCTTCGCCAAGGTCGACGAAGTGCCTTTCGACTTCCAGCGGCGGCGCATGTCGGTGGTCGTCGAAGAGAGCCATGACAAGCACTTGCTGATCTGCAAGGGGGCGGTCGAAGAGGTTTTTGCAGTCTGTAGCCATGGCCAGCTCGGCGACGACATCGTCCCAATCGAGCCCAGGCATCTGGGCGAGTTGCGCCGGGTAGTGCATGACCTCAACGAGGACGGCTTCCGCGTCATCGCGGTCGCCTACAAGCAACTGCCGGTAGGCCAGACGACCTACAGCGTGGCTGATGAAACGGCCCTGATTCTGACCGGTTACATCGCTTTCCTCGATCCCCCCAAGGAATCCGCCGGGCCAGCCATCGCCATCCTGCGCCGGCACGGCGTCGCGGTAAAGATCCTTACCGGTGACAATGACGTGGTCACCCGCAAGATTTGCCACGATGTGGGCCTGCCGGTGGATCGCATCGTGCTCGGTGCCGAAATTGAGGGCATGAGCCTTCAGCAATTGGCGCAGGTGGCCGAAGAAGTGTCGGTCTTCGCCAAGCTTTCACCGCAGCAGAAGGCGCAGGTGATCCAGGCCCTGCACCTCAGGGGCCATGTGGTCGGCTTCATGGGCGACGGCATCAATGACGGTCCGGCGCTCAAGGCGGCCGATGTCGGCATTTCGGTCGATACCGCAGTCGACATCGCCAAGGAATCAGCCGACATCATCCTGCTGGAAAAGAGCCTGCTGGTCCTCGAAGAAGGCGTCATCGAAGGCCGCAAGGTGTTCGGCAACATTATCAAGTACATCAAGATGGGCGCCAGCTCGAACTTCGGCAATATGTTCAGCGTGCTCGGCGCCAGCGCGGTACTGCCCTTCCTGCCGATGGCGCCGGTGCAAATCCTGTTCAACAACCTGCTCTACGATTTTTCACAGACTGCTGTGGCCACCGACCATGTCGATGAGGAGTATGTTGCGCAACCGCGCCAGTGGGACATCGGCAACATCGGGCGCTTCATGCTGTTCATCGGGCCGATCAGTTCAATTTTCGACTACCTTACCTTTTTTCTGATGTGGTACGTTTTCGACTGCACCACGCCGGAAAAGGCTTCCCTGTTCCAGACCGGCTGGTTCGTCGAGTCGCTGCTTTCACAAACCCTGATCGTCCATGTCATCCGCACCGGCAAGGTTCCCTTTATCCAGAGCAAGCCCAGCCTGCCGCTGTTGGTGACGACTTTGGCGATCTGCCTGGTGGGTAGCTACTTGCCCTATTCCCACTTTGCGCATGCCCTCAATTTGCTGCCATTGCCCGGCGAGTACTGGATCGCATTGGCGCTAATGCTGCTGACCTACCTGTCGTTAACCCAATGGGTAAAGGCGTGGGTGATTCGGAAGTTCGGCTTGAGCTAAAAAAAACGGCGGCCCTCAGCCGCCGTTCCGGGAACGCGCCGATGAATCAGATTGCGTGCTCGACCGATTCTTCGTAGATCAATTTGACCTTCTGCTCGTCGTCGAGATCGATGGTAACCCGGCCGCCGCCGGCGAGCCGACCGAACAACAGTTCGTCGGCCAAGGCGGAACGGATCGTGTCCTGGATCAGGCGCGCCATTGGCCGCGCGCCCATCAGCGGATCGAAGCCCTGCTCGGCAAGCCAGGCCTTGAGCGCATCGGTGAAGATCGCCTCGACTTTCTTCTCGTGCAACTGCCCTTCAAGTTGCATGAGGAACTTGTCCACCACCCGCAGGATGATTCCGGCATCCAGGGCAGCGAACGAGATGGTGGCATCCAGCCGGTTCCTGAATTCCGGAGTGAACATCCGTTTGATGTCCTCCATTTCGTCGCCGGCTTTCTTGACGGAAGTAAAGCCCATGGTGGGCTTCTGCAGCGCCTCGGCGCCGGCGTTGGTAGTCATGATGATAATGACATTGCGGAAGTCGGCTTTGCGCCCGTTGTTGTCGGTCAGGGTACCGTGATCCATCACCTGCAGCAGGATATTGAAAATATCGGGATGCGCCTTCTCGATCTCATCAAGCAGCAGCACCGCATGCGGTTTCTTGGTCACCGCCTCGGTCAGCAGCCCACCCTGATCGAAACCGACATATCCCGGCGGGGCGCCGATCAGCCGCGAGACCGCATGGCGTTCCATGTATTCCGACATATCGAAACGGATCAGTTCGATGCCCATGCAATAGGCCAACTGCCTTGCCACCTCGGTCTTGCCGACACCGGTCGGTCCGGAAAAGAGGAAGCTGCCGATCGGCCTGAGCGGGCTGCCCAATCCGGAGCGCGACATCTTGATGGCACGGGCCAAGGCGTTGATCGCCTGATCCTGCCCGAAGACCACGGATTTAAGATCGCGGTCGAGGTTCTTCAAATTGCTGCGGTCGTCGCTGGAAACATGCTGCGAAGGAACCCGCGCGATCCTGGCGACAATTTCCTCGATCTCAGTCTTGCCGATCAGCTTTTTCTGCTTCGACTTGGGCAGAACGCGCTGCGCCGCCCCAGCCTCATCAATGACGTCGATGGCTTTGTCGGGTAAATGCCGATCGTTGATATATTTTGCCGAAAGCTCGGCGGCACTGGATATTGCCGCGGCCGAATACTTGATGCCGTGATGTTCCTCGAAGCGTGACTTGAGTCCGCGCAGTATCGCCACGGTCTCCTCGACCGATGGCTCAACGACGTCGATTTTCTGAAAACGTCTAGATAACGCGTGGTCTTTTTCGAAAACCCCGCGGTAATCCTGGTAAGTGGTTGCGCCGATGCATTTCAGTGTACCGCTGGACAGCGCAGGCTTCAACAGGTTGGAGGCGTCGAGGGTACCACCCGAGGCGGCACCGGCGCCGATCAGCGTATGGATCTCGTCAATGAACAGGATCGCGTTGGGGCTCTCCAGAAGTTGCTTGAGCACCGCCTTCAGGCGCTGCTCGAAATCGCCGCGATATTTGGTCCCAGCCAGCAAGGCTCCCATGTCCAATGCATACACAGTGGCACTGGTGAGGATTTCCGGCACCCGTCCCTCAACGATGCGGCGCGCCAAGCCTTCAGCGATAGCGGTCTTGCCAACGCCTGCCTCGCCCACCAGTAGTGGATTATTTTTTCGCCGCCGACATATGGTCTGAACGACGCGTTCAAGTTCCTTGTCGCGACCGATGAGTGGATCGATCTTGCCCAAAAGCGCCATGGCATTGAGATTTTGCGCAAAACTCTCCAGGGCGCCGCCGGATGACTGGCCTTCCTGCTCCTGCTCGGCTTGCTCGGCCTCGCCGCGGGTGACCGGCAGCGGTGACTTGGTTATGCCGTGCGAAATAAAATTCACCACGTCGAGTCGCGTCACACCTTGCCGTTGCAGGAAATAAACGGCGTGTGAATCCTTCTCGCCGAAGATAGCTACCAGGACATTGGCGCCGTTGACTTCTTTCTTGCCAGAAGATTGTACGTGCAGGATGGCACGCTGGATCACGCGCTGGAAGCCGAGAGTCGGCTGGGTATCGATCTCATCGGTACCAGTCACGGTAGGCGTATGCTCGGCGATGAACGAGACAAGATCCTTGCGCAACTCATCAATATTAGTGGCGCAGGCGCGCAACACCTGAGCAGCTGAAGGATTGTCGAGCAGGGACAACAATAAATGTTCGACGGTAATGAATTCATGCCGCTTCTGGCGCGCCTCGACAAAGGCCATATGCAAGCTGACTTCCAGTTCTTGCGCGATCATTTCAGACTTCCTCCATCACACACGCCAGCGGATGCTGGTTCTGGCGGGCAAAAGCGCTTACCTGCACGACCTTGGTAGCAGCAAGGTCGTGCGGATAAACGCCGCAGACCCCCTTGCCATCCTGGTGCACCTTGAGCATGACGAGTGTCGCCTGCTCGCGGCTCATGCTGAATAGCCTTTGCAGCACCACCACCACGAAATCCATCGGGGTGAAATCATCGTTCAACAGCAGCACCTTGTAAAGCTTGGGGGGCCTGGTCCTGCTGTGTTCAGTCTCGAGTACTGAACCGCTATCGCGGTCAACTTGCTTGCGTGTTGCCATATGGCGATTCTAATGCGATTTGTTCAATCTGCAACATCGATAAGAACAGGGTTAATTCATGCCTATTTCTTCGTGGTTTATGGCTACCTGGACAGAAATTGACCGACGAAGACGGGCCATGAAATGCGAATATGGCTGTGTCACATAAATTGCCGTATCGACAGCAGTGTCGAAATAGCTTGACGTCAAGACAAAAAGTGCGTAAAAAGCTGGGCGTGTTTGTCTTTGTCAATATCTCTGCAATGTTGAAAGCCCCGCAGTCCTTCAATTCCTTGAATCACCGCTTGGCGATTTCCGCATCTGTTGCGAACTTGCAACACAAACATGATCCGGAGCGTCTTTTGACGTTCCGGTTTTTGTATTAACTTAAGGAATAAGTTTTATGGCACTAGGTACTGTCAAGTGGTTCAACGATGCCAAAGGTTTTGGCTTCATTACGCCGGATGATGGCAGCGAAGATCTTTTCGCCCATTTTTCCGCAATCAATATGCCCGGCTTCAAGTCTCTGAAGGAGGGTGAAAAGGTTTCGTTCGAGGTGGTGCAAGGCCCCAAGGGCAAGCAAGCCTCCAACATCCAGAAAGCGTAATCCTTCGTCCTTGCGAAGGATTCAACCCGCCGTGGCGTTGTTTATGGCGGGTTTTTTGTCGTCCGAAATATACGCCGGTGGAACCCGGCCAAGCGGTTGTTTCCACCGCTTGGCCGTTGCTAACTAAATTGCAGCCAGCGCCGCATTGAATGTTGCGCTGGGGCGCATGGCGCTTGACGTCTTCTTGAAATCCGGATGGTAGTAGCCGCCCATATCCACCGGCTTGCCTTGGGCTGCGATCAATTCGGCGCTGATCTTTGCCTCGTTTTCCGTCAGTGCCTTCGCCAATGAGGTGAAGCGCGCCTGGATAGTCTTATCCTTGGTTTGTGCGGCCAGAGCCTGCGCCCAATACATGGCCAGGTAAAAATGACTGCCCCGGTTGTCAATCTGACCCACCTTGCGCGCAGGCGATTTGTTGTTCTCCAGTACCTTGCCAATAGCTTGATCTAGCGTTTCGGCCAGAACCTGTGCCTTTTCATTCGTGAAGGTCTGCGCCAGATGCTCGAGCGACACCCCGAGCGCCAGGAATTCGCCTAGCGAATCCCAGCGCAGATAGCCTTCTTCCTGAAACTGCTGGACATGCTTGGGGGCAGACCCGCCCGCGCCGGTTTCGAACAATCCGCCGCCGTTCATCAGCGGCACGATCGACAACATCTTGGCGCTGGTGTTCAGTTCAAGGATAGGGAACAAGTCGGTGAGGTAGTCGCGCAGAATGTTACCCGTAACGGAAATCGTATCCTTGCCGGCGCGGATGCGTTCGAGCGAGAGGCAGATGGCTTCCACCGGGGGCATGATGCGGATGTCCAGTCCGCTGGTGTCGTGATCCTTCAGGTAACGTTCGACTTTCTGGATGAGTTGCGCATCGTGCGCACGGTTCTTGTCCAGCCAGAAAATGGCCGGCGTGTTGGAAAGCCGCGCGCGGGTAACGGCCAGCTTCACCCAGTCCTGAATCGGCGCATCCTTAGCCTGGCACATGCGGAAGATGTCGCCCGACTCCACCTTCTGTTCCAGCAACACCTTGCCCGCGGTATCCGCAACGCGGATCGTGCCATTGCCGGACATTTCAAAGGTCTTGTCGTGAGAACCATATTCCTCGGCCTTTTGCGCCATGAAACCCACGTTCGGCACGCTGCCCATGGTCACTGGGTTAAAAGCGCCGTTCTTTCTGCAATCATCGATGACCGCCTGAAAAACGCCGGCATAGCAGCGATCCGGAATCATTGCCTTGGTATCGTATGGCTTGCCGTCGGGACCCCACATCTTTCCGCCATCGCGGATCATGGGTGGCAAAGAGGCATCAATGATCACATCGCTGGGTACATGCAGGTTGGTAATGCCCTTGTCGGAATTGACCATCGCCAGTTCCGGTCGGGTCTTGTAACAGGCGCGGATGTCGGCTTCGATCTCCGTTCTCTTGGCTTCCGGCAGCGCGGCAATCTTCGCGTACAGGTCGCCCAAACCGTTATTGGGATTAACTCCCAGCCCATTGAAGGTTGCCGCATGTTTTTCGAAGACATCCTTGAAATAAACGGAAACGGCATGGCCGAACATGATGGGATCGGATATCTTCATCATGGTAGCTTTGAGGTGCAATGACAGGAGCACCCCCTTCTGCTTCGCATCTTGTATCTGCTGCTCATAAAATTCGCGCAGGGCACGGCGACTCATGACTGCCGCATCGATCACCTCGCCTGCCTTCAGCGTCAATTTCTCCTTCAGCACCGTGGTTTTGCCGTCATCGCCGACGAACTCGATGCGTACGGAGCCTGCTTCGGCAACCGTGGTAGACTTTTCGCTGCCGTAGAAATCCCCGGCGCTCATATGTGACACATGGGTCTTTGAGTCAGGGCTCCAGGCACCCATCTTGTGCGGATGCTTTCTCGCATAATTCTTGACCGAGAGGGCCGCGCGCCGATCCGAGTTACCCTCCCGTAGCACGGGATTGACAGCGCTGCCCAACACCTTGCTATAGCGCGCCTTGATTTCCTTTTCAGCATCGTTCTTCGGGTCTTCCGGATAGTCCGGAACCTTATACCCTTGGGACTGCAATTCCTTGATCGCTGCTTTCAGTTGGGGGACCGATGCGCTGACATTCGGCAGCTTGATGATATTGGCTTCCGGCTTCTGTGTCAGTTCGCCCAATTCGTTCAATTCATCGCCGATCCTTTGTCTCTCGGCCAGGTTTTCGGGAAAGTTCGCAATGATCCGCCCTGCAAGGGAAATGTCCCTCGTCTCGACGGTAACACCGGCCGCTTTGGTAAAAGCCTGGACGATTGGAAGCAAGGAATAGGTTGCCAGTGCAGGCGCTTCATCGACCATGGTATATATAATTTTTGCTGCCGTCATCATTTTTCCTCTTCAGTTAAGAATTCCAGTCATTTCCAATTTATGTTCAGAATCAGCCGTATTCCGAAGCTCAGTGCCGGGATCCTGAAGTTGGCGAACTGTCGCCTAACGCCACAACGCGCTATCTTGCCATCAAGTTAGCGGGCATGGTTTGACTCAAATCAGTCAGAGCAACATTTCACCCCTTTGGAGGCCCCTGTCTTGCAATTCGGTTATTGGCGCGAAGGGTAGAACGAGTCCAGAATCCCGGATATGAAACTAAACCTGACCGGACAAGGATAGAAATTACCGGGAAATCCGGCATTCCTTGTCAACCACACAATGGGATCATGCGTTATGGCCAGTGACACAAGTTATGAACAGTAGTGTCATAAGCCTACCTCCAATCTAGAAAGGATCCAAAATGAGCAAACTGCTAACCGCCCTGATCGTTGCTGCTTTCGCTGCCACGACCGCTTTCGCCGCCGACGCCCCCAAGGCTGATGCCAAGCCAGCAGCCACAGCACCAGTCGCTGCCGAGGCCCCGGCTGCTGCTGCCGATGCCGCCAAGGCTGACGCACCGAAGGCCAAGAAAGCCAAGAAAGCCAAGAAAGCCAAGAAAGCTGACAAGGCTGCTGAAGTTAAGTAATTAACAAAGGAAGGGCGGGATGGCCTGCCTTTCCTTTGCGGAATGGTTAATGCCCAATCAAGGGTTGTATTTGTAATATAATGATGTCGACCGTTGTTATGCTTGGTCGTTTAAATAATACACTTAAGAGGAAAACGCAATGAACAAGCTGTTAACCGTACTGATCGCCGCCATGTTCGCCGTTACCACGGCCTATGCTGCTGATGAAGCCAAGAAGGACGAAAAGGCCGCTAAGGTTGAGGCCAAGAAAGACGAAAAGGCCGCTAAGGTCGAAGTCAAGAAGGACGAAAAGGCCGCTAAGGTTGAGGCCAAGAAAGACGAAAAGGCCGCTAAGGTCGAAGTCAAGAAGGACGAAAAGGCCGCTAAGGTTGAGGCCAAGAAGGACGAAGCCAAGAAATAGTCTTGGTTTTAACCAAAAAAGGCAGGGATTTCCCTGCCTTTTTCTTTGCATGAACCGTAGGAGTAGGAATCGTGACATGGCGTATCAAGTCCTTGCGATGGTCGATTACAGGGGCAATACTGCTGCTGATTTTCAGCGCACAGGCTCAAGAGCTTCTGGAATTAAGCGCCGGTATCCACCGGATCCGCGCGGAAGTGGTCAACACCGACCAAACTCGATCTGCGGGGCTGATGTACCGGAAAAGCCTGCCGGCCAACTTCGGCATGCTATTCGTATTTGGCCAAACCGCACGCCACTGCATGTGGATGCGTAATACCTTGATTCCGTTGTCGGTGGCATTTGCCGACGAACAAGGGCGTATCATCAACATTGAGGAAATGCTGCCGCAGACTGAAAACAATCACTGTGCGGCGAAACCAGCAAAATTCGCTCTGGAGATGAATACCGGTTGGTTCATGAACCGTGGAATCGGGGCTGGCATGTCATTAGCTGGTATCAACCAAGCCCCTCAGGCACGCTAGGGATCGCTTACTTTTCCTGGTAGCCCCCCCAATGATTGATCCTTGCCCTTGGACGCCCCAAGAATTGAAGGGTAAATATGGGGATGTTGATCGTTTTGTGGCTTGGCAATCTGGCTAACATCGGGGAATCTCCCTTATCGGAAAATATACGTAGTTATCGATGCGGCCTTTCTGGCACCCGAAGTTACATGAAGGCTGGATGTCGGTGGCATTAGCCACCGACAGGCTGGATTTTGCGCATATCCATCGGCGCGAAGGGAAAAAACCCGAAGTTCTACTGCTGAGTTCCTTCCGGCGTGATGCCGACGATCTTGAAGCGCTACGCCGTCTGCGGAAGGAACTGAAGCTCAGCCGTTACCGCTGCACAACCCTGCTGCGCGTGGGCGAATATCAGATGCTACAGGTAGAGCCGCCCGAGATGCCTGCCGCCGAGATGAAGGATGCCTTGCGCTGGCGCATCAAGGATATGCTCAGCTACCCGGTCGAAGCAGCGACCATTGATGTGTTGGAGATTCCCGGCGATCCCGGTGCGCTCGGGCGAACCAAGCAGGCTTTTGCCGTGGCGGCCAACAATGCGCTACTGGCGCCGCGTATTGAACTGTTCGACGCCGCCAAGATAAATCTCGTGGCGATAGACATTCCCGAATTGGCGCAACGCAATATCTCCGCTTTGTTCGAAGAGGAGAACCGTGGCTTGGCCTTGCTCACCTTTGACGAGTCAGGCGCCATGCTAACCTTTACCTTTCGCGGGGAACTCTATGCAAGCCGGCATACCGATATACCCTTGATGCAACTGGAGCGGGCCGAAGGTGAACGACGCGAACAACTCTTCGAACGTATCGCACTGGAAGCCCAGCGCTCTCTGGACAATTTCGACAGGCTAAGTGGCCACATTAGCGTGACCCGTTTGTTGGTGTCGTCGCTACCGAGTGTGCCGGGGTTTCTGGATTACCTACGCGAGTATCTTTCCTTGCCGGTGGTGGAACTGAATCTCGCCGATGTGCTGGACTTCCCCTCGATCCCCGAACTCTCCCAAGCATCGCGCCAAACCCAATGTTTGAAGGTACTTGGCGCGGCACTGCGTAATCAGTGCGACTGAGATGAGTCAACAAATCAACCTTCTCAATCCGATTTTCCGCAAAACCTTTGATTGGTTTTCGGCTAAGCCCTTGGCGATCGCCACTTGCCTGATGCTGGCGATTATCGGGACAGCCTCCGCCTGGACCAGCAGGCAAGCCGATAGCCGGGAACACGAGGCGAACCAGCGCGCCAACACGCTGAAAACCGCCCAGGACCGCTTGATGATAATGGCCAAATCAATCACGGAGAGCAAACCCAACATGCAACTTGCCAATGAATTGGCAAATGCCCGTGCATTACTCAAAAGTCGCGAGGAAGTCGTAAAGGTTCTTGAGAGCGGAGCATTTAGCAATACCATTGGTTTTGCGGAATTCCTGCGTGGGTTTGCGCGCCAGGCACCGAACGGTCTGTGGCTCACCGGTTTCACCATCGGTGCCGGCGGCACGGAAATGGAAATCCGCGGACGCATGTTGAATCCGGCATCCTTGCCGGAATACATTCGTCGGCTGAAAACCGAAAAGGTATTTCAGGGGCGCAGCTTTGCGTCGTTAACTATCCAGCGGCCCGAGGACGGAAAGGAGAAGAAGATTGCGGGAAGTCCAACTATTCCCATTGCCAAGTTAAGCAGCCCGTCATCTCCCTCGTCCCAGGCTTCACTTCCAAGCTATGTCGATTTTGTGCTGATGCCGAGCGCTCCCAATCCTGAAACTCCGGCCACCACCAATGCCCAGGCATCGCCGCCAAGTTCAGTTGGTTCCACGTTGACGTCGGGCATAACCAGTCCGAGAAATGGCACCAGCGTTACGACGGCCAGCCTGCCGCAACCACTGGGGGAAAAGCCATGAAACAGAAATGGCTAGAGTGGGTGGCACGTTTCGATGTTCTCGCCCGCCGCGAGCGTGTCATGGTAGCAGTGGCAGTGCTGGTTGGCGGAAGCTTCCTGGGCTATTCGCTCCTGATTGAGCCTCAATTGATCCGCGAAACCACCCAAGCCAAGCGTATTGCCCAAGCTACCCTCGATCTGGCTACAGTTAAGGCTCAACTTGCCGCAACTCAGGCCCAGCTCAAGGACCCCGATGCGGCCAACCGCGCCGCCTTGTTGCAAGGACGCAACGACTTGGCGGCACTCGATGCAAAGCTGCGGACGATCGAGAATAGCATGGTTCCACCGGACAAAATGCAGGGCTTCCTCGAATCCTTATTATCAAGAAATCGCAATCTGGAATTGTTGGCATTGCGCACCTTGCCGCCAACGACGCTGATCGAGCGTATCGAGGAAAAGAAAGCCGATGCCAAGGCCGATGCCTCGCCCGGTCCACCTCCAAGCGCGGCACCGAACATCTATAAACATGGTATCGAGATACGTATCGCAGGAAGTTATAATGATCTATTGATGTACTTGGCTGAAATCGAGCGCATGCCCCAGCGCGTCATCTGGAATCGCGTCAGGTTATCCACCGAACAATACCCCCGCAGCGAGATGACGCTGACGGTATTCACCTTGAGTCTGGACAAGCAATGGCTGGTTGTTTGAAATTTTTGCTACGCCAGTTGCCTTTTACTGCCTTGTTGGCTGGCTCGGTTAATTTTGGTTACGCACAGAGCGACTCCTTACTCTCTGACCCCACACGCCCACCAACCACGGTAGTCGAGCCCGCATCGACAGCCACTACTGAAGGCGTTCCACCACCCAGCGGCTTGCAATCGATCATTCTCGGCAAAGGGCGCAAGCCCATGGCGGTAATCAATGGGGTGGCGGTCGAACTCGGCGACAAGATCGGCGACGCAACTTTAGTAAAAATCAGCGAATCCGAGGTCGTACTGAAAGGGCCGGCCGGCAAGGAAATTTTATATCTGACGCCGGGCGTGGAAAAGATTAACGTGCTCAATCCCAAGCTGGGTATTGGTGTCGAACACGGTCGAGCGGCGACCGGAAAGCCAAAACCCGAACCGGCACAATAAGCGATGGCATGAACCATGACGAATGACCGATATCTAAATCTCGCGACGCTCTTGACCCTGCTTGTGGTGATTCTGCTACTGGCCGCGTGTGGTTCTCCCGCGCACAAACCCGGCAATACGTATGACCAGATCAACACCGAGTTAATGCAGGCAGCCGCTACACGCAAGGCAAGCAACGATGGAATCGATCAGGCCATGATGCCTCCGTTGCAAATCGAAATGCCCAAGTCAATCAATGACGCCGAAGTACGCTTCGATCTTTCCGTGGTTAAAGCCCCCGCACCCCAGGTGTTCATGGCTCTGGTAAACGGAACCCGCTATAGCATGTTGCTGCCCCCTGAATTGTCCGGAACAATCACCGTCAATCTAAAGGATGTCACGATCAAGGAAGCGCTGGACACCATCCGCGAGCTATATGGCTACGAATACAAGGTACAAGGCTCACGCATTTTCATTCAGGCCAACACCCTGCAGTCGCGTGTGTTTCAGATCAATTATCTAACCAGTCGACGGCAAGGCAACAGCGACCTCAGAGTAACATCGAGTTCAATTTCCTCCGGACAATCCGGTTCAACTACTTCAGGCCCTACTTCAACGACACAGACACAAACTTCCGCCGCCGGGCAAAACAGTTCAGGCAGCGCCTCAGGGCGCAGCAGCGATACCAGCCGTGTCAGCACGAGTTCCGACGCGGATTTCTGGCGCGACCTGACGACGGCCCTGACCGCCATAGTCGGCACCGCCGATGGCCGCAGTGTCGTCATCAACCCGATGTCCGGGGTGGTGGTCATACGAGCCTTTCCTACCGAAATGCGCAATGTCGAGAACTACCTCAAGGCCACTCAACTGGTCGTCGAGCGCCAGGTGATGATCGAAGCGAAAATCATCGAGGTGACCTTGAGCAATGAGGCCCAATCCGGCATCAACTGGTCCGCATTCAAGACCATCAATAATGCCAGCACCATGGCTGGAGTGATGACTTCGGGTTCAACCCTGAGTGGCAACTCAAACCTCCAGACCGGCGATGCGTCGCTTCAGGTTGTTCCCGGTGCAATCAAATCGGTGACCGCGATGGGGAATGGGTTCATCGGACTGGCCTTCCAAACGGCCAATTTCGCCGCAGTACTCAACTTTTTGGAAACCCAGGGAAATGTGGCAGTCCTTTCCAGCCCGCGCATCGCCACCTTGAACAACCAAAAGGCATTGCTCAAGGTCGGCACCGATGAGATGTTCATCACCAACGTCAGCGGCGGTTCTGCGGCCACAACCACCATTGCTGCGGTTGCCCCAACGCTCACCTTGCAGCCTTACTTCTCGGGTATCTCGCTGGATGTGACGCCGCAAATTGACGACGAGGGCAACATCATCCTGCATGTGCACCCGGCAGTCAGCAACGTCGCCGAAAAGATGAAAGTAGTCGACTTGGGCACCAACGGCGGCACATTCAAATTGCCGTTGGCCGCCAGCAGCATCAACGAAACCGACAGCATCGTGCGCGTGCAAGACGGCAATATCGTCGCCATCGGCGGCCTGATGCGTCAATCGCAGAACCAGTCGCGCTCAGGCTTGCCGGGAACGGGAAATGTGCCGATTGTGAATAGCCTTTTTGGTCAGAGCAGCAACAGTTACAATAAGAGTGAAATGGTTATCCTGATGAAACCGACCATCATCAACAGTGACCGGGTTTCCCAGGAAGATTTGTTGCAAACCCAAAGTCGCCTGCAAACACTCAATCCGCGCCGGCCCCAAGGTTCTCACTGACTGCAAGCCCATACTCCAAATGTACCTTGCCCATTTTGGCCTTGTCGAACGCCCCTTCGGAATCACACCGGATACCGAGTACGCTTATTCCGCGGCCTCCCATCAGGAGGCGCTCAACACGCTATTGATCGCCCTGCAAAGCGGGGAAGGCTTCATCAAGATCACTGGGGAAGTGGGCACGGGCAAGACCATGCTTTGCCGCCGCTTCCTGGCGACGCTGGGGCCGGAATATTTCAGCGCCTATCTGCCCAACCCGGCGCTGGCGCCTCTGCCCTTGTTGCTGGCTGTTGCCGATGAGCTTGGCCTCAAGCTCGATGCCGGAGAGCAACAATTCCAGTTGATCAAGCACATCAATCAACGGCTGCTAGACTTGGCCGATGAAGGCAAGACCGTGGTGTTCTGCGTAGACGAGGCGCAAACCGCGCCTCTGGAGAGCCTCGAAGCCCTGCGTCTGCTGTCCAATCTTGAAACCGAGAAGCGCAAGTTGCTGCATCTGGTGCTGTTCGGGCAGCCGGAACTGGATGTCAAGCTGGCCGATCCTTCCGTGCGTCAGTTATTGCAGCGAATTGCTTTTCATCACCGCATGGAGGGCCTGCGGCGCGACGAACTGGGACATTACCTGACGCACCGCTTGCGGGTGGCAGGTTATCGAGGCAGTCCGATTTTTTCGCACCCGGCGTTGAGCCGGCTTTATCAATATTCCAAGGGAATTCCTCGGCTGGTGAATATCCTTGCCCACAAGGCTATGCTTGCCGCCTTTGGCGAAGGCAAAGTCAGCGTAGGGAGAGTCCATGTGAATGCCGCGGCACGAGATACCGAGGGAATCAAGGCGAGCACTTGGCGATTCTTTGGTTAAAATGAGCCTAATCAACAAGATGTTGCGCGATCTGGATGCTCGTCACGCGGCAACGGGACAGACCGCGCTGCCCGACGAGGTACGCCCGCTGCCGGAAGACGCTACCCCACCGCGAGTCAGCCGTAGTGTATGGGTCTTGGCCGGCTTGGCCGTGGTTAGTGCGGCCGCTATACAGACTTCAGCTTATTGGCTGCCCCTGCTGGCCGACTATATCCCCTTGCCGGCCAACTTCCTTCCGACTCCTGCTCCAGCGCCAGTAGCACCTCCGCCACCGCCGACTACCGTGGTTTTGCAGTTGCCCCCACCTGAGCAAATGCTGCCGCTACCTTCATTGCCAGAAACCGCGCCAACTCCAGCCGAAGCCTCAACCGAGCAAGCTGCGTCAGCCAGCCCGGCGGCGCGTGAACAAACCGAAAGCCGCAATGCCGGACTCAAAATCGACAGTTCTCTTCCGGATGTACCAGCGGCAAAACCTGTTGCGCCGGTTGCTGCGCCCCAGCCCAAGCCATCCGCACCAGCGACTAAACCATACCGCACCACGCCACCTGGAACGATAGAAAAGAAGCAGCCTCTAGGCAGCGTGCAAGAAAGAGCAGAAGCGGAATATCGTAAAGGGGTTGCCGCATACCGGCAGGGACACTTCGCCGAAGCTGCCACTCTATTCAAGGCAGCTTTGCAGGAAGAACCCCGTCATTTGGCAGCTCGTCAGACCCTGCTCAGCATGCAGGCCGAGCAGAAGCAGTGGGAAGAAGTGCAAAGCGTATTAAAAGATGGACTCGATCTGATGCCGGAACAAATTGCCTGGGCGATGGCATTGGCACGCATTCAGGTTGAACGCGGCAAATTGCCTGAGGCTTGGGAAACTCTGCAGAAACATATGGTCCATGCCGAGAAGAGCGCCGATTACCAGGGTTTCGCCGGTGTATTGTTACAGCGTATGCAGAAACCGCATGAAGCTACTTTGTACTACCAGGCCGCCGTGCAACTCAAACCCAACGAGGGGCGCTGGTGGCTAGGTCTGGGCCTGGCTCTCGAAGCCGATAACCGAACGGCCGAAGCACGTGACGCTTTCCAACGTGCCCGTAGCGCAAGCGGATTAACTCCCGAGATGGCAGCAGTCATTGACCGGAAGTTGCGCTGATATTTCGTTCAGCGTAGCAATCGCAACGCTGCCCAACGACGCAAGAAGAGTCCGAGTCAATCAATGCTTAAGCGCGCGTGCCACGGCCCAATTGATGACTTTCGCCGCACCATTCTTCTTTAAAGTGCGGGCGAACTCGTTGAGGGTAGCCCCGGTGGTCATGACGTCGTCGACCACAATCACCGTCTTTCCCGTCAGATCCAGGAAGCACTCAAAAGCGCCTTGGATGTTCTTGCGACGCTCCTTCCAAGGTAAGCTCGCTTGAGGCGCAGTGTCGATGACGCGTGTATAGCCATCGATAAGCAGAGGGAGAGCAAGTTGTCTCGCCAACGGCCGGGCGATTTCGAGCGCCTGGTTGAAGCCCCGCTCACGCAAGCGCAAAGCGGAAAGCGGCAACGCCAGCAATAGATCGGCCTGCCTTAAAGTGGTTGGGGATGCTTCCCGCAGGGTGTGTGCAAAGAAACCCGCGACAACCAGGCGGTGCTGATACTTTAAAGCCTGCACCAAGCGATCAATAGGAAAGGCATAGCGAAAGCAGCTGTGTGTAGCATCGAAATACGGAGTTTGCGTGAGGCAGGCTCCACAGATCTCGGCGCCTGGCGTGGGTAAAGCACAGATGGGACAGCTCGACAAAGATATTTTTGGCAAGTTATCCCTGCAATCGTTACACAACAACTCAGTCCCTGTAGCCGCACCGCACAGGAAACAGTCCTGAGGCAACAGGGCCGATCCGATGCCCCTTACTGCCCTAACCAGCAATGACATTGAGTGATGCTGCGGAGAAATTGACAAGCCCTGTTCCTTCAAACATGATTCACTCCCTACGATTGTATCAAGCCGGGCCTCATATGCCGCACCTGCAAAGAATTGCTTTCTCCACCCCGGTCATAAACCGACATTTATGCGCCAGCGCATGAGGCAATACTTTTCTCTAGCCGCCGCCACTTACGACGCCGCAGCGGTGCTGGCGCACGCGACCAGCGCGCGCATGGCAGAGCGTCTCGATTTTGTGAGAATCACCCCACGGCGCATTGCCGATATCGGTTGCGCCACCGGTGAAGGTATCCGAGAATTGCAACGGCGTTATCCCTCCGCTCTGTCGCTGGCGATCGATTTCGCCCTGCCGATGTTGGTTGCAACCAAGGTTCGTACTCCCTTGTTGACGCGTCTGCTGCGACGCGCTCCATGCCTGGTGAATGCCGATGTGCACGCCTTGCCCTTGGCCTCTGGCAGCCTCGGTTTAGCTTGGTCGAATCTGATGTTGCACTGGTTAGACGATCCTTTGCCCTCCTTTCATGAATTTCACCGCACCCTCGAAGTTGGCGGTCTGCTGATGTTTGCCATGCTCGGCCCGGACACACTCAGGGAACTACGCATAGCTTGCAAGGACGCCGGTATTGCCGATGCTGCCCTGCCGTTGCGGCACTTTCACGATATGCATGACGTTGGCGACATGTTACTGGCAGCTGGTTTCGCCGATCCAGTGATGGATATGGAAATGATGACGTTGACCTATGCCAACCCGCGCGGCTTGATCCGGGACCAGCGTCACCTTGGCGTGCGTGATGCTCTCTTCGGCAGCCTGCCCTGGCGCGACTGGCGACGAGTCTTCAAGGCGTATGAAGTACAGCGCAAGGAGAATCGCTTGCCAGTCAGTTTCGAAATTGTCTATGGGCATGCCTGGAAGCCGGCGCCACGCGTTGTCGACGATGGTCGCGCCATCATCCGTTTTGACACAAAGCACAAATGAAACGTGCGAAACAATCCCGACTCAAACCCCGCAATCGGCTCGCAACGGCCCCCCTACTCAAAAAAGGCGGAGCACATCAATGGGTGGACAAACGCGCTGCGCGCGCCCGGCTGAAACGGCGAATGCAGCGCGAGCCACTCGAATATTGATTATTGCTTTGCCATAGTCTTACTTCGGCAGCGGATTGACGAAGGTTCCTGCCACTTTTGGGGCCTTTCCAGATACCGCCACAGTAAACGGACACCGAGCAATATGGTCAGCAGAGCCGCGTAGATTAACGGTGAGGTCACGTCCAGTTTCACCAGCCACCAGTAATGCGCCACACCAAAAATGGCGATTACATATACCGTGCGATGCAGTTGCTGCCAGCGCTTGCCGCCTAGACGCTTCATCATGGCATTGCTGGACGTGGCGGCAAGCGGCACCAATAGCGCAAATGCCGCCATGCCGATGGTGATAAATGGACGCTTGAAGATGTCATTGGCAATGGCTTGCCAATCGAAGAATTTGTCCAGCCAGAGATAAGTGGTCAGATGCAGTATGGCGTAGAAGAACACGAACAAACCCAGCATGCGCCTCAAGCGCAGCAACCAGTGCCGACCAGTCAGCTTGCGTAGCGGCGAGATCGTCAGGATGATTAACAGCAATCTGAGCGTCCAGGTACCCAGCGCGCGGGTGATGGCTTCTATCGGATTGGCTCCAAGTGCGTCATTCCATGCATTCCAACCCAGCAGCAGCAACGGTGCCAGGCAGAGAAGGAACAGAGCAATCTTTATCGCTGCTAATTGCCGCCGAGTCGGATTACAAGAAAGCCGCCAAACCATCAATAAAACTTCTTCAAATCCATGCCGGCGTACAGTCGCGCCACCTTATCGGCATAGCCATTGAAGGCTAGCGTCTTGCGTTTGAAGAATTCGCCAATGCGGCGCTCCGTTGCCTGGCTCCAGCGCGGATGATCAACTTCAGGATTGACGTTGGAATAAAAACCGTACTCGCTCGGGGCAGCTTTCATCCAGGCAGTCTTTGGTTCGTGTTCAACGAGACGAATTTTGACGATAGACTTTCCGCTTTTGAAGCCGTACTTCCACGGTACCACCAGACGTACTGGCGCACCGTTCTGATTGGGCAGTGGTTCACCATAAAGACCAACGGACAAAATGGTCAAGGGATGCAATGCTTCGTCCAGTCGAAGTCCCTCTACATAGGGCCAGTCGATCATGCCGCGGTTAACGCCAGGCATGGTTTTCGGGTCGGCTGCGGAGACGAACTCGACGTATTTCGCGGCGCCAAGCGGTTCCACACTCTTTAATAAGGTGGCTAGCGGAAAACCAAGCCAGGGAATGACCATGCTCCAGCCTTCGACACAGCGCATGCGATAAATACGCTCCTCTAACGGTGCCAGCTTGATGAGATCGTCGATGGCAATAGCCTTTGGTCGCTTCACCAAGCCCTCGACGCTTAGTATCCATGGCCGCGTTTTCAGCGTGTTTGCATGGAGCGCGGGATCCGCCTTGTCGGTGCCAAATTCGTAAAAATTATTGTAGCTGGTGACGTCCTTAAAAAGGGTTGGCTTTTCCAGAGTACTAAGCGAACTTTTTGTTGTATCAGGAAATTTCCCGGCAGCAATAGCCGACGATAGAGGATACACGACTTCACTCAACCCAATACCGACTGCGGCTTGGAGAAACTCGCGGCGGCGTTCGAAGACACGGCGAGATGTGATTTCGGATGGAACAACGTCGCTAGAGTGGCGAATCAGCATGGTAGCTCCTCGATGGACTTATGCCCGTAGGCCTGATTCGACAGCGAAACCATTCGCGAATTCCACAGATTTGTTGGCGCCACACACACAAGCTGCGGTGCAAACATGCCGCCTTCATGTGGATCGCTAAAAGCGCATCCTGTTCCGCCTCATTCCCCCTAAGGGCACAGCTTCGAGCCGTACAAGCAACAGCTACTTGGCGAGCAGGGAAACGAGAATTTTAGCGCAGGCCGGCAACGTAGTCGGAGACAGCCTTGATTTCCGCATCGGTCATCTTGATCGTCACCATGCGCATCATCTTGTTCGAATCGTTGGTACGCTCGCCGGCGCGAAAACTCCTTAATTGAGCCTCGGTGTATTCGGAAAACTGGCCTGCGATACGCGGATACTGCGCAGGCATTCCCGCACCGGCCGGACCGTGGCAAGCAGCGCAGGCGGGCAGGCCCTTGGTCTGGTCTCCGGCACGATAGATCTTGCGGCCAAATTCAATGGTTTCATAATTTTTCGCGGTATCGCCTTTGCGCTTTTGCTCGGCGAAGTATGCAGCAATGTCACGCATTTGGTCTTCGCTGTAGGCGGCGATTATGGCGTTCATTACCGGGCTGATGCGCTCCGCTGGCTTCCCACCATCGCTCTTAAAATTCCGCATTTGTTTTGCCAGGTATTCGGGGTGCTGACCAGCTAGTTTGGGATTGGTCACGATCGTGCTATTGCCATCAGTATTGTGGCAGGCGCTGCAAACCGTTGAGACGATCTGTTGCCCTTTGGCTGGATCGGCGGTCGACACGAAAGCCTGATCGGCAGCAGGAACGGTAGTTGCAACGGCAACGCCGGCGAGCAACCACAGAAATCGTTTCATTGTGATACTCCTCAAAACCATAAACAGCATAAAGCTGATATTCTATACTAACTTACTCTCGCCTTACCCGCACAACGCGTTAGCGCCATGCCGTCATCATTGTTTCATCACGCTGTTTTTGAAACCTCCGTTGCCAAGCCGATCAATTTGCCGCCTCCATCGGCAGCTGGGCCTGAGATAGCTTTCGCCGGCCGGTCCAATGCAGGCAAGTCGAGCGCCCTCAATACGCTGGCAGGGCAAACACGCCTAGCCTTTGTCAGCAAGACACCAGGGCGAACCCAGTTGATCAACTTCTTTCGCCTACCCCATGGGGCATGCCTGGTTGATTTGCCGGGTTACGGCTACGCCGCCGTTCCAAAGGAAGTTCGCAAACAATGGCAGGGACTACTTGAGCATTATCTGAAACGGAGAGAAAACCTGATCGGCTTAGTCCTTATTATGGACGCCAGACATCCTCTGACTGATCTTGATATCCAGATGATTGAATGGTTTTTGCCGACCGGCAATCCTATCCATATCCTGCTCACCAAATCTGACAAGCTGTCGCGCCAGGAGGCCTCACAGACCTTGAACAAAGTGCGCGAGAGCATCGCTGTGTATGGCGGACAAATTACGGTACAACTGTTTTCTAGCCCGAAAAAGATGGGGGTCGAAGAAGCAGAGATCGTGATTAGCGCGTGGTTGACAGAGTGTTTGGTCAATAAACCAACGGAGGTTGCTGATGAAAAAAGAATGGCCCCCGGCTAAAGGGGAAAACCGGGGGCCGATTGCCTTGATCCGTTTTGGTTGGGAAAAAGGCACCCGCTTAGGGAGGTGAGCGGGAGACGGCTAGCACCATCTGTTCCTGAGATAAATGTTCCTTGCAATAGTTCCAGTTATTTTAATTTTTTGAGCCAAGACCATGATCATGAAAAGTGTATTTCCTCTGACACGAATGCGGCGGATGCGCCGGGATGATTTTTCGCGTCGTTTGATGCGTGAGCATGCACTTACCTCGAGTGACCTGATCTACCCAGTATTCGTCCTTGATGGCAGCAACCGCATCGAACCGGTTGCCTCTATGCCCGGGATAGCAAGAATGAGCCTGGATCGTTTGCTGCCGGTGGCGGAGAGGGCATTCACCCTCGGTGTTCCTGCCATTGCATTGTTTCCGGTGATTGCAAATAACCTCAAATCACCCGGTGCTGAAGAAGCATGGAATCCTGATGGCTTGGTGCCACGAGTAGTATCCATCCTGAAAAGGGAGTTCCCTGAGTTAGGCATCATTTGCGACGTGGCTTTAGACCCTTATACCAGCCATGGCCAGGATGGATTGATTGACCCCGGCGATTCAAGTGCTTATGTGCTTAATGATGAAACTTTGGAGGCTTTGGCCAAACAGGCGCTCTGTCAATCTCAGGCAGGCGCCGACGTGGTGGCTCCATCGGACATGATGGATGGGCGCGTCGCGCGCATCCGCGCTGAGCTTGACTCCCATCGGCAGATATACACACGCATTCTGGCTTATGCGGCTAAATATGCTTCGGCATTCTATGGTCCGTTCCGCGACGCGGTAGGCTCAGCCGGTAATCTTGGCAAGGGAAATAAATACACCTACCAGATGGATCCGGCCAATTCCGACGAGGCACTACGCGAGGTCGCGCTCGATATCGAGGAAGGCGCCGACATGGTGATGGTCAAGCCGGGCATGCCCTACCTGGATATTGTGCGCAGGGTAAAAGACGAGTTTGGCATGCCGACTTACGCCTATCAGGTCAGCGGCGAATACGCGATGCTGAAAGCCGCTTCCCTGAATGGCTGGCTTGACGCCGAGGCAACAATGCTGGAAGCATTGCTTTCATTCAAGCGCGCCGGCGCCGATGGCATCCTGACTTACTTCGCAATCGAGGCGGCGGAAGCGCTGGCTTCTGCCTGATTCTTCCCTGGCGGAAATCAGCATCATTTGCCGCTCAGTTCTTCGGCCTTAGATACCATTCGTAGGTTCCGCCATCGTCGGAGAACAGTCGTTCCTCAGACTTCCCAGCCTCACGCAGACGCACATGCAATTCTTTGGGAGCCAAGGTATCAAACAAAAGTCCCTCAACAGGTCCCGTTCGTGTTCGCACGATAGTCTCGCCACTTATTTCTTTGATTACGCAAGAAACCGCCGCCTCTGCTTGGGTCATGGCGTTATTCAGCTTCTCCACCTGATTGCACAGATATTCTTCTTCATCCTTCAGTTTGCGGATTTCGTCGATCAACTTCTCCAATTGCCGAGTCACAGAAGCAAAACGGACCAAAGTGGTCTTCCAGCCTGCTTCCTGTGCCGGAGCAATCTTTATCTCTCCGGCATCAACCTTCGCGCGCAAGGCCAGAAACTTCTTCACCTCTGCCTGGTTTGAGATTTGCGCTGCATTTCCCTCCTTGCCCATCTTGCTGTTCCTGATTGCCGCAAGTTGCCGATCCAGGTCTTCACCACGCAAAGTCCATGCCGTTTTGTCCGGTACCTGTATGGAAACAAGCGTTTCGGTGCTCTTCCATTCCCCGGCCGTGTGAAGCAAGATCGATTTGCCCAATACCGCGCAAGCCGAGCAGGTGTCTACTTCAAGCTCTTCGGCCAGAATGTCGCAATTTACTGCCTGGATGATTTTCACTTTCTTGCCGATGATCAGCGTGTTGTGGGCAACGTTTATCTCGATTTCCCCGTCCTTGGCCTCGACAATGGCATTTGAAGCCGTTCCTTCTATGACGATATTGCCATGGGGGCTTCTTGCTTCGCCACCGGCAAGATTGGCTTTCAGTTCGATTTTGCCGCCGTCAGACACAACCTGGCCAAAAACATCGTTGAAGAAGGTCATGTTGTGCCCCGTTACCTGGCGTTGCTCCAACACTTCCCCATGTTCCTCATAGTCAGAACCCGTCAGTTCCAGATTGCCGGTAGTTTGCATACTGACACCAGACTTGCTGACAATTTTCTCTGTCACGGAAATCTGGTTGGAATGCCCATCGATATAGAGGAAGCCGGAAAGTGCTGCGACGATGAACTCTCCCTGTGGGCTTCGTTCGATTCTTGTGCCGGGACCAGCCAGTGCTTCCAAATCCAAATCCTGCGGCAGAGGCGGTTCGAAAACGGTGCCCCGCACATTCCAGCCCGGTTTCCCCAGTACGCGCGGAATCTTCTTCAGTAGGCGGATACCCGCAGCAACTTGCGGGAAATGATTGCTGTATGTGCTCAAGTCAACCCGGCCATCCGCAAGTCTCTTGGGCGCATCATCCCGATGCATGGTTTCCGCCTGTTCGACTATGCTGGCATCCCGGCCGGGCAACGGCTCAAGCATGTGGGCGATCTCCAGTCTTCCAGTACCGTTATCCTTGATGATCGCTTGCACGATCCGCATGTCGACACCGTAGCGTATGCCCTGTAGCCACATCGCGGCAATAAATTCATCCGGATCGGGCTTCACATGCATGAACTGCTTGCGCATCTCATAGCCAAGAATTGGGCGGGATGCGGTCGCATCTGCAGGAGGCGGGCCGAAAACTGGTAACTCGACATCCTGCTCAATCATCACCGGTTCAAATAAATACTCTGCCAATTTGCCGTCTTTTACCACCTTGGCTTGCCGGTAGATTTTCCGGTGGTCCGGGTTGAAAGGTGCAATATCCTTCGCTAGCCACATTTCCGGGCGATCTTCGGCGTTCTTGCCACGAACAGGCAATTCCAGCGCATCCGGTTCATAGAGCAATTTCAAGAACAGCGGGTAATCGAGAGAGATGAAATAAGCATCCGAAGTGAATACCCGATCGACAAATTGCTGAAAATTCTTGGCGGATTCAAGCAAGGAGATATCGACATACAGACCATCATCGCGCCGCGTCAGGAAACCGGGCAGCAGCAACCCGCAATCCGTCAGTTCGGAAGGCGTATTGTCTGACTGGGCTGGCGAAGCTGGGACAGAATTGATAATGGTCGTCTCCTCTTATTGGGATATTTTACCAATCTCTCATGGATCCCAAGCAGACCTGAGTCATCATACTGCGATAATAACGTCTCATTTGGGTGAATTCCAAATTACGCTTCCCCTGAGCCGGAGGATCGCGGACAATTCAAGTTTTGCGTTTTTTATCTGATAACCCAGAGTTGCCCATGCCTTTTCTCATCCGCTTACTCTCTCTCCTGCCTTTACAACTATTGCACAATCTAGGCGCCTTGCTTGGCTGGCTTGCATTTGCCTGCTCTCCAACCTATCGGCGTCATTTGAACAATAATTTGGCCTTGGCAGGCGACTGGGCTAAGAAGCATCGCGCCATTGCTATCATGGAAGCAGGCAAGACAATCTTCGAGTTGCCAAAGATCTGGCTGCGTCCACGAGATGAAGTAGTGGCACGGGTGGTGCGCGTCACTGGCTGGGAGTTGGTCGAGGCTGCATGGCGCGAAAGAAATCAGGGAATACTGTTCCTGACACCCCATCTTGGCTGTTTTGAAATCACTGCCCAATATTATGCTAGTTACCGTCCGATTAGCGTCCTCTACCGACCTCCCAAGCAAGCCTGGTTAAGGCCGCTGATGGAAAGAGGACGTGGCGCCACGCTCAAACTGGCGTCAGCCGATCTCAGCGGCGTGAGGACGTTGTTAAAAGCATTGAAGCGGGGCGAAGCCATCGGCATGCTGCCCGATCAAGTCCCCGGCAAAGGTGAGGGAGTCTGGGCGCCATTCTTCAACCGCCCCGCCTACACCATGACGTTGGCAGCACGGCTGGCCGCAGACGATGCCACAGTACTGCTGGCTTATGCCGAACGCCTGGTCTACGGTGCTGGCTACCATCTCAAATTGCGCCCACTCACGGTATCATTGACGGGCACGCTGGAAGAACGAGTGGTGCAGCTCAATCATGAACTCGAAGGATTGATTCGAGAATGCCCAGGACAGTATCTGTGGGGTTACAACCGCTACAAAGTACCTAGAGGCGCTGTACCACCGGAAGGAAGCGCATGACCCGAATTGCATTAGGACTAATGTGGCTGCTGCACTGGCTCCCGCTGAAATGGTTAGCCTGGCTTGGACAAGGTTTTGGCAGCCTGCTTTATCGCTTAGCGGGAGAACGGCGCCGTGTGACGCAGACCAACCTGCGGTTGTGTTTTTCCGCGCTAAGTGAAACCGAACGTGAGGCGCTGGCCAAGAAACATTTCGCCGCCTTTGGCCGCAGTTTTATCGAGAGGGGATTGCTCTGGTGGGCGCCGGCAAAGCGTCTGCGTCAGATGGTCGCCATCCAGGGCCGCGAACATCTCAGTTCTGTTGGCGGGAAGCCAGTAATCCTGCTGGTGCCTCACTTCATCGGCCTTGACATGGGTTGGACACGCCTGACTCTGGAACTCGACATGGTTAGCATTTACGCCAACCAGAAAAACTTGCTATTCAATGCGGCCCTACTTAAGGGACGTACGCGTTTTGGCGATTCCACATTGCTCTCGCGCCAGGAAGGTACGCGCCCAGCGCTACGCCAGATGCGCGCGGGGCGGCCATTCTACTATCTGCCAGATATGGATTATGGTCAGCGAGATACCATCTTCGTGCCGTTTTTTGGCGTTCCGACAGCGACTATCACCGGCTTGTCTCGCCTGGCGCGAATGGCCGGCGCGGTTGTACTGCCTGTTATCACACGCATGCTGCCGAAAGAACAAGGTTATGTCGTAAGAATTTATCCACCCTGGCAGGACTTCCCCAGCGCAAGCATTGAGGCTGACACGCGACGCATGAATGCTTTTATCGAAGCCGAAGTGCGGCAGTTACCCGAGCAGTACCTGTGGCTGCACAAACGCTTCAAAACCCGCCCGCCAGGCGAAAAGAGCCCTTACTATGTTTAGTACCCACCGTTGGGTCTAGGGGTATTAGGGCTCTTTGGCGCTTACCAGAAAAACCAGCGCAGGACGCTTACTCGATCACCTTGGCGACGACGCCGGCACCGACGGTCCGACCACCCTCGCGGATAGCGAAACGCAGACCTTCTTCCATGGCGATCGGCGCAATCAACTTCACCGTGATCGATACATTATCCCCAGGCATCACCATCTCCGTCCCCGCCGGCAGTTCCACCGATCCCGTCACGTCCGTCGTCCGGAAATAAAACTGCGGCCGGTAACCATTGAAGAACGGCGTGTGCCGCCCACCCTCGTCTTTCGACAGCACATAAATCTCAGCCGTGAAATGCGTGTGCGGCGTAATGCTGCCCGGCTTGGCCAGCACCTGACCACGTTCCACTTCTTCCCGCTTGGTGCCGCGCAACAGCACCCCAACATTGTCGCCCGCCTGCCCCTGATCAAGCAGCTTGCGGAACATCTCAACTCCCGTGCAAGTGGTCTTCAGCGTCGGGCGGATACCTACAATCTCAATTTCCTCGCCAACCTTGACCACGCCCCGCTCTACCCGCCCCGTCACCACCGTGCCCCGTCCCGAGATCGAGAAGACGTCTTCGATCGGCATCAGGAAGGCCCCTTCCACCGCGCGTTTCGGCGCCGGAATGTAGCTGTCCAGCGCAGCGCACAGCTTCTCAATGGATCCTTCGCCTATTTCCCCTTTGTCGCCTTCCAGCGCTTTCAGCGCCGATCCCTTGATAATGGGAATGTCGTCGCCAGGAAATTCATATTTACTCAGCAGTTCACGAACTTCCATTTCCACCAACTCAAGCAGTTCCGCGTCATCCACCATGTCACATTTGTTCATGTAAACCACAATGTACGGCACCCCCACCTGCCGCGCCAGCAAGATGTGCTCGCGCGTCTGCGGCATCGGCCCGTCTGCCGCCGATACCACCAGGATCGCGCCGTCCATCTGCGCCGCTCCCGTAATCATGTTCTTGATATAGTCAGCATGGCCCGGACAATCTACGTGGGCATAATGCCGGTTGGACGTCTCGTATTCCACGTGCGCCGTGTTGATCGTGATCCCCCGCGCCTTCTCTTCCGGCGCCGCGTCAATCTGGTCGTACGCCTTCGCTTCTCCTCCAAACTTCGCCGCCATCACCTTCGTGATCGCCGCCGTCAAGGTCGTCTTGCCGTGATCCACGTGCCCTATCGTCCCTACGTTTACATGTGGCTTCGTACGCTCAAATTTGGCTTTTGCCATGATGTATTTCCCTCTCCCTACGAATTCAACGAAAGCTGCAGTTTAATAAAATTATTTCTTGTTGATAATGGCTTCGGCAACATTTTTCGGTGCTTCAGTGTAGTGCTTGAATTCCATCGTATAGGTGGCGCGGCCTTGCGACAGGGAACGCAGCGTGGTCGAATAACCGAACATCTCGGAAAGAGGTACTTCGGCCTTGATCAGCTTGATGCCACCAACCTGATCTTCCATGCCATGGACGATGCCGCGACGACTGGATAGATCGCCCATCACATTGCCCATGTAATCTTCCGGCGTCTCCACTTCGACCGCCATCATCGGCTCAAGCAGCACCGGACTAGCTTTGCGCATCGCATCCTTGAAAGCCATCGAGGCAGCCATCTTGAAAGCGTTTTCGTTGGAGTCAACATCGTGTGAGGAGCCGTCGAACAGCGTGACTTTGACATCTACTACGGGAAAGCCGGCCAGCACCCCATTGGGAAGGGTCTCGTGAAGGCCTTTTTCGACTGCCGGGATGAATTCGCGCGGCACCGATCCGCCCTTGACGGCGTCGATAAACTCGAAGCCCTTGCCAGTTTCGTTTGGCTCCAACTTGATCCAGACGTGACCATACTGGCCGCGTCCGCCGGATTGCTTGACGAATTTACCTTCCTGCTCAACCGATTTGCGGATCGCCTCGCGATAAGCCACTTGCGGCGCACCGACATTGGCATCGACGCCAAACTCACGCTTCATGCGATCGACCAGAATTTCCAGGTGCAGTTCACCCATGCCGGAAATAATCGTCTGTCCTGACTCTTCGTCAGTGCGCACGCGGAAAGACGGATCCTCCTGCGCCAAGCGGTTCAGGGCGATGCCCATTTTTTCCTGGTCAACCTTGGTCTTGGGTTCGACCGCGACATGGATCACCGGCTCAGGAAATATCATGCGCTCCAGAGTGATAACCTTGGTGGGGTCGCACAAAGTCTCGCCGGTAGTCGCCTCTTTCAGGCCAACCGCGGCGGCGATGTCGCCGGCAAACACTTCCTTGATTTCTTCGCGCTGATTGGCGTGCATTTGCAGAATACGACCAATACGCTCCTTGCGCCCCTTGATCGGGTTGTAAATCGTGTCGCCAGTCTTCACCTTGCCGGAATAGACGCGGAAAAAGGTCAGTTGGCCAACAAACGGATCGGTCATGATCTTGAACGCCAGCGCGGCGAATGGCTCTTCATCGGAAGGGGCACGCTGACCGGAAGTTTCGTTTTCGAGAATGCCGGTAACCGGCGGGATATCCGTCGGCGCCGGCATGTATTCGATCACGGCGTCGAGCATGGCCTGCACGCCCTTGTTCTTGAAGGCCGAACCGCACAGCATCGGCACGATCTCGGCATTGATGGTACGGGTGCGGAGTCCGAGTTTGATCTCATCCTCGGTCAAGGCCCCTTCTTCAAGGTATTTGTTCATTAATTCTTCGGAAGCCTCTGCCGCTGCCTCCACCATCTTGTCATGCCACTCATTGGCAGTATCAACCAGGTCGGCAGGAATATCTCCATATTCAAACTTAATACCCAGGCTGGCGTCGTCCCAAATGATCGCTTTCATCTTGACGAGATCGACCACCCCCGTGAATTTCTCTTCGGCGCCGATTGGAATTTGAATCGGAATTGGATTAGCCTTAAGGCGAGAGCGCATCTGGTCGTGAACTTTGAAAAAGTCCGCACCCTGACGATCCATCTTATTCACGAAAGCCAGACGGGGCACCTTGTACTTGGTAGCCTGGCGCCACACGGTCTCAGACTGAGGCTGAACACCGCCGACCGCGCAATACACCATGCAGGCGCCGTCCAGCACGCGCATCGATCGCTCCACCTCGATGGTGAAATCGACGTGCCCCGGGGTATCAATGATATTGACGCGATGCTCGGGAAAAGTGTTGGACATTCCTTTCCAGAAACAAGTCGTCGCCGCAGAGGTGATGGTGATGCCACGCTCCTGCTCCTGCTCCATCCAATCCATGGTGGCGGCGCCATCATGCACTTCACCGATCTTGTGATTGACCCCGGTGTAGAAGAGAATGCGCTCGGTCGCGGTAGTCTTGCCGGCGTCGATGTGTGCGCTGATGCCGATGTTGCGATAGCGCTCGATGGGAGTCTTACGGGCCACTTGAAGTTCCTGTCTTTTCTAAGCCAAACCGCCCGGGCACTCAGTAAACCGAGTTGCCGAGGCGGCGGCGAATACATCCTTGGATGCCGCATCCACCGGTTGGTGGGCGCAGCGCTCAATCAAAAGCGATAGTGTGAGAAGGCCTTGTTGGCCTCTGCCATACGATGCACTTCGTCACGCTTCTTCATCGCCGAACCGCGGCCTTCGGCGGCTTCTAGCAATTCGTTGGCCAGACGCAAACCCATCGATTTCTCACTGCGTTTACGCGCCGCCTCGCGTAGCCAGCGCATCGACAACGCCATACGCCGTGACGGACGAACTTCAACCGGCACTTGGTAGTTGGCGCCACCAACTCGGCGACTTTTGACTTCGACAATTGGTTTGACATTGTTCAGCGCCAGCAAAAACACTTCCAGCGGGTCTTTGCCGCTCTTGCTGGAAATGTTGCTAAAGGCGCCGTAGATAATTCGCTCGGCGACAGACTTCTTGCCGGCGGTCATCAGTACATTCACAAACTTCGAGACATCAACACTGCCAAACTTTGGGTCTGGCAGAATGTCACGCTTCGGTACTTCTCTGCGACGTGGCATGAATTATTCCTTTATCCTTCTACTTAAGCGGCTAAATAACCTGTCGCTAACCGGGCAGCAGCCGTCAGGCGGCTTTGGGTCGCTTGGCGCCGTACTTCGAGCGACTTTGCTTGCGATCCTTGACACCCTGGGTATCAAGGCTGCCGCGCACAATGTGATAGCGCACGCCAGGTAAATCCTTGACGCGGCCGCCACGAATCAGCACCACCGAGTGCTCTTGCAGATTGTGGCCCTCACCCCCGATGTAGGAGATGACCTCAAAGCCATTGGTCAAACGCACCTTGGCAACTTTGCGTAGCGCCGAGTTTGGTTTTTTTGGCGTCGTCGTGTAAACACGCGTGCAGACACCGCGCTTGGCTGGACAATTAGCCAGAGCAGGTACCTTGCTCTTCGACTTCGGTGCCTGGCGCCCTTTGCGCACAAGCTGGTTAATGGTTGGCATGGTTCTTTTCCCAGTACATTCCACCCCTTTGCCAGGGGCAAAGAGAGCGGATTATATTTATGATCGGTCAGTGCGTCAACCAGTCACGGTGTTTTCTGCTATAACTTCATTCGCTTCGCCTTCCATCACAGACGGTGCGATATCTTCGCCAAGCGCCTGCATGCGGCGCGCACGGTGATAGGCAAGGCCAGTACCAGCAGGGATCAGGCGACCAACGATGACATTTTCCTTGAGGCCACGCAATTCGTCGCGCTTGCCCATGATCGCCGCTTCTGTCAGCACGCGCGTAGTCTCCTGGAAGGAAGCCGCGGAAATGAAGGAGTCTGTGGACAGCGAGGCCTTGGTAATCCCCAGCAGCACATATTCATACTGTGCTCCACGCTTGCCCTCAGCAATCAGCCTGTCGTTCTCGTCAAGCACTTCGGCGCGCTCCACCTGCTCCTCGCGGATGAAGTGGGAATCGCCTGGATCGCTGATGATCACACGACGCAACATCTGACGCACAATCACTTCGATATGCTTGTCGTTGATCTTGACGCCCTGAAGGCGGTAAACGTCCTGCACTTCGTCAATGATGTAACGCGCCAGTTCCTCCACGCCTTTCAGGCGCAGGATGTCATGCGGTTCGGCTGGGCCATCGACAATGAACTCGCCCTTGTTAACCACCTGGCCGTCGTGCGCCATGACGTGCTTTTCCTTGGTGATCAGGTACTCATGCGCCGTACCGTCCGGCTCGGTAATCACCAGGCGCTGTTTGCCCTTGGTGTCCTTGCCGAAGGAAACAGTGCCGGTGACTTCCGCCAGCATGCCGGCGTCCTTGGGCGAACGCGCCTCGAAGAGTTCGGCCACGCGCGGCAGACCGCCGGTAATGTCGCGTGTCTTTGAGGATTCCTGCGGAATGCGCGCCAAGATATCGCCGACATTGGCCATTTGGCCATCTTTGACGGTAATCAGCGATCCAACCTGGAAAGTGATGGTCACCGAGTGATCGGTACCATGGATTTTTATCTCATGACCGCTTTCATCAAGCAGCTTGACTTGGGGCCGGACACCTTTGATCTGTGTCTTGGTACCGCGCTTGGGATCAATCACGACGAGGGTGGACAAGCCGGTCACTTCGTCGATCTGTTTGGCGACAGTGGCGCCTTCGACAACATTCTCGAACTTCACCGTACCTGCGTATTCGGTCACAATCGGGCGGGTATGCGGATCCCATGTCGCCAGCACGGTGCCAGCCTTGATTTGCTTGCCGTCATCACCCATCAAAGTGGCGCCGTAAGGTATCTTGTGACGCTCGCGCTCGCGGCCGTTGTCATCAGTAATCATCACCTCGCCAGAACGGGAGATGACGATCTTCTCGGCCTTCGGATTGGTGACATAACGGATCGCGTGGGTGAAACGCAGCGTGCCGGCACTCTTGGCCTCGACCTGGCTCTGCGCCGCGGCACGCGACGCCGCACCGCCGACGTGAAAAGTGCGCATGGTAAGCTGGGTACCCGGTTCGCCAATCGACTGGGCGGCGATAACACCGACCGCCTCGCCAATATTTACCAACGAACCACGGCCAAGATCGCGACCGTAACACTTCGAGCACAAACCAAAGCGCGTTTCGCAATTGAGCGGAGTACGCACACGAACTTCGTCTACGCCCAGCGAGTCAATCAAATCGACCGCATCCTCATCGAGCATGGTGCCCGCTGAAATCAACGTGTCCTGCGTGTCAGGATTGATCACATCGGCAACCAGTACGCGACCGAGAATACGCTCGCGCAAGGGCTCGACGACTTCGCCGCCTTCGACCAGCGCCTTCATATTGAATCCCAGATCGGTGCCGCAGTCGTCTTCGATTACCACCAGATCCTGCGTGACGTCGACCAGACGGCGGGTCAGGTAGCCCGAGTTGGCCGTCTTCAGTGCGGTGTCAGCAAGGCCTTTGCGCGCGCCGTGCGTCGAAATGAAGTACTGCAATACGTTAAGACCTTCGCGAAAATTTGAGGTGATCGGCGTCTCGATAATGGAACCATCAGGTTTCGCCATCAGGCCGCGCATACCGGCCAACTGACGGATCTGGGCAGCTGAGCCACGCGCGCCGGAATCGGCCATCATGTAAATGGAGTTGAATGATTCCTGCGCAACCGTTTTGCCCTCGCGGTCAACCGTCTGCTGCACGGCGAGTTGGTCCATCATCGCCTTGGCCACCTGGTCGCCGGCACGGCCCCAAATATCGACCACCTTGTTGTAACGCTCTCCGACAGTGACCAGTCCGGAGGTGTATTGTTTCTCGATCTCCCTGACCTCGATCTCGGCAGTATCCATGATGGCGGATTTCTGCGGCGGAACCAGCATGTCATCGACACAAATCGAGATACCGGAGCGCGTGGCATGGCCAAAGCCGGCTTGCAGCAACTTGTCGGCGAAGATGACTGTCTCCTTCAAACCGCAACGTCGGAAACAAGCGTTGATCAGCTTGGAGATTTCCTTTTTCTTGAGCGGTTTATTGAGCACCGAGTAAGGCAGGCCAGCCGGCAGGATTTCGGACAAAATAGCACGTCCGGCAGTGGTCACATAGCGGGTCGTCTTTTCTTTCCGCTCGCCGTCAGCGTCGATCTCCACCTCGCGAATCCGCGCCATGACGCGTGCATGCAAATCGATCTGGCCTGACTCGTAGGCGCGCTTCACTTCAGAAACATTCCTGAAATACATGCCTTCGCCACGCGCATTGATGCGCTCCCGCGTGGCGTAATAAAGGCCGAGCACCACGTCCTGCGAAGGAACGATGATCGGTTCGCCATTGGCGGGCGAAAGGATGTTGTTGGAAGACAGCATCAGCGTGCGCGCTTCCATCTGCGCTTCCAGCGACAACGGGACATGCACAGCCATCTGGTCGCCGTCGAAGTCGGCGTTGAAGGCAACGCAAACCAACGGATGCAACTGAATCGCCTTGCCCTCGATCAGCATCGGTTCAAATGCCTGTATACCCAGACGGTGCAGGGTCGGCGCGCGATTCAGCATCACCGGATGCTCGCGGATGACCTCCTCGAGAATGTCCCATACCACCGCCGTTTCAGCTTCCACTTCCTTTTTCGCCGCCTTGATGGTGCTGGCGATGCCCATCTTTTCCAGGCGCTCGAAAATGAATGGCTTAAACAATTCCAGCGCCATTTTCTTAGGCAGGCCGCATTGATGCAACTTGAGCTGAGGACCCACCACAATCACCGAACGCCCAGAATAATCGACGCGTTTGCCAAGCAGATTCTGGCGGAAACGGCCGCCCTTGCCCTTGATCATGTCGGCCAGCGACTTCAGGGGGCGCTTGTTGGCACCGGTCATCGCCTTGCCACGGCGGCCATTGTCGAGCAGAGAGTCCACGGCTTCCTGCAGCATGCGCTTTTCGTTGCGCACGATGATGTCCGGCGCCTTGAGTTCGAGCAGGCGTTTCAGGCGATTGTTGCGGTTGATGACCCGGCGATACAGATCATTCAAATCGGATGTGGCGAAGCGGCCGCCGTCCAGCGGAACCAGGGGTCGCAAGTCGGGAGGCAGCACCGGCAACACTTCAAGGATCATCCACTCCGGCTTAATGCCGGAGTGGCGGAAGCCCTCCAGCAGCTTGAGTCGCTTGGAAATCTTCTTGATCTTGGCTTCCGAGCCGGTTGTTTCAAGCTCCGCTCGCATCGTCTCGATTTCTTGCCGAATATCGAGGGTACGCAACAACTCGCGTACCCCTTCGGCACCCATCACTGCGGTGAAGTCGTCGCCGTATTCTTCAACCTTGGCAAGGTAATCATCTTCAGTCAACAGTTGGGCGCGATTCAATGCCGTCATGCCGGGGTCGACCACCACAAAGGCTTCAAAGTAGAGCACGCGCTCGATATCGCGCAACGTCATATCGAGCACCATGCCCAAACGACTCGGCAAGCTCTTGAGGAACCAGATATGCGCAACCACCGAGGCTAGCTCGATGTGTCCCATACGTTCGCGACGCACCTTCGACTGAGTGACCTCGACGCCGCATTTCTCGCAGATCACGCCGCGGTGTTTGAGGCGTTTGTACTTGCCGCAAAGGCACTCGTAATCCTTGACCGGGCCAAAGATCTTGGCGCAGAAGAGCCCGTCACGCTCCGGTTTGAAGGTGCGGTAATTGATCGTTTCCGGTTTTTTTACCTCACCGTATGACCACGAACGAATTTTGTCCGGCGACGCGAGGCCGATCGTGATCGCGTCGAATTCTTCTTCCTGCGTAACCTGCTTAAATAAATCGAGTAGTGCTTTCATGCCTTCACTCCTGAGAGGGGTGAAACAACAAATCAATAACGCTCAAGATCGATGTCAATACAGAGCGAGCGGATTTCCTTGACCAGCACATTGAAGGATTCCGGCATGCCGGCCTCGATCTTGTGCTCACCCTTGACAATGCTTTCGTAGACTTTGGTGCGCCCTGCCACATCGTCGGATTTAACCGTGAGCATTTCCTGCAGCACATAGGATGCGCCGTAGGCTTCGAGCGCCCACACCTCCATTTCGCCGAAACGCTGGCCGCCAAACTGTGCCTTGCCGCCGAGTGGTTGTTGCGTGACCAAGCTGTAGGGGCCAGTCGAGCGCGCGTGCATCTTGTCGTCGACCAGGTGGTGCAACTTCAATACATGCATGTAACCCACCGTCACCTGGCGCTCGAAGGGGTCGCCGGTGCGTCCATCGTATAACGTCACTTGGCCGGAGCTCGGCAGTCCGGCGAGTTCCAGCATATCCTTGATTTCGGCCTCATTCGCGCCATCGAACACGGGTGTAGCAAACGGCACGCCCTGAGTCAGGTTCTGCGCCAATTCGACGACCTCGGCATCGCTCAAACCGGCAATGTCCTCGCCCTTGCCGCTGGAATTGTAGATCTTGTTAAGATACTTGCGAATTTCCCCATTGGCGGCGTGCTTATTCAGCATTTCACCAAGTTTCTGGCCGAGGCCCTTGGCAGCCCAACCGAGATGAACCTCGAGAATCTGCCCAATGTTCATCCGCGACGGCACACCGAGCGGATTCAGCACGATATCGACCGGAGTGCCATCCGCCATGCAAGGCATATCTTCAACCGGCACAATACGCGACACGACGCCCTTGTTGCCGTGGCGGCCCGCCATTTTGTCGCCGGGCTGAAGGCGACGCTTGACCGCCAGATAGACTTTGACCATCTTCTGCACGCCCGGCGGCAGTTCGTCGCCCTGAGTCAGCTTCTTCTTTTTCTCCTCGAAGGCGATGTCGAAATCCTTGCGTGTCTGTTCCAGACTCTCGCGCAGGCTCTCAAGCAATTGGGCAGCCTCATCATTAGCCATGCCAATATCGAACCAGTGGTGCGGATCGATCGACTCAAGGTAGGCCTTGGTCAGCTTGGTGCCCTTGGCCAGTTTTTTTGGCCCCTTGTTGGCGATCTTGTTGATCAATATCTTTTCGATACGCGCAAAAGTGTCGCGTTCGACGATGCGCATCTGGTCGGCCAGGTCGGTCTTGTAGCGGCGCAATTCGTCATCGATGATCTGCTGGGCGCGTTTGTCGCGCTCGATGCCTTCGCGAGTAAACACATGCACGTCGATGACCGTACCGACCATCCCCGAGGGAACACGCAAGCCAGTGTCTTTAACATCTGATGCCTTTTCACCGAAGATTGCGCGTAAGAGCTTTTCTTCAGGCGTCAGTTGGGTTTCCCCCTTGGGCGTCACCTTGCCGACCAGCACGTCGCCGGCTTCAACTTCGGCGCCAATATAAACAATCCCGGATTCATCAAGGCGGGCCAACTGACCTTCGCCCAGGGTGGCGATATCGCGCGTGATTTCCTCCGAGCCAAGCTTGGTGTCACGGGCGACGCAGGTTAACTCCTCGATATGAATCGAAGTGAACCGATCGTCGGCAACGACGCGCTCGGAAATCAGGATCGAATCCTCGAAGTTGTAGCCATTCCACGGCATAAAGGCCACCAGCATATTCTGGCCTAACGCCAGTTCGCCCATGTCGGTCGAAGCGCCGTCGGCAATCACATCGCCCTTGGCGATGATATCCCCGACCTTGACCAGTGGCCGCTGGTTAATGTTGGTGTTTTGATTGGAACGGGTGTACTTGATCAAGTTGTAAATGTCGACGCCGACCTCGCCCGCCACCGTCTCATCGTCATTCACACGCACCACGATGCGGTTAGCATCGATATAGTCCACTGCGCCACCGCGCAACGCCTGAACCGCCGTGCCGGAGTCAACTGCCACAGTGCGTTCGATACCGGTACCCACCAGCGCCTTCTCGGCACGTAGGCAGGGGACGGCCTGACGTTGCATGTTGGCGCCCATCAAGGCACGGTTGGCATCATCGTGCTCAAGGAACGGAATCAGCGAAGCGGCCACCGAGACAATTTGCCCTGGCGCCACGTCCATATATTTCACCTCGGCTGGCTCCTTCAGCTCGAATTCACCCTTGAAACGACAGGACACTAATTCGTCCGTGAGCTTGCCCTTCTTATCAAGTTCAGCGTTGGCCTGAGCGATGACAAAATTCCCTTCCTCAATCGCCGACAAGTAGTCGATCTGATCAGTGACGGCACCATTGTCGACCTTACGATAGGGGGTTTCCATGAAACCATAGTTGTTGGTGCGCGCGTACAGGGCAAGCGAATTGATCAGGCCGATATTCGGGCCTTCCGGCGTCTCGATCGGACAAACACGGCCATAATGGGTCGGATGCACGTCGCGCACTTCGAAGCCAGCTCTTTCTCTGGTCAGACCGCCAGGTCCGAGTGCCGAGACGCGCCGCTTGTGGGTGATTTCCGAGAGTGGATTGGTCTGGTCCATGAACTGGGACAACTGGCTGGAACCGAAGAACTCCTTGATCGCAGCAGAAATCGGCTTGGCGTTGATCAAGTCGTGCGGCATCAAATTATCCGTTTCTGCTTGATTCAGGCGCTCCTTGACGGCCCGTTCGACGCGCACCAGCCCGGCACGAAACTGGTTTTCCGCCAGTTCACCGACTGACCGCACACGCCGGTTGCCCAAGTGATCAATGTCATCGATCTCGCCACGGCCGTTGCGTAACTCGGCGAGGATCCCGACAACCTTGATGATGTCTTCATTCGACAGGGTGCCGGACCCCTCGAGTTCCTCGCGGCCGACGCGGCGGTTAAACTTCATCCGGCCAACCACGGAAAGGTCGTAGCGTTCCTCGGAGTAGAACAAACCTTTAAACAGGTTCTCGACGGCATCCTCGGTTGGCGGTTCGCCGGGGCGCATCATGCGATAGATGGCGACGCGGGCACCCAACTGGTCGGCGGTTTCGTCGATACGCAGGGTGGATGAAATGTACGGGCCGCGATCCAGGTCGTTCACGTACAGAGTGTTCAAGGTTTCAACTTCGGCTGCAATCAGTTTTGACAGCAGATCCTCGGTAATTTCGTCATTGGCACTGGCCAGGATTTCGCCGGTTTCCGGGTCGATGATGTTGTGCGCAACGATGCGACCAAGGACGAAATCGTCAGGGACGGCGATCTTCTTGATGCCGGCATCGGCAAGTTCGCGAATGTGCTTTACCGTGATGCGCTTTTCCTTGGCGACAATCACCTTGCCAGCCTTGTCGACGATGTCAAATCTGGCCGTCTCACCGCGCAAACGCTCCGGCACGACAGTAAATTTGATGCCTTTCTTGGTCAGGTTGAAAGTGTCGAACTCGTAGAAGTTGGCGAGAATCTGTTCCGGCATCAGGCCAATAGCCTTGAGCAGAATAGTCACCGGCATCTTGCGCCGGCGGTCGACGCGGAAATACATCAGGTCCTTGGGATCGAATTCAAAATCGAGCCAGGAACCGCGGTAGGGAATGATCCGCGCCGAGAACAGCAGTTTGCCGGAGCTGTGTGTCTTGCCCCGATCATGCTCGAAGAACACCCCGGGCGAACGATGCAGCTGGGAGACGATAACACGCTCGGTACCGTTGATGACAAATGAGCCAGTGGTGGTCATGAGCGGAATCTCGCCCATATACACCTCCTGCTCTTTGACTTCCTTGATTTTTTCGCTGCTGGATTCGCGATCGAGAATGATCAGGCGAACCCGGGCACGCAGCGGCGAAGCAAAGGTCAAACCACGTTGTTGGCATTCCTTGACATCAAAGACCGGTTCGCCGAGATTGTAATGGACGAATTCGAGACGAGCGTTGCCAGAATGGGCAATGATCGGGAAGATCGACGTGAATGCTGCCTGCAGACCCTGGTTTTGCCGCTGCGCCGGTGGCAAATCGGCTTGCAGAAAATGCGCGAAAGATTCGAGCTGTGTCGCCAGAAGAAAAGGTACATCAAGCACGGAAACGCGCTTGGCGAAGCTCTTGCGAATACGCTTTTTCTCGGTATAGGAATACGACATGGTTGCTCCGATCTGAAGTCAGACGGTAATAGTCAAAAGACAATGCTGCCGAGCGAAAATTTCGCTTGTATAGTTTAGTTTTGGCAACGTTTTCTTGTGACCACTAAGCCGGGACTGAGGTTACAAAGTAAGACAGGGCTGGTGACCATGGTCACCAGCCCGTAGCGTACTGCGGTGATTATTTGACCTCGACTTTTGCGCCGACATCCTCAAGTTGCTTCCTGAGTGCTGCTGCATCTGCCTTCGAAATGCCTTCCTTGACAGCCTTCGGGGCACCGTCGACCAAATCCTTTGCCTCCTTGAGACCCAGTCCGGTAGCCGCACGGACCACCTTAATGGCCTCAACTTTCTTTTCGCCGGCGGCAACCAACACCACCGTGAACTCGGTCTGCTCTTCGACTGCAGCGGCAGCAGCGGCAGCTGGGGCGGCCACTGCTACGGCAGCAGCAGCGGCGGAAACGCCAAATTTCTCTTCCATTTCCTTGATGAGTTGGGAGAGATCGAGAACACTCATATTCGCTATTGCGTCAAGGATTTCTTGTTTGCTTAAAGCCATGATAATTACTCCTGAATGAATTGGATGTTTACAGTCGGTGGGGCGGCACGTTTAAGTGCTTATGCGGCCTGCTTGCTATCACGCACGGCAGCAAGGCCCCGAACAAACTTGGTCGGGACTTCGTTGAGCGTGCGAACAAACGTGGCAATGGGCGCCTGCATCGTGCCGAGCAGCTTCGACAATAGCTCCTCGCGACTCGGCATCGTGGCCAGTGCCTTCACGCCGGCTACGTCCATGACGTAATTCGGCAAGGCGCCCGCCTTGATGATGAGTTTTTCGTTCCCCTTGGCGAACTCATTGAGCAGCTTGGCAGCTGCCACCGGATCGGCAGAAATCCCATAAATCAAGGGACCAGTCATTTTGTCCGAGAGCCCTTCAAAAGGCGTGCCTGCAACTGCCCGCCTCACCAAGGTGTTCTTCAACACACGCAGATATACCCCAGCCTTGCGCGCATTAGCGCGTAGCACGGTGATATGGCCCACTTCCAGACCGCGGTACTCAGCAACGACGATCGACTGGGCATTCGCGACTTTTGCGGATACCTCTGCGACTACCGCCTTCTTATCATCAAGATTGAGACCCAAGGTCAGCTCCTAGTTAGTACTACTGTTCCAGCCGTGGCATTTGGATAGCCACGACACGGAACCGGTACGGCGACCTTCATTCAGGAGAGCGGCCAGAGACCAACCTCCTGGGTTCGGGTAACGCCATCTGCGTAGGCCGGACATCGTAAAGACTGCCATTCAATTAAACCCCAAGGAAAACTTCCTTATAGGCACCTACGGTCTTTGACAACCCGCTCCGCCCGAACATGCGACGGAACGGCCCAAAGTTCCTTCCCCGCACCAGCAGCGGGATACAAATCGATTACGCAACCAGACTGGTCTGATCAACCCGCAAACCGGCACCCATCGTGCTGGAAAGCGAAATCTTCTTTAAATACTGCCCCTTTGACGTGGCCGGTTTGGCCTTTTGCAAGGCTTCGAGCAAAGCGGCTAGATTCTGCTGCAGCGACTCGACTGGAAATGAGGCACGCCCAATCGTGCATTGCACGATGCCGCCCTTATCGGTGCGGTATTGCACCTGGCCGGCTTTGGCATTCTTTACCGCAGTGGTCACATCCATGGTCACGGTGCCGACCTTCGGGTTCGGCATCAGCCCGCGCGGACCGAGGATCTGACCCAGGGACCCAACAACCCGCATGGCATCCGGGGTAGCGATGCAAATGTCAAACTCGATGGTGCCCGCCTTGACCGTGGCGGCAAGATCCTCGAAGCCGACGATGTCCGCGCCTGCCGCCTTGGCGGCCTCGGCCTTCTCGCCCTGGGCAAATACCGCCACACGAACCGTCTTGCCGGTTCCCGCAGGCAGCACAACAGAACCGCGCACCGTCTGGTCGGATTTCTTGGCGTCGACACCAAGGTTCACGGCGACATCAATCGACTCGTCGAACTTGGCATTGGCGCATTCCTTGACCAGCGCTAGCGCATCCTTGACTGGGTAATATTTGGTGCGATCGAACTTGGCATGCAATGTCTTGCTGCGTTTTGAGATCTTTGCCATGTCACAGGCCCTCCACGGTAATGCCCATGCTGCGGGCGCTGCCGGCGATGGTCCGGACAGCCGCGTTGAGATCGGCTGCCGTCAGATCCTTCATTTTCGTTTTGGCGATATCCTCGAGTTGGGCGCGCGTCACCTTGCCAACCTTGTCGGTATGAGGTTTCGGGCTGCCCTTCTGAATGCCCGCAGCCTTCTTGATCAGTACGGTGGCCGGCGGCGTCTTCATGATGAAGGTGAAGCTCTTGTCCGCGAAAGCGGTAATCACCACCGGAATCGGCAAACCGGGCTCCATTCCCTGAGTCTGGGCATTGAAAGCCTTGCAGAATTCCATGATATTCAGGCCGCGTTGACCCAACGCGGGACCGATCGGCGGAGATGGGTTCGCCTTACCAGCCGGCACTTGCAGCTTGACGTAGCCGACGATTTTCTTTGCCATATTGTGACTTCCTTAAATTGAGTGGTAACGCACTTTCGGATCCCTAGCAATTCCTACTCGCGCTCCTCTTGCCGCAAATATTCAAAGCACATACTCTCGCGCTGCGACATCGCGAAATTCAGGCCTTCTCGACTTGGTCAAACTGTAATTCAACCGGCGTGGAACGGCCAAAGATGGTCACCGCGACACGCATGCGACTTTTCTCGTAGTTCACCTCTTCGACATTGCCATTGAAATCGGTGAACGGGCCTTCCTTGATGCGCACCATTTCACCCGTTTCAAACAGCACTTTGGGACGAGGTTTTTCAACGCCTTCCTGGATCTGTTGCATGATCTTGGCGACTTCCTTCTCGGAAATCGGGGTCGGCTTGGTCGCCGTGCCCCCAATGAAACCGGTCACCTTGGGGGTGCTCTTGACCAAGTGCCAGCTCTCGTCGTTCATGTCCATTTCCACCAGCACATAGCCGGGGAAAAACTTGCGCTCGGAAATGCTCTTCTGGCCACTCTTCATCTCGACCACTTCCTCAACAGGAACCAGGATCTGGCCAAAAAACTCCTGCATCCCGGCACGCCCGATACGCTCTATGAGCGCCCGCTGCACCGACTTCTCGAAACCCGAATAGGCATGAACGACGTACCAACGTTTAGTCATTATTTCTTCCAGCCCAGAATCAAGTCGTAAAGAACCCACTCCAAGCCTTTGTCAGTAACCCACAGCATGATCGCCATGACCAATACAAAGACGAACACGATGCCAGTGGTCTGCACGGTTTCCTTGCGTGTCGGCCAGGCAACCTTCTTGGTTTCGAGCCAGGCTTCCCCACCGAAGGCAAAGAAGCGTTGGCCCGGCAAGGTAAACCAGGCTACCGAAGAACCGGCAGCCAATCCCGCGAGTACCGACAGTACGCGAAGAATCATCGGCTGATCGCCGAGAAAGTAAAAACCGGCCACGCCGGCAGCCAGTAGGATCAACGCCAGTGCGAACTTAAGCTTGTCAGCCATCGCTATCGTTATGTGTTAGTTGGCAGGGGCGGAGGGCATCGAACCCCCAACCTTCGGTTTTGGAGACCGACACTCTGCCAATTGAGCTACGCCCCTGCAGCAGAGACCAAAAAGCGTCCAGACGAATCCGGACGCTAACGTTTTCCTACTCGATCACCTTGGCGACGACGCCGGCACCGACGGTCCGACCACCCTCGCGGATAGCGAAACGCAGACCTTCTTCCATGGCGATCGGCGCAATCAACTTCACCGTGATCGATACATTATCCCCAGGCATCACCATCTCCGTCCCCGCCGGCAGTTCCACCGATCCCGTCACGTCCGTCGTCCGGAAATAAAACTGCGGCCGGTAACCATTGAAGAACGGCGTGTGCCGCCCACCCTCGTCTTTCGACAGCACATAAATCTCAGCCGTGAAATGCGTGTGCGGCGTAATGCTGCCCGGCTTGGCCAGCACCTGACCACGTTCCACTTCTTCCCGCTTGGTGCCGCGCAACAGCACCCCAACATTGTCGCCCGCCTGCCCCTGATCAAGCAGCTTGCGGAACATCTCAACTCCCGTGCAAGTGGTCTTCAGCGTCGGGCGGATACCTACAATCTCAATTTCCTCGCCAACCTTGACCACGCCCCGCTCTACCCGCCCCGTCACCACCGTGCCCCGTCCCGAGATCGAGAAGACGTCTTCGATCGGCATCAGGAAGGCCCCTTCCACCGCGCGTTTCGGCGCCGGAATGTAGCTGTCCAGCGCAGCGCACAGCTTCTCAATGGATCCTTCGCCTATTTCCCCTTTGTCGCCTTCCAGCGCTTTCAGCGCCGATCCCTTGATAATGGGAATGTCGTCGCCAGGAAATTCATATTTACTCAGCAGTTCACGAACTTCCATTTCCACCAACTCAAGCAGTTCCGCGTCATCCACCATGTCACATTTGTTCATGTAAACCACAATGTACGGCACCCCCACCTGCCGCGCCAGCAAGATGTGCTCGCGCGTCTGCGGCATCGGCCCGTCTGCCGCCGATACCACCAGGATCGCGCCGTCCATCTGCGCCGCTCCCGTAATCATGTTCTTGATATAGTCAGCATGGCCCGGACAATCTACGTGGGCATAATGCCGGTTGGACGTCTCGTATTCCACGTGCGCCGTGTTGATCGTGATCCCCCGCGCCTTCTCTTCCGGCGCCGCGTCAATCTGGTCGTACGCCTTCGCTTCTCCTCCAAACTTCGCCGCCATCACCTTCGTGATCGCCGCCGTCAAGGTCGTCTTGCCGTGATCCACGTGCCCTATCGTCCCTACGTTTACATGTGGCTTCGTACGCTCAAATTTGGCTTTTGCCATGATGGTTTACCCCGATAATCGAAAGCTAAAAAACATTCCGCCAGTATCACCACTGGACGGATTCAAATTTCTGGTGCCCATGACGTGGATTGAACACGTGGCCTCTCCCTTACCAAGGGAGTGCTCTACCACTGAGCTACATGGGCCCGACATAACTCAGAACTCAGAAACCCTAAAAATTGCTGGAGCGGGTGAAGGGAATCGAACCCTCGTCATAAGCTTGGAAGGCTTCTGCTCTACCATTGAGCTACACCCGCCTTACTTCAGACCAGCGAATCCAACATCAGCCCGGCCTCCGATCCCAATTCTTCACAAATCCCAATAAACCCTGTGGTGGAGGGGGAAGGATTCGAACCTTCGAAGGCAGAGCCGACAGATTTACAGTCTGTTCCCTTTGACCGCTCGGGAACCCCTCCAGCGAAACGGTTGATTATGCTATGACATCGTTTCCAAGTCAAGCACATGTTGAGAGTCACATTGACTCATATGCGCATATAGCGGCTAGGGTCCGCTCTCATTCGGGCGACGCGTGCTAACGATGAGAGCAGGTCCTCGAAACTGCCTCTAATCGAAGCTGGCGCAAGAGGCGTAAAATCGCCCGACAGAGAACGCTGGAGGAACCATCATGCATGTGCCTCGTCTGGATACCGCGCGAGCGCCACTACCCCAGGCCTTGGCCGAAGCGCTCGCTGCCCGCTTTGGCAACCGCTATTCCACTGCCGAGGCAGACCGCTTGCACCACGGCAAGGACGAATCATCGCACACGCCGGCGCCGCCGGATGCCGTGATATTCGCCGAATCGACCGAAGAAGTCTCATCCATCGTCGCGCTTTGCCACAGCCATCGCGTACCGGTAATCGCCTTTGGCGCCGGAACCTCGCTTGAAGGCCATTTGTTGGCGATTCATGGTGGGGTCTGCATCGATCTTTCCGGCATGAACCGGGTACTGGCGATCCGTCCAGAGGATCTCGATGCCACGGTACAGGCCGGCGTTACCCGCAAGCAGCTCAACGCTGCGCTACACGACACCGGCCTGTTCTTCCCGATCGACCCCGGCGCCGATGCCAGTTTGGGGGGCATGGCGGCGACACGCGCTTCCGGCACTAACGCCGTACGCTACGGCACCATGCGCGAAAATGTCCTCGGCATGATGGTGGTGTTGGCTGACGGCCGCATCATCAAAACCGGCGGGCGCGCCCGCAAGTCGGCCGCCGGCTACGACCTGACGCGTTTGCTGGTCGGCTCGGAAGGCACACTAGGCATCGTCACCGAACTGACCATACGCCTGCATCCGATTCCCGAGGCAATCTCCAGCGCCGTCTGCGCTTTCCCGGATATTGCGGAGGCAGTGAACACGGTAATCCAGGTAATCCAGCTCGGCGTACCGATCGCGCGCATCGAATTGCTCGACGCGCTGGCGTTGAAAGCCATCAACCGCTACAGCAAGACCAGCTTGCGCGAGGCGCCGACACTGTTTTTTGAATTTCACGGCTCGCCGGCCAGTGTCGAAGAACAAGCCCGCACGGTCGAAGAAATTGCCGCATCCCACAGTGGCATGGACTTCGACTGGGCGATCCGGCCGGAAGACCGCAGCCGCCTCTGGCAGGCACGCCACGACGCTTATTACGCCTGCCTCGGCCTCAAACCGGGCGCCCATGCAGTGACCACCGATGTCTGCGTACCGATCTCGCGCCTAGCCGACTGCATCAACGAGACTGTCGCCGATATTGCGGAAAGCCAGTTGTTGGCGCCCTTGGTCGGCCATGTCGGCGACGGCAACTTCCACTTGGTGCTGCTCGTCGATCCCGACAGCCCGGTCGACGTAACTTGCGCCGAGGCATTCTCGAAGCGGCTGGTGGAACGCGCCCTGCGCATGGAAGGAACCTGCACCGGCGAGCATGGCATTGGCATCGGCAAGCAGAAATATCTGGCGCTGGAACACGGCAGTGCCGCTATCGACGTGATGCGCGCAATCAAGCGTGCGCTCGATCCGGACAATCTGATGAATCCTGGCAAGATATTTATGCCATAGGGATACTCATGTTCATGTCCCATAGGGGCTGGGTCAGCCTGATCCTCAATCGTCTCGCCTCATATTTTCCGCAAGAGGATGGTTCTTGCGGAACCATGCCTTGAGAATAATCGTCAAACGCGTCTATTTCCCCGGAACCGCCTCAAAACCCAGTTGCCGCTTGAGTTTCTTCGCCACCACCAAGGCCTCCTGCTCACTCGCCAACTGCGTCAGAATCACCTCGAAATCCCACGGCCCGGCCTTATCAGGCTTGCCATCTACGGCAGACAGCACCCTGATCTTGGCGGCATAACCTGCGCTGCGCGCCGTATCATAGATGCCGAGCGCTTCGCGCTGAGTGCTGACACTTGCCAGCAACACACGCCATCTTCCGCCTCGCTGGGCCGCGCCATCGCCGGGCAAGACTTCGGTTTCGCGCGCCCACTGCTCGAACTGCGCGGGATCGACCGGCGTCAACTCCTGGGCAGGGGCATTTCGCGGCGCGGAAAAATATTTCAGCGGTTCGGCCATTTCGAATATATCGCCGACATGCCGGACTTCGATCCGGCCCTCGATGAGCAGGATCAGGTCGCGCTCGGCATCCGACTTACCCCACAGATCGGTGCCGCGAATACCGGCAGTCGCCGTGCCGACACGAATAGCCAAATCGCGCTGGCTGTGAGTCCGCTGCAATGCATTGGTGGTAAAGCGAAAGGCGCCTTTGAGCACATCCATGGCGCCCTTGAAAATCTGGGCGGGTTTGAGACTGCGGCTATACAGGCCAAACGTGGCATTCTCGCCCAGTTTGACAGTGCTGCCCTCGGCAAGCTTGAGATAAGCACGCGCTTCGTTGCCAGTACGGATGCGGTCGCCGTTTTTCACCTCCATGCCAACGGCGAGCGGTTGCGTGCGGCCATCGCGATCCAACCAAGCCGGCATCTGCACTGTTTCCACGGTGGCATAGCTTACCGCCTGATTCGCGGCAAACGCCGGGGTACCAGCAGCCAGTGCCAGCCATACCGATAAACATCTCGCTGCATGCATGCTCGCTCCTTGCGACACCGCGGCGCGACACGTGGCGCCGGGTATAATTGACTTCTTGAAAAGAATTCTCACAACCTTGACTCCGTCCATGCAGGAAAAATACCTCCCGAAAGAGATCGAACAGGCGGCCCAACAACATTGGGAGCATGCGGCCGCCTTCCGCGCCACCGAGGACGCGGCCAAGCCGAAATACTACTGCCTGTCGATGTTCCCTTACCCCTCGGGCAAATTGCACATGGGTCACGTGCGCAACTATACCATCGGCGACGTGCTCTCCCGCTACCACAAGATGCGCGGCTTCAACGTGCTTCAGCCGATGGGCTGGGATGCCTTCGGCCTGCCCGCGGAGAATGCCGCAATGGCGAATGGCGTACCGCCGGCGAAGTGGACCTACGACAACATCGCCTACATGAAAAAACAGCTCAAGTCGCTGGGCTTCGCCATCGACTGGGAGCGTGAGCTGGCGACCTGCCAGCCGCAGTATTACCAATGGAACCAGTGGTTATTCCTGCGCATGCTGGAAAAAGGCATCGCCTATCTGAAAACCGGCACAGTGAATTGGGACCCCGTCGACCAGACGGTACTTGCTAACGAGCAGGTCATCGACGGACGTGGCTGGCGCACCGGTGCGCTGGTAGAAAAACGCGAAATCCCAATGTACTACCTGAAAATTACCGACTACGCCGACGAACTGCTGTCAGCTCTCGACACCCTGCCGGGCTGGCCCGAGCGGGTCAAGACGATGCAGGCCAACTGGATCGGAAAATCACACGGCGTACGTTTCGCCTTTCCCTACCGTCTCGGCGGAAAACAGGAAAAGCTGTGGGTCTATACCACCCGTGCCGACACCATCATGGGCGTCACCTTCTGCGCCGTCGCCGCCGAGCATCCGCTCGCCACCCATGCCGCCAGGAACAACCTCAAGCTTGCGGAATTCATCGAGGAGTGCAAACGCGGCTCGGTCATGGAAGCCGACATGGCGACCATGGAAAAGAAGGGCATGCCCACCGGGATTTTCGTCGACCATCCGCTCACTGCGAAGAAGATCGAGGTCTGGGTCGGCAACTATGTCCTGATGGGCTACGGCGAGGGCGCCGTGATGGCGGTGCCGGCGCATGACGAACGCGACTTCGAATTCGCCAAGAAATACGGCCTGGCCATCAAGCCGGTGATTTCCGTTGCCGGCCAGACTTACTCGCTCGATGCCTGGCAGGAATGGTATGCCGACAAGGCGCATGGCGTCTGCGTCAACTCCGGCAAGTACAACGATCTCGATTACCCCTCGGCAATCGACGCCATCGTCGCCGATCTCAAGGCCAAAGATCTCGGCGACCAGCAAATCACCTACCGCCTGCGCGACTGGGGCATCTCGCGCCAGCGCTACTGGGGCTGCCCGATCCCGATCATCCACTGCCCGAGCTGCGGCGTCGTGCCGGTGCCGGACGATCAACTGCCGGTGGTGCTGCCCGACGACTGCGTGCCCGACGGCTCCGGCAACCCGTTACGCAAGCGCGCCGATTTCCTCGACTGCGCCTGCCCGAAGTGCGGCCAGGCCGCCAAGCGCGAAACCGACACCATGGACACCTTCGTCGACTCGTCCTGGTATTACGCCCGCTATTGCAGCGCCGGCAATACCCAGGCGATGGTCGATGCCCGCAGCGATTACTGGATGCCCGTCGATCAATACATCGGCGGCATCGAGCACGCCATCCTGCACCTGCTCTACTCGCGCTTCTGGAGCAAGGTGATGCGCGACCTGGGACTGGTGAAGTACCAGGAGCCCTTCGCCAACCTGCTGACCCAGGGCATGGTGCTCAACGAAATCTTCTTCCGCAAGCCGCAGGGTGGCACTGCGGGCCGCATCGTTTATTACAACCCGACCGAAGTGGACTTGCAATTCGATGACAAGGGCAACCGCTGCGGCGCCACGCTCAGGTCCGATGGACAGCCGGTCGAGTCGGGCGGCATCGGCACCATGTCGAAGTCGAAGAACAACGGCGTCGACCCGCAGGCCCTGGTCGATCAGTATGGCGCCGACACGGCGCGCTTCTTCATGATGTTCGCGGCGCCGCCGGAACAGACCCTGGAGTGGTCGGACTCGGGCGTCGAAGGCTCGTTCCGCTTTCTCAAGCGCCTGTGGGCTTTCGGCCATGCCATGCATGACAGCGTGCGCGGCGCCGGGAAGGTGCCGGAAAAACTCGATGGCGCGCTGGCCGCATTGGCCGATGTCCGCCGCGAAATTCACCTGAACCTGAAGCAGGCCAATTACGACATCGGCAAGCACCAGTTCAACACCGTCGCCTCAGCGGCCATGAAAATCCTCAATGCGCTGGAAAAGACACCCAGACCAGGCGACGGCGCCGCCGTGATTGCCGAAGGACTGTCGATCCTGCTGCGCCTGCTGTCGCCGATCACGCCGCATATCTGCCACGTGCTTTGGCGCGAGCTGGGTTATGGCGATGACCTGCTGCAAGCACCCTGGCCCGAACCGCTGGCCGCGGCATTGGCGCAGGACGAAATCGAGCTGGTGCTGCAAATCAACGGCAAGCTGCGCGGCAATCTGCGCGTGGCAGCCGACGCCACGCGCGAAGCCATCGAAGCCGCCGCGCTGGCCAGCACCACGGTGCAGAAGCACTGCGAGGGCAAGCCGACAAAAAAAGTCATCGTCGTCCCCGGCCGATTAGTGAATATCGTTGTCTAAGGAATCGCCATGCGTACCCCACTGAGCTGGACCACCCTGTATTGCGCGCTGCTGCCCGTGCTGCTCAGTGTCATCCTTTCCGCCTGCGGTTTTCAATTGCGCGGCACTTACCCGCTCCCCTTCGACAAACTCTATATCGCCCTGCCCGAAACCAGCGAACTGCATGCGCAATTGAAACGGTCGATTGCCGCCGGCAGTAACGTACGCATCGTCGACACCCAGAAGGAAGCCCAAGCCACGCTGATTATCATCAGCGATGCCCAGGCCAAGAACATTCTGAGTCTGTCCGCCACCGGACGCGCCCGCGAATTCGAGTTGGTGCGCACCTTCATGTTTCGCCTGATCGACAGCAAAGGTGGCGGCTGGCTGCCGCAGAGCCGGATTGTCCTGCGTCGCAGCATTACTTTTTCCGATGATCTGGTGCTCTCCAAGGAAGCGGAGGAAACCCTGCTCTGGCGCGATATCCAGAATGACCTGGTGCAGCAGATCCTGCGCCGGCTAGCTGCCGCCAAGGCACCCGCTGCGGAATAGAGTTCTAGGCATGCAACTGCGCCCTGACCAACTCCCTGCCCAGCTTGAGAAGCCGCTCGCGCCGCTCTACATTCTCCACGGCGACGAGCCGCTGCTGATACTCGAAGCAGCCGACGCCATCCGCAGCGCGGCGCGCATCCAGGGCTACGACGAGCGCGAAGTGCTGGTGGCCGGGGCCGGCTTTCGCTGGGATCAACTGGCGCAGGCCGGCGGCAATCTCTCCTTGTTCGGCGGCAACCTGCTGATCGACCTGCGCATCCCCAGCGGCAAACCGGGGCGTGATGGCGGCGAAGCCTTGCAACGGCATTGCCAACGCCTTGGCAACGGCGTGCTGACGCTGGTGACGCTACCGCAAGTCGATTGGCAAACCAAGAAAGCGGCCTGGTTCACCACCCTTAACAATGCCGGTGTGGCGCTTGAACTCAATGCGCCGCCGTTGCGCCAATTGCCCGATTGGGTCGCCATGCGACTGGCGCGCCAGAAACAATCGGCGCCTCCGGACGCACTCGAATTCATAGCGGCTCATGTCGAGGGCAACCTGCTTGCCGCACACCAGGAAATCCAGAAACTTGCCCTGCTTTATCCCGCCGGCCAGCTGACGCTGGCCCAGGTACAGGAAGCCGTGCTGGACGTGGCGCGCTACGACGTTGACAAGCTGCGCGCCGCCTTGCTGGCCGGCGATGCGCCGCGTTGCGCGCGACTGCTGGAAGGCTTGCGCGCCGAAGACACGGCCCCGCCGCTGGTGTTGTGGGCCTTGGCGCAGGAAGCGCGTACCTTGGCGCAGTTGCGCGCGCAACTGGACCAAGGTGCCAGCTTTGACGCCGCTTGCTCCACGGCAAAAATTTTTGGCCCGCGCCAGGGCCCCTACCGCAACGCAGCGCAACGCTGCCCGATGCCGCTGCTGCGCGCCGCACTCTTGCAAGCGGCGCGGATTGACCGCATGATAAAGGGCCTGACGCGCGGCGATCTGTGGGATGAATTCCTGCAACTCGCTTTGCGCCTGACGCAAACCAGGAAGGCAGCGGCATGAACGAAGTGAATATCAAAGGAATAAGGGAGGGAAATTTCCGGCGATGAACATTCAGGAAACCATGGCGTCCATCGGTCGCGCCGCGCGCCAGGCCAGCCGAATGATGGCTAAAACCACGACGGCCGCCAAGAACGCTGCGCTGCTGGCGATGGCTGGACAAATCCGCGCCCATGCAGCCGAACTGCTGGCCGCCAATGCCGCCGATGTGGCGGAAGCCAGAACCGGCGGCCTCGACGCAGCGATGATCGACCGCCTGACGCTCACCGCCAAGGGTGTCGAAGCCATGGCGCTGGGGCTGGAGCAAGTGGCCGCCCTGCCCGACCCGGTCGGCGAAATCACCGATCTGAAACGACGACCTTCCGGTATCCAGGTCGGCAAGATGCGCGTGCCGCTCGGCGTCGTCGGCATCATCTACGAAGCGCGCCCCAACGTCACCGCCGACGCCGCAGCGCTGTGCCTGAAATCCGGCAATGCCGCGATCCTGCGCGGCGGCAAGGAGGCGATCCGCTGCAACCAGGCCATCGCCGCCTGTGTGCGCGCCGGGCTCAAAGCCGCCGGCCTGCCGGAGACCGCCGTGCAGGTACTGGAAACCACCGACCGGGAAGCCGTCGGCTACCTCGTCGCCATGCCGGAATATGTAGACGTCATTGTGCCGCGCGGCGGCAGGGGGCTGATCGAACGCATCTCGAAAGATGCGCGGGTGCCGGTGATCAAGCACCTGGACGGCAACTGTCATGTCTACGTGGATGACGCCGCCGATCCAGGGATGGCCCTGCGCATCATCGACAACGCCAAGACCCAGCGGCTGGGCACCTGCAACACTACCGAGTCGCTGCTGGTAGCGCGCAGCGTCGCCGCGGCGCAACTGCCGGAGATTGCCCGCCTGCTGATTGCCAAAGGCGTGGAAATCCGCGGCTGCGAAGAAACCCGCAAGCTGGTGCCGGAGGCCAAGCCCGCCACAGAAGAGGACTACTCCACCGAATACCTGGCAGCGATCATCTCGGTCAAGGTAGTAGCCGGCGTGGATGAAGCCATCGCCCACATCAATCAGTACTCGTCGCAACATACCGACGCCATCGTTACCGAAAACTACACTCACGCCATGCGCTTCCTGCGCGAAGTGGATTCCAGTTCGGTGATGGTGAATGCCTCGACGCGTTTCGCCGACGGCTTCGAATACGGGCTTGGCGCGGAGATTGGTATTTCCACCGACAAGTTCCATGCGCGCGGCCCGGTGGGCCTCGAAGGGCTGACCTCGCAGAAGTGGATCGTGCTGGGCAATGGCGAAGTGCGGGGGTAGATTAGAACCCATCCCCACCCTGGCCCGCCCCTTGAAAGGGAGGGAGAATTTTAAGGAGAACAATGTGAAAAAACTGCTGCTTGTCTTGCTGTTGTGCATTACCGGTCTGACCCATGCCGCCGTCGAAGTTGCCGGCGTCAAGTTCGAGGACAAAAGCATGCTCGGCGCAATCGAGCTGCAATTCAACGGCGCCGGCCAGCGCTCCAAATTTTTCCTCAAGGTATATGCCGTTGCTCTCTACCTGACTGAAAAGAAGACTGCTGCTGCCGACGTGCTGGCGCTCAAGGGGGCAAAGCGCCTGCATATCGTTACGCTGCGCGAGCTGACTGCCGAGCAATTCGCCGACGCGCTGGTGGGGGGCATCCAAAAAAATCACACCGATGCGGAAGCAGAACCGCTCAAAGCCCGCGTCGAAGAATTCAAGAGCGCCATTCTGGCCCTGAAAACTGCCGCCAGGGGCGATGCCATCAGCATCGACTGGCTGCCTGAAAGCGGCACCCGCTTGACCATCAATGGCAAGCAACAGGGCAAGGACATCGCCGGCGAGGATTTTTATCATGCCTTGCTGAAGATATGGCTCGGCACCAAGCCGGCGCAAGATGATCTCAAGGATGCCCTGCTGGGTAAACCCCAGTAGGAGCGCACTTAAGATCTGAATGATGCGCGTCGGCCTGCTGGTGACCTGCCTGGTGGACATGATGCGGCCGCGCATCGGCTTTGCCGCGCTGAAGCTGCTTGAAAGCACGGGCTGCGAAGTCGTCGTGCCGCAGACGCAGACCTGCTGCGGGCAGCCGGCCTTCAACTCCGGCGACCGCGCAGCGGCGCGCAGTCTGGCGGTCAAGCTGCTGGGCGAATTCGAGGCCTGCGACTATGTCGTCGCCCCTTCCGGCTCCTGCGCCGGCATGGTGCGCGGCCACTATGTCGAACTCGCTGGCGACGATGCGGCGCTGGCGCAGCGCATGGCCGCGCTCGCCGCAAAGACCTTTGAACTTACCGACTTTCTGGTTAACGTCGCCAAACTCCAGCAAGTGCCCGGCGAGTTTCAAGGCAGCATCACCTATCACGATTCCTGCGCTGGCCTGCGCGAGCTGGGCATCAAGCAGCAGCCGCGCCAGTTGCTGGCGCAGATGCCCGGCGTGAGCTTGAACGAGATGCCGGGCGCCGAGGAATGCTGCGGCTTCGGCGGCACCTTCTCGGTAAAGTTCGGCGAAATCGCGGCGGTCATCGCCGCCAAGAAGTGCGACAACATCCACAGCGCCAAAAGCGATGCCGTGGTCGGCGGCGACCTCGGCTGTCTGCTGAATATCGAAGGCAAGCTGCGCCGCATGGGCGACAAGACGACGCGCGTGCTGCACATCGCCGAAGTGCTGGCGGGCAAGTCCTAGCATGCAAAGCCAGTCAATGCATTTCAAGGCGCGCGCCGGCCAGAAGCTGGCGGACGTGATCTTGCAGGACAACCTGAAGAAAGCCAAAAGCAAGTTCGTCGATCGACGCGCCACTGCCATCCTCGACCTTGACGATTTCGAGGCGACCCGCGACTCCGCGACTGCTCTGCGCGACCGTGTCCTCAACGACCTCGACCTGTGGCTGGAAAAATTCGAGCAACAGGCAGCCAAGAGCGGCGCCAGCGTGCTATGGGCCAGGGATGGCGCCGAGATCTGCTGGCTGGTGATCGACATCGCGCACCGTCACGGCGTCAAGAAGGCGATCAAGTCGAAGTCGATGCTGTCCGAGGAAGCCGGCCTCAACCAGGCGCTCGAAACTGCCGGCATCCAGCCGGTGGAGACCGACCTCGGCGAATACATCCTGCAGATCAGCGACAACGAGCCGCCCTCGCACATCATCGCGCCGGTGTTCCACAAGAGCAAGGAGGAAGTCTCGGCGCTGTTCGCCCGCACTCATCACCTTCCCGCCAAGGACGACATTCAGGCGCTGACGCGCGAGGCGCGCGAAGTGCTGCGGCCGCATTTCCTGAGCGCCGAGATGGGCATCTCCGGCGGCAATTTCCTGATCGCCGAAACTGGCTCGGTGGCGCTGGTGACCAACGAGGGCAACGGCCGCATGGTGACCACTTTACCCAAAGTGCATGTAGTCATCACCGGCATCGAGAAAGTCATCCCGACGCTGGAGGACCTGGCCACGCTGATGCGCCTGCTGCCGCGCTCCGCCACCGGCCAGTCGATCTCCAATTACTTCTCGCTGCTGACCGGGGCAAAACAGGCGGCAGAGAGCGACGGGCCGGAGCACCTGTATTTCATCCTGGTCGACAACGGCCGCGCCGATCTGGTCGGCGGCGAATTCGCCGAAATGCTGCGCTGCATCCGCTGCGGCGCCTGCATGAATCATTGCCCGGTGTATCAAGCGGTCGGCGGTCACGCCTACGGCTGGGTCTATCCGGGGCCGATGGGCGCGGTACTGACGCCCCTGTTCACCGGCATGCAGAATGCTCTCGACCTGCCGCAGGCGGCCACGCTCTGCAATCAATGCGGCGTGGTCTGCCCGGTCAAGATTCCACTCCCGCAACTACTGCTCAAGCTGCGCGCGAAACAGGTCGAAGCCCACCTGCGCCCGTTCGGCGAACGCTTAGGCTTACGCGCCTGGGCCTGGCTGGCGCTGCATCCCGCGCTGTACGCGCTGGCCACCAGGATCGGCGTGCGCTACCTGCTCTGGCTGGCGCGCGATGGCAAACGCAACGACCGCATCCGCGTGCTCGGGGTGGCGCCGGAATGGACGCTGGGCCGCGATTTCCCGGCGCCCGAAGGAAAGACTTTCCGCGAGCTGTATGCGGCGCGAAAGGAAACGGCGTGAGCTCCCGTGCAGACATCCTCGGCCGCATCCGCGCCGGGCTAGGGCGCGACGATGCCAATGCAGTTGCCGGGCGCAGCGCGCTGGATGCTTATCTGGCGGCCAAGCCGCAAGGCCCCAAGCCGAAAGTCGACGGCGACCTGCTCGCGCGCTTCCGCGAAAAATCCGAACAGTTATCGAGCACCGTCGATGCGGTCGCCACGCCGCAAGAAGTACCGCAAGCCGTCGCCCGCTATCTATCGGCGCAACAACTCCCGGCGCAAGCGGTATGCTGGCCGGAACTAGCCAGTCTGCCCTGGCAACAGGCCGGCATCGCGGTTGAGGCGCGCGCCGCCAACAGCAGCGATCTGCTCGGCATCACCGGCTGTTATTGCGCTCTTGCCGAAACGGGCACCCTAGTGCTCTGTTCGAGCCCGAACACCCCGTCGGCTGCCAGCCTGCTGCCGGAAACCCACATCGCCATCGTCCCGGCCGGGCGGATCGTGAGCGGCATGGAAGAAGCCTGGCAACTGATCCGCCGCGAAACAGGCGAACTGCCGCGTGCCGTCAACTTCATCTCCGGCCCCTCGCGCACCGGCGACATCGAGCAGACCATCGTACTCGGCGCGCATGGCCCATACCGGGTGCATATTGTCATTGTCAATACCGAAAAGTAGTCGCGCGCTTTTGGCTACCGAATTATTAACCCTTGGCCCGTTGGAAGCTCCAGAATCGTTAACCCATTTTCACTAATAATTGGATCCAAAACGATTTTCTGTGCTCTATAACCCCACCAACCATAGTCATCAAGAATCACCACTCCTCCCTTTGATAGCTTGGGCAAAACAACTTTAAGTGCGCCCGCCTCTGGATCCGGATGGTTCATGTCTAGATGCGCGAAGGCAACCTTCTCTGGAAAACCATGAACAAACGATTGAGGAACTGAGCCTTTTACAATTTTCACAAAGTTGTATATGCAAAACAGGTTTAATACCTTTTCATACATCAACGGATCATCGTGCCCCTCAAGATGGGTGTGTTCATCACCTTTATTCCATTCAAACAGGTCATACAAATAGTATTTTTTATGAAGATCAGAAAAATTCAACTTGCTGATTACCTGCAATGCCGTGTGCCCAGTATGGCAACCTAGCTCAACATAATCGCCTTCAGCCTTGCGAGCAATTTCAGCAAAATACAAGAGGACATAAGTCCGCCATACGATCGATTTCCATGGGGAGCCAATCTCTTCATTATGCAAAATATCCAAGAAGTAATTACTTCTCAGAAAACTATAATTTCTGTTCCACGTAATTAAATTATCAGAACAATAAAGAGTCGCTCCTTTATCAAATAAGCTTTCTTTTATTAGCTCAATACCACGAGAGAATTTCTCAAAGTCATTAACGTTATATACGTTGCCCATCATACCCAAAGGCTTAAGCAATTCCTTGTCTGCGCTAATACCTGCGTTATAAAGCCTGGGCGGCCACTTCAGTCCTTTATCCTGGAGAATATTACCAAGGTTTTTTCGTGCATCGACAAACTCCTGACTAATCTCAAGCGCCCGACGATAACTGACTTCGGCTTCGTCTAGTTGCCCCATATTTTTCTGGATTACGCCAAGGTTGTTATGCGCCTCAGCATAATCGGGTTTGATCTCCAGCGCCTTGTGGAAACTCGCCACTGCTTCGCTAAGCTGCCCGAGATCTCGCAGGGCATTGCCCAGGTTGCTATGTGCCTCGGCGAAATCCGGTTTGATCTTCAGCGCTTTGCGGAAACTCGCCACTGCACCATTAAGCTGCCCCAGATCTCCCAAGGTGGCTCCCAGGTTGCTATGAACCTCCGCGTCTCCTGGCATCAGAGCAGCAGCCTTCTGTAAAGGTTTTAACGCTTCCGCGTTCCGTCCCATCCGCACCAATATCACACCTAATGCCTTCCACCCAAATCCATTTTGTGGAAAGCTCGCCGTCATGGTTTTGGCATGGGTTTCTGCTTCCGTATATCGTCCCTCGTTGAACAGGGCCGTAAGTGCATCTATCTCATGCAGGGGAGGATTGTTTTCCTGGTACGGGGTAAACTTTTTAGCCGATTTGCTCAATTCACCTGGCTTAGTCTTGGGTTTCTTGTTGTTACTTTGAAAAACCGAAGATGAAACCAGTAAAGCCTCGACCGCTTCTCCCTGCAACCCCCGTTGCCGCCCTTGCGCCAGCACCTGACGCGCTGCCTCGGCCTGACCTGCCTGGATCAGCGCATCGATGTAGCTCAGCCAGAATTGATCGTGATTCGGATTGGCTTCCAGCGCCGCCTTGAAATGCGGCAGGCCGGCCAATGGCTGCTTGACCTGCAGCGCCAGCACACCCAGGTTGTGGTTCGCGTCCGGGTGGTTCGGCTGGGCCTGGAGAATCGCGCGGTAGAGACGTTCGGCATCTTGCAGTCGACCGGCCTGATGGTGGGCAATGGCCTGTTGCAGGGCCTGCTCCAGCGTCAGCGGCGCCGATTGCGGCGGCGACTCATGGTCGCTCATGATCGGCTTCATGCGGCGCCACACCAAGTCTGCCACATGCTCCGGTAAGCCGCCTCGACGCCCCGGCAGAACCCTTCCTCGTCCAT